>CALXNZ010000001.1 GCA_944389885.1 uncultured Opitutales bacterium
GGTATACCCGACTGCTTATGCTCAACTTCCGCAATCGAAAAGTCTTGACCAACTCTTACCGTCCTGAGTATCTTATAACCCTTGATTAACACATTGGGCATTGTAGAACATTTTTTATTCTCTTTGCCCTCTTTTTTTCTCCCATTCCACAATCTTTGACGTAGAGCGAAAAAGGCTTCCATAGGTTAAATCTGGAAGCCTTTTTTATTTTTATCCGCCATAAGCGGTACATTGGGCGTTTATGCCGCAATACTTTTTAATTGAAAGCGCGCAAATAAACAGTTAGCCTGCAACCATATGAGATTTATCAGATTTAAACCCGTTTACTTTGAACGCGTATGGGGTGGCGACGGCCTCAAAAAATATTTTAATAGGCCTATTCCAAACGACTCCCCGACAGGCGAGAGCTGGGAAATTTCAGACCGCCCAGAAGCAGTGTCCGTTGCCGAAGGGGGAAAATTCGACGGCATGAAAATTTCGGACATATTAAAGGAGAACCCACTTTACATAATGGGAAAAGATTTCTCCGCCCCATTCCCCGTTCTTGTAAAATGGATTTACGCCGAACAAGCTTTAAGCATACAAGTCCACCCTTCGCACAAAAGCGCCAAGCAATTAAACGCCGAAAGTAAAAACGAGAATTGGTACATAGCCGATGCTAAAGCCGGGGCAAATATTATAGCCGGATTTAACGAGGGAATCAAATCCGTGGATTCGCGAAAACTTTCGGACGGAAAATGGCTCAGGGAAAATCTCCGCAAAATAGATGTTGAACCTGGAGATTCAGTATTCATCAGAGGCGGATGCGTGCACGCCATAGGGGCCGGCAATCTCATACTGGAGATTCAGGAAAACTCCGACACCACATACCGCCTTTACGACTGGGATAGAATGGGAACCGACGGCAAGCCGCGCAAACTGCATATAGAGGAGTCTGCCAAATGCGTCGATTTGTCTATGCCTCCCCCAAAAATAATAAAATCCAAGCAATGCCCCGGCAAAATCATCTCATTGTGCGATTTCCCGCTGTTTAAAATCGAGCGTGTAAAGCTTCAGAAATCCGAAAGCCTAAATATCGAAAGCGGGACGCCAAAAATTTTAAGCGTTGTAGAGGGAAGCCTAACGGAATCGGGGGGGGGAACCGCAGGGCTCTCGGAAAACGTATTGATACCGGCGGGAGAATCACCTGTTTTCTCGGCAAATGATTATTGCGAATTTTTACTTACAACAATTACCATATAATAATTCATATGAAATACGATAAAGACGAAAGAGTCGTTTTCACGCTTGATGCGGGAGGAACAAATTACGTTTTCACGGCCATTAAGGGCTGTAAGAAAATAGGAGAACAGATTACACTGCCCTCCGAGGGCGACAATCTCGACAAGAGCATAGCCAATATAAAACGCGGATTTTCGGAGCTCGCAAAAGCCTCTGGCGCAAAACCGAGCGCGATAAGCTTCGCATTTCCCGGGCCCGCGGATTATCAAAACGGAGTAATATTCAACATAGGAAATGTTCCCGCATTTGCCGGAGGCGTCGCGCTGGGAGACATTCTCTCTGAAGAATTCGGGGTTCCGGTATTCATAAACAACGACGGCGATCTTTTTGTCTATGGAGAAGCAATGGGGGGGGCCCTGCCCTTTGTTAACGAACTAATGGAAAAGAAAGGCAATCCGAAGCGGTATAAAAACCTTTTCGGCATAACTCTCGGAACCGGTTTGGGCGGGGGATTTGTCATAGACGGCACCCTGTACACGGGCGACAACTCAAATGCGGCCGAGGTGTGGCTGATGAAGAACAAATTTTCTCCCGACAGTTTCGCCGAAGAAGGCGCTTGCATAAGAGCCGTCCAAAAAAGCTACGCAAAGCGCATAGGACTTGAAGATTATAAGAAGTATTCTCCGAAAGATATAGAAGACATCGCATTGGGCAAGATGGAAGGGGACGCCGACGCCGCTAAAGCCGCCTACGCGGAAATGGGGGAAGCGCTCGGAGACGTGCTTGCGGAAATTACAAGGATAAGCGACTGCCCTATTGTCATAGGCGGAGGCCTGTCTTATGGGCACAAGCTCTTTATGGACTCACTTATAAAAGAGATGCGCGGCACCCTCATTAACGGCGAAAAAAAGATATTTCCTAAGCTGGTCCAGAAAATCTACAATCTTGAAGACTGCGGGCAAGCCGACGCGTTTGCCACGGGCGGCGTAAAAGAAGTTAAAGTTTACGGCTCCTCTAAGACCGTGTTTGCCACGGAAGAAAAGCGCATAGGCATTTGCGTGTCCAAGCTTGGCACAAGCAACGCGGTGGCAATAGGAGCTTACGCATTCGCCCTCAATGAGCTCGATAAATTAGCATAGCAAAAAATATCCCAAAAACAGCAAATCCCGATTTCCATGTTTGAAATCGGGATTTTTCACGGCGGGAAATAAAAAAGGGGATTGCAACGCAATCCCCTTAAGTTTGTTCTATAATAAAAGGTATATGCCTTATTTTACCGGCTTATCAGTCATTTCAAACTCAAGAACGCCCCCGGCGAGGATATCGGAATGTTTAATGGTAATGCCCTTGTGTTCTTTTCCGTTAAGTTTAACGGACTTCACATACTTATTATCCTTGCTCAGGTTCTTTGCCACAATCTTAAAGCAGTTGCCGTTTGCCAAAGGAAGGACAATTTCCGGGAGTTGAGGAGCGCCCAAAACGTACTCTGCGGAAGCGGGGTTAAACGGATAGAAGCCCATGGCCGAAAATAGATACCAAGCGCTCATTTGTCCGCAATCGTCGTTGCCGCAAAGCCCGTCGGGCTTGGGAAGATAGAATTTGTCGAACACTTCTCTCACGAGCTCTTGGGTACGCCATTTCTGGCCGGCATAAGGATAGAAGTATATAACGTGATGGCTTGGCTCATTGCCGTGGGCGTATTGCCCTATTAGCCCTGTGACGTCGCTTACAAAACCTCCGACGTTTCCATTGTCCTCAGCCTTAAAGAGCATGTTGATTCGCTCGATAAACTTGTCTTTTCCACCGAAAAGTTCTATGAGAGCCTCCGGTTCATGCTGGACATGGAAGGAATATTGCCATGCGTTGCCTTCAGTATAATCTCCGCCTATGCTGCTGTCGTGAGAGAGCGCAAAGGGATTGAAGGGATTTCTCCAATTACCCTTACTGTCCTTCCCGCGCACGAATTTTGTCTGGGGATCGAAAAGATTCTTATAGAATTCGGAACGTTTGGCAAACCTTTCCGATAAAGCCTTGTCGCCCAATTTTGCGGCGACCAAGGAAACGCAATAATCGTCATAACAGCCTTCAACCGTCCTCGATACGGATTCGTTCTTATATATGTCGAACGGATAATACCCGTATTTTTCCAAAAGCATTCCGTCGGACTTGGGAAGTTTCTTGTCAGATGTCACTACCATAGCGTTGAGGGCTCTTTTAGCGTCGAATCCGTCAAAACCCTTCAATATGGCTTCCGCTATAATAGGAATGGAGTGGTTGCCTATCATGCAGAAGTTTTCCTTGCCGGCGAGAGTCCATATTGGCAAATGCCCTTGGGCGTCAAAGTGGTCGAGCATTGTATTTACAAAGTCGTTTACATACTCCGGAGCGATAATTGTAAACAGTGGATGCTCGGCACGATATGTATCCCAGCATGAGAAGGTGGAATAGTAGTCGCCATTCTTAGACTGGTAGACTTTATTGTCCGCCCCTCTATATTTTTTATCCACGTCAGTTATATTGGAAGGATGTATAAAGGCGTGATACATGCTCGTGTAGAAATTCGTGAGCTGGTCTTTATCTCCCTTGGCTTCGGCCTTGCTCAAGAACTTATTCCATTCGGCCTTGTTCTTTGCGACAACTTCGTCGAAATCCCAACCGTCGAGCTCGGCCTTCATATTGGCCTTAGCCCCGTCTATTCCAACGCCTGAAAGCGCGATTTTCACCTTGAGGGTTTCTCCCTTTTTCAGGCCGAAATCCACATAATATTGGTCTGCTTTAAAGGCGGGATCCGCTTTTTTAATCTGAATATTTTTTATGGGCTTGTCGAACACTATATAAAAATACACGTTTCTCCTAACCCATTGGCGGACGTACTGGGCTCCGGTTATCTCAAAAGGACTTATTTGTTTTGTATCGGAACTTATGACGCGCCTTTTGAGATTTCCGGTCATGCCGCTCTGAAAGTCGAATAGCAATGAACCTCCGTCGGCGTCGAATTTTATCTCATAGATGGCGACGCGATTTGTTGAGGATATTTTCACGTCGGCTTTTGCGTCGTCGAGATATACTTTATACAAACCGACTTCAGCCTTTTCGTTTTCTTTCTTAAAGGAACTCTTGAAAGATTTCTTATCTGCGGAACCCGTGTAGGGAATAAAGGCAACGTCTCCGAGATCCTGGCAGCCGGTCCCGCTCAGATGGGTTTGCCCAAAATACCAAATTTCTTTGTCGTCATAATTATATCCGCTGCAATATCTCCACTTAAAATTACCGGTTTCCGGTGATGGCTGAACCATACCGAAAGGCATGCAAGGCCCAGGTATAACGTGGCCGTTATAAGCGGTACCAATGAAAGGATTCACATATTTTGTGTAATCCTCGGAGTTTTTGGCGCATTTATCGGAAGTTGACGAACATGCAGTTATCCCGATTATTGCGGACAATGTTAACAGTAAAAATGTAAGTTTCTTCATACAAATTTAATTATTGAAAAAAGCGGATTGTTTTTCAATGAAAAATATCGCGCTGAATTAAATTAGAATCATACTAAAAGACCAAAACTCTAAACAAAAGCCATAAGACTTCTCATAATATGTATCGTTTGAAATCCCTCTCAAAAGGAGATTTGAAAATTATTAAATGTAAATATGTTATAAATTGTAAAAATTTTTAATAAACTTTGATTGTAGCTTCTACATTATTTAAATGTAAAATTATGTTGGAATAAAAGAACTAAACCATGCGAATTTGTTGTTTTTTTTGGCTTTACATGAATATTTTTTATGAAAAAATTTTTACTGCTTGGAACAACCAAAATAAAGGAGATGAAGTAAATGTTTTTGAGAAACTACATATTTAAGTTCGCGTCTATTGCCATTTCTGGAATAATCATTGCCCAATTATTGGGCTGTGCGGGAACCTCCGTCGAGAATAATCAGAAAGAGCAAAACGTCGCAGCGCCTGCCTTTCCGCCGTCAAACACAGGTTGTAAATACGATGTAGCCGCATATGTTTGGCCGGCCTTTCAAGGAACTGAAGACTGGAAACGATACGGATTTTTTCCGGAAGGAGTCGGAGAATGGGAATTTGTTTACGGGGCAAAG
Source organism: uncultured Opitutales bacterium (assembly GCA_944389885.1). Taxonomy (GTDB): domain Bacteria; phylum Verrucomicrobiota; class Verrucomicrobiia; order Opitutales; family Intestinicryptomonadaceae; genus Merdousia. The sequence goes on from CALXNZ010000001.1 coordinate 5,325, forward strand.
GCAAAAAAGCCGGGGCATAGACAGCCGCGCGTTCCGCTGTGGGGTTATGAGCAGGAAAACGATCCTATCGTACTCGCGAGAAAAATCGACGCGTGTTTGGCGGCGGGCGTAAACGTTCTTATTTACGATTGGTATTGGTACGAAGGCAAGCCGTTCTTGGAAGAGGGCGTGAATGCATTTTTAAAAGCTCCCAATAACGAACGCATGAAATTTGCCTTGATGTGGGCAAACCACACAATAGACGACCAATGGGACAAAACCGTACCCGTAAAATGTAAGGATAAGAACGGATATTACAATGTACGCGCATTGGCGACGGTATCTTTAGACGAATTTAAAAACGTTCTCGTCCCGCGCTGGATAAATTATTTTAAAAAGCCAAACTATTATAAGATAAACGGCAAACCGCTGTTTCAGGTATTCTGCCCCAACGAACTCATAGGTTGGTTCGGGGGCGTTGATAAGGTAAAGGAAGCCTTTGAATATTTCGACCAAAAAGCGCGCGAAGCCGGATTTGAAGGGGTGGAATTGCAGTGTCAAAACGGGGCGCTTGGCAGCGAAGAAAGCACAAATAACCTTTCAAAAGTAGGGTTTACCGGAGCATTCTGTTATAACTGGATGGAATTTGTGCCTTTTTCAGGCTCATATTACCAGGATTATACCGGAATGAAAGATATGGACTATAAAGAATGGGGAGAGGCGTGTTTCGCAAAATTTGAAGACAGGGCAAAAAAGCTGAAACAATTCCAGTTTTATCCCAATATAACTTGCGGTTGGGACTCTAACCCGCGCTTTCCGGATTACGTTTACATACCTGTCACTTTAAATAATACCCCCGAAAGGTTTGAGTACTTTCTGCGCAAAGCCAAGGCCTGGGCCGACGCAAATATCCCCAGCCACAAACCTAAGCTGATAGTAATAAACGCACTCAACGAGTGGACCGAAGGCTCTTATATAGAGCCCGATACCGAAAACGGCTACGGATTCTTCAACGCCATAGCGCGCGTATTCGGAGCCCACGGACAAGCGAGGCCCTAAGCCAACTTTAAAGACAACTCTCCGCTCCACTTGCGCCCAATCGGGCGGAAGCTGTAAATTGCGGAGAGTTTTGTTTTTTGCGAAATGTCCCGGGAAAATTGCAAATACCATGAATGATGTAAATTATGTCGATATTGGCGGGCAAAAAAATTGCGTCTATATACAGAATGCCGCACATCTAATAATAAATTAATTTGCAGGCGCCCGATAAAAGACAGATTCTATAAAATATGGTTGACATTTGCGGTGAAAGACAAAGCATTCGCGGTAATTGAAACTTTTAAAATCCAGTTGCGCGCCACTACTGTATCTGCTGTGTTTGCTGACAGCGGAAGCGGCATTCGCGGCCCTTACATCCGCTGAATTCGATAAGTGCCCCATAAGCGCAACAGGCTATTGCGAGAGTCTTGCAAAGACTTGCGACAACCTTTCAAACGAAGGGTTTCCTCCGCCTGCGATTCTGCTTAATTGCGTGGAAAAGTCCGGAAATTCGGCGCGCTGCAGAAAACAAAGAGACAGAATGTCGTGCTTTGCCTCCCACGCTTCTATCGGCTCCGTATTTGAAAAAAGCCTGGAAAAATTCTACGATTTTAAGAATCGCGTAAGCGAATTTCAAACTCCAGAATATTTTACGGAAGTTTTTGCAAACAACGCGTTTTCTTTCCCGTGTTTAGGCCAGACAATACGCGTATTGTTGATTTGATTGCCGCAGTGATATTATAGTTATAAGGCGCGGAAAAAATAAATATTCCGCAATAGTTCGCGCAAATTGAGCCGCGACAAAATTTGTATACCGCCGATATGGGACGCCGAGGGAATCCATATTCGCGCTCAACCCCCTCGATAATCGTGTTTTATAATACTATGTTCATTTGCGAAAGCCTAATATCCGGCAATCCGTCCATGACGCAGCTGTTAATATATTCAGCCATAGGATTTTCCGTAGTCATGCTCGTGCTTTGCATACAATCAATATTAACCTGGGCGCTTGGAAAAATCTTCGCGTCCATAGACAAACGCTCGCAATCCGGTTTAAATAGTTAGGAGGAAGATTTATTATGATAGACAGCTTAATAAGACTTTTACTCGACACCGGACTATTTTACCTCGATTGGCGAATGATAGTCATGTGGGGTGTCGTCTTAATCCTGATGTATTTGGCCGTTTACAAGCAGTTCGAGCCGTTATTGCTGGTTCCTATAGCCTTTGGGGCGCTTTTGGCGAACCTCCCCACCGAGGGCGTAATAAACAAGCCTGCCGCTCCCATAGTAGCTACGGAATCCGGAACAATACAGGGCGTGTTTGTTTCGGAGGGTCAAAATGTTTTTGTGCCAAGAGTACTGAGGCAAATTCCCACAAAGGTTTCGGATATTCCCGGAGTCGCTACGGCAACGCCGCAAGAGGCCCAAAAATTGATATCCGAATACTTCGCGTTCGTTGAGAAAAATACTTCTAAAAAGGCGCGCGAAAACACCTTTGAGAAAGCAAAGGGCATACCGGATCTCATGGCTGTAATAAGGCCAAACGATGTATCCGCAACGAATCAAGACGCCGTATCCTTTAAAGTAAAATTTAGAAATTCGGAGCTCGAATTGAAGGGCGACGATATTTTAGTGTGGGCAAAAGCTTCCGGGAACATAACAGAAGTATATGCCGCAAAAGGCTCGAAAGTCACCAAGGGAGCAGAAATAGTGAATGTTTACAGCCAACGCAGCGGAGGTTTGTACTACTACCTGCAAATGGGCGTATTGCTCGAGCTGTTTCCGCCTCTAATATTTTTGGGTGTTGGAGCCCTTACCGACTTCGGACCCTTGATTGCAAATCCCAAAACGCTTCTTCTTGGAGGGGCGGCTCAATTCGGGGTATTCGCCACGTTTATAGGGGCGTATCTTCTCGGATTTAGCATTCCGGAAGCCGCTTCAATAGGCATTATAGGCGGAGCCGACGGCCCGACTTCGATTTTTATAACAAATAAGCTCGCCGCCCACCTATTGGCTCCAATAGCCGTGGCGGCGTACAGTTATATGGCTCTTGTTCCCATAATACAACCGCCAATAATGCGCGCCCTAACTACGGAAGCCGAACGTAAAATTAGAATGAAAAGCATGAGGAGGGTCGGAAAGCTCGAAAAGCTCATATTCGCCCTCGGAATAGCGATTTTCTGCATACTTGTAGTACCCGACGTTTCGGCTCTGGTGGCGATGCTAATGCTCGGCAATCTCATAAGGGAGTGCGGCGTTTGCGAACGCCTTAGCAAAGCGGCTCAAAACGAAGTTATAAACGTCACCACCATATTCCTGGGAACATCTGTAGGCATAACCATGACAGGCGACAGATTCCTAAGGGTGGATACAATTTCAATACTATTGCTTGGAGTTGTAGCCTTTGGATTCTCAACCGCCGCCGGGGTGCTTATGGCGAAATTTATGAATTTATTCATAAAAGACAAGCTCAACCCCCTCATAGGTTCGGCCGGCGTATCAGCGGTTCCGATGGCCGCCCGCGTATCGCAGGTTGAGGGGCAGAAAGCAGACCCCGGAAATTATCTGTTAATGCACGCCATGGGACCGAATGTTGCCGGAGTTATAGGAACGGCATTGGTGGCCGGATTTTTTATCGCCACCATAAAATGACATTAAGTTTGGGAGCTTAAAATCAAAGAGCCGTACGGCAACAGCCGCGCGGCTCCTTTTTTTATTTCACCGCTTAAAAGTTCCCTGCGGGCGGAAGCCTCACTTTCATAAGAGAATCGCGCTCGGTAGAGTCCGAGAATGGCATTAGGGTAAAGCTCCATGCTCCAAGTTTGTCCAAATCTATAACAAATTCTTTTTTAGGCTCCGGCCCGCAGGAATTCGAGCCGAGACCGGAAACCTTGTATGCTATTCTGAGATCAAGAACTTTTGGGATTCCCAGCATATAGGGTCTTTCCGCCTGAAGAAGTTCCGATTGAGTCCAAGGCAAAAGAGCCACAGGATTTGGAGAATCCGGCATAGACACGAGTATTCCCGCCCCGGAATAATCCCCAAGCGCAAAGAAGCGTACCCCTTCCCTATTTCCCGTATCCTGCAATTTTGTATAAGGCTCGAAGAAATCGGAAGCTTTTAAGGAATACATGCCAATATCAGCCGAATAGAGCCTGTCGGGATAATTGGCAAACGGGCCTCGCCCGAAAAACTTCACATTGTCAAAACTTGTGCCAATGCCCATTCTCAGGCCAAGTCTCGGCACTATCACATTTTTAGGAATATCGCCTATTTTCTTCAATGAAGCGGATACATTCACAAAGCCGTTTGGTAAAATGATATACGCAACTCTGGTCTCAAAGCCAGACTTGTTGGCGTTCAAATATTTTGAACTGCAGTTGACAACCACCCTATCCTCCAACTCTTTCACGGAAATTTCAGGGGAATTAGGAAGGAGCTTATCGAGCATGGCGGCATCAAATCGGGCTTTCAGATGGCGGTTGAAATTATCCATCCACGCCACCTTAAAGTCGAATTCCACAGGAGAAACCACGAGTTTTTTCCCATTGTATGAATAGGAAAGCAAAGTAGCCGAAATTTTGTCGAAAACTATCTCGGCTCCGCCGGCTTTCACAACAATCGACGAATCGCCGGCAGAGACGGACGGACGCCCACCCTCTATGCGAATTTCCGGATAGGGTTTCTTGTCCAATGGGAATTGCGCCTTTGCCACAAGCTCGCCGCGCCTGGCGTACGGAGTATGCCTCGTGCGCAAAAAAGACAAAGTATAAAAATATTCTCCGGGCTTTGAAGAATCGTAAGCTGGCATATCAAGTTTCAGGGATTTTTTTTCTCCGGCAGGCAGATGTATCGGCTCCAAATATTTTTCGGCGATAACTTTTCCGTCGCGCTCAATGGACACTATGGGGAGAAACGAATCAACATTCGTAGATATAAACTCGTTGGAGAGCGACAACTCTCCCGGGCGCCCAGCGGACTCAATTTGAATATCCTGATACACCCTTGCGACTTCAAAATATTTTGCCGAATAGGTTCTATCGGCGAATACGACTCCGTTTAAGCAATAATTTTCCTTATTGGGCACGGTTCCCCAGTCCCTTGCGTCCGACAAATATAAGCTGCCCGAATCGTTTTTTTGGGGCAAATAGAGGGCTTGATCCACCCAATCCCATATGTATCCGCCGTTAAGGGCGTCCTGTGAGCGTATAAAAGACCATGTGTTGCGAAAATCTCCCAAAGTGTTTCCCATACAATGGAAATATTCGCAAAAGAAGAAGGGGCGGGTCTCATTTACATGTTTTTTAAGATGGTTTTTCATGCGTGCCGTACCGCCGTACATAGGAGAAAAGAAATCCGAATCGCCATTAGCCCTACCGTTTACGATATCTCCGGTCTCGGCTTCTGAATGAATGAAATGCCCGGATTTCGCCGATAACCTGCGCCCCTCGAGTTCCATAGCCCGCAAAGTCTTAGTATAATACACGGCAGACTCGTTCCCCACGGAAAATATAGATATGCACGGTATATTGCGATCCCTCAAAACCATGTTGCGCATTCTGTCAACGCTTGCCGGAATATAGATTTCCAAATCGCTCGCGGCCGGCCTATCCCTAAAGTAGTGCATTTCATGGTTACATTCGTCCATAACCATGATTCCGAAACGCGAGCACAGCATGTAAAATCGCGAATCTTTTGGATAGTGGGATGTCCTTAGAGAATTTATATTGGCGCGCTTCATCAAAATCATATCCTTCTTCATCCACTCAAAGGACATCGCCTTTCCCTTATCAGGAGACCAATCGTGATGATTTGTTCCCTTGATAAAAAACCTCTTGCCGTTTAAGGTCAATTGGCGCTTTGATTTGTCGATATCGAATTTCTTAAAACCGTAATCCGCAGCAACGGTTTCAATGTCTCCGCCATCGGCATCTACCAGCCTGAACGCCAAAGAATACAATACGGGATTGTCCGGGCTCCACAAGTTTACGTCCCCTACATTTTGTTTCTCGGATATCTCGTATGCGGAATTCCCTTTAAGTTCCGGAATTTCCCTTGTGAAAAGGGGAGACCCGCCTATCGGTTTACCGCCAGAATCCAATAGATAAGCCTCCAATTTGCATTTAGCCGAATCTGAAGGGGATTTATTGCGAATTTTTACGGAGAAATCAATCTCGGCCGACGACAAGTCTGCGGACAATTTTGCGGGAGCGTAATAGTCTTCTACATGCAGCGGATTGCGCGCCACGAGCAGAACGTCTCTTACAATTCCAACAACATGCGGCATATCCTGCATTTCCATATAGGCGCCCGTCGTATATTTAAACACTTCGGCCACGATGGAATTTTCGCCATCGGCATCTATATATTTTGTAATATCGAATTCCGCGGGCGTGAAACTATCTTCGCTATACCCGACGAAATTGCCGTTTACATACAGATTGAATCCGGTTCTGACGCCATGGAATTGCACAAAAACAGCTTTCCCATTCCAGTTGGCGGGCAATACAAATTTTTTGCGATATACGCCCACCTGCCTATGAGCCTCTGGAATATATGGTTTTTGAGCGGCGAGTGGAACAGTTTTTTTACCGCCTATATTTCCATATTCAAAATCCGGATACATATTTCCGCTGAAGTCGAAAAAGAATTCCATAGGCTGGTTGTCGTAAAAGATTCTGTCGAATCCCCTGCACTGCCAAGAATTCGGGACGTCAATGTCCGCCCAAGAGGAATCGTCAAAGTCCCGCTTGTAGAAATCGCCTTTAACTTCGGAATGGGATTTTGCGAAGAAGAATTTCCAATCGCCGTTGAGGGATTTGTACGACTCCGTGGAATAGGGATTTGCAATATCATCTATAGAAAGCGGAATGCTCGCCTCTGCAAAATTCGGATAGACTATATAAAAGGCGTGAGGATTCTCCTTATTTATCCTAAATACGGAAATGTCATTCCATGCCTCGTGCCCCGACAAGGTCGCACCGAGAAATAAAAATCCTATAATGTTTACGAGTTTCATATTGGGTCAAAATTTACAATAAATTCCTATGTATTACAATATAACGCGCCAGAACGGCATGATATGAAACACAAAAAGTGCGCATAGTCAAGCCGCGATAGAAACGCTTTATGATTAGACAAAGAATGGGAATAAAAGCGGAATAGATTTATGTTGACCGAATATCCACTCAATACTAAAAATGCCGAAAAATTAACCATATATGAAACAATTCATAAATCCCAATTTCATGCTCGGAACAAAATCCGCGCAAAAGCTTTATTTTGAATACGCAGCTGAATTGCCTATAATAGACTTTCATTGCCATTTAAATCCCGACGAAATAGTGGAAGACAAGAAATGGGACAACGTCGCCCAAGTATGGCTCGGAGGAGACCATTATAAATGGAGGGCTATGAGAAGCAACGGCGTAGAGGAAAAATTTTGCACGGGAACCGAAACTTCAGATAAAGAAAAATTCGATAAATTCGCTTTTACGATGCCGAAACTTCTCCGCAATCCAATATACCATTGGACGCACTTGGAGATGGCCAGATTTTTCGGCATAGACGACGTCCTTTTGTCGCCGGATACAGCCGACGAAGTTTGGACCCGATGCAACAAGGTTTTGAACGAAGGTCTGACCGCCCGCTCTTGCATGAAGAACTGCAAAGTTGAGATAGTATGCACCACCGACGACCCTATATCCGATCTTTCAGCCCATAAAAAATTGAGGGACGAAAATTTTGAGATAAAGGTATTGCCGACTTTTAGGCCGGATAAGACGCACGCGGTAAAGAATCCCTCCGATTATATAGCCTACATTTCAAAGCTTTCAGCAGCCGCGGGCATAGAGATAAAAGATTTCGACGATCTTGTCACTGCCATAAAGCGCAGACACGACTATTTCCATTCGATGGGCTGCAGATTGTCCGACAACGGCCTCGACACTATGTTCTACGCCCCCGCAGACGAGCATACTTTGAATACTATTTTCAAGAAGGCGATGTCCGGACAATGCCTCGACTCCGGCGAGTCAGATAAACTAAAGTCCGCCGTATTGACTGCATGCGCGGAGATGGACGCGGAATCCGGATGGACGCGCCAACTGCACATAGGAGCCATGCGCGACTGCAACTCTGCGATGTTTAAGAAACTTGGACCCGACACCGGATTCGATTCCATAGGCGAATCCAACTACGCCGCCGCTTTGGCCCGCCATCTCGACGACTTAAATTCGCGCGGGAAACTAGGTAGAACGATTCTTTACAATTTGCATCCAAAAGATAACGAAATGCTTGCCACAATGCTCGGGAATTTCCAAAGCAACTTGTGCCCCGGCAAGATGCAGCTCGGATCCGGATGGTGGTTTTTGGATCAGGCCAATGGCATAAGGGCTCAAATCGAGGCGTTTTCGCAGCTTTCTCTGCTGGCAAATTTTGTAGGCATGGTCACGGATTCGCGCTCATTCCTATCCTATCCCCGACACGAATATTTTCGCAGAATACTTTGCGACATAATCGGCAGGGAAATTGAAAACGGCTCCATTCCGGAAGACTACGAACTCGCCGGCAGGCTTGTCTCCGACGTATCGTACAACAACGCCAAGAGCTATTTGCGCCTTGGCGTGTAGTTCTTCAGGTTGAGAGGCATATAGGGAAAACTATAGAGTGACGCCGTTTTTAAAAATAGCTATTTCCCTATAACCGTTGAGCTCGGCCTTTGTCTTTTTGCCGTTTGCCACATCGATTACGAATTTAAAAAATTCCTCGGAAATATCGTCTATATTTTTACCGCCTACGATGGGCCCGGCGTCAAAATCTATCCACGACTGTTTTTTCTCAAAAAGAGGCGTGTTGGACGAGATTTTTACGGTTGGAACCGCAGAGGCGAAAGGCGTGCCGCGCCCGGTGCTAAAGAGGATTATTTGGCACCCGGCAGCCGCTAAAGCCGCAGTGGCAACAGGATCGTTTCCCGGAGACTCCAATAGCGTAAGTCCGGAAGATTTTATGCGTTCGGCATATCTTATTACGTCCATTACCGGAGATTTTCCGCCCTTCTGAACGCAACCCAAAGACTTCTCTTCGAGGGTGGATATGCCGCCGGCTTTATTTCCGGGCGAGGGATTTTCGTAAACCGGCATTCCTGAATTTACAAAGTAGCTCTTAAAGGAGTTTATCATATCGACGATTTTATCGAACACCTCCCTGCTAATTGCCCTTTCCATAAGCAGAGTTTCCGCACCGAACATTTCTGGGACTTCGCAGAGGGCGCATGATGCTCCGCGCCTTATTGCCATATCGGCAAAACGACCTATGAGAACATTGGCGCTGATGCCAGAAAATGCGTCGGAGCCGCCGCATTTCAATCCAACGCGGAGTTTTGACAGAGGAAGCGCCCGGCGCTTGTCAGAGCGCATATTCGCGGCAAGCTCTTTTAGGATTTCAAATCCCGACGCCAATTCGTCCGAATGGCTTTGGGCCTCAAGAAAGCGGATTCGCGAAGCATCGCAAGTATCGACAAGCTCTTTAAACTTGTCCATTTTATTGTTTTCGCAACCGAGCCCGAGGACGAGGACGCCTCCGGCGTTAGGATTTTTGCATAATCCCGCCAATATTTTGCGGGTATTTTCGTGGTCGCACCCGAGCTGCGAACAACCGTAAGGATGGGTTAATGAAAAAACTCCGTCCAGACCTGCGGCGTATTCGGAATTGCCGAAGCGCTTTGCCAGTTCGGAAGCCACGCAGTTTACGCACGACACAAGGGGGACTATCCAGAGCTCGTTGCGAACGCCCGCATCGCCGTTTTTACGCAAATAACCGTTGAAACATATTTGAGGGGAACTTTCGGCATTCGCATGCAAGCCTGGAAGCGGAGAATACTCGTAAGCTCCCGTTTGGGGAATCGCAGTTTTTAAATTCGTCTCGTTCACCAATTCCCCTATGGATACGGGGCGCTCCACCTTACCTATGCGATGCCCATACTTTATCACATAGCCGCCTTTCGGAATATCTGTTATGGCGATTTTGTGCCCGAAGGGAATGTCGTCTTTCAATTCTATACCGACTGGTTGAAGTATGGTTCCTTTTTTAAAATTATTTAGGGCAACAACCACATTGTCGGAATTATCTATTTTTATAAAATCCTTCATTTAAGAAATCCTCCAATGCGTTCAAAATGCCATTTTTTGCAATCATATTGACATATTTTAAAACCGCCGCGCACACGGAATCGTATCCGTCAAAATCGCGGTTTCCTTCAAATATCTTGGAAAGCAAATCTTCGGAGAAAGCCCCTATATCGGAATCTTTTTTATTTCCGCCCTCCGAAAATAAATAAGTAAAATTGGCGGCGAGCCCCAAACAAGCCGCATGCGGCACTCCATTTCCGCGCTCCACATAGCGCTTCATCGGCGGAGCCACGCGAACGGCGCATTTGCTTTCTATGTTGCTGGCGATAGACTTCAAAGAATGTTGCAAATAAGGATTTTTAAAGCGCTCTATCACCGACATTCCATAAGAGCGCAATTCGTCGGAAGGGAAGTCGAGAGTTTTAAGCAATTCTCCGAACATCAAGGCGTCGAGATAGCGCGACAACAGCTGATGTTCCACAGCTTCGCAGACGGTGGAGAGGCCGAGCTGCAGGCCTATGGCGCTTATGAGGGTATGCGGGGCGTTCAAGAATGTGACTTTTCTCGCCCTATAACCGGAAATATCGGAGGTGTAAACTGCGTTGAGGGCGGATTTTTCAAACGGCATTTCTTTTTTCACGCATTCGGGAGCTTCTATGGCCCAAAGGTAATAGGGTTCCGCCACAACGGCAAGGCGGTCCGGTTTCCCGTCTATCATTAAATTTCCGTCGAAGTCTTTGGGGAATCCGCTTACGATTCTATCAACAAGGGTGTTGCAGAACGCGCAGTTCTGCTCTACCCAAGAGGAGAACGCCCGCGGAAGATTCCAATGGGCGGCATATTTTAATACGCACTCCTTTAAGGAATCGCCATTGCGCTCCAAAAGTTCGCACGGCATTATTATCAAGCCCCTACTTGAATCCCCGCAAAATATTTCATAGCGTTTGAATAAAAGCAGGGTAAGTTTAGCAGGAAAAGTCGATGGCGGAGTGTCCTCAAGTTTGTCAGAAGAGTTAAAGCATATTCCAGCCTCAGTGCTGTTTGAGAATACGAACCGCAAATCCTCCGAACCCGCAAATTTAATGAACTCGTCGAATTCGGAATACGGATTTACGGCCTTTGCGATTGAGTCTATGACAGAAACCTCCACAGACGCCCTGCCGTTTTTAATGCCGCGAGATATGAGATTGTATCGCCCTTTTTGCAGCTTGATATTTTCGACGGAACCGGTATTCCTCAAATTCAAAACGCAAACGCGGCCGTCGAAAAGTCCGCATTTATTCATTTCCGCGACGATATAATCCGCAAAAGCCCGCAGAAAATTTCCCTCGCCGAATTGCAATATTTTTATGGCGCCATTAGCGCCTCCATTTTTAGAAGCTGAGTCCATATAAGAATTCAAATTACGGCTACAACGATATTTGCGCCATATCTCATTTCAAGATTAAACTTGCCGGGCGAGCGCGGCGGACATATTGCGCGCGGACGAATCTAAAAGAATATAGATAATGCGTAAGATACTCCGTTTCCAGCTGACAATTTAAATGGGACATCTAAATGCTTAAAGCCAATGGCGTCCACATGCGGCACTTAGCCGAATAAATAATAAGTCTCCATAAGCAAAAAGGAGCGGGAAATATAGGGTTGCCGATTACAAAGTTTTCTTTGGCTAAACAACGATTTACAATATTTGGAATTTTCCAGATTTATAATTGATAAACATATAAAAACCAAAAATGTTCGGCGCGAACAAACACACCGAACATTTTTGGTGCTCAGAATGGGACTCGAACCCATAAGCCTTGCGGCATACGCCCCTCAAACGTACGTGTCTACCAATTTCACCACCTGAGCTATTTTGAAAGTCAAACCTTGTAGCTTTTTTTTTGTTCAATGCAAGTTTTTTTTTACAAATCGCAGTTATTTTACGGAATTCTCCGCAGGTTCCACAATCCGATTCCCCTCTACCACGATTCCCTTTGCGGATTCGTCGGCAAGCACTCCGGGAGACTTCACATTTGGCGTGGAGACGTAAGTATTATTTACAATTTTTATATTTGAAGAGCTGAAAACGTAAAACTGCCCGCGATACGGTTTGTTTAACTTTCGGGAAGTCGGATTCTCAAAAATATTATCCTTAAAAATCACGTTGCCCGACGACGCTATAAACGCCACCAAACCGTAAGAGTCTTTAAACCTGTTGTTTTCAAAAAGAATATTTTTTAATATGGGATAGTTTGTCTGGGCAGTAGAAGGATCGCGCTTAAGATACACTCCCATAAAAATGTCGCGTTCATATCCGTTGTTTGGCATGCCAAAAGGATTCGACGAGTCAAAACTGCAATTCCGTACCACGACATTGTCCACGCCTTGCCCCTCGCACCATATATTGAGAGTGTATCCCGTCTCAAATTTCATAGCCCCCATTTCATTCCGGCGGAATTTACAGTTCTCAATAGTGACGTCGTTGGTTAAGATTAACAACCCGCGGGCTCTGTTGCTATGGAAATAACAGTCCCTTACTATTACATTTTGCGAGCGAAACGCCCTGTTGAAAAGTACGAATCCATCGGTCTTCTGATCCGGCAAATCCTCCTCAAACTCTATGTCCCCGACATTGTTGGCTCTATCGACAATATTGCGCGACTTTACCGTGCCTATAAAATTCAAGGGCGCGAATGCGGAATCCCTAAATTCTATTTTGGATCCGACATTGTAGAAGCCTCCGTTTCCAAAATTGTGGATTCTGATTTTGCGCTTGTCGATTTTCTTACCATAGGAGCAAGGATCGTGTATATTTAGGCAATCGTCCCCTCCCCTTGAAAATTCGCAACCGAGCAGCTTAAAATACCCTCCGGAGCTCAGAAAGAACAAGTGGTCGGCCGTGCAGGTCATAGGTCTTCTATAAATGTGAGGAACTTTTATGTTTACGTTCTTCATCTGCCAGTGATGCTGGTATCCCCTTACATAGAAGGCTGCGCCCCTGCACGAATACACGTTAATATTCTCCAGGGTCAAATGGGTATTGCTCCAAAAAGCGAATCCGTCCGCGTCATAATAGAAATGTTGCAAGCGGTAATGCTGGCCCAACGGCGGGAAAAATTTATACCCGCAATGTATTCGCAAGAGATTCGGTTCCAACCATTCCGTCTTAGGCCCTTTTTCCATAGAACCGTATCCGAATCCCGCTTCAAGACCGTTCTCTATTCCCACAGAATTAGCCTGAATATCGTATGGCGACATATGCGCCACGCGGGTGACCTTCCCGTAGAGAGGATAGTGCTTAAATTCAGTAAATCGCACGTCAATCACGCTACCGGAAGGAGTATCCTCGACCTTTTCTATTTTTACTATGGCCGCCAACGGATCGTTTTTCCAATCCCAATCCATATTGAAGTTGCGAAATTCACACCTGGTGCAATCCACTATGTGAAAGTTGGGCATAATTTTCTTGCGCCTAAAGATAAAAGTCGATCCTCCTCCGTCAAAGGTGAAGTCCGACATTTCGTGGAATAGAATTTCAGCTTCGTCGAAGAATCTGTATGTTCCCTTTTTTACGTTAAGCCTGGACGCTCCTATATCTTTGCAATGTTTTACGGCTTTCGCCAAAGCCGCGGAGTTGTCGTCGGAATCCGGACTAACCCCGAAATCAGAAGCCTCGACAACTATTCCCTTCCCCGGGCGGGGAGCGTCTATTTCAAAATCCTCCGAGCCCGACGGCATATTCTCGATTTTACCCTCAAAAGGTTTTGCGTCCCTCGCGGCAGGATAGAACCTTGTAAAATTCCCCTCGTAGAGTTTTAAATCACGAATTTCGATGCTTGCCCCGCCGGAAGCCCAAAACATCATGCAATATTTTCTACCGTCCACGGGTACATTGAAACGCAGACTCACATTCTGAAATTCTCCGTCACCGCCGTAAAGGGTAGTCACGGCTATGTCTGAAAGCGGCGCATATGGATCCGGGCGGACAACAAATTCAAAGCGCTTATTTTTGTCGAAATCTCCAAGGACTTTAACCTTGAATTCGACGATATACTCCTTGCCGTTTTCAATGCCGGCAAGTGTTGACATGACCGGTTGAAAATATTTTTCCGGACCCGCCGTAAATTTTAAGAGCCCGTTATCCATTTTGGAATTTGGAGACAACCAACATTTCTCGGCGGAGATGCCGTCAAATACCAACTTTCCCTCTGAATAAGCCGATCCTATTGGAAGCAAAAGCGCCGCCAATAAAAATATAAATTTAACAAATGCCATAATGGCGACAATTTAGAAATAACAAACTAAAAGCGTCAATGGCAAAAGGCGCAATTTGGTATAAAATACGCAAAAACGCAATTACGAGCCGGGGTGTACGGCTTCAATCTTTTTCAATTCGTCCGGAATTTTATCGGGCTCGTAAGTCGGAAACGAAAATTCGAGCAAACTGATGCAGGGACACTCAAAATGCGCCTTTCCCGAGCTTCTATCCACGAGAACTGCCACTGCCACGGGTATGCCCCCCTTTGATTTTACTATATCTATACACTCTTGAACCCTGCCTCCGCGGGTTATCACGTCTTCTGCTATGAGTATTTTTTCTCCTTCGGAGATTTTGAAATTGCGGCGCAAAACAAGGTTTCCGTCCTGTTTTTCAGCGAATATAAAACGCTTTTTCAGTTGGCGCGCAAGTTCCTGTCCAAGCACCAGCCCACCCATAGCCGGAGACAACACGGTGGCGCAATCCAAACCATCGAGCTTTTTGACGAGCATACCCACAAGCTCCTCGACCCTGTCCATGCGTTCGCAAACGCGGGCGCATTGAAAAAAGTGGCCGCTGTGGAGGCCGCTGCGAAGAATGAAGTGCCCTTCCATAAGAGCCCCTGTTTCTCTAAATATTTCTAAAATTTTTTCGTCGTCTTTATTCATATTATGCTGTTTTTCGAGATTTATTGAGAGTCTTCTTCAATGAAATATTTTAAGGTTTCGCGGCAATCCGCCCTCAAAACCGTAAATCCGGATTCGCAACGCTTCTTCCATATGCTCCAAAATATTTTTCTATCGGTTTCGGGAATTTCCAAAGAATCGATTTCCGATTCCGAAAAAAGGCCGAACTTCCCCTCTATTATGGATTTTGGCAATTCGCATATGCGCTTTCCGCAGTCGAATAAAAACATCAGCCAATGGGAACTTCCCTCATAACCTTTTTCGCTCACCATAGAAAACAAATGCAAATCAGACTCGCATATGTGCAAACCTATTTCTTCACCGACCTCCCTTACGGCACACTCAAACGGAGACTCGCCCTTAGCCATCTCGAGTTTTCCGCCTATCGGGCTCCAAAGCCCCTTATTCGGCTCTTTGGCCCTTGATATAAGAAGATGCCTTCCGCGGACGTCGCGAACGAACACAAGCACGCTGATTTTGAAAGGAAGTTCGCCCATCGCACATCAATCGAATATAACGGTTTTATTCTTATAAGTCAAAATTCTGCCCTCTATATGCCAACGCACCGCATTCGCAAGAACAGAACGCTCAAGTTCCCTGCCCTTGCGCATGAGATCCTCGACGCTGTTGCGGTGGCTGACGGTAGCCACGGCTTGGGCTATAATTGGCCCCTCGTCGAGCTGTTCGGTGGCGTAGTGGGCCGTGGCTCCTATTATCTTAACGCCTCTCTCGTAGGCCTTGTGGTACGGGCGCGCTCCGGCAAAAGCCGGGAGAAAGCTATGGTGGATATTTATCACCGGACAATTGCAGTCGGCGAGAAATTTTGAGCTTAATATCTGCATGTATCGCGCCATCACTATAAGTTCGGCGCCGCTTTCTTTTATTATGCGCACCTGCTCCGACTCAACCTCGCCCTTAGTTTCCGGGGTTATCGGGGTGTAGTGGTAATCCAGCCCGTAAATACTGCTCATCTGGCGCAACTTTTCATGGTTTGAAACCACGCAAGAAATATCGCATTTAAGTTCCCCGCTTCTGCATCGCAATACGATATCGCTAAAGCAATGCTCAAAATTCGACACCATTAGGGCTATCTTGGGGCGGGCGCTCGAACGTATAAGTTTGGCTTCCATTCCCAGATCGAAGGAAACCATTTCCTCAAATAGGCGCATCTCGGATTCAACGTCTCCGGCGGGAATCCATTCAAGCCTTTGGAAAAATATGCCCTCTTGAGTATCTCTATGTTGGTCGGCATGGAGAATGTTTCCGCCGCGGGCATATATCCAACCCGCCACATGCGCTACAAGCCCCGCCCTGTCCCTGCCGTGCAAAAGGGCTATAATACTTTCTTCTTCAGATTTCATACATTATCAGAATTCGTAGGAGAATGAGCCCATACGGCGCTTTATCTCGGCTACAGCCTCCCTTTCGGCGTCCAAACCGTGGGCCTCAAAGGTGACTGAAAACCTTACAAACGCGCCGGCATCGTCCCACGGCACTGTGCTTATCAACAGTTCAGTTATCATCCACTGCGAAAAATCCTCGCCTGTTTTAAACTCCGTGCGGACTCCGTCGCTGGAAATTGCCGCTTTTGGAGCGGGCATATACAGATAGAAACTGGCGTCCGGCTTGCGCGGATTAAATCCCATAGATTTCAGCTCGCCCGCGAGCAAATCCATTCTGCGCGAATATTTTGCGGCAATTTCCCGGGTTATTGAAGGCTTCTCCAAGCCCTTTGAGGCCGCGTGTTGAATTGCCAAGAACTGGCCGGAATCGGTATTGTCTTTCACGTCGCCGTAGGCCTTTACCATAAGGGGATTACCGCAGACCCAGCCGATTCTCCAGCCTGTCATATTATGGCTTTTGGAAAGCGAATGAAGCTCCACGGCCACATCCTTGGCGCCCTCAACCTGAAGTATAGACATCGCATTCCCGCTAAAGCTCAACGAAGCGTAGGCCGCGTCGGAAATCACTACGATTTTATTCTTTTTTGCGAAGGCCACAAGCTTCTCATAAAATTCGCGTGTCGCGCTGGCTCCTGTAGGATTGTTAGGATAATTAACCACGATTGTCTTAGCGCGCCTGAGTACATCTTCCGGAATGGAATCGAGATCCGGAAGGAATCCGTTTTCCTCGGAAAGCTTTACGTTATAAACTTCCCCTCCCAAATATTTGGCATGGGTGCCAAATACGGGATACCCCGGAACGGTCATTATGGCGACGTCCCCGGGATTTATAAAGCAAGACGGAAGAATGCTCAAGGCCGCCTTGGACCCCATTGAATGCAAGATTTCCGTATCGGGATCAATATCCACGCCGAATACGGCTTTCATATATGAAGCCGCCGCCTTTTTAAATTCAGCCCCCCCGTTGTCGGCATACCCGCGGTTTGCAGGATTTTTCGCGCCTTCATAAAGGGCTTCCACTACTTCCGGAAAAGCCATTTCGTCGGGCTCTCCCACACCCATATCTATGAGCTTTAAGTGGGGTTTGGCTGCCCTGGCGGCCGCTTTTGCGCGCTTTATCTTTTCAAATTTGTAAATTGCGTTGCTCTTGCCGTAGTTCGCTCCGCCGATTCTCTCGGCGAACAGACCTTGAATATATGAATCGCTCATCTTTTTAATAGGTTGATTTTTCCTGAAAAATACTGAAGATACCAAGAAATAAGTTATGGGGGTAAAATCAATGAAAATAATAAGGTCGCCAAAAGAAATGGCAGAATTTGCCAAAGAGCTTAAAGCCAATTCCCAAAAAATAACGCTGGTTCCTACAATGGGAGCTTTGCATGAGGGACATTTAAGCCTCGTAAAGAAAGCCAAAGAAGAAGGCGGAATATGTGTTGTGTCGATATTTGTAAACCCGACGCAATTTGGCCCTAACGAAGACTTTGCCAAATATCCGCGCCAACTCGAATCCGATTTCAAGGCCTGCGAGAACGAAGGAGCGGACGTCGTGTTTGCCCCGTCGGCAGAAGACATATACGCCCCCGACTTCTCAACATATGTAAACGAAGAAACTATAAGCGCCAATCTCTGCGGCAAATCGCGGCCAAAACACTTCAGGGGAGTGACCACTGTCCTCACAATACTTTTTAACATTGTAAAGCCAGATGTAGCCATATTCGGCGAGAAAGACGCACAACAAGTTTCCGTGGTAAAGCGCATGGTGCGCGACTTGTTCATGGATACAGAAATAAAGACGGTTCCGATATACCGCGAAGAAAGCGGGCTGGCCATGAGTTCCCGCAACCGCTATATGGATCCTCTCGAACGCAAAGGGGCCGCCCGCATTTACAAGGCGCTCTGCGAAGGCAAGAGAATATCGGATTCAGGTTGCACTAATGTCGATAGAATAAAAGCCGCCGTAATCAACTCCGTTTCAAACGCCAAAACGCGCGTAATATACGTTGAGATAGTCGATTCCGAAACATCGCTTCCAATATCGGAAGTCGTGCCCGGCAAGAGCAGAATATCAATGGCCGTATGGTACGGACAAATAAGGCTTATCGACAATATTCTCATTTAAAAAATCCAAACGGAACAAATACCGTCTGGGAACAATAAAAATCAAACGCAAATGAAATTCGACATAGTAGTAGTCGGAAGCGGAATAGCCGGACTGAGTTTTGCCCTAAAATCCGCGAAGCTTGGACATAAGGTGGCCGTTATAACAAAAAAAGAACGCTCCGACACAAATACAAACCATGCGCAGGGCGGCATAGCCAGCGTAATGAGCAAGACCGACGATTTTGAGTCGCACGTCCGCGACACCCTCATAGCCGGCGACGGACTTTGCCATGAAGATGCCGTAAGGGAGATAGTCCGTTCAGGGCCGCGCGAAATTACAAACTTGATAGAAGAAGGCGTAAAGTTTACCAGCCTTGAAGACGGTTCTCCCGCGCTCGGCAGGGAGGGCGGACATTCGCAGCGCAGAATACTCCACGTCAAAGACTATACCGGAAGGGCCATAGAGGAAGCCCTGCTAAAATCCGTTGAGGGGAATCCGAACATTACCATTTTTGAACACCACTTTGCCATAGATTTAATCACCGAATCCAAGGCAAAAAGTTTTATTCACGGCGGGGAAGACAAGATAGTGGGGCTCTATGTCTTCGATACGAAAAACAGCTCTGTAAAGACTTTCCAAACATCGGTGGTAATGCTCGCCACAGGAGGCACAGGCTGCGTGTATCTATATACGACCAATCCACAGATAGCCACCGGAGACGGCATAGCCATGGCGTATAGGGCCGGAGCGGAAGTAGCCAATCTTGAATTTATACAATTCCACCCCACTGCCCTCTACACAAGCGAAGGTGACAGATTTCTAATATCGGAGGCTGTCAGGGGAGAGGGAGCCGTCTTGCGGAATGCCAAAGGGGAAGCCTTTATGGGCAAATATGACGCCCGAAAAGATTTGGCTCCGCGCGATATAGTGGCAAGAGCCATAGACAGCGAGATGAAAAGGCTTGGTTCCCCCCACGTATGGCTTGACATCACCCACCGCAGCGCAGAAGAGCTGAAAAACCGTTTTCCACAAATTTACGACCATTGCATGGGGCTTGGCATAGACATTTCTAAAGACTATATGCCCGTTGTTCCGGCAGCCCACTATATGTGCGGAGGGGTTCGCACAAAGCTTGACGCTTCAACGTCGATAAGGGGGCTTTACGCCTGCGGAGAAGTAGCATGTACGGGATTGCACGGAGCCAATAGATTGGCGAGCAACTCGCTGCTTGAAGCGGTAGTGCTGTCAAGCAACGCCGCAAAATCCGTCGACGAGTATTTGCGCGAAAATAAAGATACTCTACACGAGGTTCCCCTGTGGAGAGACGGAGACTTGCGCAATTCCGACGAGCGCGTAATACTGCAACACAATATGGGCGAACTGCGCAGGACTATGTGGGACTACGTCGGCATAGTCCGCACCACAAAACGCCTTGAAAGAGCCCTCAACCGCCTCCAAAACCTGCATAGGGAAATCGACGAATACTATTGGAACTTCAAAGTGGAACCCGATCTCATAGAACTGCGCAACGAAGTTCTCGTGGCAATACTCATAATAAAGTCAGCCCTTTCGCGCCATGAGAGCCGCGGTTTGCACTACACTTTGGACTTCCCCGAAAAGTCGCCGAATATTCGGGATACAATACTGCATAAGGAAACATTCTGACATTAAAATTTCGCATAAGAAATGGATCTGCAAAAACTCATAAAAGAAATCCCCGATTTTCCTAAAAAAGGAATAGTATTTATGGATATAACTCCGATTATGGCAAATCCATCGGCCTACGCTTACGCAATAGAAAAGATGGCCGATATGATTTCCGCGCATAAACCGGATAAACTTTTAGCCACGGAATCGCGAGGATTCTTTTTTGGCCCTCCGATAGCTTTAAAGCTTGGAATACCATTCATTCCTATACGCAAAAAAGGCAAGCTGCCGAGGGAAACGATTGACGTTTCCTACCAGCTTGAATACGGCACGGACACAATCTGCGTGCACAGCCAGGATATCTCCGCCGGCGACAGGCTTGCGCTGCTCGACGACATACTCGCCACTGGAGGCACTGCCGAAGCCATGTGCAAGCTTGCCAAGAGCGCCGGAGCCGACATTGCCTGCTGCGCATTTTTTATGGAACTTGGATTTCTGCACGGCAGAAAGCGCCTCAACGGAATAAATATTGAATCCGTATTCGTATATTGATGAAACCACTCGTTCCCATAGCCCTTTTAACGCTTGCAAATGTGTTCATGATGTTTGCCTGGTACGGACATCTGAAGTTCAAATCTGCACCCTTGTGCATAGTGATAGTTGTGAGCTGGTCCATAGCGTTTTTTGAGTACTGCCTACAAGTACCCGCTAACCGTTTGGGCAACCAATATTTTTCGACAGCGCAGCTCAAAACCATACAGGAAGTAATAACGCTCGTAGTATTTGCGCTGTTTTCAGTGTTGTACCTGCGGGAAGAATTCAAATGGAACTATGCCGTTGGATTCGCTTTTATTGCCTTGGGCGCATTTTTTGTTTTCAAAAAATTCTAAAATGTGCAATAAAGTCTCCAGTACAACCGCACTAACAACACATACCCTAATATGAAAAATATATTCTCCATATTTTGCCTATCGCTTCTATGCATAGTGTGCTCATCTTGCATAACAACTACTATGAACAGCATAGAAAGAGGCAAAAGCGGCGATACGAAAATCGTTTACGACAATCTCGGCATGAACGCCGCTACCCTCCATTCGAGGCTCTTAAACGCATTCAATGTCAGAAAATGGACAATTACAGACTCTGGCAATCCCGTGAAGGCAAATATACAAACTAAAGGACAAAACGCCAAGGCTGTAGTCACCGTCAGCGATAACAAGCTTGAATTTGAAACTGCAGGTTCTACCGCATTCGACAAGCCTTATGTTCCGATACGCTATGTCGACTTCATTATGAAATCCGTCAGGAACCCATAATGGAATCTATCTTGAAATTCTCTAGAATTCTATAGCTTTACACTTTAATGTATCCGCATTAAAGAGTGAGGTAGAATGGAATCATTCTACTTGGTTGGAGTTGCCTGCTTGCATTTGTATGTCGGCGGTATAATTGCGCATAATATTGTACGATTAAAACTTCGCCCCTTCCCCTATTCAATAGGACAGCTTACATTTCCGCATTGGGAAAAAACTACCAATTTTAATTTTCGACTTCCCAAGCGTTTCAGAAAGGGGTCTCTTCAAGCTATATGGGGAAGCTGCCAAAAAGCGGTCAATAAAGCGTTTTAATATCAGGCACTTTGAACATGTATATTTGCCGGCCCAAGCCCTCGTGGGTGGAATCCACAAATATATAAGAGCCTTTTGCGCTGGCGCGCGGATGAAGATCGCATCTAAAGGAGCTCTTGTATTCTTTTGGAGAAAAGAGTTCAGCTATAAGGGTTTGCTTTCCCGTCTTTGTATTATAAATATACAACATCTGCCTTCTCTCTTTCCCAAGCGGGTAAGTGTCGTTCAACACTAAATCATAGCTTTGGGGCATATAGGTATTATGGCCGTTATTAGTCATTACCCCCTTGCCTACCTGTTCTATTTTTCCGTTTTCGGCATCTTCAAAGAGAAAGAATCCGTAGCCTTTATCGGGTATGCGCGACCAAGCCAATATGCCGTAGGAACCCTTCCAAATAAAATGTGAAGTATAATTGAATGGATCGAGAATCCTGAGATTTTTACCGTCGGGATCTGAAGTCATCATGCGAGTTCCAAAGCCTCCCACCTCTTTGAACTGCGAATTTTTCTCTTTGTCTTCATAACGCCATCTGTGGAGGAACTCCACGCGGGAACCGTCCGGTGAAATCAACAGGTGGTTAAACCAATGCTTAGCCCCATCCATGGCGTATTTATCGTATTTATTTGGCAGCGCCGCTATCTGCGCAATCGAAATTATGAGCTTTGATTCCCCCGTACTCAAATCTACTTTCCATATTCCGGAATCCGAAGGAGCAAGAATATCCTTATTCGGATCCGGAATTCCCGCATAACCATAACCCGGACGGGTATCATTCAGCCGCCTAAAATCCGTTGACACGGCCCATTTCCCGTCCGGACTCACCGCGTAAACGGCTCTATCTATTGTGCGCAACGCCTTTGTCTTAATGTCGTAGATATGGGTGACAAACTTGCCGTCCTGCCGGTCGTTCCACAATATCGTACTTTCAGTTTGCGGCACAAATTGCAACTGGCAGCCCTGCTGCCAGCCCCACGAGCGCGACTCGCCTACCTTGTTAAATTTGCAGCTATCATGCAAATCGATATAACCAATATCTACAATATCGTCCTGGGTGGGCGGGCGCCCTTCAAAATTCACGCGCATAGCCAGAACATACCGCTCGGTCGGATCAGTTTGGAGTTTGTCATAATATGCGAACCAATAAAACCCATTGCCATCTGTAATGCGTTCGCAGGGCCAATTTATCTTGGATTTTGACAGAATATTGTCATTGCCAAGCCCAGAAAGACCTACCGTAAATATCCCAATAAAACATATAAAATCCCTAAATAAACTCATGTAAGTTCTTTATTATAATATTTAGAGAAAGTAAAGCCAATTATTTGGCAACTATATTTGGGACAATGGAGTTCAAATCAACGGCGGCTCCATCTGGGAGTTCGGTTGCGCGCTTCCAAAAGACGTTTTCTCCAAATATTAAAAGTTTACCTCTGATGACGAGAGAATCCTTAGAAGGAGAAAACCAAGCGTCGCAATCGTAAACTTTGCCGCTATCAGGATCAACGATTCTTCCCCCTGTATATTTTTTCCCGTCAAACTTAAGCCCCCAAATCATGTCAAATTCGCAAAGCAATGGAGAACCTTTTATGGCTTTTGCGCGTTGTGAGCATTTTTTTGCAGTATCGGTAAGATTGCCGTAATCGTCGTAAACTGCGACCATTCTGCAATAATATATCCCGTTTTTCTCATATGAGACCACTATGCAATCGGGTTTTTTTGTCTTGGGATCCGGAACGACCCAATATCCTGCAATTTGCGATTCCTTCGGAAGCTCCACGGAGTCAGGCTTTACAACATGTGAAACTTTTCCAGCCTCCGAGTTTGGGGAAGCGCAAGCAGTAAGCATAATAGCCGAAAATATGAGCAGCGACCTAATCATAAGCCATAGATGATAAAAAGAATTTTATCCGAATCAAGTTAAAGAATGTGCCGAAAATATTTTGATGCAATACGACAAATATATTTTGATGCACATAACCTTCATATTAAAATACTGTCGGATACGAACAATTTGATAGAATGTGAAAGGAAATTTTGCGATTGCATGAACTAAAACATATAATAGTTTCACCGCATGAAATATTTTGTAAGCTCGATTTACGCAGGAATAATGATAGCCTTTGGGGGAGCGGTGTATATGAGTCTCCCATACAACAAATATGTGGGGGCTTTCCTTTTTTCATTGGG
Source organism: uncultured Opitutales bacterium (assembly GCA_944389885.1). Classification (GTDB taxonomy): domain Bacteria; phylum Verrucomicrobiota; class Verrucomicrobiia; order Opitutales; family Intestinicryptomonadaceae; genus Merdousia. Next base: position 29,368 of record CALXNZ010000001.1, read on the forward strand.
ATTGCTAACCGTCGTCTTGCGGGAATTCGACTTATATACCGGAAAAATAGGCTACATTACTCTCACAAAAAAAGGTTCCGACAATTCTCTTCTAAATATACGAAAAAATCCGTCTTATTTCCCCGCAATCATTGCGGGAAATTTTATCGGGGCTTGGTTGATTGGAATATTGATGCGCTCGACAAGACATGCCAATATTATAATTTCAGAATCAAACGCGTCGGTGGCCGCAAAATTGAGCGATACTCCTTTAAGCATCTTCCTGCTTTCCGCAGGCTGCGGCGTAATGATGTTCTTGGCTGTCGACGGCTATAAAAAATCCAAGAACTGGCTATTCGTAATATTGCCGGTAATGGTTTTCATACTATGCGGATTTGAGCACAGCATTGCAAATATGTTCTACATTTCCGCCGCGGGCCAATGGTCTCCCAAAGCCTTTGCCTATGTCGCCATAATGGTTTTAGGAAATGGTTTCGGAGCGGCTGCATTTAGATTTTTTGAAAAATTTAAGAAAACTTCTTCCGATATTTCCCAATAAAAATTAGGCTCGCAAAATTTTCATCATTTGCATGTAGGGCCCTTCTTTATATCCAAGTCTTTTGTAGAGCGATATTGCCCGCGCGTTTTTTCCCTCGACTTCCAATCTTGTGCGGACTATTCCGGGAATGCTCTCGGCGTATCGGAAAAATTCCCCGCCCAGCCCCTTAGATCTGTATTCGGGCAATATGAAAAGCTCCTCCAGCCATAGAACGAATCCGCCGGCCTCTTGCGAATACATTTTACTGGTGAGTCCGTATCCGGCAATTTTGCCGCCGCTCTCTAAAATAACGCCATCGAGATAATCGTTGGAACGCATCAACTCATCAAACGCCGCTTCGCGATTGCTCTCGGGAATCTGGCGCTCCACGGCATCCGACGCATACAGCATGCCCGAAAGTTTCAAAAATGTATCCCTGTCCGAAGGTTTTATTTTTCTAATCATAAGAAAACTTGTTTTTTATGCGCTCCTAAAAATATATGTATAAAAAAATGCGGAGAAACGCAAGCCTGCGTTCGCCGCTGCAGTGGAATATATAATCCCTAACGCCTCGATGATATGAGAAACTGCAATATATACCAGAACATTAGAGCTATGGCAGAGAAGAGCCCAAGGGCAGCCGCCACATATTGGGAATTGTCATATTGATGGATTATAGCACTTGTCTGGTAAAGAACGGCTATCCCTGCAAAAATTATCATAGCTCCCGAAAACCAAAGCCCCAGCTGCAATCCGAAGAGCAAGGCGCAAACTATTATGCCCAAGGATACGAAGAATCCCATTGTAATAAAAGAGCCCAAATAAGAGAAATTTTTACCTGAGATGAACGCATAAACGCTTATTCCTCCAGATAGAGCAGCGGTTAGAATAGCCGCTTGAGGGATTGCGTCGGGAGCAATAGCTTCCGCAAGGAGCAGAATGGGCAGAAAAATGACAGACTCTGCAATCACATAAAGGTAAAGCCCGGCATACTGTTTTCCCAATGAATACGGATTGAGCGCCCAAGAACTCGCCAACCAGGATACTCCCATAAAAGCGAGCAAAACTATGAGCCAATTATTCCCCGACACCATTTTGGCCGCCAGTTCCACGGCCGGTTGCCACGAGAGCAAAAACGCTTCGCAGGCTATAAAGGCCAAGAATGCAAAAGCCAGGTTCAGATATGTTTTTCTTATAAACTGGCTACGCTCCGACACCGTCGCGTAGGCGTATTGACTTTGATATATTTCGTTTTCGTTCATATTTTTGTTATCGAGAAAAATTAGTCTCCTTTTACACTTTTTTTAGACAATTAAACCGTTTTCTTGTTTCATCGACAAGATTTTTTTATAATAGACTCAAGGCGGAGTTAATTAAATACATTTGAGGGACGATATTACAGCATAATCGATTAAAAGAGGAACATTTGCCCTTCGCCTTTGACGTTTTCAGAAGGCGTATATTTGCTGTTTCCATCTTCAACCATTTCCAAAAATTCTTTTTCCCCTATTATCTTTATTCCCAATTCTTTTGCCTTTGAAAATTTTTCGCCCTCAAAGGCTCCGTCGGATACAAGAAAATCAGTTTTCGAGGATACGGAACCCGCAGTTTTCCCGCCCAGTCTTTCCACCAAAACCTTTGCTTCGGATCTACCCATACTTTTAAGAGTTCCGGTAAACACGAAAATCTTGCCCGACAACTTTCCGGAAGTTTCATTTGACGAAGAAAAATTAAGGCCGGCTCCGCGCAATTTCTCAATTATAGCCCTATTGTGGGGATCGTCGAAAAACGCCTTAATTGAGAGAGCGCGCACGGCGGGGGAATCCTTGCTCTTGGCGCCCATACCGTCAATCTGTTTTATGGTTTCCATATCGGCGTTCATGAGCTCGTCTAAATTTGAGAATTTGCGCGCAAGTTCTTTGGCGAACTGCTCGCCTATCTCCAAAATTCCAAGCCCGAATATAAGGCGCCACAACTCGGCTTTTTTAGATTTTTCTATCGCCGCAAGTAAATTTTCGGCGCTTTTTTCTTTGAATTTGTCGAGAGTAAGAAGCTTTTCTTTTGTCAGAAAATAAATGTCTGAAGGATCCTTTACGCCAAGATTTTCAACAAGCTTATCCACAACCGATTTTCCGAGTCCGCGAATATCCATACAATCCCTGTCGGCGAAATGTTCTATGCGCCCCCTTACCTGCGGCGGACAAGCCATATTCGGACATCTGAAAAGCATCTTTTCACCGAACTTCTTCAAGTCCGCCCCACACTTTGGACAAGTCTTTGGAAACTCGAAAGGAACCGACGACTCTGGGCGCTTTGATAAGACTACCCCAAGTACCGCGGGAATTATTTCACCCGCTTTCTCAACAACGACAGTATCCCCAACCCTTATATCTTTTTCGGCTATATACCCGGCATTGTGGAGAGTGGCCCGCGATACCGTTGTGCCCGAAAGCCCGTATATAGGCTCTAACTCGGCAACGGGCGTCACTACCCCCGTGCGCCCCACCTGCAAAGTTATGGAGTCCAAAACAGTCTCAGCCCGTTGCGCCCTGTACTTCCATGCTACCGCCCAGCGCGGAGCATGACTCGTAAGCCCTGCCGCCGCATGCAATGAGCAGTCGTTCAACTTCAAGACAGCGCCGTCGGTATTGTAGGGGAAATCGTTGCGGATAGCCTCGAGTTCGGATATTTTTTCAAAGGCCTCTTCCGTGCCGCGCGCCATTGCGAACCAATTTACCGCAGGCAATCCCCATGCCTCCAAAGCTCGCGGCAATTCCGACTGTTCTTTTATATCAAAGCCCTCGACTGCCCCCAGCGAATAAAAAATCGCCATTAGGGAACGCGCCTCTAACACCGACTTGTCCAAAAGTTTTAAAGTTCCCGCGGCGAGATTGCGAGGATTTGCGGGTAAATTTCTCTCTATATCCCTAAGCTCATCTTCGCCGAGAGAATCCTCGGGGCCATTTGAAAATCCCGAAAGCAGAGAATCGCGCTCGAGTTTTTTATTCTTTTTGATAAGCGCCTTACGCATTGCGTCTAAACGGGCAATTCCCTTTAGACGCTCAAATTCAGCGCGCGTCATATAAGCTTCACCGCGAATTTCCAAGAGCTTGGGGAAGCGAACTCCCTTCAATCTCAAAGGCAAATTTTTTATGGCGAAAGCGTTTGCGGTAATATCGTCGCCTTCCTCTCCGTTGCCGCGGGTCAATAGGCGGACAAGATTTCCGTTTTCATATACGGCTGATATTCCCGCCCCGTCTATTTTAGGCTCCACGCAATATTCGAGCGTACTGCTCTCCATGCCCAAGACTTTTCTCAAGCGCTCGTCAAAGTCCTCCAATTCCGACAAATTAAAGACATTGTCCAAGCTCAACATCGGCGATATATGCCTTACCGTGGCAAATCCCTCCGACAAATCGCTGCCTATCTTGGACGAAGGCGAATCCGAACGGGATAGCTGGGGATATTCAGCCTCCAGAGCTCGCAATCTGCGCATTAAGGAATCAAATTCATCGTCTGAAATTACGGGAGCATTTTCAATTCTATAAAGGCGCTCGTGTTTGGCTATCTCCGCGCGAAGGCGCTCTATGGTTTGCTTTGCCTGAATCTCGTCCATATTACCGCTTAAAAATTAAGCCATAGAAGAGGCTATTGCCAAGAAAAATATAGCTCAAAAAAAAAGGACGGCCAAGGCCGTCCCCGATTTTCTACGAGAAAAGAAACAATTTACTTTTCTTTTAAGTGCGTAAACGAGAACACCGGCAGGCCGTCCCCATTGAAGAGCCATACGTCCGGCTGGGCCCAGCTTTTCCACAAATATCTTACGCCCTGAACGTCGGCGACATTCCCGGAGACGGGTTTCACCAATACGCGGCGCCCGAGCATTTCGACTTTTGCGGGTTCCCATTTATCTCCCACGAGAACCTCAAAACCTCTTGGGTCGCCTTTCCCGACAAGCTTTCTTCCATAGGTTTCAAAGAAAACTTCCACTCCCCTTGGCCCGTACTTTGCATTTTTGAGTACGGGAGCATAGGCGTGTATGCCTTTTTTACCGTAAACGTCCTTCAAGACCAACATCGCAAAACGCTTGCCTACGGTTGTTTTATCTTTGGGGTGTATATCGTTTTCTTCGCCAAGATCTATTATGTTTATAATACCCGACTTCTTAACGACATCTGCGCATTGCAGCTGCTTCCAACGAGTCAATCCCCAATCGGCCTTTGTGGAGTAGGAAGTGAGCTGAGCCCAGAAGAAATAGAGATCCTCGTTTCCCCAAGCCTTGCGCCAAGCGTCCACAAGCTTTTCAAACTGCTCCACGAAAGATTCGAGAGAAGCTCCTCCGGCATCGCTTTCGCCCTGATACCAAATGACCCCGCGCGCGGCATAGCCTGCTATGGGCGCTATTTTCGCGTTAAAAAGCCCTGATGGAGTCTCTTGATAGCGTTGAGGACTCGTTTTATTGGGGACAGTGCGCACATTGAAGGGCGCCTGCGGAACTTCTTTTCCCTCTTTTTTCAACTTTGCGACCTCCGCATCGTAAGCTTTTTTGCGCTCGTTCCAATTTTTAAACTCGACTTCGTAGTTATAATTTTCGAGCTGTTTTTTAAACTCGGCCTGTCTGTCCTCAAGAAACTTTACACCCGCAAAAGATTCCTGGGGTATCCAAGCGCGCATTGCGCTACCGCCAAGAGGTGTTTCAACAAGTCCTATCGGAACATCTAAATCCTTTAGCAATATTTCCCCAAAATAGAACCCTATCGCGTTCATAGCGTCCTGGCTCTCTACGTCGTGCCACTTTGAGCCGGAGGGGGAATCCCATTCTTTTTCGAGAGATATCTGGTGGGGCTGGCGGAATACGCGCATTAAATTATAAGATTTAGCGCGCTCTTTGGCGTCTTTTGCTTCTGTGGTGTTCTTTCTGGCCCATTCCATATTCGACTGTCCCGCGGTAATCCAGACTTCGCCCACAAGAATGTCTTTTATATTCTTATCGGCCTTGCCGTTCTCAAGCAAGGTCATTTCCAAAGGCTCTTTTGACGATGGAAGAGAATCTAAAACAAATTCCCATTTTCCGTCCTTGTCCGATTTTGTCATTTTCTTTTTCCCGGCGAACTCTATGCCGATTCTTGCATTCGGAGTAGCCTTCCCCCAAATTTTCAACGGCATATCGCGCTGTAGCACCATTCCGTCGGAAAATATTTTAGGCAGAGTTATTTCCGCGATAACCGAACCTACCGCAAACATAATTATCGCCGCAAAACAGAGTTTTTTCTTTAATTTCATAATTAGAATACGATTTCAATTTTAGAAACACTGGGACCCCCAATCATGGCGTAAACACCAGTACTTTGAGAATGGAGACAAGTTTTCCATGAGTCAAGAATTTAGACTTGAAGAAGGAAGCTTAAATTCCGATTATCCATAAAGAATGTTTATCGACGAAGAAAAGATACGCAAAAACGCGAAGGCTAAGGGATTTTTTGGCATAAAAGGGTGTTCCAAAACCACCGTAAAATTCCCAAAATTTGACACTCGCGCATCAAGGCGTGGAAAGAGAGGCTATGAAGCTGCCCAAACCATCATTGGGATTTCCATATTCATAGCTATGGCAGTGGCCTCTCTGGCTTTATTGTTTACCCTTGCAAAAGAGGCCAACACTTATATCGAGCGCCAGTCTAAACCCGCTCCCGCGATAAAAATGCAAAGGGCGGAGGCTATTTATACCCCAAAAAATATGAGGGCTGTCTCCGACGGGAAATCCGGACTTAAACTTGTTCCAGCCAATAATTAGACGCTCTAATTTGTCTTCGCCGCATTCAAAAAATATTTTTCATATCAAGCTTTTATATGGAATTAAAAGTCTTATTTTTAAGGGGCGTTTAAACGCTCTATTCGATTATAGATTCTAACCACTCCGGTATAAAATTTTTCCAGTTAAAAACTTCCCCCTTGCCTGTCCGCTAAAATTTAGAGCAACTTTTCGCAAAAAAAACTCTTGACGGACAAATATAATATAATATTGCTCTAACGTTAGAACGACAAATTTACCGGGATTTGAAAATGGGAAAGAGGCAAAGGGCAACACTAAAAGACGTGGCAAAAGAAGCCGGAGTAAACTTCACGCTCGTATCAAAATTTCTCACCCGCAATCCGCAGGCGAGAATGACTAAAGAAACGCAAAAACGTATAGAGAAAGCCATAAAGAAGCTAAACTATCGGCCATCATCGTCGGCGAGAGCCCTGCGCAACGGTATGAGTAAAACGATAGGCCTCTTAAGCGGAGACCTCACCAATTCATACAGGGCCCATGTTGCCAATATAGCACTGATAGAATTGCGCAAACTCGGATACCAAATGCTCCTCGCCCTTAGCGAAGGATTTGACGACCACAATGCTGTGCAATCCCTGCTCGCGCGCGATATAGACGGGGTAATATATATAGGCCCGGGAATACACGATTGGAAGGACCTTCCCTGCCCCGTAATAGCTACCGATAGGAATGTGGCCGGTAAATCCACTGCAAATGTAGATTTCGACGACGCGATAAAAGAGGCTTTAAAGGGCATAGAAGGCGAAGTAGTGTCGCTCTGTTTCGACGAATCCGTATGGAAAGATTCGGTGGAAAGGGTAGGAAACATTCTCGGCCTGAAAACCGAAAACCACTTTCTTCCCTTTGACGTCCACGACAGGCTGGCCAAGCTGCATTCCATATGCAAAAAGCGCCCACAGGCGATTCTTATAAACGGGTGGCACACCGCTGAAATGCTCACCGAACTTCTCGATTCCGAGGGCGGATCATACAATCCGAAAGTTGTAATGCACGCAAACTGCACCGGCCCGTTCATTGGGCACAAGCGAATATCCGGAGCAATATACTCTTCGGGGACCGATATGGTAAAACGCACCTGCTCCGCGCTCGTTGAAATCATTGAGGGAAAGCTTTCAGAACCTGCGGAGATTAAAATTCCTTCGCGTTACATACCTTCGGATTCTCCGGAATTTTCAAATCTGATTTGCAGGCATTTCAAGTTAACGTAATGAAAGGGCCTTTATGAAATTTACGGTAGGTTGGCAAAATGACGAACTCCTTAAAAAAGCGGTGATGCAAAATCTCCGTTCCATAAGTGAAATATATTTCCCATGGGGTGGATTTTCGTCGGGTCGCGGCGTCATTATAGGTCCTAAAACCCAACGAAAGCTTGAAGCGGATCTCGAGGAATTTCGAGATTCCGGCCTGGCTGCAAATCTCCTGTTGAACGCAAACTGCTATGGCCGCAACAGCTTATCCAGAGTTTTTTTTCAGGAGATTGGCGATACTGTTAGCGAACTATGCGAACGCTTTGGGTTGAAAAGCGTCACAACAACCTCCCCAATAATTGCAAAATTTTTAAAGGCAAATTTTCCCGACCTTGAAACAAGGGCTTCGGTAAATATGGAAATAGGGAATGTAGAGGGAATGGAATACATTGCCCAATGGTTCGATTCGTACTATTTAAAGAGGGAGTACAACTGGCATATAGAAAAAATAACCGAAGCCCGCCAATGGTGCCTAAAAAACGGGAAACGCCTATATCTCTTGGCAAATAGCGGCTGTCTGAATTTCTGTTCGGCGCATAATTTTCACGACAACCTTGTGGCGCATCAGCACGAAATTGCCGAAATGGACAACGCCTACGAATTCCACGGCGTTTGCGCCATGTTCATAAAAAAAGAATCCAATGCCGACCGCCTATTGGAACTCTCAAATTTTATACGCCCGGAAGATGTGCCATTATTTGAAAATCTTTGCGACGGATTAAAACTCGCCACGCGCACAAACCGCAATCCGTCGGCCGTCGTAAACGCATACTGCGATGGAAGGTATATAGGCAACATATTCGATATTGCGGAACCAAGCCACTCCATATACCCAAAAATAGTCGCCAACGACCGCATTCCCGCTGAATACGCAAAAAAAAGGCTCTCCTGCAAGAAGGATTGCCGCGAGTGCGGATATTGCGCCAAAGTACAGGCCGCCGCAACAGTCAATCTTGAACACATGTAAACATATGAAAGAACTCACAAGCGAAATGGTGAAGGAGGCCGCTCTTGCTGCAGGAGCGGACCTTGTAGGAATAGGCAGCATGGACCGCTTTGAAAGCGCTCCGAAAGAATTGGATCCCAGACGGGTATTCCCCGAGGCAAAAAGCGTCATAGGAATGGCTTTTCGCATTCCACGCGGCCTACAGCGCGGAATAGAAGAAGGAACCCAATTCTACCAATATCCATCAATGGCATACGGTGGGATTAACGAAATCTTCGCTCCGGCCGTTCTCTACCAGGTTGGAAGGCTCATAGAGGACTGCGGATACGAAGCGGCAGTGTATCGCAATACGGGGGCGCGCGGCTGCGTATCAGATATGGACGGAACTCCCGGAAACACGCTTTCTCCGGAAGAACAGATAGAAATTACAGAGATGGCAAAAAACGGAGCGCCCCTTTGGAAATACGATTATAATCGCGCGGTGACGGCGCGCCCGGCGCGCCCCGGACAAATACCTCCGGATCTTCTGATACATTTTAGACTTGTGGGAGTCGCTTGCGGACTCGGCGAAATGGGATGGAGCAAAATGTTCCTAACTCCGGAATTCGGTCCCCTGCAAAGGCTCGCCTTTATATTTACCGACGCCCCGCTAAAACCGGATCCATTATATTCGGGCAAGCCGCTTTGCCGCAGGTGCATGGCCTGCGCCCGCGAATGTCCGGGACAATGCCTTAGCACAAAGGAAAGCATAAAGGTGACAGTCGGGGGAAAAGTCTGCGAATGGGGCAAGCTCGACGAATGGAAATGCTACGCTTTCTACACGCACGGAGGGCGCAAATTCAATCCGTTTGTTCCCAAGAAAGTATGGGACGAAAATAAAAACGGAGACCTTGACCTTATGGAGGGCAAAAAAGAGGCAAATGTCGAGGAGGTTCTCAAAGTATACGGTTCTTTGGAAAAATATTTTCCGTCATGGGTCGGATACAATATGGCAAAATGCGGAGGCTGCATAAGGGCTTGCGTAAGCATGCTGGAAAAACCCGGCGGCTGCATGCACGGACGATTCAAAAAGCCGTTGCGCCGCACCGGAAAAGCATGGGTAATGGACCGCTAATCCAAATTAAAAGGACACACTATGTTAAACGCGCAAATCATAAAGGAAAAAGCCATAGAATACGGAGCGGATCTGGTAGGGATAGGCGATATATCGCTATTTTCCGGAACAATGCCGCAACGCGATCCCAAACAAATACTGCCCTACGCTACATGCGTAATCGGTTTTGCATTCAGAGTGCCGCGCATGCTGTATAAGACGATGAAAGACAAGACACAATTCTTCAACTATACCCAGCTTGGCGTAAAATACATGGATGAAGAAATGGCCGAAGTTTTTCTTCTAAAAATGGGAGCTTTAATAGAGAACAACGGATATGACGCATGTCTGCAAAGGAACGTGTCGAATCTCCGCATAAAGGGGGATAAGACGACAAATCCTGAGCTTGGCGACACTTACGAACTAATACATGTGGAGCCTGTTTCGCCCGATAAGCCAGTGCCGGAAATAATAATGGACTTCAACCAAGCCGGACAAATTTGCGGACTCGGGAAAGCCGGAATGTCGGGACATTTCATATCGCCAAAATTTGGCCCGTATGTGAGGTTGGCATTCATAGTGACAGACGCCCCCTTGGAGTGCGACGCTCCGTTTGAAGGCGACCTGTGCGACAAATGCGGGAAATGCATACAGGCATGCCCCGGCCACGCTATATCCGAAAACGGAACCGATACGTGGCAATGCGCGGTATATTATCGCGGAGCCCACAAATCAAACCCGTTTATGACCGACGATTTCCTCAAAGGAGATCCCGAACGCGAAGCTATTGTCAACGGGCAAAAACGCTTCACAAGCGAGAGCGCGCGGGCAATATACCCCAAGCTCGATTTTCTCCCATGCCGTCCAACGGGATATGCGCCCTGCATATGCGGCAAAGCTTGCGACACTTCATGCTATGAACATTTAAAAGAAAAGGGGATACTATGAGCAATCTCAAAGAGAAACTTGTCAAACACCTGAAAAAAAGCGGGATAGACATCGTAAAATTCGGAAACGCAGAGCGCTTTAGAGACAGGCAAATCTACAAGCTAATGCCGGATGCAAAGACGGTAATATGCATAGCAGCCCGCCAGCTTCGGGGGGCCCGAAGGGGAGTCGAAGAGGGTACCACGTTTCACCATTTTTCGACCTTGGCCATAGAAACAGTTGACGAAACAGTACTGCCGTTCGCCTTGCTGAGGGGATGCGCAATGCTTGAGGACGAGGGTTTCGACGCCCTTCCCCAGCGCAGAAACCAGCTTATAATGAACGAATCCGACAGCACAAATCCCGAAGTCGACTACGCAAAAATATACCGCGGTAAAAGCGCCGAGACTATACTCGATTTTGAGAGCTGCGCGGTGGATTGCGGACTCGGCGAGCTCGGTCTTTCCGGCTCAGTGCTTACAGAGGAGTTTGGCCCCTGCCAACGTTTCGCATTCATAATCACGAACGCCGAGATTGAACCTGATCCGCAAGTGAAGCCGCATCTATGCGATAAATGCGGCGAGTGCATAAAGGGGTGTCCCGGCCACGCCATATCTCCGGACGGCAAATTGAACCGCTGGCAGTGCGCGGCTTACTACATAGGCGCCAACCGCACTAAAAATCCGTTCATGCCGGCCTACGCCTTCGAGGACGAGCCAAATAAAGACGCGATTATAAGCGGCGAGGCGAACCTCACTCCGGACCAGGCGAAGCGCGTGATAGACGAGATACACTTCTATCCTCCGATACGCCACGCATACTGTTCCAGCATATGCGGCAAAGCTTGTGATACCGAATGTTATATACATCTCGAAAGGAAGGGTGTTTTAAAAAATAAATTTAAATCCCCCTTCAGAAAGCGGCCCGTCTGGAAATTGCCAATCGACGGGGAATAATCCGCATTTTAGAATTCAAATTGCCATTGCGCGTCCTTGGCGCGCGATGGCGTTTGGATTGTTTTTTAATTTGATAATCATAACGAGAGGAAAAGGATTATGGAGAACGATTTTGTAAATACGCTGAGCCACAAGGAGCGCAAACGGTATCATATATACGCACTTGCATCAACGTGGTTTGGCTGTTTCTCGGACGTGATGATAGACAGCAGCGCAATCCTTATCCTATATTTTGCCATGCTTGGCGCAAGCGATTCGGAAACAATGTTTACTACAGCTTTCGTTTCGATAGCGTCGATGCTATTTATGATACCGGCGTCGGGGCTTGTGAATAAATTGGGCGCCAAAAGCGTCGTGGCCATATCGAGTTTCATCGGGACTTCCGCATGCCTGCTGATGGCGATAGCCCCGATATTTGGCACTTCGTACGGATGTTTCGTAGCATTGTCGGGGTGTTTTATTTACAGCATTTCAAAGGCCACATGGCCGGTCGCCTGGTATGTCGTGCTTGGCAACATACTACTTCCAAAAGAGCGCGGAAATTTTTTGGGGTTCATGAGATTCAGCTATTACATCTTAACGGGGATCACATTTTGGATAATAGGGCACTACATGGGAAAAAATCCTCCGATATTGTTTCTGCAGGTGGTCATAGCAATAATAGGAATCATGGTGCTCGGAAGAACATTTTTTATTTCTATGATAAGACTTCCCGAACAGGTCTCAGGGCGACTCGACTTCGCAAAATCTTTTAAATCGGTAGTGCGCAATACGCCGCTCGTGGGATTTGCCGCCTATGTGGGATTTATATGCCTTGCATTCGCCGCGGTGCTCCCTCTGACGCTGCTATATCTAAAAAGCGGATTAAACCTCCCCGAAGGACTGGTGCAGGAAATATCCGCCGTAGGCATAGGGGGCCTCGTATTGGGCTTCTTCGTTTACGGAAGGCTTGTAAAGTTAATTGGGATTAAGAATGTCCAAATAATAGTGCATCTAATTTACATAATCACTCCCCTGTGCCTATTTTTCTGCAGCAAGGAAGTTCCATATGTGGAATGGATAGCGGGGGCGTTCTATGTATTGGGAAGCTTCGGATTCGCATGTTTCTACTGCTATATGTCCCAAGAAATACTGGCGTTGTCGAGGCCGTCAAATCTCTCAATGGCCAGCGCATTCGTGCAAACCTATCAATTTATAGGCACAACATGCAGTCGCGGAGCGATATCTTTTCTCATCGGCAGCGGAATGCTTGCAAGCTCTTGGACAAAATGGGGAATAAACTTTACGCACTTTCAAACACTTTTCCTTATAAGTTCCGCGATAGCCGTATTTTGCCTTATAATGGTATTCTGCCTGCCAAGCGTGATAAAGGACAAAGAAGACTACTATAACCCTTAGAGCCAGCGCCAAGACTACCTCGCTTGGCCATGGGAACCAAATACTCCGGCCACGGCATTGAGAAAATCGTATTCCGATTGTTTTCCGGAATCGACTCCGGATTCAAGCGCGCTTTTTCCGAGCGAATCTATGATTATAAGCTTAGATTTTTTCCCGCTGATATTTCTATCAGTCCACAACTTCGCCTTGCGCAAGAAATACTCGAACTTTTGTCTATTTCCGCCGATTACCACAAAATCCCCATTGGCGGACTGCAGAGAAATCTGTGGAAGAATGTCGCAAGAAACATTAGGATAAAATTGAAGTTGCGGGTAGGTTTTTGCGAGGGAATCAAATATCGAGAAAAATATGTCGCCCCAAACTTTATAATCCAATCGTGTTTTCCCTATGAGATTTAGTTCTTCAAAATCCGAGAAATGCACGGTCTCAAGCCAGTTTAGGCAGAAGACGCTTTTAAATCCCATTCTGAAACATAATTCCGCATTATCCGGGTTTGACATAGGCCCAAGCGCACATTGAAACTCTACGCCGTCGAGTCCAGCTTCTATTGCTTTTTTCTCAAAATATTTGAAATTCGACAATACCCCGTCCGGCCCCCCAAACCATCTTGCCAGAGAAACCGGATTTGAAACTTGAAACAAGGGCTTGCCATTCACCTTATAATAATTCGGACGTTTAAAATATTCTATCCAACGCGGGACAAGCACATGCCTAAATTCATGCTCCGAAATTTCCGCGGTTTCATTTAATCCTATGCCGCGAGCTCCCCAGATATCGCATACAGGAACCGGCATTTTCCAAAAATCTTTTGCGCTCCGATTGGTCCAAACTATCGCAAACATCATGCGCTCCGAATTTGGAGCCTTAAAAAAATCGCATAGGCCATTTTCAATAAAATCTCCATTTTCAAGAACTCTCCAATCGTAGATAAATACGTTAATTCCAGCGGCAAGGCACGAGTCTATTTTGTGTGCCAGCTCTTTGCCCCCAGAGCCGCTGTGTTTTTCGGAAGCCACAAATGGAGCCTGCGGCATAAAAATAGCCACATCATATTTTGAGCTTAATTGTCGGGGCTCTCCGTCCGAAATATTTTTATTCGACGCGTCCGAAAGGCATGAAACTTGCGGCAACGGCACGACGACCGCCAAAACAATGGCGAAACACAATCCGCTGCATTTAGTTCCGATAAGCGATTTGAGGCGTTTCATACTATTCTTTTATTACAAAGCCGATTTGCGTCAAGATTTACAAGCCGAGATTTATTGTTGACGCATTTACGAAATAATAACAGAACTGCCGGCGATGAAGAGGAAAAAATACAATCCGTCGCCCTTGGATTTTACAGAAGTAAAGTTGTCGGACGAGATGCTTGAATTGACCGACAGCCTCGCCCGAAACGTGCACGAAATATGGGCGAAAAATAGAATTGAGCATGGCTGGAGCTATGGCCCCGCACGCGACGACGCCCTAAAACGACACCCCTGTATAATCCCCTATGACGAACTTTCGGAGGAGGAAAAACTATACGACAAAAATACGGCCATGGAAACAATCAAGGCCATATTGTCGCTTGGTTTTGAGATTAGGAAAGCCCCCACTACTTCAGGGCATTAAAATTGCCAACGGCTTCCGACACGCTCAAAGCCCTGTCATAAAAGCGTACGACATCTACCTTTAAATTGTCGGAAACGCCTATTTCCGATGTGGAAGCCCAACAGTTGACGTCGGTCATAGTTTTGTCGAATCTCTTCCACCCGCAATAAGAGTATTCGCCGCCGTCGCAAAGCCTGCCGTCTATAATGCAAGAGACTATTCTCGCATAGGCGTCAACTATCAATACGATGTGGTGTTTTTTCCCCTCGGAAATCGAGGAAATATCGCTGCAATATGTGAAGTTTATCCTATAATTGCTTAAAGTAAGAGCTATGGAGGAGTTTCCTCCAACGAGGAGTTCGGTTCCTCCCCCAAATGGATTCATACCCCTGTATATGACGTCTCCTTTTTTAAGTTTTTTAAAATCCACCACAAATTCCATAGTAAAAGACGACTTATCTAATTTCGGCAATTTCACTGCATTTATGGTTTTGCCGCCTTTTGGTATATCCAAAGCTTCAAAGAAAACGCCTCTATTGGTTGCGGTACGCGTCACGGATTGATTCCAAAGGGCTTCAAGAAAATCCGCGGGAATTTCGCGTACGCGCGCTTTCACCTTTTGAGTCTCGCTCACCCAATAACGACCCTTGCTCTCAATGAAGTCGGGATAGCTATAACGCCCCGTTTCCGGAGTGGTATCTTCGGGATTGTGCAGGAGTATCTCCGGCTGGCTCCACTCTATTTTGCCGTCTTTCTCCACTCCGCCTGCAACCCATACGGGATTGCGGTTGATGAGACCGCGCTGGGAATGATTGTGAAACCATAATAGATACTTGCCGTTTAAAGCCTTGTACAGCTTGGGACAAGCGCGCGGAGTCTTCATTGGGCGGCCGTCGGGATATCTTACAAAGTCCGGCTCCGACCATGTTTTGCCACCGTCGCGGCTGTACGAACATGCCGGATATCCAAGCGTGGTTCTATATACACAATATAGGGATCCGTCCGAAAGTTCCACGAGGTTATGCTCCTCTTGAACGGAACCGAAGTTCGCATTGCGTATGCCGTAATCGCCCTCAGGAAGCATAACCCAATCAAGCTTTTTAGGATCGCGCTCTGTCTGTATATTGTCGCAGCGGAACATCCAGCCCTCTCCCATATCCTGCATATATTTTCCAAGTTTTGAAAAGCAAAAAGCCACAGCGCCATTGGCAAGGCGCTTCGGTTTGTCTATTCCCCAAAATATTTGGACTTTTCCCTTCCAATCGTTCTCGCGGTCGCATGCGGTGACCCTTACTGGAAGCCTATGGCGCTCCGACCATGTGGAACCGCAATCGTCGCTATATCTATAACAGTACCAACCAAGCATATCGTTGCGCGGAATTTTTTTACCATTTAGAGAATCTATATTGTCGCCGTTAAAGTCGTAAAATACATAAATGCGGCCGTAATCCGTTATGAACGGAATAGCCCATGATGAGGAAGGCCCGTCCGAAGTCTCTATTGGGCAGGGCTTAGACCAAGTCTTGCCGTTATCGGAAGAAAGCATGGACACTATATGTTGTCCCTTGCTGCCCTCCTCGCCCTCGGCTGTTGTAAAGACGCAAAACCAGCGGCCGTCCGGAAGTACAGCCATGTAAGGCTGGTCAACATACCCGTTGTCATATATGGAGTGTCCATTTGGCGCATAGCGCCAATCGTCGGACAAATTTATGGCATGAGATGAAGCCGCACATGCTATAAATGCAGCCACCATTGAGATAATTTTCTTTATTTGCGTCATGGTTGATTGCTGTATTAACGTTTATTTGCCGAGTGTGAATTGGTCTCAAAGCCTTCCGTATCCGCCCGAGGTGCCTTTTTGAGCCTATCGTAGCCTCTTTTAATTATCGCGAGGGCTTGGCCATACGCGTCTTTTTCGGAGCGAACATTTAAGAGGATTTCCGAATTCCCGGGAGTGTCGAAAGACAAAAGTTCATATGGGTATATTTTCCACGATATGCGATTCCCTCCTTCACCTATCAAGGGACTTTTGGATCTGCATATCTCAAAAATTTTTTTTATTTCGGCGGACGTCAAAGGAGATCTCCCCTCTGGATTGGCTGCGTAAGGAGTTTCCAATGTATCGTAATACGGCAGATCGAGATCTATCCAAAGGCGCAAAGCGGCAAATTCATCTTCCGACATTTTAACGCCTTGATGCCCGTCTCGTATTAGATTTACTATATAGCTGTTGCGCGCTCCCCATGATTCTCCTCCGACCTTAGGCCTTCCGCGCACGCAAAAACTCGAAATCAGCTCCATGTACGAGCGGTTGAAAACGATTCCCCTATCCCCGGATAGAACTATGCGCGACGCCCCTTCTCCGCCCAAATCGTGGCATGCCAAACAATGCGAATCAAGTATGGGTTGCACATTCTTTACATACGAAAAATACTCCCCGCACAAAGAGTCAGGTTTCTTGGAAAGTTCAGTTTCTTTAATCTTAGAAAAGTCAAAATCTTTTAATGGAATGCGCTTTGCAGAAAAAGATTCCCCGAAATAATCCCCACCCGCAAGAACTTCGTTTGGATTTGTCTTGAACGCTGGAGATTCAAAAACCATATCGAAATTTTTGTCGAGCCACTGCAAGATTATGTTTGCCCCGGAAGGCACCTCAAACAATACACCGGGCGCGTCAACTTTCACAACTCCAAGGCAAGCCGAACGTCCTCTCCCGTCAAATCCGAGAGCAGGCGGTTTATTTGAAGGCGGGGGCTCCGAACGCACAACCCGCACATAGTCTCCCAAAGCTTTCCCGGCATTCTTTTTTAAAACGCTTTCACAGAGATTCCCGATATAAATAAAGGACTTATCCTCCCCCTTAGAGAAGGGGCAAAGCCCAAATACAAATACCGCATAGGCAAAAAAAATCCGTGTTGCGTTAAATATCATAAAGTTAAACCTTTTAAAGATTAAGCTCACGACTCTCAAGAGGAAAATTGCATATATAAAAAAACGATTTACAATACAATCTCAGCGCCTTCATCTTTTGTTTATGTGGATTTTAAAATTTACAAAAATGTTAGAAATGGAAAATAAGATGTCATTATGAATACTTGCCATTGCGCGGGAAAGCCCTAAAATTTTTTTGCGAACGGCGGGACGTCGCCAGCGTATAATAACGACAATCAATAAGAAAATGGCATTCAAAATAATAAGTTTAGGAAAAGCGTTTATAACAATATTTTTCTTTTTTAGCGCAATCATATTAAAGGCCGAAAATGAGGAAAGTGAGTTGTTTTCCAATGCGGAAGTCGCCGTAAAAAATATAAACGGGAAAGAGGAAATAATGCGAGTGGCTCTCGAAAAGCGCGACGACGGCGCATGGAGATTCAACATGCCCAAAAGCGCGATTCCCGCGGACGCCGATTGGATAGACGTCATAATACCCGCCGCATACGCAAAAAAAGGCGACGATGGCTTTTTTATAACGACAACCAGCGCCATAGGCACATTTTCGCGCGAAAATGGAGAATTTAGGAGCACGCGCAACTATTACGCATTCTTTGGAATGAAAACTCCGGAGGCTGCATGGACTGCCATAATAAAGGGCTTGGAACTGGAATTTGAATATGTGGCAAAAGCCCAAAACGGAATATACCGGATATTTCCGCGATTTAGAATAAAAGACATAGGCTTTCCTCCCTACGAAGACATCACAGTAGATTTCTATCCCATGGGCGGAAACGCCAGCTACGCGGACATGGCGCGCAAATACCGCAATTACCAGTTGGACAGAGGCGAAGTTGTACCTTTGCGCGAGCGCATAAAAGACAATCCAAAGCTCGAGCGCATGGCGAAGTCTATACTTTTCAGAATACAACACGGCGGCAAAAAACTATATATGGAAAATGGAAAGAGGGTTCCGAAGGACTTTACGCCTGAAACCGAACTTCCACTCAGAGTTGCTTGCACATTCGCCCAGGGAACGGCCGCCATACGCGCCTTGAAGGCCGCCGGCTGCGACTACGTTGACATACACGAAGTAGGTTGGAACATACGCGGGCACGACGGCAGATATCCGCAGCTTTTTCCCGTAGAGCCAGCATTGGGCGGAGAGGAAGGCTTGAAGGAAACTGTGAGGGCTGCAAAAGAATGCGGATACAATATATCCGCCCACACAAACCACACCGACGCCTACACGGTCGCGGACTGTTGGAGCGAAGATTATATCGCAAAGCTGCGCGACGGAAAGCTGATGTATGTGGGCGCGTGGTCCGGAGGCAAAGCATACACGCCTTGTCCCGCGGCTATTTTCAACAGATTTGTCAAAAAAGATTACAGGAAAATCTTGGATCTCGGCTTTAACGGGTTGCACCATGTAGATGTGATATCGGCCATATCTCCGCGGACATGCTTCGACCCCGAACACCCGCTAAACCGCAAGGAATGGACTAAAGCGTACCTAAAGATAATGAAATACGCAAAAAAACTTACGGGGGGCTTCACGTCGGAATGCGGGTTCGACCATGTCATAAAACATTTGGATTACGCCTTTTATATCAACCACAAGTTTAAAATATCCAATAATATGCTCGATAGGTACGTCCCCATATGGCAGATAGTTTACCACGGCATAGTTCCAAGCCAGGCTTCATACGACGACACCAATCCTTCAATAAAGCCCGAAGCCGAAGCAAAGGCCGCCCGTTTAAGGCTTGCGGAATTTGGCGGCAGGCCCGTATTCTACGCCGGCTGGAGAGACCTCGTGCACATTCCAAGAATCAAGAAGACCTACGACGAATACCAGAAAATGAGCCGCCTCCAGCTTGAATTTATGGAGGACCATAAAAAACTTTCAGACGACGTATATCTGACAGTTTACGGAGACGGAACCGAAATTGTCACCAACTATACGAAGAAGCCATTTGAATATAAGGGCATAAAAGTGGCTCCCGAGGACTATGCCATGATAGAGCCTATGAAATAAAACCGGGCAAAATATAGAGATATTTTTACAAGCCATGCGATATCGGGATATCCCGATATCGTTTTTTTAAGGCAAATACTTCAAAAGAGGAGCCCGTGAAAACCCTCGCCGCAAAACAAGCGGCACGATTTTAAAAACGGCAGAGTTTAGAAATCAGAAGATATTAAAGGGCCTCCAGCTCCCAAAGTATCGGATATGCGATATCATTTTTAGGCAAGACAAATTTTACCGCATTCTTGCCGCGTTCAAACTCCAACGGTTTTCCCGAAAGGTTGAGGGAAGTGATATTCTCCGCGGGGACAACAACCTCTTGCCCGCCCTTAGCATAAACTTTAAGTCTCGTTTTCCGACCCGCCTTTTCCGACGCGAACAAAGACGGTTCTTTGACCGCCATTTCCCCTATTTTGAGAACACCTCCCACGCAGGTATCAGGAGCGCGAAGCAGAAAAGATTCAGGGGCTATTGTCACATCGCCCTCCTGCAATGCCTTTGAGTTTGCGTTTGCAACTATGTTTACCGACCCGTATTTTGAGCGTATGATTGAAGCTCCATCGGGCGAATTAACATCGGCCCATTCGTGCTCGAAGCGCTTCATAGGCTTGCCTATATATTTTGACGCGCCCGCTTTCTGAACTGCGTCCAGCCATTTTATCCACTCAAAATTCTGAGGGGTATATTGAATTCTGTCCCCATAGTTGACCGACGCTATCAAGTGCATTCCATAAGCCACTGACAGCGCGAGTTGGCGCGGTTCCTTTATATTGCCGCCGAGATTGTGGTGCGTGATAGAAAGTTTGTCCTGGAAGAGGGCGCCGACATAGTTTGCCATGCGCACAGTATCTTTTGGAAGGGTCTCCCAGAATAGATTCCATACAGCCGCAGCGCCATTCGAGCGAGGCTCCATAATTCCGAAGGTGAAGCCGCAAAACTGTATTTCGTAGTCCGAGAGATGGGCCCAGCCGTCCTCCGTGGACAAGAGCTTTGAGCGAGAGTCCATAATGGTGGTATATAGAAGTCCGCCTCTATACGAATTTATAGACGGAGCTTCCGGATTGTAATCAGGAATAGCTCCCCGGCTTCCGGTTTGATCCTGAAACACGATGTCGGCAGGATAATCCTCGGTGAACTGCCTTATGATCTCGGCGTTGGCGGCGCGCACGGTTGGATGCCACTGGCATGCCGTAAAACCGGTGTTTGCCCCGTATTCTTCAGGATTCGGCAAGCCCTTTGCATTTTTGCTCAATGGAGCATCGCCATATTTTTCAAAAGTTGGCCCTTTAGGATTGTCGCACCACCAAGTATTGTTGGTATATGGCATAAATATGCTTCCGCGCGAATGTATAAAATCTATTAGCCCCCTAAAATCTTCCGGACTCGAATATTTAGGATTAGGCGGCAAATGGTCGGGATATTGTTTGTCAAAACCGCCGTGCAAATAGCAGGCTACATGCAACAACGCCGGCGCCGGCATATTTTCGGCAACTTTGCGGGTGGTTTCGGAGCTGTTTCCGCTTATCTTTACTATTAAAGATTCTTTAAACTTATTTATGAACTTCGGATCTGATTTTTCGTCAAGTTTCTTGAGAATTTTATTATCCGCACAGAAACTTTTTGCCGCCTTCAAAAGAGTTTCGCCAAATCTAATGCGCGTAATCGGGAGTTCCAACGTGTCACCGCGGGAGAGAAAAACCGGAAAATTCCGCGTGAATTTAGCCCCCTGCTCGGTCCCCTCAAAATCCATTCTTCCGTAAATCAAGGGTTTCCCCTCGCGAATGTTTTTAGAGTCAACCTGCTGAACGCTGTAAATCGAAAATGAGGCGCCTTTCATCTTAAAATGGGCGAAGTCCGCGGAAGCTCCGGAATCCGTATTCAACCAGCGCGCGCCCGTTATTTCCCTGAAGAACGGATAGCCACCGCATTCAAACCAGTAGCCGCCGCCTCGCACAAAATCCTTCAACATTCCCATGAATTCCATCATTGACGCGCCGCGTGGCGTTAAACAATCCTCCTTGTATGGATTTATTATCATTAGGGTTTCCGGAGATTTTATCGCCTCAAGCAAATCGTCGGGAGAATTTATAATAAAAAACTTGTCCCGCAAATACCCAAAGTGGATACGCATTTTTTCAAGCCTGCGCTTATCGTCGAACCTATTGTATATTACGCTTATCACCCCGACCTTCCGGCGGATATTATCTCCGCGCTTTTTAGTTTCCGCCAAAGCCGCTTTATACGCCCTAAACTGGAGCAACGGCAATTCCGACCTCTCGTTGGAATATTCCATCGACCCGCCTATTCTAAATATGGCTCCCTTGCCTCCCAAGCGGGTGCCGCCAAAATAAACGCCGTCGTCGGAGTCTATTATGTCTATGTCGGCAAGTTCTTTTGCGAGCGGCCGGGAAGTGGTGGTAGCTATTTTTCCCATCAATTCCGCGGCGTCGTCGCCTATCCAAGATTTTGCGTCTTTGCCCAATCTCAACGGCGATTTCCTATCCATTGGAAGAAGGGGTATTTTTTTACCGTACAAGAGGTCGTGGGCGGCGCCTTCATTTCTGGCTCCCGGCACATATTCAAGCGCAATGGAATTTGAATCTCGCGGCATAAAAAATTTTGAATTTATCTCAAACCCCATATTTCTTGGCCATAAACGATGAAGAGTTATGCCCTCTATGTCGGACGGATTGGCAAAAATGCGCGCCGGGAAATAGGCATTTGTAATCACTCCAGTTTTAGAAGTTAACTTTGCGGTGAAATCCAACGCCTTACTATGCGGCGTGATATAAATTGAATAATCTACGTCCGGATGGGTAAAATCAAAAACAAGCGTGCCGTTTACGACTTTAGAGCCTTTGCACACAGAGTTTTTCAGCTCGTCGAAACGTGAATTTAATCGCAATCCAAGTATCAAAGGATTCTTTATTTCAAATTTTTTTCCGGAAACTTCAAATCCGTTCAGATTGCCCTGCTTTGAAAATTCTAATATATAGTCGGAACCCGATACGAGCCAGCTTGCCCCTGTATCCTCGATTTTTTCCGCAGCCTCAAGAGCCGACATCGAAATAAGCGCAGTGATAAAAAGAATAAGTATGTATAAATTTTTCATCTCTACCAAAATACTGATTGAAATATGAATAGAGTATAACAAGAAAAACAAAAGCGATTCAACAAAAAATAAAATCGGTATGCTAAGCTTTTTTCAAAGTTTGCCGTCAAAAAGGGATTAAACAATGAAATTCCCGAAAGAACGGGAATTTCGATTTGCGTAAGACCGCCTGTATGACTATATATAAATGCTTTCGAGCACTATCAATGCTCTATAAGAATGCTAAGATTTATTTTCTTCGTATCCGTTTGCAGGAGCGTTCCACATATAAATAAATATGCACATTCCGACGATGGCCATGCCTATCATAACCATATATACGGCATTCCACCCGAAGTGTTGCGCCACATATCCGAATCCGACGCCGGAAATTAGAGTGCTCATGTATCCGAACATGCCTTTTAATCCGTTAGCCGTACCCGCGGCTTTTTTGGTTGCCAGATTCGCCGCGGCAACGCCTACGAGTCCCTGGGGCCCGTAAATGCAAAATCCCGCCCCGCAAAGGGCGAACGAATAAATCCACGACGGCATTCCGGCTGGAAGAAACCAAAATATCGCCACCATAATGGCCGCTCCAATCATGCAAAACATGCAGCTTTGATGGGATTTCCCTTTTAGGAATTTATCCGTGGCCCAACCGGCAAACATTATTCCCGTTATGCCCGATATCTCAAAACCGGCCACGAGCCACCCTGCGTGCTCAAGAGTGACATGTTTAGATTGGCTTAAGAGGGTCGGCCCCCAATCGAGTATTCCGAAACGCACAACATATACAAAAAAATTCGCAAAACAGAGTATCCAAATTAACGGATTCTTAAAGACGTGGCGCACAATAAACTCCTTTGCCGCCGCAACGTCAGAATCGTCTTTAGGGGCGTCGGCCGACTCCGTTCCCTCGAGTTCAGGCAAGCCCACCGACTTAGGAGTATCCCTTATGGTGGCAAATAGGATTAACGCTCCCAATCCGGATATCATCGCCGGGACTAAAAAGCAATACCGCCATGCCCCTACATGTGATTCACCACGCCCCATATGTGTCATTAGGTATCCGCATAGAATGACAACCAAACCCGCTCCAATGGAATGTGAGGTGTTCCATATAGACATTTTTGTAGCGAGCTCATGCGGAGGCACCCAATGGGTAAGGAGGCGGGCGCATGGTGGAAATCCCGCAGACTGGCACATTCCGTTGAAAACCCATGTAATTCCCATGACCAATATGGTCACCCGCAAGAAAGCGTCTCCCGATGAATCTCCTGTTATGGCTTGCGATATTGCATCGGAGAATCCAAATACCACATTGGCGCACACGCACAACAACAATGCCGTAGTCATATACCAGCGGGCGTTTTTGCGATCAGAAAAAGTTCCGTTAATAAACTGGCACACTCCATATACAACGCCCTGCAAGGTGAGGAACAGCCCGAGATCCGTCTTTGTTATTCCGAGATCGGCTTCTATTACAGGCATAGCCATCGACAAATTTTTTCTTACGAAATAAAACAGCGCATACCCGAAAATCGTTCCTATTATTGTGCGGTATTGCCATTTTTTAAATTCCTTTTTCTGGATATCCGTCATAATTTCTCCACCTTAAATTTCCCAAATTCCACCTTTCCCGAAAAGCTTATCGAGCCATTTGTCGAATATCCCAATCCGAACCGCCACATCCACTGAAGAAAACCTGCTCCTCATATACGGAATGACTTTGCAGGACTTCAAAAGCCGTTTGCGGGAAATTCCGATTTGTTCCGGCTCGGTAGGCGCGCCGACCAATTCGAGCCTCTTTTTCACGCTGCCGAAAGGTATTATCTGCTCCGATATTCTCTCTTTCAAATGCGGCCAATTCGACTTCAACAGGGCAATTTGTTTGCGCAAACCTTCGGCGTCCGTATATTTATTTCTTGTCTCGGCCGTGCATCGCTCCACAAACTCCGCATCGCCGTTGAAGGCATCTACAATATCTTTTTGCGTATCTTCAAAACTTTTCCACTTCTCCGCGCACGAATCCTCGTTGACCGCCGGAATATCCTCCTCCAACAGAAGCTCCAAGAAGGCCGTAGAAACGAGCGTGCCTATTCCGACTTTAAAACCGTGCGAAACAGATTTTCCACCGAAAGTCAAATGCTCCATATCCCAAAGATGGCTGAATTGGTGCTCTATGCCAGAAGCCGGGCGGGAATTTTGGCAAGCCTGCATGGCAAATCCGCTCAGCAAAAGTCCCTCCGCGAGCTTTTCCACTTCAGCCTCGTCACCCGCGCGTATGGCCGCGGGATCTGAAAGCGCGTTTTTCAAACCTTTTTGGACAACGTCGAATGCAAAGGAATTTATTTTTTCAATTCCCGCGCATTCGGCTATAATCCAATCGGCTCCCGCGGGTATTTTTGCGATAAGATCCGCATATCCAGATGCCGACATCTTATATGGAGCTGCCGCCGCTATCGAGGAATCCATCACAAACCCCAAAGGCGCCGGACAGTCGAAAGTGCGTTTGTTTCCTTTAAATGTTATCGACGCTCCATAAGCCGTATAACCGTCCATAGAGGCTGCCGTCCCAACGCATACATAGCGCCTTCCGAGACGGAAAGACGCAAGTTTTGTCAAATCGTTTATGACTCCCGATCCCACCGCCACAGGCACCGCGTCGGAAACCTTGAGGGCATTTTCCACCGCCTCCATGTAAGACCATTCAGCGTAAAGATTCGGATCGGATATTATAAAAGGAGACTCCACAGTTATTCCGCCGCTTTCAAGAAGAGATTGCACAAGATTTCCCGCCGCCTTCCAAGTGTTTGTATCGGCTATTACAAGCGCCTTGTCGCCCGGGAATAAGCGGTTGAATATTAGCGGCGTCTTTTTTACGGCTCCAGATCCTATTTCAAGAGCTTTTGTATCCGTAGTGCGCGAAAGCGCATTTTCAATTTGATTCATATCCGAAATATTGAAGTATAAAGTCTTTAATATATGCGATAAGCGCCGATTCTCAAGAAAAATCCTATAAAAACGGCTAACTGGAGACTCTCAGGCGCGACCTGAAAGCCTTAGGCGTGATGCCATGGAAGCGTTTAAACGACTTTGAAAAGGAATATGCGTCGGAAAAACCGAGATAGGCGGATATTTCCGACAATGTTTTTTTGCCCGAGCTTAAAATATCTCTGGCCATTTCCATGCGTTTTTCGCAAATATACTTAGCCATATTTATCCCCTTGGCTTTGTAGCACATTTTATCCAATTCATACTTCGATATTCCGAATCTTTTCGCCAAATACTTTGCGGTTATTTTCATTGAGGGATTATCGAGAAAATCTGCCAGCAGAGCGTCCAATATACAGTTGCGAGAGTTTAAATCCTCAAAATCGTCCTTTATCCACGAGCAAATTAGAATCGTCAAAGAATCCAGAATCTCGACTTGCGGAAACGCTTTCCTCATTTCCTCAAGATACTTTTTAGCGGCGAATTCAATGTTGGATATATTCAAGGACTTTTTTACACAAATTTTATCTCCCAACATGCTATTCCAATAATCCGAATTTTCTACATGGAACCAAATTTTAGTCCAACTTGATTTTACTGAAAGATCATATGCGTTCCCCGCGGGTATAAACATAATATCGCCTTTTTTTATCCTGTAAGAGCGTTTGCCGCTCTTCAAAATTCCAATGCCTGACAAGGTGTAGGAAAGGAAGTGGAAATCCGTGCTGAGACGCGACATATAATAGGGACTTGACAACTCCACTATCGCCGAATTTGAAATGCCGCGGGCCTTAAGTGAATCGAAAAGCGGAGGGCATGGTATAAAAAAATTTTTTGAATTTCGCACCCCAGCAAAATGCGACCCCGCAGGCTGCGGCTGCAGAAAGTACTGTTTAGAGTTGCTTGACCATAACTGTAAGATTTCGTTGCTCTTACGCGTCCATAATAAATTTTCTCCAATCGGCATAGTGCAAATATCTAATTTATAAAAAAAATGTCAAAAATAAAAAATTAAATGTCATTACAATAACTTGTCTTTTCTCCAAAATACGACTAAAATTTCTTTACTACGAAGGTGTTATACCTTTTGTCACTCATGATATTATAGGAGAGGGTATATTTATGAAAAAGCTGGCAATATGTTTATTTGGAACATTTCTCTGTGCTCTATCGTTTGCCGAAGAAATCGCAATTAATGAAAACTGGACAGGCACAATACTTGGAAGCAATACGACTTATGTATTCGGGGCAAATGACTTATCCATGACCCATACATATACCGGGCCAAGACATCTATCTTCGACCGTCGTGTTCGATCTTGGATCGCACATGGGAATCGAAATAGTGGACGATGCCAATGTAATCAACTATCCAAGCAATTACTTTGGTTGGAATGGAGCTACCATTACCGGCGACTACGCAAGTTCTGCAAATCTTTCGGCCACCGACAACGCCACTCCCCTCTGGATATCAGGAATAAAAATCGAGAGGGCTACGGTAAATTTGAATTACGGCGACAAAGTTGCCATCATGGAAAACAGGACTCCAACATTCACCATAAGCGACAATGCAACCCTGATTTACAATACAGCATTTTCGGAGAGCGAATCATCGGCAACAAATATTCTCTTTTCAAATCCCAATACAGATACCCTTCCCGGACAAGTTATATTCACCGACAAATCCCTTACTACATTGTCCGATTCAACCAAGGCAATATATAACGCCTCATTCTCAGGAAATCTCATAGTGCAATTCGACAATTCTCTCGGCTCCGATTTCACGATGAAAAATGCTCTCGATTTCACTACCGGAACCGCGGCATTTGAACTTACCGACGGACAAACTCTCAATATTTCCGGCGATAAAAACGTCAATATTGCAAACTCTACTTTTACCGGACTCGGAACTGTGCCGTCGCAAATCAACATAGAAGGAAATCAAATAAACGTCGGTACCATAACAGCAAACAACGCGACAATTTCCCTCAATTCCGCAATTAAAGACGAATCGATTATTACTTTAAAATCGGAAAATAACGGAAAAATAATAATAAATACCGACGCCAACTTATCTTATCTGAACGGAGATTCCGTCGGAGCTCAAAATTTTGAAATAGGCGCGGACAAAACTGTAAACCTTTCGGGAAGAATAAGTGCAAACCTCGCAAATATCACAATCAATAGCGGCGCTACGCTTGAGAGCAAGGGATTCTCGCTAACGTCAACCGTAGGGAATAATATAATAGGCTCATTAACGATGGAAAAAGATTCCACTCTTATTATTGCCGGAGGCGTCAGATTTGGCAAAGCCAATATCGACGGCACAATAAGAATAAACGGCAGCGGTTCCACCGCCAATATTAATGACGATACTTTCATACTTGGATTAACCAACGGGACAATCACATTCGGCGAAAACTCTCAAATAATTCAAACTTACATAGCAGACAGAGCCTCCAACTGGGCCAGATGCTCAAATCTGGTTGTAAATGCCGGCACGGGTAAAATCAATCTCCAAAACGGGCTTAACCTGGCAAAATCCACTACGGTCATACTGAATACCACCGACGCCTTTGTTTTGGGAAAAGATGCGGTATCCCAGGCTGATTCAACTTTCAACATAGCTATGCATTACGATACCTATACCCATTCCAACAACATAACTTCTTTTGAAATAAACGCCCCAAACAACATAGGCTCTTTCAATTTCGGCGAAGACGACCATATTATATCTTTAGCCTTCGGCGAAAACGGTTATCTGACAGTCGGAGAAGATTCGCAACTGACATCTTTTACGGGAGATTACCTCGGCGAGAATTGCATAATTCTCAAAGGAAACGTCTACATGAGACTTAAAGTCTATGACCTCACCGAAAGCCAAATACTATCATATTTTAAATCTGAAGGCTCCGACATATATGTCGTGGACGCCGGAGACGGCGCATACTGGGTGAACAACGCCCTCATACCGGAACCATCTACCTTTGCTGCCATATTCGGGATTATCGCGATGGCCGCCGCTGTAAGGCGCAGAAAATAACTCCTATAACAAAATGCTACGCAGACGAAATCCGCCCTACTTGGCGGATTTCGTCCGTTTTAGGCAATCGGATATAAAATTATAAATGAGCCCGGCGCTCGGCTTAGCACAATCGTGCCCATAACCTCCCAAAACAAACATGCGGGCTAAGGGGCTCTTCCCTATCTTCTTTACGCTCGCTATCAGCAGCCTATTCTCCGCCACTCTGCATGGCCATTCAAGTTCGTCGTCCCCGGTCACTATCAAAAGCGGGGAAATATCGTTTTCTACAAAATTCAAAACCGCATATTTGTCTATTACAGGGAGAAATTGCCCGCCGGAATATTTTAAATCGCTCTTAACGCGAAAATGGGTCGTCATCTGGCCGCTAATCAGACACATTCCGGCAAGGTCGGTATTTTTATATCCGAACTTTTCCAGATATTGAGGGTCAAATCCGACCATTCCGGCCAAATATGCCCCGGCTGAATGTCCGCCTATAAAGACGCGTTTCGGATCGCCTCCAAATTTCTCAATATTTCCGAGCACCCATGCAACGGCTTCGGCAGCGTCCCATATGGCTTCGTTGGCTTTTATTTTTGGAGAAAGCCTGTAATTAACGGCAACCACCCCTATGCCTTTTTCGGGAAATTCCCTTGGGAAAAGATGTTTCTTCCCGGCAGATATGCCACCCCCGTGAAACCACACAAAAACAGTATAATTTTTCTTATCCTTTGGCGCGTATATATCCAAGACGCAACGCTCCGTGCGATAATCGTCCCCAGAAGCCACATAACGCAAATTATCAAATAACTTAAAGGAGGCTCCTTTCGCAAATAACGATGCCGAAAAATAATAAAACAGCACCACAGAAAAAACAAATTTAGACGCATATCTCATTTGTAAAATATATATGCACAAGTTTACGCAATTCAAGTTTTTTTTATTCCTCAATGAAATGAATTAATTTGCGACAATTTCTATACCACTTTATTGAAAATATGCATAATTTTTCCAATTTATAATAAGCTAAAACGCCACAAAACCGCCTAAGAACGAGTTAAAATAAATTTCCCACAACGCGAGTGATTAGAAAAAATAATATATTCAAATCAGACATATGAATTGAATAAGGTGCCTAAAACATGACCAAAAGCAGCAACACGAGATAGGATTGCCAGATAAAAAATGCCCCAATAAAAAATGCTGACTAATCCGCGCAAACTACATGCGCCTGCGCGGAATTCCCGTAGAATAAAGACGTTCCTTTATGATTTTCTCAAGCCGCATAAGTTGATAATCGGAACGGTTGCGAATAAGATTTTCCAAAGCTTCCATAAACGATTCGGGTGTGTAATTTGCCGTTTCAAGCAAAAATATGACAAGGGCGTCCTTATGCACGCGCATATAAGTTTTTTTCTCCTCCCCGCGACCCGCCAACCCGTTTGACTGATGACCGAATATTTTTCCGCTATAAAAACAATTGCGTACGAATTGATCGGATCTCCCTATTATATGCCCAACTTCCTTGGGGCTGAACCATTCCTGCCCCTTCGGCAGCAAGTGTGCAAAATGTCCGTACGCGTCGCTGAATTCTATGCTTTTCATATCTAATATATATCCGTCTTTTTTTATAATACTGTCATTCAAATTATTTTTGATTGCCTTTTCACTTTTTTTATTCAATATAAATTTATCATATATTATTATTTTATTTAAATAATAAATCCATTCTATAAATACTAACAATTATTATTTGTCAAGCAAAAAATGAAAAAATTGCATAAAAAAATGGAAAAATTACACTTTACTAATAGGGACGACGAATTCGCAAAAAGATTCCGAACCCTTTTAGGCAATAGGAACTTAAAGCTTAGAGATATAGCCGAGGCAACTGGGTGCGCCATATCAACCGTAAGCACATGGAAAAACGGGCGCAGGCCGAAACGCGAAGCCACATTGATAAAGCTTTGCGGAGCCTTCGACGTATCTCCCTCCTATCTGCTGAAAGGGGAAAAGGAACGTTCGGAATACATATTCTCGAACGAGGCGGACGACAGAATATTTAGGGCGGCGTCGCCTGAAAAAAGCGACATAGAAGAGTACGTCAGACAGCTAATAGAAGCCGCGGAAAAGCGCGAGGGCGGGCTTGCCCATCTGCGCTTCGAGCTTCGCCGCAAGCTTCCGTTAAGGCTCTATTCGTAAGGGCTCAGCAATAACCTGAGAGATTGCGTCAGTTGAAGAATATGTAGTTAAACTGCGCAGAATCGAGCGGCCAGCTGTCGGATGTAATGCCCCAAGATATGCCGTTGGATTCGCTTCCGCTATCGTCGCAATCGTAATAGGCGACGGCCCCCTTGAGGCGCAGCGATTTTTCATACGCCCTCAGGCCTATATCGGAAGCGGGAATTTTTATAGTATAAAAATGTTCCCCGTTGACCGTCGAATACCTTGATGCCACAAACTCCGAAGTTGCCCCGGCAAACTGTTCGCGTATTTTGGAGGATTTGACCTTTTCGTCAGCGGTTGGACGCACTTCAAATTGTGTCGCCGTCTCAATTTCGCGTTCCGCGTCGAATACTTTTAAGGAAACCACTATTCTATCCGAGGGTCCCTGCCCCGTATATTCCACGACATTGCCGTCTTTTACAGAGATTTTAAATGTTAGGAAATCCTTGTCGTAAGAGGCCGAAAAACTTCCGGAAGACTTTTTCTGCGATTGATTTCCCCTCATTGAAGTCAAATTATAATTCTGCTCAAATGGTTTTTCCGCCCGCAACACAGCGGCATTCTTTGCGGTTTCAAAAATCCGCTTCACGGGAAGTTCGGAAGTTTTAAACTCTATTTCCGCAATAAAATCCAGATCTGCCCCGGCAAGGTTTCCGCGAACTATTAAAGGGGTCTGAGAAATGGTGAAGGAAACAGAGTCGCGACGCAAAGTTCCGTTGGGTTTTCCCCTTGCGGAAACGAATTCCCTAAATCCCCAGTCCATGGTTGTCTTAGCCTTCCCTACATGATAGACTGTCAAAGGTTTTAAATCGACATTCTTTGCCTTAAACACAGCCTGGGCCTGTTTGTCGGCGTCGGTGCACCACATGGCCAGAATATCCTCGGAATCCAGTTTAAATTTTAATATGTGCACAGATGGAATGGAGGTCTGAATTTCTCCGAGATAATCGGCCTTTGTAATTATATCGGCGATGCTTTTAAGGGCGTAATATGACGGTTTGGGAGTTCTGTTGTCGTCTATCAGTCCGAAATTATGCCCCATTTCGTAGTGGTCGGAACCGTAATTCTGGAACTCGTACCACCACATGCCCTTGACCCATGGGATTGTGCGCGCAAGCAGATATAATCGGGCAGCGTAATCGGCCGATGTGTTATAGGAATATCCTATGCGGTTTGAAGGGGTGGTAAACCCCATTTCAGTCACATAAAGCGGCATATCCTTTCCGCCGTTGTATTTTCTAATAATTTCTCCGGATTGGAGCATACGCTTATGCCAAGCTTCCGGGGTGCGGTTAAAACCGCGCTCGCTATGATTGTATGTGTGCAAGCTCAATACGTCGCAGTCTTGAATGACGCCGCACTTTAAAATATCTTCAAACTCTTTTAATCCGCGGCATATACTGTTTAGTACAATAAGCGAATCGGGGCTTGCGCGCTTCACCTCCGCCGCGCTCGCCTTGAGCAGCTTTGCATAGCCTTCCATTGTCTTCTTATCCTTGAATTTCGCAGGCATGCCGCAACCGCCGTCCCATTCATTCCAGACCTGCCAAAGCTTTATTTTCCCTTTAAAAGCGACGGCCATCTTAGAGGAATATGCCGCAAAACCGGCCCGGGCTGATTCGCTTTCGGGATAAGCTCCGCCGTCATAGTTAGGATTGGAATAGTCCAAAATCATAAGCGGAAGAAGTCCGTAAGATAGGGCGCTGTCTATATATTCCAAACACCTCGGCGGAATCTTAAACTCACCCTTTCTCTCTTCTACAACGCACCACATGCACTCGTCTCTTATAGAATTGAATCCCCCCTCGGCTATCATCTTCATATTTTCAGATATGTCTCCAAGATTCTGCCCGAAGTGCGTACAAGTACCCATGATAAATTTAGGGAGATCGGCCGGATATTCCGAATTCGCCCCGAACATTTGAGATGATATGGCCAACGATGCAAAAAACGCCGAAAGAAATTTTTTCATAATACACCTTTTATTCGAGAACTATCATATTAAAGTTTGAAATGTCCCTTGACACGCGCGAGATACCCCAAAGGGCAATGGGACAATGGTCCGTATCCATTTCTGCGTCGTCTCTATCCTGCAGGAAAAATCCGCACGGGAACATGTTTCCGGGATTAAATCCCGACAGCCCGAAAGCCTGCGGAGAGATATTCAAAACATACCTTGTATGCTCTCCGTCGCGGGATATTGAGACTTTTACAAAATCCGATGGCGCGCCATTCCATTTCATTTGGCATTTGCCGTCAACAAGCGCAGCCGAAAAATCAAGCATTTTGCGGACCCCGTTTATCGAATTTGGCGATTGTATGGCAAAAGTCAGAGAATCTCCGTTGGAAATGTCGGAGGAAAGGGGGAAATGAATGTTATCTACGGCGTCTATCTCTATTCTCAGGGAGTCGAAGCTATAAGAAGCCGATATAAAACACGAAAGATTTGAGGGTTTAAAATCTTTCCAATTTCTGCCCGTATAAATCTGTCCCGACAGATCGATAGCTTTCTTATCCGCGGCGGCCCTCGATGCGAAAATCACAAATTTTGGCGAATCAAGCTTTCTCATTTCCACATTCGACGGATTTACCCTGAGCCCGACTATGCCGGTTTTTGACATATCCCCGGAAATTATAACGGGATTCGAGCGAATCGTAAACTCGGCTTCGCCGAAGCTTCCGCTTTTGTCCCTCTTCAAATTGACCTCGCGCGGCTCATTGCCCGCCACAAAGAATTTTAGAGGCTTCGCGGTTTCTGAAAAATCCCGGAGCCGCAATCTAACTTCGCCATCAACCGAAGAATTCCACATAGCCAGGACGTCGTCGCCGCGCAGTTTGAAATGGAGAATCCACAAAGAAGGAATTTCAGTCTTTATGAATTTAACAAAGTCGGCATTTTTTACTATGTCGGAAACGGTCTTGGCGGAATAGAAAGCTGGTTTTGGAGTGAGGTCGCACCTCACTATGCCGAAATTATTTTCGTTGTATTTGCAATCATAACCGTCGTCCTGAAAATCATACCACCATATTCCCTTCAGCCACGGAAACGTTCTTGCCAACAAGTATATTTTGGCTATTTCAATCGCGGTTCTTTCATAAGTGGACACATTCCCGCCCATGGTGTGATTGGGAAATCCCATCTCTGTTATAAAGAGAGGCTTGTCTTTTCCACCATTGTACTTGCGGTTAAGTTCACCCACTCCGACCATTCTCTTATACCAAGCTTCGGCTCCATTTGAGAGTTCCCTGCTGTAATTGTAAGTGTGCAGGCTGCTTATATCGCAATCCTTAAAAACTCCGCATTTTAGGGAATCTTCGTAAAAGTCGTCCCCTCTACAAATACTGTTTAGAACGACAAGGGCCGAAGGATCAGCTTCTTTTATCCTCTTGGAAGTTTCCTTCAATAACGCTGCATATCCCTGGGGAGTCTGATTCCCTACGTCGCCGCTGTTGCCCATACCGCAACCGCCGTCCCATTCGTTCCAAATTTGATAGTAGCGGACTTTTCCCTTAAAATGATTCGCCACAAATGCCGCATAACGGGCAAAGCCCGCTATCGCATTTGGAGTTTGGGGATATTTGCCGTTATCGTAATTCCGGTTGGAATAATCCAAGCATATAAGGGGATCTATACCTCTTTTTAGGGCGGCGTTTATATATTCGTCAACTTTTGCGGGCATTTCCAATTTATCCTTAACCGGCTCGAGCCCGCCCCAGGATGCTTCATCGCGCAAAGAATTGAAACCTCCATCTGCAAGCAAATTCAAATTGGAATCCACTATGCCCTTATTTTGCCAAAAGTGGGTGCATGCCCCCATTAAAAACTTTGGAAGCTTAAAAGAATCCCAATCATATTTGCGGTTTAAAACGCCAGAATCGGACTCCAAACAAACAGGAATTCCCTTGTCCAATGTTTTAGGGAAATTTTCCACTTGCGTTTTTTCCTCTACGCACGAAACAAAAGCCGCCGAAAAAAGCGTCATAAATGCGGCTATAAAAATTTCTCTCTTCATATTATTTCTTTATTTCAGGATTATAAATATAATAGTGCAAAGGCTCTACATAATTTCTCGAACCGTCAAATATGAGCGCTTGAAAATAAACCGGATAGTCTATTTTCTTATTTTCATCTCCGCCAAATATCACGGTGGGAGTCTCTCCGACGCCGAACGGAACTTCAAATTTCCTCCATTGGCCCTCTTTAAAAGGCGCGCCCCTCAGAACGTACTGATATATTTCACCAGATGAATCGGAAAATCGTATCGTAATTTGCGTGAAGTGGCCTATCGAATCCGCAAAAGCCTCAAAGCAGAATTTTCCTTTAAATTCTTCCGGAGTCTTAGCAATCAAAACGCGCTTTACCGGACGGATTTCTCCATAATACCACTTTTGTGGGCATACTTTCAATTTCCCCACATTTTTCATTTTTTTCGAGTAATTTTCAATCAGCTCGAATTTGTGCCCTGTTTTATTTTCGTCAAGGGTCTCCCAAGCCCCTTTCTTATTCCAATCCGC
Source organism: uncultured Opitutales bacterium (assembly GCA_944389885.1). Classification (GTDB taxonomy): domain Bacteria; phylum Verrucomicrobiota; class Verrucomicrobiia; order Opitutales; family Intestinicryptomonadaceae; genus Merdousia. The sequence continues at coordinate 64,685 of CALXNZ010000001.1, forward strand.
AAAAGGCTCAGAAAATGCCGCAGCGCAACAAAATGAAGCTAAAATCGCCACTGTGTATTTTAACATAAGAATCCTCCAATATATATAAGCGATTCGCAAACCATGCAAATATGCGAACCAGATTACGAGTATGAGTTTTCATGCCCATTGGCAAGCGTTTTAAAACAGAAAATTTTCAAAAGAATCCATGAAAAATTTCGCAATAAAAATGCAAAGAAACTCTTGACAATGGGCAATAATGGTGAAAAATGGTTGAAAATGGTGAGGTAATATAGAGATGGCCGAAATCCCGAGAGAAACCATATTTTTTGCCGGAGAGTACGAGAAGCAACTCGACGACAAGCGGAGACTTACGATCCCCGCGAAGTGGCGTTTCAAAGGGGACGACGCCGACAATACTTTCCTCGCCGTTGCCAACGGATACGGTTCCATAACGGTTTTGCCACCCGACATGGTGGCGGATTTATACCAGAAAATTTCAAAGGTAAATATAACCAACGCCGCAAAACATAGGGCAATATCTAACTTCCTAAAAATGAGCGACCGTTTTGGCTGCGACAAACAGGGGAGAATAGTTATATCCGAAAGGCTCGCAAAATACGCGGGGCTTGAAAGCGGAGATGTCTATATGGTGGGCGCCGGAGCAACTTTTGAGATATGGAATCCGAAACGTCGCAGCAAGTATGCCGGCGAAGATTACGATGAGAGCGACGCCGCAACACTCGACGAGTTGGGAATTTAAACACTTATATGATGATCTGTCGGACAGGCGAAGATAAAGGAATGACGCGCGGCCTCCAAAAGAGGCGCAGTATATGTCCGGCGAAAAGAAAAATTTACAAACCAGCAGAAATTGATGGATTCGACATGTGAGGAGACCCTGCAAGAACCGGGAGCAAACGGACACAAGCCCGTGCTGCTCAAGGAAGTTGTGCGGCTACTCAACCCCTCGAAGTCCCAGACCTACCTCGATTGCACCTTTGGAGGAGGAGGCCATACCAGAGCCATACTTGAAAGCGCCGATTGCAAAGTTGTGGCAATAGACAGAGATCCCGCAGCAGCGGCAAGAGCCGAAAAATTCAAAGCTGAATTTGGCGATAGATTTGAATTTTACCCCGTAAGATTTTCGCAATTGGACAAACTACAAACCAAAGGATACGCCGGAATCCTATTTGATTTCGGCGTATCCTCCTTCCAGTTGGACGATGCCTCGCGCGGATTTTCTTTTATGCGCAACGGTCCAATAGACATGCGCATGAACAATAGCGAGGGCCCCACCGCCCTGCAATTCATACGTTCCATAGACGAATTTGAGCTCACTAAAATCCTGCGAGAATACGGCGAGGAAAGGCGTGCCAAAAAGATAGCCCACCGCATTAAAGAAGTAGATGGCCACATATCCACGACGGCTGAACTTGCCTCGGCCATAGCCGAGGCCGCTCCGTCGCACGAAAAGACTCACCCGGCCACGCGCGCATTCCAAGCCATACGCATAGCGCTCAACGGCGAGCTCGACGAGATAGAAAGCGCCCTTCCAAAGGCTTTCGATATATTGTCGGAAGGGGGAATAATGGCCGCGATAAGCTTCCATTCTCTCGAAGACAGAATAACCAAACGCTTTTTTAAGAAGGTATGCGGACTCCCGCAGGGAAATTTCGACAGAACTTGCGCCCAAGACAGGGTGAAGCTCGCCGAACTTCTCACGCGCAAGCCGATTACCCCTTCTGAAGACGAGTTGCGGGATAATCCGCGCAGTCGCAGTTCAAAACTAAGGGCGGTGAGAAAGGACTAAAAATGACAAATAAAACATATGCAGTGACAGTCTTTTTGTTAGTGTTCGTTCTCATAGCGGTAGGAGGGACGGGAGCGTTTGCCATATCTTACGAGCGCCAAGACAAGATAGAAATAGCCCAACGCATCCGCAGCCACGAAAACGAAATCGCGAAATTGCGCAGGGAGAACGAAGAACTATCCGCAAAAATAGCCAAAGAAGAAAATCCCGAAATACTTAACCGGAAGGCAAGCGCGCGCCTTCTGCAACCGCAGATGGGAAGCGTAGTTTGGGCCTACGAACATTTCGACAGAGGCAGGGTGGAATTCCCGGCAAAGAAAGGGTTGGTATCGTTTAAGGCGCCCGTACGCGGCACGGAAAGGATTGCTGAACAATGAGACGCAAAAGAGCTAAAGAAAAATCTCTACTTTTCGTTTCCAGAGCGAGATTTGCCTTTGTCACGCTGGCGTTGACATGCGTTTTCGCGGCAATCGGGGTGAGGTTGTACTATCTCCATGTGGTAAAGAACGACTGGAGCGTGGCCATAACCGACAAGGTTCGCTGCCGCATAGATAAAATAAACGCCCGGCGCGGCGATATAACCGATATACGCGGAAATCTGCTGGCAACGAGCCGGCCGATAATCGAGCTTGGAGTGGATCCGGAGATGATAAAGGAAGATCCCGAAACCAACGCCAAGCTCGCTAAGATTGCCCAGATTATAAAGATGGATTTTCCCACGCTAAAGCGCAAGTGCAAGGCATCGCCCGAGGGCACGGAAAATCCCGTGCGTTGGCGCAAACTTGCCGACGCCATTGACGACAACACGTATGCCAGCATATTGTCACTAAAAGTAAAAGGCATATATGGAAATCGAAAATATGTGCGCGAGTACCCGTCCGGAGCCCTGCTCTCACATGCGGTCGGGTTTGTGAACAAGGAATTTAAAGCCGAATGCGGTGCCGAGAGGCTTTTCGACTACTATCTAAGGGGACAGGACGGATGGAGGGAGACGGAACGCGACGGCAAGCGCCGCGAGCTCGCCCATTTCAGAACAAGAGAAGTGCCGGCAACCGACGGATTAAATGTCGAGCTGAGCATAGATATAATACTTCAGGGAATGGCCCAAAGGGAGATGAAGCGCATCGTCGAGAAATTCGATCCCAAGAGCGCGACCATAATAATAAGCGAGCCAGCTACGGGCTATATACTGGCATTGGCAAACTATCCGAATTTTGATCCGAACAACTACAATAAATATCCCCTAGAGAATCTCCGCAACATAGCAATTTCCGACCAGTACGAACCCGGTTCCACTTTTAAAATAGTGTCCATAGCCGCGGCTCTCAACGAGTCTCTCGTAGGGCCCGAGGACAGGTTCGATTGCGAAACCAACACTATAATGTATAAGGGGCGCATACTCCGCCTGCCCAAGGAGGCCCATAAAATGGGCGTATTGAGCGTGAGGGAAATCACTAAGAAGAGCAGCAATAAAGGAGTCGCCCACCTGGCGACAATGCTCGGAGAAAACAAATTGTACTCTTACGCTAAAGCTTTTGGATACGGTGAAAAAACAGACATCGGACTGTCAGGAGAAATTCCCGGCACGCTCCACGAACCTAAAGATTGGGACGGTCTCACCATAACGCGCATGCCCATGGGACACGCTGTCGCGGCGACCCCAATGCAAGTTCACTGCGCCATGAGCGTGATTGCAAATCAAGGAATCTACATGCAGCCGCAAATCATACACAGGGTTTTCGACGCAAGCGGCCAGACAAAAATCAACTTTCCCTCAAAAGCCATACGCAGAGTAATAAGCCCGAAGGTTGCGGCCCTCATGAGCGATATGCTCGCGGAAGTCGTCAGCGATGAGGGCACCGCCAGAAGGGCGGCGGTAGAAGGGTTTAAAGTCGCCGGCAAAACAGGCACTTCGCAAAAAATAATAAACGGCACATACAGTACCCGCCAACACATAGCGTCATTTTCTGGATTTTTCCCCGCTCAGCGTCCAAGACTCGTCATAACCGTGGTGGTTGATACCCCACGCGGCTCGGGAATAGGATACGGCGGGCTTGTCGCCGCCCCATCTTTCAGTAGCATAGCCAGGCAGGCTGCCAACTATATGGGGATAAAGAACGACGAAGAATTTGAAAAAATGGTAGCTTGGAAAGGCATAGTCCAATGATAGGATTTTCGAATCTTGACAGTTTAATTTGTCTCTGCGGAGCCCGCAACCGTTTTGGGGGGCTCTCTTTTGCAAATAGCGGAGGTGGAGAGCCGCCCTACACGGCCGAAGATCTGGCAAACGCCGTGGGGGCCGAAAAAATCACCGGAGACAAAACGGTTCAAATAAAGGTGCTTATCGCCGACAGCAGAAGGGTCACCCCGGGAGCTGCATTCTTTGCTGTAAACGGATACAACACTGACGGAAACAAATTTGTAGAAGAAGCCGCGCACCGCGGGGCGGTAGCCGTAATTTCTGAGAATCCGGTTCCGGAAAGGCGCTTCCCCGCAACTTGGATCCAAGTCTCAAACATATCCGAAGCCATGGCGGCGGCCGCAAAGAATTTCTACGGGAATCCCGACGAAGCCCTAAAACTCTACACTGTCACGGGGACAAATGGCAAGACGAGCGTCACATGGATGATACAACGCATGCTCTCCGCGCTCGGTCAAAAATGCGGGCTCATTGGCACCATACATTACGACCTCGGCGGGCGTTGTCTGCCTGCGAGCAGAACCACCCCCGAAGCCCTCGAATTGCACGCCATGCTAAACCAGATGAGGTACGCCGAATGCAAACACGCGGCAATGGAAGTCAGTTCGCACGCAATAGCCCAAAAAAGAGTAAAAGGGATACATTCGGACTGCGCATGTTTTTTAAATCTTACGCAAGACCATCTCGACTACCATAAAGATCTTGAATCTTATTTTGAGACAAAGGCCTCCATGTTTACTGGAGCGCTCGGAACGCTTCCGAAATGCGCCGTAATAAATTTTGACGACCCTTACGGACGAATACTCGCCGCGCGCATAGACAGGAACTCCACGCGGATAATAAGCTTTGCCGTAGAGAGCAAGGACGCAGATTTCACAGTAAAGAATTTGCAAATGGCCCCCCAATCCTCTAAATTCACGCTCGTTTACCCCGATGGTGAATGCGACGCGGAAATAAGAATGCCCGGACATTACAATGTATCAAATGCACTCGCGGCAGTATCTGTTCTGTACAGTCAGGGTTTTGACGCGGAGAAAGCCATAAAGGCCCTGGCGAATTTCAGGGGTGTTCCCGGAAGAATGCAGAAGGTTTCCGGCCCCTCAAATTTTGACATATTTGTGGATTACGCCCATACCGACGACGCCCTGAAGAACGGCCTGTCAATGTTGAGAAAAATAACAAAGAACCGGCTTCTTGTGGTGTTTGGATGCGGAGGCAAACGCGACAGGACAAAGAGGCCCCTCATGACAAAGGTTGTTCAGGAGTACGCCGACATAGCGTGGGCTACGTCCGACAACCCGCGCGGAGAAGACTTGAACCAGATATTTTCCGACATGAAGAAGGGCGTTTTAAAGCCGGAGAAAATAGCATTTGTAGAGGACAGGCGGCGCGCCATAAACCTCGCCATTGACGCCGCCAGCGACGGCGACTGCATATTGATAGCCGGAAAGGGCCACGAAACATTCCAGGAGCTTGGCGACACGATAATTCCCTTTGACGACAAGCGCGTTGCCGAGGAACTTTTATCCCTGAAAGGACTTCTTTAAAAGAAAGCGAGACAATATGCCATTCTTCAAATGCGACGACATTCAAGCGTGGACGGGCGGCACATGGAGCGGACTCGATCCCCAAAAAAAACCAGAGATAAGGGGTTTTTCTAACGACAGCCGAAATATTGAAAAAGATTTCGCCTTCGTGGCATTAAAAGGAGAACGCGACGGGGCGGACTTCGCATCGGACGCCGTTTCAAACGGAGCCACCGCCGTCATAGCCGACAGGCCCTTGGAGGTTAATGCGCCTGTGCTCGTGGTTGAAGACCCTCTAAAAGCGCTGCAAAAAATAGCAAAAATGCACAGGTTGCGCTTTGAAAATCCCGTTGTCGGAATTACCGGCTCGTGCGGGAAGACTTCGACAAAAGAATTCTTAGCAAAGCTGATGTCGTGGCGCAATCCGCTCGCCACCGAAAAGAACTACAACAATTCAATAGGGGTCCCTCTGACCTTGACGCGCATAGACATGCGCCAAAACCAGCTCGCAATAATAGAGGCCGGAGTATCCGGCCCGGGGCAAATGGGCGAACTCGCGGAGATGATTGAACCGGACATAAGCATCGTCACAAGCGTGGGCGTAGCCCATATGGAAAAATTCGGGGAAATCGGAAATGTCGCAAAGGAAAAATCCATTCTCCCCGCCTCAAACGTTAACGGCTGGTGCGTCATGCACCACAATCTCCTCAGCTGGAAATCGTTTGACGAACTGAAGTGTAAAAAAGTAATTCTGGCGCCCGAAAACGCTCCGGATATAAAAGCCGACATAGTGTTCAGATACGCCTTGATAGATTTGCCCGACTGCATTGGACTCGATATGTCTGTCGAAGACGGCAACGAATACTACTTTGAAGTTCCGCACATGTCGCGGGGCATGATAGACAACACGCTGCTCTCTGTGGCAACTGCCCTTATGTTGGGGGCCAAGGAGGAACAAGTTGCGGTAGTATTGAGAGGGTTAAAACCTTTGCCAATGCGGGGTTCAGTCGCAAAATTTGACGAGAATGCCTATTATATAGACTGCTACAATGCCTCGCCGGTGTCTATGCGCGACGCCCTTTCCCGTTTTGAAGAGCTTGTTCCCCAAGGCGTTTCCAAGCTCTATCTTCTCGGATCAATGTCCGAACTCGGGCTCGCCCGCCACCGCCACCACAAAGACATAGCCTCGCGCATAACATACGCGGAAGGATACATGGCGATACTGGTCGGAGAAAGCGCAAACATATACAAAGACGGACTTATCGAGGCTGGCTGGCCGGAAGACAGCATAGAAATTCTCGACGATTACGAAAAGATAAAGTCCAAGCTCGATTCTTTTAAAGGGTGGATATTCGTAAAGGGGAGCCGCGCATGGGCGCTTGAAAAGTCATTGCCGCAACATGTAATAGACAAGATAGAATCGGAATCCGCCGAAGACGAAGGCGACAGCGTCTCGGAGCCGGAAGAGATTCCCGAACAAGAGCCCCAGACCCCGGATGCCGAAGACGATGAAGACGACGACAGTTTCGACAATTCAGAAGATCTCAGTGACGAGGACGACATTTCCGAAAATGACGACGAGGACGAGAGGGAGGGTATATAAAAAATGTTGTTCGATTTGGCAGATTTTGAGAGCGTCTGGGGGCCTTTGCGACTTTTCAGATATTTGTCATTTAGGTGCGTGCTCGCGGCGGGATTCGCATTTTGTTTTGGCATAGCGTTTGGGCCGCCATTCATAGCGCTATTGCGGCGCATAAAATTCGGCCAGAGTTTCAGGACGGAAAAAGAGGTTGGCAAATTGGCGGAATTGCACAGCAAGAAGAAGGGAACCCCGACAATGGGGGGGCTTATTATCTTCTGCGGAGTCCTGTTATCTACACTCCTATTCGCGCGAATGAACGCCATGGTTGTGGGGGCTATGTTTGTGTACACAGCCTTGACAGGCCTCGGGTTTGCGGACGATTATCTGAAAATTTTAAAGCATAACAGCAAAGGGGTCCCCGGAAAAGTAAAGCTGCTTGTCCAAGCGGCTGTTGTGGGAATTCTGCTGGCAATATTATTGTATTCAAAAGGGTACTCGATAGTAGTTCAAGAAATATGGGTGCCTTTCCTAAAACATCCGCTGTTTGAAGAAGGAGTACTGCCCATATTCGCAATATGGATTATATTATACTTTGTCGTAGCCGGTTCGAGCAACGCGATAAATCTCACGGACGGCGTTGACGGCCTCGCGATAGGGTGCACGGTTTCAGTAGCCCTGGCGTATGCGGTATTCGCATATCTGGCCGGAAACTCAATAGCCTGCGAATACCTGTTTATAAGGTATTTGCCGGGAGCCGGAGAACTGACGGTGGTATGCTGCGCCCTGCTTGGGGCATCGCTGGCATTCTTATGGTTCAACGCATATCCGGCGGAGGTAATCATGGGCGATACGGGTTCGCTCGCGCTCGGCGGGCTAATAGGCGCAATAGCTTTCATGGTGCAGCAGCCTTTTACGCTCATAATAGTCGGAGGCGTATTTGTAATGGAGGCGATGTCCGTAATATTGCAGGTCGGCTCATACAAGCTCACAAAAAAGAGAATTTTCCTGATGTCTCCCATACATCACCACTTTGAAATAAAAGGATGGGCAGAAACAAAAGTAGTAGCGCGATTCTGGATACTATCGCTCATTTTTGCACTCGCAGGATTGGCGACTCTTAAGCTCAGATAAACCAATGGATATAAATCCCGCAGAATCTTTAAGAACACTTTCGCAAGGAAAGCCCGCCGCCATATTTGGAACGGGGGTCAGCGGAACATCTGCGGCTGCCCTACTTTTGGAATACGGCATAGAGTCTGTATTTTACGAGGAAAAAGACAGCAAAAACGCAGGGGGAAATGTCGGGGAATTTGACGAAACCGCCGCAAAAAAGCATTCTCTTGTCGTATATTCTCCGGCGTTTCGCCCCGACCACAAATGGTTAAAACAAGCTCAATCTGCCGGAATTGAAACCCTTTGCGAACCTGATTTGGCCGCCATGGCATGGAAAGGCAAGATTATCGCCATAACTGGAACGGACGGTAAGACCACGCTTACAAAGTTCGCGGCGCACGTCTTGCGGAAATATGGTTTCGACGCCGTCACGGCGGGAAACATAGGCACTCCCCTCTCCCGCCATTGCGCGGATTTTAAGAGGCTGAAACGCGACTCTTCGGAATCTGTGGCTGTTTGCGAATTAAGCTCGTTTCAATCATTCGGACTGCGCCGCTTAAAATGCGACGCCCTCGTTTGGACAAATTTCGACGCCGACCACATGGACTGGCACAGATCTATGAAAGAGTATTTCAACGCGAAATACAATCTCGTAAAGCTGCTGTCCAACAAAATATTTATAACCGATAAAACCGTTGCTTTAGCGGCAGAAAAGTACGCCGACCCCCTGCCCTCCTATGCAAAAATAATGGATTTCGACACTCCGGAATTTAAGACGCAAGCGTTGAACTCGCCGGAGCCTTTTAATTCGTCTATACAGTCGAAAAATTATGCAATGGCTTGCGAGCTTTGCCGCGCCTTTGCAGGAATATCCGAGAACCAAGTAAGGGCGGCGGCAGCCGACTTTGAGCTTCCGCAATACAGATTCGGCACATTCATAAAAATCGGCGGAATAAAATTTTACAATGATTCAAAATCTACAAACGCCCACTCTGCTTCGGCGGCACTTAGGGAACTTTACGGGGCGCCAAATCTCATATGGATTGGAGGCGGAAAAGATAAGTTCTGCGACCTTACAGAGCTGTGCAACGAAGTGAGAAAATGCGCAGTCGGAGCGGTACTCATAGGGCAGACCGCAAAAGCGCTCTCCTCAATGCTCTCAGGATTGCCGCTCGGCGCCCATGTGTGCGAAAACATGGAAGATGCCGTAAAAAAAGCCTATGAGATGTGTCCCGAAAGGAGGGGAACCGTACTTTTCAGTCCGGCCTTCTCAAGTTTCGGAATGTTTTCGGGATACGTCGAGAGAGGAAAATCTTTTGAAAAAAATGTTTTGTGTTTGAAGAATTTAAAAGAATGTTAATTATAGGGCAAGTAAAAGGGGATTAGTCTATGAAAAAATCAGTGGCAATTACAACAGTACTGGCGCTTCATGTCGCGGTAATAAGCATGCTTCTCATACAGGCAGGCTGCAGCTCGGAACCCGCCGAACCCGCGGCTGTGACGGCAAAGACAAGCGTGGAAAACGTATCCGAAATCGAAGTCTCAGGAGACGTCAACGACGGCGTAAAAGACGATTTGGGAAAAGACGAAATGATACAGCCTCCGGAAGGGAGTCCGGCCTTGAGATCGGATCCAACGCGTCCGGCAGTCAACATTTCCGACGAAAAAGAACCCGAGACTGTCGTAAAGCCGGCAGACGTTCCAGAACCTGTTCCGCAGGTGGACGCCGCAGCCCAAAAGAAAGAAGTCATTTACGAAGTTAAAAAAGGCGACTCGCTTGGAAGGGTTGCAAAAAAACATAAAATAACAGTTTCGGAACTTGCGGGCGCAAACGGCCTCAGCAATACGGCCACGCTGAAAATAGGACAAAAGCTTATGATTCCGGCATCGGTCCAAGTTCCCCCGCAAGAGAATAAAGAAGAAAGCATACAGCCCCCCGCTGCCACAACTTCGGCCGCAGATACTTCCGTCTATATCGTAAAGCGCGGAGATTCTCTTAGCAAAATAGCAAAAAAATACGGCACAACGGTCAAGAATCTGATGACGATAAATTCCCTGAAAAGCCACAACATAAAAATCGGACAGAAACTGAACGTTCCCAATAAGCCCACAAGTGTCGTCAGCGCGGCGGAATCCGCTAAAAATGCGGCCGATGGAGAGATCGTACACATAGTAAAATCCGGCGAAACTCTCGGCGGAATCGCAATAAAATACGGCTCCACCGTAAGGGCTATTTCCGAGCGCAACAATATCTCCGACCCGCGCAAAATAATGGCGGGGCAGCGCCTTATAATTAAAGGGAAAGCCAAGGACTCCCAGCAAAGCAAGGACGCCGGCAAAATATCGGTTCCCCAGCAAATCCCGCAGCAAACTCAAGTAATTCCAAGCAAAACCCAGGCGGAAGCTCCATCTATAAAAATAAGCCCGGATTCTCCAAAAGTGCAGGCAGAAACTCCACAACAGGAAACCGGAACCAAGGTCGAGACCCCGGCACAAGAGCAAAAAGCAAATACAGTGTCGCCGGCTCCAACGGCCCCATCAGGCAATCAAAATAACGCTCCTGCCACAACGGAATCCTCCGACGTAATCGTGCTGTAAATATTTCATGAAATGTCAAGCTCTCCGCTCGCAGAAAAGAGGCGCTTTTTTGGGACGTGGGTATTTTTGATATTGCCGGTAATATTTTTAAGCTCGCTTGGAATCCTCACTCTCATTAGTGCCGGAGCAAGCCGGACGGATCCCTACATACTCGCAAAAAAGCAAGCCTTATGGATGTCCATAGCGATGCTCGCGGCATTTGCAGCCGCGTTTGTCGATTTAAAGATGTTGCGCAAAATATCGATACCTCTTGCGGTAATAAGCGTAATAGCTCTGTTAATTGTCCTGCTTGCCGGCAAAGAGGTAAACGGCGCAAGGCGTTGGCTGGAAATAGGGCCTCTGGTAGTCCAGCCAAGCGACCTTGCAAAGTTTGCATTGATAATACTTCTATCCTCATACCTTTGTAAGAATCAAAGACAGATGGATTCTTTTTGGCGCGGCTTTATTTTTCCTTTCTGCATAGTGGGGATATTCTGCGTCCCAATAATATTGGAACCCGACTTCGGCACCACACTTCTCTGCGGAACGGTCGGATTAACATTAATACTGCTTGCCGGAGTCCGCCTGCGCTATTTGATTCCCGCGGCAACTGCGCTCGGAATCGCTTTTTGCATAGCTATCTATCTCAATCCAAACAGGTTTTATAGACTTGTAAGTTTTCTCGATCTCGAGGGAAATAAAAATGCAGGAACATACCAATTATATCAAGCAATACTGGCCTTTGGTTCGGGGGGAATAGAAGGGGTCGGCATAGGCCAGGGCCGCCAGCAATACTCGTTCCTTCCGGAAGCCCATACGGATTTTATTTTTGCGATTATAGGCGAGGAGCTCGGATTATTTGCAACGCTCGCGGTCACAATAATGTTTTTCACTCTTTTTGCAGTGACAATAAGATGCCTAAAGCGCGCGCCAAACATATTTGAGTTCTCGATTGCTATGGGGGCAATGCTGATGATAGTTCTACAAGCGCTCTTTAATATGTGCGTGGTGACAGGATTGATGCCGACGAAAGGCATATCGCTACCTTTTTTAAGTTATGGGGGCTCTAATCTCGTGATGATGTTTGCCTTTACGGGACTCCTCGTGAACTGTGTAAGATCGTGGAACAAGCCTTCTAAGATTAAAATAACAGAAATATGAGTAAATTTATAATAATATGCGGTGGAACAGGCGGGCATCTCGTCCCCGGAATAGCTGTTGGCAAAGCCTTAATAAAGGCCGGGCATGAAGCGTCTTTTGTAATAAGCACAAAAAATGTGGATTCCGTCCTCGTAAAAAAATACGACGACCTCAAGGTAATTCGAGCGCCGGGTTGTCCATTTTCACTGAATCCCATAAAATTTTGCAAGTTCGCCGTTCAGCTTGTAAAAAGCGTACGCTTCGGAATAAAAAACCTCAAAGAGGGCGGATACGATCTCGTGTTGAGTTTCGGTGGATTTAATTCATTGGGATTCAGCATCGCCGCGGCAATGCTGAAAGTTCCGCTGGTAATACACGAAGCAAACCGCAAAGCAGGCAAGGCGACACGCTTTCTCGGCCATTTTGCCAAACGCATATATGTCCCCTACGGCGTTCAAATTCAAAAATCCCATACGGAACATTTAAAATATGCCGGGTATCCTCTGCGCGACGAAATACGCAAACTGCCTCCATCGGCCTGCCGCGAGCTATTCGGATTTTCTCCGGACGCGCGGCTCCTTTTGGTTCTCGGGGGTTCGCAGGGAGCCGCGGCCCTGAACCAATGGGCCAACGACAACTTTCCCAATCTTGCAAAATGCAATATAGACGCCCTATGCGTGTGCGGTCCGGGAAAGCAGTCCTATCGCGATATGGAAGCCGAGGGAAGCGACGGAAATATCCATAAGATAAAATTCCTCGAATTCTGCGACAAAATGGGAGAGGCCATGAGCGCCGCGAACGTGTGCCTTGCAAGGGCCGGAGCGGGCACAATAGCCGAGCTTGCCCGATGCAGGCTTCCGTCGGTAATAGTTCCCTACCCTTACGCCGCCGACAACCACCAACTTGAAAACGCGAAATGCTTTGAAAAGCAAGGCGGCTGCATAGTGGTTGAGCAACGCGACATCGGAACCGTCGAAAGAGAGGTTTTGGAACTTATGGATAATGAGCGCATACGCAAGACCATGCTGCGGAATCTTGAGAGGGTAGATGAGTTAAACGATATGTCGAAAATAGTGTCCGACCTTACTTTGCTTGCAAGAAATGTAAAGTGACAAATCTTATGCGCGGCAATATTTACATGGGAGGAATTTGCGGTATGGGAATGGCCCCTATGGCCGTTTTCATGAAACGCGACGGATATTCCGTCAGCGGATTCGACGATGTTCCAAATCCCAAAGTAAGGGAATGGCTCGAAAGCGAAAATATTGATATGGGAAAGCCGCACGCCGGAGAAAAATTCGACGACTTCGTGATTTCAACCGCGCTGTGCCGCAGACTGAAAGAGCTTGAAAAGCTCCTCCCTCCTCCAGTGAAAATAAGGCGCAGGGGAGAGGTTTGGGCCCAAATATGCGCAAAGCGCAGACTATGCGCGGTAGTGGGAAGCCACGGTAAAAGCACAGTAAGTTCCCTAATGGCGCACGCCGTTTTAAAACGCGGAATAAGTTGCGGATACCTCGTTGGGGCCATTCCGAATCTCTTCCCGATGTCGGGATACTGCAGCGAGGGAAACTTTCTGATTTCGGAAATCGACGAAAGCGACGGAACAATAGAAATGTTTTCTCCTGAAGTTCTCGTAGCGCTAAACGCGGACCTCGACCACCACAATACATATGCCGACGAAGCCGAATTGCGGAAAATGTTCGAGCGCCTATTTTCCAGAACGTCGCGCAAGGTTCTATATCCGGCTTCAGACCCTATGCTTGCGGATATAGCCTCGGGATTCGGCGAAAAATGCGTTCCCATAAAAACCTCCGGAGATTTCAACCTTTCAAATAGAGAAATGGCCGCCGCGGGATTGAGCCAACTATTCGGCTCTCGCTTCGGATTGGAGGATTTCGAGGGATACGGCGGGCTTGAAAGAAGGCAGGAGACGCTTGCCGACTCCGGCAAGATTTTCGCCGTGGCGGACTATGCCCACCACCCGACAGAAGTCGAATCATTTATAAAATATTTTGAATCCCGGCACGAGAGTCCGCGCGTAATATTTTTTCAGCCGCACAGATACTCGCGGACAAAAGCGTTCGCGGCCAGGTTTGCAAAAATATTGTCGAACGCCGCCGCTATGGGAGATGAAATCTATATTCTTCCCGTTTATGCGGCAAGCGAAGCCGCGGATTCAAGCGGCACGTCAAAAGCGGTCGTTGAAGCTGCGCCAAAGGGCGCAATAAAAGATGCAAACGTTGAAGATATCCCGAATATAATAGAGAATTCATTGAATAAAAACAAAGGCAAGAAGCTCAATGCGGCTTTCATAGGGGCGGGAGATTTTTATTTTTCAGTAAAGAGTTTTATCAAAAATTATGAATAGAAAAATCGCAGTATTCAGCGGGGGCATATCTCCCGAACGCGAAGTTTCGCTGGTAAGCGGCAGATGCGTCGCCGAAGCCCTTTCAAAGAACTTCGACGTCGAATCCATAGTTCTAAACAAGAACGAAATACCCCAAAGCCTCGATCCAAAATCATGCGTGATATATCCCGCAATGCACGGAGACTACGGCGAAGACGGCACCCTGCAAGGGCAGCTGGACGCGGCGGGATTCGCCTACGCGGGATGCGGGGCATTATCGAGCCGGGTGTGCATGTCGAAGCCTGCGGCAAAGGCTCTCATGCGTTTTGCAGGATTGCCCGTGGCGCGCTCCGTAGAATTCGACGCTCTGCAAAAGCCCTGTGGCATAGGCGAAATGTTCCCCAGCGGCGCGGTTTTAAAACCTGCCGACAAGGGCAGCAGCGTGGGAATGACAGTTTCAAAGAGCGCCAAAGATTTGGAAGATTCCGTAAAAAGCCTAAAAAGCGGATTCTGGATGGCTGAAGAATTCAAAACAGGCCGCGAATTGTCGGTTGGGGTAATTTATGGGAAGGCCGGAGGAATAGTAGAAATCAAGCCCGAAGGCGGAGTGTACGACTACACTCGCAAATACACGGCCGGATCAACTTTGTATGAATTTCCCGCCAAGATGCCAACCGAAACTGAGCTCGCAATAAAAAGCGCGGCCGAAAAATGCTTTAAAGTATGCGGTTGCCGCGATTTCGCAAGAATCGACTTTATCTTGACGAATGCGCAAGAATGCGAATTTATAATATTGGAAGTAAACACGCTGCCCGGAATGACCCCGACAAGCCTCCTTCCTAAGAGCGCCAGCTGCATTGGCTACGACTTCGACACCCTCTGCGCAAAACTTATGGAAGGGGCGTTCCTGCGCTTCGATAAAAAATTCCACAACGCAAGATAAACCTGATGCCCGAAAAAAAACAACGCGGTTCCGCTTTGACATGGCGGGATTTGAAAAGCTCGACACGCCATTCAAAACAAAAGAATGTGCCGATGTCCTGGCGCGCGCGGCTGAGGACGCTTTGGACATGGACAAAGCGGGCGTTTTTCTTAGGACTTTTGATATTCGCAATATGGGGCGGGATATATCTGTATAGGAACGCGTGTTTTGAGGATATATTCGGGGCTAAAAGCCTTAAAATAAGCCGCATAGAATTCATAACCGACGGGAATCTCACCGGAGAATGGATTAACAAATATTTGAAAATCCCCGCCGACTCCACATTGTCGGACGTAAACATTTTCGCAATAAAAGGCGCTATTGACGCCCTCGGCCAAGTGAAAAGCGCAAGTGTGGAAAGAGTTTTTCCGGACGTATTGCGCATAAAGACAAGCGAGTATAAGCCGATAGCTAAAGCCAAAATAGAGATAAACTCGTCAATAAAAGAATATCTTCTTGCGGAAACCGGAGAATTCTTTGAGCCGTCCTGCATGCCTGTTGAAGTCTTCAACTCTCTGCCAACTGTGCAGGGTCTGAACATAGTTCTCGAAAACGGGAAACCCCTGCCCTATCGGCACGCCAAGACCGTTACAAATTTTCTGCGCTACGCAAACGCCCGCATGCCTGAACAAGCCTCCAAATGGAATACCCTGCGACTCGGCGCTCTCGACAGCAGAATTCTTCCATTGATAGAAGTTGTGACCCAAGACGGGGTGAAAATTATCTTTCTTCCCGAAAACTTGAAAAAGCAATTTGACAGGTTGGACTATATCTTGCGATACTCTGTGCAGAAACCTCTCTTAAACATAGAAAAAATAGATCTGAGCCTCGACAATAGATCCGATGTAAAACTTAAACGCCAATGAGCGACAGCCAAACCATAGCCTCCTTAGATATAGGCACCTACAAGATGCAGGTGCTTGTCGGGGAAATCGTGGACAATAACAGCCTGCACATAATAGGCATGGGAAGGGCGCGCAGCGAAGGCGTAAAAAAAGGGGATATAATTGATATCCGCAAAGCGGCATTGAGGGCACAGGAGGCTATTGTAAATGCGGAAAAGTCAAATTCTGCATCGCTAAAATCGGTATGTCTGGGCATAAGCGGCACTCATGTAATGGGATTTAGAAATCTCGGTTCCGCGAACGTTTCAGGAGCCGACGGATTAGTGAGAAAAGCTGACGTGGAAAGGGCTTGTGAAGACGCCCGCTCAAAAAATCTTCCCGAGGGAAGAACATACATATGCAGAATCTGCTGCGGATTTTATCTCGACGGACAATTTACGGTATCGCCGCTCGGGAAAAAAGCCAACCGCATAGACGCGGAATTTTGGATGATGCATGGGGATTCGGAAAAGATATACGACGCAATGCATCTTGTCGAAAGTTTCGGACTGGAAGTCGACCATTTGATGTTTTCCGGAATATGTTCCGCCAAAACCGTAACCACACCGGTACAGCGCGACGACGGGGTAGTATGCATAGACATAGGTTGCGGAACGAGCGATTACGCATTTTACAAGCACGGGAAACCCATACAGGCCGGAGTTGTGCCAGTGGGGGGCGACCACCTCACAAACGACATATCGCTTGGGCTAAAACTTAGCCCGAAAAATTCCGAATCGCTCAAAATACGCTTTGGAGCCGCCGCTCCGGACGAGAGCGACAGGAACAAGAGCGTATGGGCCGTAGGCGACAAACAAATAGGCGACAGAAAAATTTCTCTTTACTCAATGCGAAAAATTATGAATGCGCGCCTGGCAGAACTATTTGAACTCATACGCCAGGACCTTGGAGAGTATGTCGAAGACGGAGCCATAAGAAGCCTCGTTCTCACGGGGGGGACTTCCAGAATCGCAGGCATCTGCGAGCTCGCCCAAGAGATTTTCGGTGTGCCGTGTTCAAACGGAAGATTCAACGCCGCAATAAAGGAGGAATTGCGGGAGCCCGAGTTTGCGACGTCGATTGGTCTCCTCGAACACGCCCTTTCCGACTCATTGCTTGAACTGAGAAACCGGCGCAAAGGCATTTTCGAGGAAACCGCAGACATATTCAGAAAAATCTTCAATCGCTAATAATCGGAAACGCATGGAATCCCCAAAGACAACGCCAAGCATAAAGATAGCCGCCGTGGGAGGGGCCGCCGCAAACGTATTGGCGAATCTGCCGCCCAGTGAAATCTCAAATGCGGAAATCTGCGCGTTCGATACGGACAGAGTCTCCATATCCATGCTGCCCTTTCCTTGTAAATTGCTCGGGGAGGACGACGTCGGCGGCATCGGAACGGGAGGAGATACCGAACTCGGCAAGAATGCCGCTCTTGCCGACATACAACTTCTAAGCGATTTTACAAAAGGAGCCGATGCCCTAATTATAATTTGCGGACTTGGCGGAGGAACGGCAAGCATGGTCGCCCCAATGCTCTCAAAATTGGCCCGCGAAAACGGAGCGAAATTTTCCATGGCCTTTTGCATCATGCCGCTCGAAATGGAGGGACCTCAACGCATGGAGCTTGCCAACTCGGCGTTCAAATACCTGAGAAAAAAATGCGATGCCGCCCTGCGCATAGAAAACTCGACATTTTCAAAGACCTCCCTGTCCGAAGCCGAATCCGCGTTTTCCGACGCAAATAAGCGCATAGGATCCGCTGTCCTGTCAATAAGCTCTGCAATAACGCGTTCCGGACTTGTAAACGCCGATATTGCGACATTAAAGCGGGTATTTTACGACGTTAAAAAGAGGGCCATACTCGCCATTGGAGAAGCCGAAGGAAACGACGCTACAAAAACTGCGATAGAAAACCTCATATCTTCAGACTCGTTAAAATCCTGCAAAAGGCTTGATTCCGCATTCGTTGCATTTTCGTGCCCACACAATTTCGATATGACCTTAATGCAGCCGGCGCTCGAGGCCATAGGCAAAAGATACGACCTTCAAGGCAAAATTAAATTTTCTCTGCGCACAAACGAATCCCAAGACAGCCGCATAGAAATAACTTTGCTCGGAACATGCGAAGAACTGCCTGAAGAATCAGTAAGCAATAATCTTTCCTTTAAGACCGTTTCCGAATCAAATTCAGCCAAGAGTCCTATTGAAGTTTCCAACGAAGTTTCAACCGCAGCGAATCAAACAAACGATACTTCCGCCGAATCTCATAAGAAAAAGGCTCCGCGGAGATTTTTTTCATTCGGACGCGTACTGGACGAGCCAAAGGCGGTACAACCGAGCCAAGGCGAATTTACATTTGTAGAGGCTTCCGCCCGCGGATTTTTTTCGGACACTCCTGCAAATATCCGAAATGGCGAGGATATAGATATTCCGTCTTTTATACGCAAAAAGCTAAAAATAACTCCTTAAAGGTAGTAATTAAATACCGATAAATAACTTGCACACCGAATCGGAATCATACGTTCCAAATTCATAAAAAGCTTGCAAATTGCCGTATGGTATTTTGGTATTTAAAGCAGTTATGGATTGGAATTTTCGATTTTGTACCATGATACGAATGAAATTCCGTCAATAAAGCAAGGTAAAAAAATGGCAAGAAAAGCAACAACAAAAGCGAAGGAGAAAGTGGCCTCCGCAAAACCGGCAAAAAAGGTTGCCAATAAAAAAGCTGCATGCTCATGCAAGGCGGCATCGGCTAATAAGCTGACTCGTGTACTGGTAAAGTACAATGCCGGTTGGGGCAATCAGCTCTTCATACGCGGCACTGGAGCGGGCCTCGACTGGCAGAGGGGTATTCCTATGCAGTGTGTCGGCGAAGACGAATGGCTCTGGGAACAGCTCGTTTCCAAAGGCGACCTGGCCTTTAAGATTCTTATTAACGATGAAATATGGAACACTGGCGATGACATTACACTCAATGCCGGCGATTCTATAACCGTTCACCCATCATTTTAGAATCTTTTCTGAAATTCCATATTTGGAAATTCATTACAAAAAAAACGGGCGCCGAATAATCCGCGCCCGTTTTCTTTTCCGAAATTATTATATTATTTTAAAAAATACCCGTTTTCCCGCCTGAATTACGGTAGGAGAATCGGTTTCTGCAATCCTCATAAAGGGATCTGAAACCTTTGAAGAATTTACCTTTACGGCCCCCTGCTCTATGAGACGCCTGGCCTCTTTCTTGCTTTGAAAGAATCCAGACGCCCCCATGAGGTTCACTATCGTTTCCGTGGGTTCCGAAGAAAGCATCGGCCACTCAAACACCGGCATATCCAAAGGTATTTCGTTCTTGGAGAATACGCGTTCAAAATTCTCAAGCTCCTCTCTGCCGGCATCCAACCCGTAAAAACGCGTCACCAACAGGCAGGCCAAATCTTTCTTGCACTTCATTGGATGTTCGTCTTTTAAGCGGGCAAGTTTTTCGGTATCGTACAACAGAAGGTACTGGTAATACTTCCACATAGTCTCGTCGCTTATCGACATAATCTTGCCGAACATTTCCCGCGGCGAATCGTTGAAAGCTATGTAATTGTCATAACTCTTAGACATCTTCTTGACGCCGTCCAAGCCTACGAGCAAAGGCATAGTTATCACAGCCTGCCCTGACATTCCGGACTGTTGCTGAAGATCCCTGCCCACGAGATTGTTGAAGAGCTGGTCGGTCCCTCCGAGTTCTACGTCCGACTCCACCATTATCGAGTCATAGCCCTGTATAAGCGGATACAGAAACTCAACAATGGATATGGGGGTTTTTGAAGCGTATCGCTTTGCGAAGTCGTCGCGTTCCAACATTCTGGCGACTGTCATCTTTCTGGATAGTTCAAGCAAATCGCCAAAAGACATCTTTGAAAACCATTCGCTGTTGTGATGCACTTCAGTACGCTCGCGGTCTATTATTCTAAAGACTTGCTCCAAATAGGTTTTTGAATTGCGCTCTACTTCGTCCGAAGTCAGAATGGGGCGCAAAGAGCTGCGCCCGCTCGGA
Organism: uncultured Opitutales bacterium; assembly: GCA_944389885.1. Taxonomy (GTDB): domain Bacteria; phylum Verrucomicrobiota; class Verrucomicrobiia; order Opitutales; family Intestinicryptomonadaceae; genus Merdousia. The sequence continues at coordinate 84,879 of CALXNZ010000001.1, forward strand.
TCTCCTATGCATGCGGTATAATCTCCTATAATAAGCACAGCCTTATGCCCCAAATCCTGAAATTGGCGAAGCTTATTGAAGACAACCATATGTCCGAACGTTAAATCCGGGCGGGTTGGATCCACGCCGAGCTTCACCCGCAACCTCTTACCCGCCTTTAGTTTCTCCCTAAGGTCGTCGGCGCCTATAAACACTTCGGAATTTTGTGCAAATGTATCAATCTGGCTCATAAAATTTTCGTTTTAGAGCAAGCTATCCCCAGCTATTGCAAAATCAACCATTTTTTGAGCATAAAAATGCGCCAATATTCGCAGCGGGGCAAAACGCGCGGCTATTTTTAATGATAATTTCCGCCGCGTTTATAAAAGAAAAAATTTTCGGCATAAATGCCAGACAATCTTGTTCCAAAAATTAAAAAAAGCTGGATTTTAGGAAAAATAGCGCAATAATATGAAGCAAGAAGGGCATCATTACAATAGCCATTCCAAATAAAATATAATGAATGACGTAATCAGTATAATCATGGGCGGAGGCAGGGGAACCCGCCTTTATCCTCTTACGAAATACCGTTGCAAACCGGCGGTTCCTCTTGCGGGGAAATACAGGCTTGTGGACATACCCATAAGCAACTGTATAAACTCCGGATTTGCGAGAATATATCTGCTTTCGCAGTTTAATACCGCGTCTCTGCACAAACACATACAGCAAACCTATAAATTCGACAGTTTTAGCGCCGGATTTGTAGATATACTTGCCGCCGAACAAACGGACTCCGGAGGAGATTGGTATCAGGGAACTGCCGACGCCGTGCGCAAAAATATGCACCACTTTGAAAGGCACGGCGACAAGTGCTATTACCTGATTCTTTCGGGAGACCAGTTATATCAGATGAACTTTAAAAAAATGTTGTCGGAACATATTTCAAGCGGTTCTGATATAACGATTGCCGCAAAACCAATGCCAAGTTCAGAGGCTCCGAACCTCGGAGTTATGCGCGTGGACGGCGATAAGAATATCGTTGAGTTTGCAGAAAAGCCAAAAGATCCAAACGTGATAAATTCTTTCTTAATAGGCGGGGAATTGAGGGAAAAGATAAAGAAGTCCGGGGATTTTTGTTTGGCCTCAATGGGCATATACATCTTTTCCCAAAAAGTCCTGGAACAGGCGATGTCAGGAACTGAAATGGATTTCGGGAAGGAAATAATTCCGGGATTGCTTGGAAAGAAAAAATTGTCCGCCTATATTTTCGACCATTATTGGGAAGATATCGGAACGGTTGGAGCGTTTTTTGAAGCAAATCTCGCCCTGACAGACGCAAAGCCTCCATTCGATTTCTACTCACAAGAACATACCGTATATACGCATTGCCGTTTCCTCCCCGGAGCCAGAATAAACAACAGCGCATTGAAGCGTTGCAATATTTCCGACGGCTCCGTCATCACAGAGGCAACCCTCGAGCGTTGCGTAATAGGAATACGCTCGAAAATTTCCGCTGGGACAAAGCTCAACAGCGTTGTAATGATGGGCGCCGACTACTACGAAACGGAAGAATCTATTAGGGAAAATCGTGAAAATGGAATTCCCCCAATAGGAATAGGTTCAAATACTGAAATAAAGAATGCCATTATCGACAAAAACGCCCGCATAGGGAAAAATTGCTTTCTCTCGCCTGAGGGAAAGCCCGATAAGTGGGAAAGCGGTTCTTTATACGTCAGAGACGGCGTTCTCATCGTCACAAAGAACGGAATAGTGCCCGACGGAACGAGGATATAAAACCCAATGCAAAGCTTTGATTGCGTGTTGGGTTGCATGTTTATCGCCCGCGCATTCGATATAAAGGTATTGCGTTAAAACATATCCCGAAAATCATGATAACGGACGCATTATCAGAATAACTAAAAAAGGAGCCGCGCCTAACACGCGCGGCTCCTTTTTTCATAGGATAAAAATAAATTGCGGGAAAAACGGCAAGGCCTCACAAGACCTTGTCGTCTTGTTCGAGCGCGCTCCACACCATTGCAGACGCCCCTAAAATAGCGGCGTCGCTTTCCGGAAGTTCGGAGGGAAGCAGCTTTACCTTACCGCGGAAAACCGGCATTAAGTGTCTCTCCATAGATGCAAAAGTCGGCTTAAGAAGCAAATCTCCGCTTTTCACTGGCCCGCCGAATAAGAATATAGTGGACGGCCTTGAAAAGTGTATAAAATCCGCAAGGCATCTGCCCAGTATATTTCCGGTAATGTCGTATGTTTGCTTTGCGGCTATATCGCCGGCCTTAGCCGCGTCTTCTATCACTTTTGCGTCGAGATCGTTCCAAGAGCAGTTGGCAATGCTGGAATTGCCATTATATTTAGCAACCATCTCAAGATAGGTTCGCTTTATGCCAGTAGCCGAAGCATAGGTCTCAAGGCAGCCGCATTTCCCGCAACCGCAAACCCTGCCGTTTACCACAGCGCAAACATGCCCCAATTCCCCTGCAAAACCGTCGGCTCCGAGCAAAAGTTTGCCGTCGATTATAATGCCGGATCCCAATCCGGTGCCGAGTGTGATAACTATGAAATGGTCGAGATTTCTTCCGCCGCCGTAAATTTTTTCGCCAAGAGCCGCAGCGTTTGCGTCGTTGCTGAGATATATGTGTTTATACCCCAAGGCCAATTTTAGGCTATCAACTATGGGGGCGCACAGGCCAAACGGCAGATTCGGAGCGTAGTCTATTGTACCCTTATAATAATTGCCATTGGGGGCGCCTATGCCTATTCCCATGCACTCTCCGTCACAATTAGAGGTCAAAAATGTGACGGCCTTTTCAAGCCCGTTCATATACGTAGCAAAACCGTCGTAGTCGGTAGTTTTGAACTCGTGACGCTTTATTACCGTACCTTTCTCGTCAACAACGCCAAGCTTCGTATTTGTTCCGCCTATATCTATGCCTATCGCGTAATTCATATTTATCCCATTAAGATTAAAACAGTAAGCGAAAGTATCAACAAATTTATTTAACGAGCCGCCCTAACCGCAAGAGCTTTTCTTACAATATTCTCAAGGTTTTCAAGAGGCAGCTGTGTGGCCGCATCCGACATCGCCGCTCCGGGATTTGGATGGGTTTCTATAAAGAGCCCGTCCGCTCCCGCCGCTATTGCTGCAAGCGCGAGAGGCTCCACGAACTGCCGTTCCCCGCCGCTGACCCCTTCAGCCGCGCTCGGAAGCTGCACGGAATGCGTAGCGTCAAATATCACCGGGGCCTTATTCTCCGACATTATAGAGAAGGAGCGCATATCAACTACGAGATTTCCGTATCCGAACGTAGTTCCCCTCTCCGTCTGCCAAATTTCCGACGCATTGGATTGCCTAAGTTTTTCAACGACAAACTTCATATCTTTCGGGGAGACAAACTGACCCTTCTTTACGTTAACAGCCCTGCCCGTATGGGCCGCGGACACTAACAGATCAGTCTGCCGGCAAAGGAAAGCGGGTATTTGTATAACGTCGCAAACTTCCCCCACCGCTCCGCATTGCCATGACTCATGAACGTCAGTAATCACAGGAATGGAGAATGCCTCTTTTACTTGGCGGAATATCTTCAGCCCTTCGTCAATGCCAGTTCCGCGGGGACTATTTAGGCTGGTTCTATTGGCCTTGTCAAAACTGCCTTTAAAAACCACGGTTAGGCAGTCGCAATATTTTCGGCCTATTTCCGCCACGCGCTCCGCCACCCTCATAGCCAAATCCCGCGACTCCAATGAACACGGTCCGGCGATGAGCAACATTTTTTTCGATGGAAACCCGTAAATCATGACGCCGACTTCCTTTTCTTGAGCGCTTGAGCCACAAAAGCGCAGAACAGAGGATGCGGATGGCTTGGCTTTGACTGAAATTCGGGATGGAATTGAACCCCCACCATCCACGGGTGGTCCGCCACTTCGACAATTTCCACTAAATCGCGTTTTGGATTAACGCCCGCCACGAGAAGCCCCGCCTTTTCAAGGCGATCCCTGTACGCGTTGTTAAACTCATAACGATGCCTGTGACGTTCGTTTATTATTTCTTTTCCATAAGCCTCAAAAGATTTGGAGCCTTCCCTAAGTCTGCATTCGTAGGAGCCGAGCCTCATAGTCGCGCCCTTATCGACAATTCCTTTTTGGTCGTCCATTATGCAAATTACGGGATAAATTGTACTCTCGTTAAATTCGGTGCTATTAGCACCTTCAAGGCCGAGCACATCGCGCGCATATTCTATCACGGCTATCTGCATACCAAGGCATATCCCAAAATATGGAATCTTATTTTCGCGGGCATATTTGGCGGATAAGATCTTTCCTTCTATGCCCCTGTCGCCAAACCCCCCGGGTATCAGTATGCCGTCAACACCCTTCAAATGCGCTTCCGCGCCGTCGCGCTCAACAGCCGCAGAATCAACACGCAAGATTTTAACGGAACAATCGTTGCCTACCCCAGCGTGGGCGAGACTTTCATAAATAGATTTATATGCGTCCTGCAAATCTATGTATTTGCCTACGACCGCGATTTTCACTTTGCCGCCGCGCGGATTTACAAGCCTGCGGACAATCGAGTTCCAAGCTGTCATGTCGCTTTCCGGGGCGTCTATTCTGAGCTTTTCCACCACCAATTTATCCATGCCCTCGGAAGCCAGCATGAGGGGCAGTTCGTATATTGAGTGGCGCACGTCCATTTCCTCTATTACGGCCTTCTGCTCTACATTGCAGAACAGGGAAAGTTTTTGGCGCATATCCTCGCTCATCGGCTGTTCCGTACGGCAGACCAGAATATCCGGCTGTATGCCTATCTCTCTAAGTTTTGCCACGCTCTGCTGAGATGGTTTTGTCTTTAATTCCCCGGCGGCTTTCAGGTATGGAAGCAATGTCACATGAATGAAGAGCACGTTTTCTTTGCCAACTTCAAGGGAAAATTGGCGCAATGCCTCCAAGAAAGGCAAGCCTTCAATATCCCCTACAGTTCCGCCGATTTCCGTAATGAGGACATCCACACCTTCGCCCGCCGCGTACAAACGCGCCTTTATTTCGTTTGTGACATGGGGAATCACCTGTACGGTCTTTCCAAGATAGTCTCCCCTGCGCTCTTTTTGAAGCACATGTTCATATATCTGCCCGGAGGTCAGATTGTTGAAACGGCTAAGGCGACAATGCGTAAAGCGTTCGTAATGGCCGAGGTCGAGATCGGTTTCGGCGCCGTCGTCGAGAACATAAACTTCGCCGTGTTGGAACGGGCTCATCGTTCCCGGGTCAACGTTTAAATACGGATCGAACTTTTGTATCCGGACTTTTAAATTTCTGGTTTCGAGCAGGGCGCCAAGAGCGCCCGACGTAAGCCCCTTACCCAAAGATGAAACCACTCCGCCTGTAATAAAAATATATTTCATTTTGGGACTGATTTTAAAACGCATTTGATAGATGATTGGCAACTCTTTTCGGCGATTTTTTAATTTATTTTTTTTCCGCTTGACTACAAGTCGGTTTTATCCGATTGTACTCCCTCATTTTTTGGCAAAACCGACGGTTTGCCCAAAGTCGAAAGGAGGTGACTCGGAATGGCAGTTGATGTAAGACTCAGAAAAGGCGAAGCTATGGAAAAGGCCCTGCGCAGGCTCAAGAAAAAGCTTGACCGCGAAGGCGTTATTCGCGATGCGCGTCAGAAACGCTATTTTGAAAAGCCCTCCGAAATCAAGCGCCGCAAGCGCAAGGTCGCGGCTTTCAACAATATGCTCCGCCAGCGCTACGAAAATCGCTAAGCTTGATTTGGCCGAAGCTAACGCTTAAACGAAAAGCGGTTCCCCTTAGGGAAACCGCTTTTTTGTGTCAAAGTGTTAAAAAATGCAGATTACAATACCGGAAGGAAGGGAGCCAATATAGAAACCTCATTGGCGCGTTCAAGCCCCGCCTTTTTTACCGCGCAAGCCAAACTAACTGCCGAACAAGCCCTAAGCGCCGGATTCGACGGATCTTTCAAGGAGTCGCATATATTTGCGGCTACTGCAAAAGCCCTCAACTTTTCCTCTTTGGATTCGAGGGCGGACGCCACCGCACATATATTCTTAAAAGATTCGTAAATATCGGATCTATATATATTTCCGTTAAGGTATTTCAACGCGTCCGACGCCTTCCCAAGATTTGCCATGCAAACGGCTATCTTGCCGGATATATCTGAGAAAAGAGCTGTTTTGGAAATATCAAAGTTATCTGCAAGCTTTACGGCGCACTCTATGAATTTTAAAGCCGAAGATTTGTCGAATGTGCCGATTTTTTCAGCAACGCAAACAAGTTGACGGGCTTTTTTTTCATCGTCCGAAGAAGTTTTTTCAAAAGAGTCTCCCGCCAGCTGGTCCAAAAATTCCAGAGACGAAAAGTCCATGCGCGAGGCTGCGTTTGCGACCCCCTTAGAATCCTTCTTTTCAATACTTATGCGCAAGATTTCAGCCATTGCAAAATTCTTAGCTTTAGTATCGCGCAATTTGTCGGCCAGAGCCGCAGATTCTGCAAACAGCCCCTGCTCTGCCACCCCCGACGCCAAAGCCGCGAGAAACGCGTCCCTTTCGGTTTCCGACTGCAAGCGCGAGGCCAAAGACATTGCCGAAACATAGCTTTTACTGTTTCCGACTTTTTCCGCTACATATTTAAATGTGTCAAAAAACGGATTGGCATTTGATATATCCGACAAAGCCTTTATCGCGGCCGCAGAGTCGCCAAAATCCGCGAAAGTCAAAGCCATTCTGGAAAGGGCTGTATCGCGGACATTATTGACGCTTATTTTTAAGGCGTTTGCATGCGCGGCTGCCAAATATCCGGCAAACATTTCCCGTGTTTTTCCCCCTATTGCGAGAGCCGCCGGAACCTTTTCACGCAATCTTCCGATGGAGGAAATATCGTAAGAGACCAGGGACGAATCTGTTTTTGCCTCCGTCAAGAATCGGGCTATATCGACTTTTGACGGATCGATCTCTAAGGATTTTTGGGAACTTTTTAGAGGATCGCTTTCGGATTTTGGAGTTTCCGCAGAAACCGATGAATGTTTATACGCCAAAGCTTCGCTCTTTTTTGCGGCAGAAGATATTTTGGCTACAACGGCCACGCGCATTTTATTTTCAGCGTCCGAAAGCCCCTTTTCCCCCGCAGAATCTACAATATTGCGGACCAATTCAAAAAGAGCCTCGTCTCTTATTGCGGCATCCTCATTGGCGAGGGCAACAGTCCAAGGCAAATCATAGCCCGCCATTTGAGGATTTGAATAAAGTACAAGTTCCGGAATAATCTTGTCGGAGAGATCCGTATAATTGCACGCGCCTATGCGCGTAGTTGGATCAGTGACGATTTTAAGAGCTATCGCCGTTTCAGGATATTTTGATATTATATCCTCAACTTGCGATTTAGCCTCTTCGCACAATTTTAAAGCGCACGCATAATCTGCGGAATTGAAAGCTTTCACGGCTTCCGAAACTTTCAGCGAAGCTTTTACATAAGAGCTGCTGGCCACTCTTTCGGGAGAAGGCGAACACCCTGCGGACGCAAAGGCCGCTACTATCAATAAAAATCTAAACATAAGCTCCATTTTGTCTGACTCTACCCTAAAGTCAATTTTATTAAAGCCCATAAAAAGCTCTAATTTCCTAAATAGCTTAAATTATGAAACTAAATTTTCGACGAAGAATCGGAAACTTTCCAAGAGCCCTACATGAATCAAGATGCGCACTATTTGTATCGCATATCATTTGAGGTTATTCTTGACCGTATTTGCAAACGCCGTAGAATTGCAATGATGAAAAAGTATATTTCCATATTTTTATTATTTATAGCACAATTCCTATATCTTTCCGCCCAGAACCAATACGACACCGCAAAACCTTGGACGTGGTGGTGGATACTGGGTAATTCCATGACAAAAAGCGATATAAGCGCCCAACTCGAATACATGCAAAAGGCGGGAGTTGGAGGAGTTTGCGTAATACCGTTATACGGCGAAAAAGGCGACGAATCAAATTACATAGATCTCATTTCCCCAAAGTTCATGGATATGCTTTCCCACATATCAAAAGAAGCCAAACGGCTCGGACTCGGCGTTGACATGACTATGGGCAGCGGCTGGCCTTTCGGAGGCCCCTGGATACCGCCGCAGCTCGCCTCTAAAAAAATTGACGAGAATTTGAAGTGCGCAAATTTAAATTTTATGGTTAAACGCTCCTCCCCCGGAGGGCATGGACATACCGCCGATCCTTTTAACCCCGCCGCCTACAAATTGCATGCCCAGCAGTTTGAAAAAGCCTTCGCTCCCTATAAAGACGAAAAACTTCTGCGCGGTTTCTTTAACGATTCCTACGAATATTACGCCGCAAACTTCACCGACAATTTCTACGAAGAGTTTAAGAAGCGCCGCGGATACGATTTTCAGCCATACGCCAGAGAAATCTTTTCCCAGACAAAATCTTGGGAGAAAAATAAGATAAAAAACACGTCGCCGAGCAAAATAAGCCCCGAGGATTCGGAAAGGATTTGGCAGGATTACCACCAGACCCTTTCAGATCTTCTGTATGAAACTATGACGGAGTTTGCAAGCGCCTCATCTAAAATGGGATTTTTAAGCGTAAACCAAGCCCACGGTTCCCCGGGCAATCTAATAGATTTATATGCGCTGGCCGACATTCCCGAAACCGAATCGTTCGGAGCCAGTATTTTCGACATTCCCCTCGTGCGACAAGATCCGGACTACGAAGAAGAAAGATTTGGGCGCCCAAATAAGCTCATGATGAAATTTGCGTCTTCGGCGGCAAACCTATACGACAAAGACCTCGTGGCGTCAGAATCCTGCACTTGGCTCGCAAATCATTTCAAAGTTGCATTATCCCAAGTAAAACCGGAACTGGACAAACTTTTTGTATCCGGAATAAACCATATATTCTATCATGGCACACCCTACTCTCCCATGGATAAACCATTTCCCGGGAGACTCTTTTACGCCTCTACAAACTTTAACTACAATTCCCACTTCAAGGAATTTTTTCCGGAGCTCAACGAATACGTCCGCAGGATTCAAAGTGTTATGCAGAACTCAAAGAGCGACAACGATATCCTGCTATATTTTCCGATTCACGCCTTTTGGCGCGGCTCTGGCGGGCCATATCACGTCTTGTGCTTTGAAGTGCACAACGCAATGAAATGGCTCAAAAAGGTTCCCAAGTTCGACGAGCTCATAAATAACTTGGATAAACTCGGATTCTGTTTCGACTATGTATCAGATATGGCATTAAATAATCTCGAAGTAGTGAACGGAGTAATAAAATCCAACGGCAAATACTACAAAGCCCTCGTGGTTCCCGAATGCGAGCAGTTGCCGCTTGAGACCTTCAAAAATCTTGATAGGCTCGTGCGGGACGGGGCTAAAATCGTGTTTCAAAATAAAATCCCCGAGGACGTTCCCGGGTTTGGAAATCTTGCCGAGCGCAGACAAGCTGCCCGCGACATAAAAAATTCATGGATAAACATACACGACGGATTTTTTGTGGGCAATGTTCCCGCTATCGTATCGTCCTTGGGAGCGAAGCGCGAAACAATCGCAGACTTCAAACTTGACTTTATAAGGAAATTCAATTCCCAAGCTACGATATACTTTATCTGCAATCAAAATTCGGCTTTCGAGATGGGAAATGTTGAGATATCCGAGCCGTGCGAACAGATAGAATATTTTAACCCGCTGACAGGAGAAAGAGCCAAGTTGAAATCCGAAAAATCCGCATCCGGCACAAAATTTCAACTGAGGCTTCTCCCCGGAGAAAGTTGCCTGATTTTTGCGAATAAGACAATAAATCCCGATTTGCCTTTAAAAACTTTTACCGAAGACGGCGATTCAAAAAAGATAGATGCCGAATGGACAATAGACTTTTTGCGCGCCCTGCCCACTCCGGTACCGGCATCGGACATGCCCGCGCAAATTAAGACACGCCGCCTAAGGAGTTGGACGGAAATCGGCGACGACAACGCAAAGAAATTCTGCGGAGTGGCAAGATATTCCGCGAACTTTAAAGTCGATGATCCATCGGGAAAGTATGTCATAGATTTGGGAAATATACGCGATGCCGCAAGGGTTAAAATAAACGGCACGAATATCGGTTCTGTTTGGTGCGTGCCATTCAGGCTGGAAATACCCGACGGAGTCTTGAAAGATTCAAACACCATCGAGATTGAAGTGACAAACAATTCCTTTAATAGGGCAAAATCCGTAGCCGAAAAGAATCCCGACTGGAACAAAGGCAACAATATAATAGACATTACCTACACTCCTTACGACATTAGAAAAGAGCCTTTGGAAGATGCCGGCCTATTAGAGGAAATAAGATTGATAAAACAGCTGACTCCAAAAAACTAATAGTGAAACCGCGCACGCCTTTTTCAAATCTGTATTGGAAAAGGCGTTTTGTTATTTATAAATATTTTATCGATTAAAACCGCTTGCAAATTCCGCCAAGATTTTCGGGCAGATACTCGCGCCTACTAAACAGCATATAAATATAAGATTGAGGAAAAATCCATATTGTTAAGGACGCCCTATAAACTCGAATCTCCCCGCGATTCCTAAAATTCGCATGGCAAGAAATTCGCCCCAAGTGAAAATAAAAAAGCGGCTCTCAATGAGAGCCGCTTAAAATATTGGACAGCGATTCTACTTTGCCAGCTCGAGCTCGACAAGAGCCTCAAGTTTATTGTCCCCGGAAGCCCGGGAAGGCATGCGGAATTTTACAACCCCGTCTTTAGATTCAAATTTCAAATCCGCGCCGTCTTTAATTTTCAGGGATTTTATTGTTCCGGCATACGGGAATACTACATCGCAATCGCCGGCCGAATAAATCCACACAAAGGTTTTATCTCCGGAATTTTCTACAACATATCCGCATGGCTGCGAAACTTTAACACCGTTGATTCCCACCACCATACCGGTTTTGACGCCATCGCCTTCGGCTATAAAGCCGTCAGGGGCGACCGTGTAAATTCCATCTTGGAATGGATTGTCAGACATATTTGCGAAGATGCTTATGTTGCCGTATTTTGAGCGTATGCGCCCTTCTTCTCCCGGTGCTTCAACATTCTCCCATTCATGGGAAAATTCATACATCTTTTCGCCCACATATTTTGACGCAAGCGACTTTTGCAATCTATCCATCCACTTTATGAATTCGAGGGCGGATTGGTCAGATACATGGTTTATGCGCGGAGAATACATCATAGTTATCCCCATGCCAATACTCAGAGCCATCTGTCTATCGTTATATATGCCTGTTGCAAGGTCATGATGGGATAGCGAGACTTTGTCGTGGAACATTGCAGACACTAAATTGGCGAGTCTTATTCCGCGTTTTGGAAAAGAATCCCAGACAAACTGGCTCCATACTGGAGCATATTGCGAGGGAAATATTCCAAAAGTCATTCCGCAGAATTGTATTTCTTCGTTGGCGATTCCCCACCAGCCGTCCTCAGTTGAAAGCGGGCGCTTCTTTGAATCCCTGCGCGCGGTAAATATAAAGCCGTCGGAATAGGTATTCGGGTTGGGCGCGGCCGGATTGAAATCGAGCCGAGAACGCCTTGCCCCGGTCTGGTCTTGGAAAAGGATATCGCATGGATAATCCTCTGTGAAATCCTTCACGATTTTATCGTTTGCGGCCCTCACAGCGGGATGCCACATGCATATGGTCCAGCCGTCGTTTTTGCCGTAGGTCTCATGGTAATGGTTGCCTTTAATATCCACGCTAAGCGGAGCCTCTCCGGCCGCTACAAAAGTCGGGCCGCGGGGATTATCGCACCACCACGAATTGTTGGTATACGGCATGAACAGGTGCCCGTTCCCGCGTATTTCGGCTATGTAGGCCTTAAAATCTTCCGGAGTTGAGAATTCCGGACGCGGCGGCACATGGTCAGGATATTGCTTGTCAAAGCCCCCGAGAAGATAGCATGGTAGATGTATTATATTCTTGGGCGGCATATTGTCGGTAATCTGCTTAACTTCGCCCAAATTTGAAGCCCAAATATTGAGCAATACACAATCTTTGAATTTGCGCAGAAATTCGCCGTCGAGCTTTTGGCTAAGCTTTTTATTTACGCCATTGGCTTTACAAAACGCGTCAGCCGAATCTAAAAGCCCCTTCCCGAAATTTAAGCGGACTTTAGGAGTTTCCCAAGTGCCGTCGGAAGGCTTCATATAATGCACAAACGGGCGAGTCAGATAGCCTCCTTTTTCGTCCCCTCCAATTTCAAACCTCGATACTACAAACGATTTTACGGGATTCTCAAAGTCCGCGCCGCGAATAGATTGAACGCTGTAATACGCGATGTCGGCTCCGTTCATATTCAGGTGGAAAAAATCCCCTATGGTCGCGGGCACGGCGCTCGCAACTTTATAAAACTTTTTGGGGCGTATGCCTCTGTAAAAAGAAAGGCCTTCGTTGTCGAACCAATAGCCGCCCGCCTTCACATACGCGGCGATTTTACGGGCAGTTTCCTCGGGTGAAACGCCGGGAGGATTCGGGCAAATCTCGGCATACGGATTTACTATAAAAAGAAATTCCGGATCTTCCATTGCCGCGGCAACTTTTTCAGGGGAATCGAGTTCTATGACATTCTTGCATACGCCGTTTATATGATTGTACCAATCCCTATATGCGGGATCCAAACCGTTGAGTTTTATCATTCCAACTTTTGTGCGGGCAGATTTCTCGGCTTTTGCGACAGCTTTAGCCCTGTTTATTATGCAGCACACGGTATTGCGTATCATTGAGCGGTCGTTGTAATTTATCCAACCGCCAACGCGGAACAAAGCCCCCTTGCCGCCGAGGCGCGACGCCCCCAGAAATACTCCTTCGGGGGAATTGAGAATTTCTATATCGGCCTGTCCTTTTCCAAATGTGCGGGCGCTTCTGTAAGTCTGTTTAAGGAGCAAATCCATCAAGCTTTTTGGAACCCATTCGTCGGCATCCTTACCCTTGGTGACATTTCTCCAAGCGTCCATATCTTGGGAATAAGTCAATCCGCTCCCGAAAACTTCTTTATAGAGCTTGTCGCCGAGAGGAGTGTCTCCCTCCCATGAGGAATGCGTGTGCGAATTATCCTTAAAGAACTCGGAATTCACAGCCAAACCCATATTGCGTGGAGTGTCCGAATGGAAAGTTATCTCCTTGACGGCCTCCGGAGGAAACCTAAATTTCGACGGAAGCTCAAACTCGAGCAATTCCCCGCTTTTTGGCGTCACTTTCGCCTGAATATCGCAATGCTCATTTTTCGGGACAACCGTCACAGAAACATCGATTTCGGCAGTTGTGTACTTAAATATCAATTTGTCAGCAGAAAAAGACGGCGAGCATGTGGCGGAATTAGCCACCACTTGTTTGCCGTCCACAAACTTTGCCGCCCACAAGCCGTCCGGAAGCGATATTTGCGCATCTTTTCCGCAAGAGGTTATTTTCACGATTGAGCCGGTTGAAGAATTAAACTCCACCGAATAATTCTCCCCCGACGCCGTAAATTTTCCGTCAGACTGTGTTATTTCGGCACCCGACGCCCAAAACGGGGACGACGACAATGCGAAAACCGCAATAATCTTAAAAATGTTGAATACAGATTTTCTCATAAATAATAAAACTCCTATATTTGCGTCCGTCGAAAACGGCCGTTGTTCCGATTACATAATTATCAAGAAAAGATTTAAGTCAATTAAAGATTCATTTATAGCAAAACTCTTTTGTTGACTATAAGACTTACGATATTTTTATTGGAAATTCAGATGAAATTTTGGAAATTCGCCGCCCTATTGCTCATTGCTGTCCAGCTATGTTTAGGACAGAACATACCTGATTTGCCAAATTATCCCCAATCTCCTTTAACCGACTTGGAGTTGGATTCACTGAGCAAAGATAATTCAAAATCAGCCTGGGAAAATCTCGCCTCTAAATCTAAAGAAAAGGCGCTCGAGAAGGCGGCGAATCAAGCCTATCCGGAAGCCGCGTCATGGATATACACTTCAATAGCCGCAAAATTTTTCGCCGAATACGGAGAGGAAATCCCCCCGGAACTAAAGAAATTGATGCTGAAAAACCTTCCTGCATTTTTCGATTTCTGCGAAAGTTGGCGCGAAGAGGACAATTTAAGCGGGGCGGCCGTGGTTCTAAAAAATATTTACGCGGCCTATCCGGCGCAGACGGAACAATTTTTGCGCATGGCCATGGCGATTTCTCTCATATACGACATTTCCCCTCCGCCGAATTGGCCGGAATGCAACATGCCTTCAAATCCCGCACCGATGACCCATCCGCAAGATTTGTTTTATTACTTTGTGGAAAACGCAAAGATAATGAACTTTCCGATGCAAAAATTAACGGTGTCGGAACTTATATTTACAGGCGGCATTGCGGGCCCCATAGATGAGTTGAGGAGCCTCCTCAAACCGAATTTGACGCCGTATATGATAGAGAAGCTGACGCAATCTCTCAAGACGGACTATTCGCGCATAGAGCGGAATGGGCGCGATGCCACATATGCAGAATGGGACGTGAGCGTGCGTCCATTTACACTTGAGAACATTCGCAAATACGGAGGCACTCCTCCGGAAAAGGTATATTACGCGTGGCGCGTGGCAAACGCCAACGGAATACCCTGCATATATTTTTCTGATAAGCATGATTCAAAGGTAAGCAACTGGCTCGCATACATGTCCAAGCTCGGCGTATGGAAATTTGACGTATGCAGAAGCCAAAATGCCGTAAACCTATACGGGCGCCCTTTAAATCCGCAGACTTGGAAGCCACTGGAAATGTTTGACATAGAATATCTCTGCCGCCGCCCCCATGTCACTGAAAACGGAATGGAAGCAAGGGTTTTCCTTCAGATTTCAAACGCTCTCTTTGAAGGCGGGAAATACGAAAATGCCGCAGTTTTTGCGGACAAGTCAAAAAAGTCCGATCCCGAATACTGGAAGGCATACAAAGCCTACATAGCCGCCCGGGCAAGATTCGGAGCCGCAAGCGGCGAGCTCGACGCCCTGTGGCGCAAAAGCTACGAGCCTTTCCGCCGCTATCCAGAAATGTGCATGAATATGCTTGAAGGCTACAGGCGCAATTTAGCCCTCAGAAGAATGCAAAAAGAAGCCGACAGGCTCCTCATCGCCGAAATGCGCACTGTAATGCGAAACGATCCCGGACTTGCGGTGGAAATGTATTCCCAAAGAATCAGAGAACTTATGTCCACCAAGACGGACATAGCGGAAATATTTTCCGCCTACAAAGACATTCTCCGCAATTCATCCGGAAATGAAGACGGCTGTTTTTCAAAAATAGTCCGCCCCATGGCGGAATCGTTTGCGGAATCAGGAGACTACAAAAACGCCATAAAAACACTCAACATGTTCGCGCCCCAAGTCAAAAACGCCCCGCCATCTGTGGCAAAGGAACTCGAACAATTAAAGAAGAAATACACAAAAGACCAAAACTCCAAAACCACATACGAAGACGAAGACGTGTTGGAATCCGAATAAATTTACATATCGAAATTGAATCTGCGCCTTACAGTCAAATTTGCAAAATATAAAATAGCAAGACTCGCCGAAGACTTTGCCCATATGACAGCCGACGTCATATACGGGCGCACAAAATCGCGCCCTGCCGAAGTCTATGGCATGTTTTTAAAAGCCCTGTCGCATATATTCGGAGCCATAGTGCGGCTGCGCCACATAATGTACAGAAATAGAATACTGCGCGACGCCCCGCTCGGATGCATGGTGGTTGTCGTAGGCAATCTCACGGTGGGCGGTACGGGTAAGACCCCCATCGTAGAAAAATTTGCGCGTTCACTGTCCGACAGGGGCAGAAAAGTTGCCATTCTCAGCCGCGGATACAAGAGCAAATCCGACGGCATAATCGCAAAATTCATGCGTTGGCTGACACACGGCGAAGGTCCGAAACCAAAGGTGGTCTCCGACGGAAAGAACGTGCTTCTCGATTCCGAGGTGGCCGGAGACGAGCCTTATATGTTGGCCAGAAACCTCAAAAACGTGGTTGTAATTGTAGATAAGAACCGCGTGCGCGCAGGCCACTACGCCATAACGCAATTTGGGGTCGATACCCTTGTCTTGGACGACGGATTCCAATATCTGCCCCTGCGCGGACAAGTAAAACTTTTGCTCGTGGACAAGACTAATCCATTCGGCAACATGCATCTGCTTCCGGGAGGGATATTGCGCGAACCAATCTCGCATTTGCGCAGGGCCTCTTATGTATTTCTCACAAAATCCGACGGGAAGAAATCCCCCGATCTCGAACGCATAATACACACCTACAATCCGAGCGTCGAAATCATAGAGTGCGCCCACAAATTGGAGAAACTCGTAAAGTTCGATACCTCAGAGGATTTCCCCCTTAAAATTCTCGACGGCAAAAAAGTCGCGTGTTTTTCTGCCATTGCCGCTCCCGACAGTTTCGAGGGATTCTTGGAGGAGCTTGGAGCGGAACTTGTATTGAAGCGCAGATTTCTCGACCACCACAGATTTGAAGAGCGCGAGCTCGACGCTTTCTTTTCCGACGCCGCCGCAGCCGGCGCCGAACTCGCCGTGACCACGGAAAAGGATTCCGTAAGAATACGCCCGGACTATGTCGCAAAAATTCCGTTTTATTATACGCGGCTGGAAATACAAATCCTGTCCGGCGCTGACGACTTTGAAAATGCCGTGGAAAAAATATGCTATCCGAAGCGCCGCGCAGACGCGGATTGATTTTCGGATTCGCCAACTAATTTGCAAAGGCGCTTCTCACTTTATCAATATATCCGAAAAACACGTCTCTTCCCCTTCGTTTCCGTGCATTATAAAATACATTGAAGAGAAGTAGTCCAAATTTTCTATGTTTGGCTTTACCGCTCTTTCCAACAAAACATTTTTCTTGGAATCCAAAATTTTCAATTTATAACCTTCCGCGCTCTTGCCGAGCGGTTGTGGGAAGGCAAATTCAAATCTCAGCCATTCCCCGACCGGAAGCTGGACCCCAAAAATCTTAGCTTTATCCAAGACTACGCGATTGCCCAAATGTTTGTGCTCCTCGTTTCTAAACTCCAAAGAAAAAGAACTCTGCGGCGTTAATTTCACAGAAAATTCCGCTCTTGCGCAATCCGCAGATTCATCGGCCCAACAATTATAATAAAAGTAAGGCAATCTTTCGGGAGCACCTCTATAAGATATCTTCTTATTTTTTACCGATAACGCCCGCCCGTTAGGGGCGGTATCGTCTTTTTTAACGGTGAGTTCACCTCCGTAAATATTCGGAAAATTCGGAATGCCGCCCAATTTATCATTTTGGAAGGTGTCAACCGTGTAGAAACGCCCCTTCCCCTCAAGAGGATAGTTCTTTACCTCCGGATAAACATACGACTTCATCATTTTGCGCAATACAGGTTTCATTTTTCCAGTCACTCCGGCCTTAGAAATATCTATGCGCTTAAAGTTTGTCTTTGTAAAAGGCTCTCCGTTCATTATCGCTTTTGGATCAACCGCCTCCACTAAAGAATCCTTATCTCTGCCCCCCTCCTGCCATTGCTTGAAAGTGAGATTGTCGAACATCACTTCGCCGTTCTCGTTCCAATATACGTTTTCATTAAAAAATACCGAATCCGGCAAGGGAACTTTTCCCTTCTGAATCAATACCTCCGGAGATTTGTAGCAAACTATGTTATTCTCGAAAGAAAAAGAATTGGGAGCCTGCCTGCTCAGCGCTATTTGGTAGTCTTTACAGTCGAATATCAGATTGTTAAGCATTTTACAATTTTGACCGTAGTGCATGTGATACCCCCCGCTCTGTGTGGAATATACGCAATTCATAGAGCTCTCGATGAAAGAGCTGCCTTCGTCGTTGTAAATGCCCCAGCCGCCATACTGGTGGCAATTTACGTCGTGTATTAGATTCCCTTTTATGCGGCTCTCGGGTTGAATCCCCAGCGTATATATTCCGCCCATGTCGCACATCTGGCCGTATCCGAGATGGTGTATGTGGTTATAGTCAACACTGTTGTTTTTTGTATTCGACTTACCGTATCCCCATACCCAGCCTACCGACACTCCAGAATAATAGCCGTCGAAAATATCGTTATTCTTTATTGTTATGCCGAACACGTCGTAAGCTATAACCCCGACTGCCGATCTATTTACGCGTCCAAATCCGCATATTATATTGTTTACTACTTTTATATTTCCGCTAACGGAATCGCCTTCACACCTTCCGCAAATACCAATTTTAACTCCGCCTCCCCCGAGTTTTTCCAGCACGCAATTCCTCAATACAGAATCCCGCACGCCTTCTCCAAACTCTACGGCGTATCCGTCAACATTTCGCACCACGCAATCTTCAATGCACACCCCTTCCGCTTTGGAAACCTCGATAGCGTTCGACATAGTGGTAGCCGCCTGCGATGCATTTTGCCAAGTGCCGTTGGTCCCCGTGGGCTTCTGCGAGGCATATTCAAAAATAAGATTTTTCACTGAAATCCCGGAAATCTTTTTTTCGCAAGACTCCCCTTTTATCGACAAAAGCGTATTTGTATTCGGCACAAATACCTCGGCGCTCTCCATGTTTTCGCCTTCCCGCGGCATGTACCAAAGTTCGCCGGAACGGGAGTCGTAAAAATATTCTCCAGGCATATCCAAAGCCCCTTTGTAGTTGGTGAACCAACACCTGCCCTGCTTGCCGTATTTGCAAAAATGATAGGAAATTTCAGAAGATAAATGTATTCTAACAATATCGCCGAACTGAGTTTCCTCTATTCTCTCCACATTGCCCTTATTGTCTATCCATTGGAAGAACGCCCTCACCTCCACATTTTTCAACTCCTCCTCGGGCATGCCCGTTAGCTCTTTCACGTCGCTTTTTGAAAACACAAAAGACCTCCTGGGCTCGCAAGCTCCGTCGCGATAAAAATACACATAACCGTCGTTTGGGGTTCTTGCAAAATCCGCCCTTACTCCATTTACAAACAACGACGACACATAATCCACTCCATCAAGCTTGGCTTTCCACAATTTTCCGTCGCGCGTCCACCCGGACACCCGTTTGCCTCCGCTCAAAACGCTGCCTTCTTTTCCCTCTATTTTTAATCCATTATGCGCCGCAGTGAGCATCACGGGCTTATCCACAAAGTATGTCTTAGCCTCCAATTTTAAAATTTTGTCGGGTGTCTTTGCGGCACTATCTGCCAAATCTTGAAAGGATTCTCCAAAAAGCGTCCCGGCAAATATAAAAACTATATAAAAAATTTTCTTTCCCAACATGCTACCCTCCCCTATCAAAGGATTGTTTAATATATAAATCTCTTGTTATTAAATCAATGGTTCTCAAAGATGTCAATACGATACTTGTTTCGAGCAATGCAATCGGGGATACGGCGTTTACATCAAATTGGAGGGAATAGCGTTAATTAGAGAACGCATCACATGCGTTTGCGCAGCCTTTTAAAAGAGGCCGCGGCAAAGAATACGAAGGCCGCAACAAGTATGCCCAATGCTATGGGTGAGTTGAGTATAAAAAGAGGGGAACCGTCTTCAAGCATGGCCGCGCGCCGAAAATTTACTTCGGCCATTTGACCCAATATAAGGGCGAGGAGAAAAGGCGCCACAGGGAACTTTGCCTTCTGCATTGCAATTCCGACAATACCGAAAACAAAGGCAATCCAAACGTCGCCCATATTGTTTCTAAGGGCGTAAGAACCTACTATGGAGAGAAGCAGAACACCCGCTTTTATGTATTTTTCGTCAAGTTTTAATATTAGAGTCGACCATCTCACGGAAGCTAAAGCCAATGCGAATACCGCAAAATGGGCAAAAACCACAGTGGCCAGAATAGTTCCGGCCAAAGCCGGATTATTTTCAAATAGGAGCGGCCCCGGTTGAACGCCGTGCAATACAAGGGCTCCCACGAGTATCGCCGTGACGGAATCTCCAGGTATGCCGAGCGATAAAAGCGGTATTAAAGTTCCTGAAGTGCAGGCGGCTTTGGCGGATTCTACGGCCGCAACTCCCTTAACTTCTCCCGAGCCGAATTTATCACCCTGCATGGCCGAATGTTTGGCCATTCCATAAGATACGAATGCCGCAATATCACAACCGGCGCCCGGGGTGGCACCTATAAAAGCCCCAAGTATTCCGGATTTAAACATCGTTTTCCATGTTTTTTTTAAGTCCGAGAGCGGGGGAAGTTCGCAAAAGCGCACTTTCACATCGTTCTTTTCGATTCCCGAGTCGGATTTTCCGGCGAGAGCTCCGGATACCGCAAAAAGGCCAATTAGAACCGGAATAAACGGAAGCCCCTCCATCAATCCGGCTGTTCCAAAGATATAGCGCGGATAGCCCGACATGGGATCCATGCCTATGCAGGAAAGCAAAAGTCCGGCCAGAGCGGATAATATGCCTTTAAGCAGAGGGCCGTCCGATACCGCCACTATTGTTATTATCCCGAAAGACGCCATCGCAAACAGTTCCGCTGGGCCGAATTTTAAGGCTATTTGAGATATCTGAGGCGCCAAAAACACGAGCAAAGCCGATCCTATCGCGGCTCCGGCAAGCATTGAAACAGAAGCCAATGAGAGGGCTCTTCCGGCTTGTCCGGCGCGCATAAGAGGATACCCGTCGAAGATAACCGCTGCCGAAGCGGGAGTCCCTGGAGTTTTAAATAAAATGGCAGGAATGCTGCCGCCATATATTGCCCCGAAAAATATCCCCAGCAAAAGAGCGATTGAGCCCACTATATCCATTCCAAAAGTAAAAGGCACTAAAAGTGCGATTGCCATGGTCGCCGAAACTCCGGGCACTGCCCCGAAAAATATTCCGCAAAAAGCTCCGGCCAGCAGGGAGACCCAATAACCGAGAACCGAAACATTCGCAAAAATCTCTCCAGCCACAGTTTCCATATCAATTAAAGAATCCAACGGGCAAAGCCACATTCATTACGCCCGCAAATATCGCATAGACAAAGGCCGAAAAACCGTAGCCGAAAGCCGCCGCCCTCAATAAACCCATGCGGGCCTGCGCCCTTAAAACTCCAGCGCAAAACAATCCCGATGAGAATATGAATCCTAAAAACGGCATCAATAACAAATAGGCGGCCGTCATGGCGGCCATGATCAGTGAGCTTGCGTCAAAATTGTCTGATATTTCCGAGCCCGAAGTCTTATTCTCAACAAGCCCACCTTTGCCACTTTTACAGGCAGAAATTGCAATATCTAATATAGACAAAATCAAAATTATCCACGCCACCCACGACGGGAAAGCCGCGGCCTCATCTACGGGAAACTCTCCCGCAAGCCATATTGCCAAAATAGATACGGCGATTAAGAGAATGTTTATTTTCATTTTGCCCTCCCTTTGAGAAGCCCGAGTTCGCCCATGAGAGGCTTCAGTTCAATACTTTGAAGCCTTACAGCTTTTTCAAACTCCCCGCCGTCGAGATACTCCACGTTCATGCCCGTAGATTCCGAAAATTCCCTCATGCGCTGCGATGCCGCGATTTCTCGCAATTTTTCGCCGACAAAATCAACTATTTCAGCCGGTACGCCTTTAGGCATTGCAATGCCTCTCCATGTGCAGAAGTCAACGTCAACCCCGAATTCGGCGCATGTCGGCACCTCTGGAAAAGCTGCGAGCCTGTTCTTCGACATAACCGCAAGAATTTTTACCCTCCCGGATTCGACATGGCTCTTTAATTCCGCAGCGCTCACAGTCACGGCGTCAATATGGCCGCCAAGCATTGCTGTGACGGCATTCGACGCTCCGTCGAAAGATACGCTCGACATCTCTATTCCGGCCTTTCTCGCAAAAAATTCGGCGGCCAAATGCCATACGCTTCCCGTTCCGGAATTTCCAAATTTTAGTTTTGCGCCTCCGCGAGCCAACTTCAGAAACTCCTCCATATTGTCCGCGGGGAAGTCGGAGCAAACCGCCACGCATGACGGGTCCGCATTCAATCTGGCCACAAAAGAGAAATCTTCCGCGCCCACCGGAGCAAATCCTCTCAATGAGAGCGTTGCCAACTCAAAAGTCAGCATAGTCATAGAATAACCGTCGGCTTTTGACGATGCTCCGCGGACGTGCCCAACGGCGCCCCCTCCCCCCGCGACATTCTGTACATTTACGGGCTTCCCAAAGCTTTCCGACATACAGTCCGCAAGGGTGCGGCACAATAAATCTGTTCCGCCTCCAGCGGAAAACGGGCAGATTATATCGATATACTTGGAAGGATAGGTCTCTCCGATATTCGCCCTGCCGTACATGGAATATCCAATCCACGCAAACACGCAAACCAGTATGCACACGCAAACCGACTCCGCCAAAACGCCGCTTTTGCGGGCGATTTTAGCGGAAAGATTGCGGGCCAGGGGAAACATTGTTTAGCGTTGTACGCGCCCCGAACCATTGCCCTTCATGAGGGTCAAGACTTCGGATTTTGTGGTATAATTATAGTCCCCTACCATTGAGTGGGCCAAGCATGAAGATGCCACCGCAAATTCAAGAGCTTCAGAATCGTCCTTAAATTCGCCGCTATCGAGACCATATATAAGGCCTGCTGCAAAAGAGTCTCCGCCCCCTACTCTATCCACTATGTTCTTAATTTCGTAAGGTTTGTATTGGCCATCTTTCATTGGAGCCATGACGGATTTGTCCGAAGCCACATCGTACAATGTCGCACCCCAGTTGTTGTGGAAAGCCGAGAGGCTCTCGCGCAGCGTAAAAGCGACTTTGCGCACGCTCTTAAAGCGGCGGGCAATTTCGCGCGCCGTATCCGCATACGCTGCAAAGTCGAGTTTTCCAGAATTTACGTCGCTGCCGCCGGACTTTATTCCGAGAACGTCGAAGGCGTCTTCTTCATTGCCTATTACCAAGTCGGCATTTTCCAATATTTGCGGCACTACTTCGCGGGCGAGAGTGCGGGCATCTACGCCTTCGCGCCATTTCCAGAGTTTATTCCTGAAATTCAAGTCGAATGAAATTTTCACGCCGTTTTTTCTGGCCAAATCCGACAATTTTACGCACGCGTCCGCCGCAGCCTCCGATATCGCCGGAGTGATACCGCTTATATGGAGCCGCGTTGCGCCTTTTAACGCCGTGGCGAAATCGTAGTCTTCAAATTTCGCGCCAGATATTGCGGAGTCGGCGCGGTCGTAAACCACTTTGCTCGGGCGTTGGTTAGCTCCGCTCTCCAAGAAATACACTCCCATGCGCGAACCCTTTACAAGTTTTACGCAGCTTACATCGACTCCAAATCCGCGGAGCTGATTCAGGCAAGCCTCAGCAATTTGGTTGTCCGGCAGAGCCGTGACATAGCGGGAGGGCATGCCAAGCCTGGCAAGGCTCATTGCCACGTTGGCTTCTGCGCCGCCGAATGTGGCGTCAAGCCTTCCCGGCAGGGATTGCAACAACAAATTTCTGCCTTCGGGGCAGAGTCTCAACATTATTTCGCCAAAAGTAATAGTCATGTCTTCAAGGAAAATTACATTTGCGCAAAAGGCAAGTTTTATTTTAAAATTCCGCGTTTTTGTGGCGCACCCTCAAAACCTTTATTCAATCGTTTGCGCAGGCCAAAGTTTCATTTGGAGCAAAATGGACTACATCGTTTTAGCAAAATGCCCCCCAATCCCCTTTTTAAGATTGCTTTATTAAAAGGAAATAAGAAGCGCTATTGCAGATTTAAGAACCACCCGAATCAAAAAAAACGATACTCACGTTTTTGCATAAATTTGATTTCCTACTCAAAAAATATGCGGCAGAAATAAAGCCCGCCTTACTTTTGCCCTTTTTTCCAGGCTTTAATTTCATCGAGGCGGAGTTTGTATTTTTTTTCCAAACCTTCCTCCGTTGGTATATAATATTCGCGCCCGGCCAAAGAATCCGGAAGACACTGCATATCGGTGAGTTTATCTTTTGCGTTATGGGCGTATTGATAGCCTTTCCCATAGTCGAGTTCCCTCATCAACTTCGTTGGAGCGTTGCGTATAACCAATGGAACGGGTTCGGCAAGCTGTTTTAACGCGTCGGCCTTAGCGTGCTCATAAGCCATGTAAAGGGCGTTGGATTTGGGGGACATCGCCATATACACCACGGCCTGGGTCAGATGGACGGAACATTCGGGCATGCCGATGAAATGGCACGCCTGATACGCGGCAATCGCAATTCCCAAAGCTTTTGGGTCGGCAAGCCCGACGTCTTCGCTGGCGAAGCGTATTACGCGCCTGGCCACATACAGCGGATCCTCACCAGCTTCAAGCATGCGGGCAAGCCAATAAACGGCCGCGTCGGGATCCGAATTGCGCATGGACTTATGGAGAGCGGAAATCAGATTGTAATGCTCTTCCCCGCCCTTGTCATACAAAAGGGACTTTTTGGAAGTGCACTGCTCTATGAGTTCCTTGGAAACCGATATATTGCCATCGGAATCCGACGGGGCATTCAACACCACCATTTCCAATGTAGAGAGGGCGTTGCGGGCGTCCCCGTTGGCGAACACCGCTATCATTTCCAACAAATTTTCGGGTATTGAAACCCCAATTTTTCCAAACCCTCTCTCGTCCTTTAGAGCCCGCGCCAGAAGCCCGACAAGCTCCTCCGTTTTCAACGCCTGCAATACAAACACTTTACACCTTGAAAGCAGGGCTCCATTTATTTCAAAAGAAGGATTTTCCGTGGTGGCTCCTATCAAAATAATGCTGCCCTTCTCGACAAAAGGCAAAAATGCGTCTTGCTGGGCTTTGTTAAAGCGGTGGATTTCATCTACAAAGAGTATTGTTCTCTCTCCGAAACGGCGATTGTCGTCGGCCTGCTGCATTACGGCGCGTATCTCTTTTATCCCGCTCGTCACGGCGGAAAAATCTATAAAAGCAGCCCTGGTTTTATTTGCTATAATGCGCGCGAGGGTCGTCTTGCCGACTCCGGGAGGGCCCCAAAAAACCATAGAGGAAATTTTATCTGCCTCTATAAGCCTGCGCAAAACCTTTCCTTCCCCCAATAGATGCGTTTGCCCCACAAACTCCCCCAACGACCGAGGGCGCAGTCTGGCGGCAAGCGGCTGAGATTCCGCACTGTCTGAAAATGACATCTGTTCCATGGCTTATGACAGTCTTCGGAGAAAAATTGATAGCCCACTTCAAAAAACGATTCAAGCAATTACTCCTTTCAAATGCCTAATGCCATATGAAAAAACTCCTATCCCCATATTTTTAGGATAAAATTCGATTTAAAAGTTGCGCCACATGTAAAGGTGGTATTATATCGCCCTAAAAATACCATAATTGAAAATCGCATGCGGAAAATATTGTCGAGACTTCATTGGCAAGTGGCGTTGGCTTTGATTTTAGCCGTTTTAACGGCCGCAATACTGAGAATCTTCGACGCCGCCGACACCGAATTCGGCAGGAGCTTTGAGTACGTATTCACCTTCGTGGGCAAGCTCTTTATGAATCTGCTATCAATGATAGTGGTTCCGCTTGTAGTCACAAGCGTGGTATGCGGCAGCATGGGCCTGGGGCGCGGCGGACAACTTGTGAGAGTAGGCGCAAAAACGATAGCTTTCTACGCGATTACCGGCATTCTCGCGCTCTCGGTATCACTGCTTATAGTGAACGTGCTTTGTCCGGGCTGCGTGGAGCCTGACGCAGCCGGCAAAATTCTCGGAGACGCCCTGGCGCAAACTCCCGCTGTAAACGCGAATTCGGCCGACGTGGCGGGAGTCTTACTCAAGTTTTTCCCGCCGAACATAATCGCCGCGGCCTCCGACAACACCCAAATTCTGGGACTTATAATATTCGCCGTAATAATGGGAATTTTCATCAACTTTCTCCCGCCAAAATACGCCGAATTTCAACGGAAATTCTGGGCGAGCTTTAATTCCTTATTCGAGCATATCACAAATATGATAATGAGGCTTCTTCCAATTGGAGTCTTTGGATTGACCGCCCCCGTCTGCATAAGGGCCGGCGCCGACGCGATAGAACCGGTGTTGGCGTTTTTCGCGACGGTAGTTTTATCGCTCGGGGTCCACATGTTTATAACAATGTCTCTAATTTTAAAAGCATGGGGCATACCTCCGCTCAAGCATATGCGCGCCATGTTTCCGGCTCTCCTAACCGCGTTTTCTACTTCGTCAAGCATAGCCACCCTGCCTGTCACACTTGAGTGCGTTGAGAATTCCGCGCGGGTTCCAAAGAAGATATCGGGATTCACCCTTCCCTTAGGAGCCACTGTAAATATGAACGGGAGCGCGCTATACGAATGCGCGGCGGTAGTGTTCATATCGCAAATATACGCGTCTGCGGGAGGAGAGCCCATGGGATTATTCATGCAGATTACGGTGATGCTGTTGGCGCTTTTAACTTCAATAGGCGTAGCGGGGATTCCATCGGCGAGCCTTGTGGCTATCGTCTTAATTATGGGAGTGGCTGGAATTCCCGCGGAGGCAATCGGAATAATATGGATGACGGATAGAATTTTGGACATGCTGCGCACGTGTGTAAATATATACGGGGACTCGTGCGCGGCCGTATGGATAGCCAAAACAGAAAAATACGACGTCTATCCGGAAATTCAAGACGCCCAGTAAAATTCCCGATTTTACTTGCATCGCTTATGCTCTGCTAAAAACTGAAAAAAGATAAACAAATATGGATTCGCTTTTGATAAGAGGGGGAACAAGGCTGAGGGGGGAAGTACAAGTATCAGGCTCGAAAAACGCATGTTTGCCGATATTCGCGGCGTGCCTTTTAACGGATCAAAAATGCCTGATAAAGAACGTTCCCAACCTCAGCGATGTCAATTTTATGGCCCAAATATTGCGCGAATTGGGCGCTGAAGTATCAATGGTAAAAGATGGAGAATGGGAAATATGCGCGAAAAAAATTTCCCATACGGCGCCCTACGAGCTCGTTAGAAAGATGAGGGCGAGCATATGCCTTTTGGGCCCCTTGAGCGCAAGAATGCGGAGAGCCGAAGTATCGCTTCCCGGGGGTTGCGTCATAGGGGCAAGACCGGTTGACCTACACATAAAAGGCATGAGGGCCTTAAATTGTAAAACCGAGATAGAGCGCGGATATCTAAACGTGGACGCCCGCAAAATTCGCGGAGCCAGAGTGTATCTGGGGGGAAGATTCGGCAGTACAGTCACGGGAACCGCAAACATTATGATGGCGGCCGTTATGGCTCCGGGAACCACCGTAATAGAAAACGCCGCATGCGAACCGGAAATCGCCGACCTGGCAAAGATGCTCTCAAATATGGGCGCTCAAATAGAGGGCGGCGGCACCCATACAATCACAATAACCGGAGTCCCGCGGCTCGGAGGAACCTCGCATACGGTCATTCCCGACCGAATTGAAGCCGGCACCTGGATCACAGCCGCACTCGCTACAAAAGGCGACGTCACAATCAAGGGTGCAATACGCTCGCATCTTGGATCTTTTTTAGATCTTCTCGAATGTGCAGGCTGTAAATTTGAATATTTAAAATACGACGCGATAAGGGTAAACGCATCGCGCCTTAAGATGAAGCCCGTAGAAGCCGTCACCCTTCCCTATCCCGGGTTGCCCACCGACCTTCAAGCCCAAATATGCGCCCTGGCAACCCAAATAGACGGCATATCCGTAATAACCGAGCGCATATACCCCGAACGCTTCATGCATGTTCCGGAACTTTCGCGCATGGGCGCAAACATAAGCAGAGAAGGGCCAAGCGCAATAATATGCGGAAAATCCAGGCTGTCGGGAGCGCCCGTAATGGCCTCGGATCTCAGGGCGAGCGCGGCCCTGGTAATAGCGGCTCTCGCGGCTGAAGGAGAGACAAAAATCAGAAGAATATACCACCTTGACAGGGGATACGATTCTATGGACAAAAAGCTAAAATCGCTCGGGGCAAAAATAGAAAGGACCCCGGAAGATTAAAAGCCCAATAACTTAATTAAAAAAAGTTTGCAGTTTGAAAGTAAAATCTTTTGATTGGAACCAGCAACAGTAATAATACAAAATATTAATGGCAAATCTCAAACCCTTCAACGGCGGCGACAATAGCCGGCAGTTTAAGTCAAACAGATCTTTTGGTCCCCGTAGGAACGAGCGCATAAGGGCGCCGAAAGTCAGAGTCATAGGAGCCGACGGTAAACAGCTCGGCATTATGTCGCCCTATGAGGCGCTTTCAATAGCCAGAAAGAGCGGCCTCGACCTCCTCGAGGTATCGCCAAACTCCGAGCCGCCCGTATGCCGAATCCTCGACTACGGGAAATACATGTACGAGGAGGCAAAAAAACAGAAGTCGCACAAGACCGCTACCGTAAAGCTCAAGGAAATCATGTTGCGGCCCGCTATAGAAATAAACGACTTTATGACGAAAATCCGCAATGCGGAAAAATTTTTATTCCAGGGAAACAAATTAAAAATAACCCTGAGAATGCGCGGGCGCGAAATGGAATATAAAGACAAGGGGTTTGAAACTGTAAACCGCGCCCTTGAAGAGCTTTCGCACATGGGGCACGCCGATTCTGAGCCCAAACTTATGGGCAGAAACATAGCTGTGACATTATCTCCGGTCCCTAAAAATCTCCGCAAATTGAAATTCTCCAGGGAAAGCGACGAAGTCCCCGAAGACGACTCCGCCCAAAAGTCCGAAGAGGAAGATTGATAAAAATGCCCACCATTTCCCGGCGAGCCTTTTTATGCATGTTGCTGGCGTCAGCGGCAACTCCCTTGTTTGCGCTTGATATAAAAGGCGTCCAATACATATCCATAGCCGAACTTGCCAGGATTTGCGGAATGCGCTACAAGAGCGCTTCCGATAGGAAATCGCAAACCGTATTCAGCAAAATAACGCGAATGGATTTTACGGTTAATTCGCGGCAAATGGAATTGAACGGAAGGCTCGTTTGGCTCGGACACCCCGTGGCCTCGAACCGCAGAATGTTGTATCTGGCGAAGCGGGATTATCTGTACACGATAGCTCCCATATTATTCCCCCAAAAGAACGGAACTCCTCCAAGACTGTTCCACATAGTTCTCGATCCGGGGCACGGCGGCAAAGACAACGGCGCCATGAACTCCAGATACAGGCTCAAAGAAAAGAATGTCAATTTAGACATATCTTTGAGGGTTGGGAAAATCCTAAAAGCCAATGGATACAGAGTCAGCTATACTCGCACTAATGACACTTTCATTGAGCTTGAAGACAGGACAAAAATCGCCAACAGACTTAAGGCCGACCTGTTTTTAAGCATACACTGCAATGCGGCAAGTCCGTCGGCAAGCGGTATAGAGACATTTTCGTTGACGCCATCTTGGATGCCTTCCACCGGATCGACAAAGATGCCATCATACGCGAGGGAAAAACTTCCGGGAAATAAATCAGATTTGTGGAACCAACTTCTTTCATACTATATTCAGCGCTCGCTCAAGGCGGTCACCGGGGCTGAAGACAGAGGCGTAAAGCGGGCGAGATTCGCCGTTCTAAGGGATCTGAATATGACCGGAGCCCTCATTGAATGCGGCTTTATAACCAATCCGACAGAAGGCTCAAAACTCGGCTCCGCAAAATATAGGCAAAGCGTGGCGAACGCTATTGCAAACGCCATAATGTCATACCATTCCACACTGCGCAGGCTCGCAAAAAGCCGCAAATAACTTCTACAGTTTTCTTATAGACTCTGTAAGGACTTCGCAGGCCTTGTCCAAATCTCCGTTTGAATGCGCCATGCTGACAAAACAAATTTCAAAAGGCGACGGCGCTATATAGACCCCGCCCGCCAATGCTGAGGCAAAATATTTTTTGTAAACTTGCGACGACGCTCCAATGGCATCTTCGGCATTGCGCACCGGCCCTTCCCTAAAAAATACCGAAAACAGTGAATTAGCCCTTGGCACACAAATTGGAATCCCCTTCTCTTTTGCCGCCAAAGTTATGGCAGACACCAAAATTTCGGCTTTGCGTTCAAGTTCCGCATAAGGATTTTCCTCTATTATCATTTTTAGAGACTCCACTCCGGCGGCCATGGCAAGCGGATTACCGCTCAAAGTGCCAGCCTGATAAACCTTCCCCAATGGAGACACATTCTCCATGATTTCTCTCCGGCCGCAAAATGCCCCCACCGGAAGGCCCCCGCCTATTATCTTGCCGAGCGCACACAAGTCGGGTTTAATTCCCGTCAGTTCCTGCGCGCCGCCCGCGGCCAGCCTAAAGCCGGTTATGACCTCGTCAAATATAAGAACCGCGCCGCAAGCGCTACAAAGCTCCCGCACTTTTTTAAGAAAACCTTTTTCAGGCAAGAGCAATCCCATGTTTGCGGGATACGGCTCCATTATTACAGCAGCAATTTCTTCGCCGATTTCTGAAAAGCATTTTTCTAAGGCGCCAAAATCGTTGAACGGCAAAACTGTAGTCAATTCCGCAAGAGACTTTGGCACACCGGCAGAATCGGGATTGCCAAATGTCATAGCGCCGCTACCGGCTTTTACCAACAAACTGTCAACGTGCCCGTGATAACATCCGGCGAACTTCACTATTCTATCGCGTCCGGTATATCCGCGCGCAAGACGTATTGCCGACATTGTCGCCTCCGTACCGGAATTTGTCATG
Organism: uncultured Opitutales bacterium; assembly: GCA_944389885.1. GTDB lineage: Bacteria > Verrucomicrobiota > Verrucomicrobiia > Opitutales > Intestinicryptomonadaceae > Merdousia. The sequence goes on from CALXNZ010000001.1 coordinate 115,510, forward strand.
CGCACCATTTCTGCGCAAGGCACAAGCTTGTTTATCAGCCGGGCCATTTCAAGTTCCGCCGGACAAGGAGTCCCAAAAGACGTTCCGTTTTCAAGAGCGCGTTCCACCGCTTTTCTTATGCGCGGATGGTTGTGACCGAAAATCGCCGGTCCCCAAGAGCACACAAAATCTATGTATTCAGATCCGTCGCAAGAATACAATCGGCTTCCCTGCGCCCTCTTTGTAAAAAACGGCCTCCCGCCGACATTGCCAAAAGCCCGCACCGGAGAATTAACTCCGCCGGGAATTAGAATTTGCGATTCGGAGAAAAGTTCGTCAGAGTTCATAAATTAAAATAAAATTACGCGCTTGGCAGCTATCGGAATATGGCGGTCGCAGGCAAACGATACCGGGGAAAGCTTTGTGCCGACGGGATATTGAGAATGTTTATATTCAGCCCTGGCAACCATTTTCAAAACTTCTTCAACCAACTTTGAGTCGTATCCTGCAGCCGCGATTTCGGAAGCCGATTTAAATTCATCTACATACATTCTCAATATGGCGTCGAGCGTATCGTAGGGCGGAAGAGAGTCTTCGTCTTTTTGCCCCGGGCGCAATTCGGCCGAAGGCGGCTTGTCTATGGTATTCTGCGGTATTATTACCCGACCAGCTTCGGTGTTTATATAGCGTGATAGCCTGTAAACTTCGGTTTTGTAAAGGTCCGATATCGGAGCAAATGCCCCGCATGTGTCTCCATAGAGGGTACAATACCCTACTGCGCATTCGCTTTTATTTCCGGTTGTGAGAACCAGTCCGCCAAATTTATTTGAAACAGCCATCAATAAGAGCCCGCGGGCGCGGGATTGGATATTTTCCTCGGTGACGTCGGGACTGCAGCCCTCAAAAATCTTAGACAGCGCGGAATTTGCGCCTTTTACGAGTTCGGAAATAGGAACCATATAGAATTTCATTCCAAGATTCTCCGCCAATTCTTTGGCGTCCTCAATGCTGTGCGAACTGGAGATTTCAGAAGGCATGGAAACCCCCGTCACATTTTCCGCCCCGAGAGCCTTGCAAGCCAAGGCCGCCACTAAAGCCGAATCTATGCCGCCGCTCAAACCTATCAAAGCCGTCTTCATTCCGCATTTACCCACGAAGTCGCGTATCGACAGCACTATTGCCTTTACCAAATCTCCGTCTCCGCTAAAATCCGCGGAATCGCCGTCGTATCCGGACATGCCGTCCAAGTCCACTACCTCAATATCCTCTTCAAATTTTTTAAGGCATTTTGACTTCTCCGCGCCTGGCGCGCCTGAGCAGTCGAACACTCCGCTACCTCCCGCAAACACAAGGCCGTCAGCGCCGCCAACGGCATTGCACCATATTAACGGGGCAGAGACTTTTTTTGACACTTGGCAAAGCAGCCCACCACGCTTTCTAACTACATCGTTGGCGGTCGAGAACACGCTTGCCGACAAGTTTATGAGAGCGTAAAGCCCGCGTTTGCCCCCATTATTTAAAGAGGAAAAATAATCGAGAGGCAATTTTCTGTCCGCATATAGTCGGCTTGAGGGCGAAGCGGGAACTGTCCATATATCTTCGCATATGGAAATGCCGAAAATCTTGCCGTTGATTTTTACGACACCAAATTCGTTTCCCGAATCGAAATAGCGGGTATCGTTTACCGCTCCGTAATTTGGTAGCAACATTTTGTCGCATATAGGAAAAGCCGAACCTTCATTTATTAGATAAGCTGTGTTTCTGTATCCGATGGCGCCGTCCACCTTACGCGGACAACCCAAAACTGCGGGTATTGATACAGACTCTGCAAGAACCGCCAGAACCCTTTGCGCCTCTTCAACAAACCCTCCGCAAAAGACGAGATCGCCCAAGGGATAGCCGGATATCGCACATTCCGGGAAAACCGCCAACTCCGCTCCGGAATTCGCAAGCTCTGTGCACGCGGATTTTATTTTTGCAGCATTGCCCGAAAAGTCCCCTACTTTAGTGTTTATTTGAGCCAATCCAATTTTCATATTCGGTAAAAATCTTTTATATAGATCATTCCTTTGCAAGTTTTTTAGTCCTAAACGATAATCTTAAAAACAAACGCCCCCGCATTTTTGCGGAGGCGCCTTTGAAATTATTCCCAATATAAAACCGGCTATTTAGAAGCGTAATACGCGTTAATTTTAGACGCGACGTCTTTATAGGCTATATCGGAAGAATATATTTCTTTGTATTCAATAAAAGCCTTATCGTTCTCGCCCATAAGCTCGTAGGCCTTGGCGAGTTCATAGATTATCTCCTTCTTCGAGTCGTTCATTATCTTCGACTCTTTTTTAGCGTCGAGAAGCTGATCGACGGCGAGGTCGTATTTTTTCCCGCCTATGAATGCCCTTCCAAGCCCAAGAAGCGATTGCAAACGCACCTTTGGATTGCGCTGCGAAAGCTGGAATTGCATAATGGCTTCATCAAGATTTCCGTCTTCAAGCATCAACTGCCCGTAAATATAGCGGTAGTTGAAGTCGTTGGGGTAGCGTTCCACCATCGCTTTCGCATTCTCAATTTCATATTTGCGCTCTTCCGCCTTCAAAGCTTCAAGCTTTGCTTTTTCCTCATCGGAAGGATTCTCTGCCAAGGACTTTTCCATTTCCTCTATGCGCTTTTTCATGCCCGCGACAATGAAGTCGTGCTCCATCTTTTCAAGGGTGGTATCGCCCTTTCCGAGAGGCTGCTCACGCGCCTTGCGCACATATTCCAAAGCTTCGTCGTATCTTTGCAGGGAACGCAAATTGCCGCATATCTCGCGGTATAAATTTACATTCTGCGGATCAGCTTCAATATTCGCCTTCAAGCGTTCCACCATGCGGCGCAAAGTTTCTTCGTCGTTGACAAGACTTGCGTTCTTTTCCAAATCGACGGCTTCGGAGCTGTCTTTGAGTTTCGACTTGAAGTCGTCTCCTTCCTCCCACTTGCCCTTGTCCATCGTTTTTATAACCGAGGCGCTGCGCAAAAGGGCTTGGGCGTCTCCGTTTCCGGGATTTTTGCGAATGAGCCTATCCGCAACCTGCATTGCTTCGTCGGCCTGCTTATTTTTGATGTACGCGTTGCCAAGGGCAAACAGATTCTTTTCGTTATTTGGTTCAAATTCGGATATGGCCTGATAAGCCGATGCCGCAGTTCCCCAATATTGCAGGCTTTCGGCGGCATTTGCTATAACCTGCAAGGCGGGCGTGTTATGCGGGCACTGGCGCAGGAGTTTTTCGGCTTCCGCCATCACTTGAATCGCATTCCCCTTTTTTATTTCCGACGCAGCCTTTATTGCGAATATTTGCCCTTGCAGGACAGCCGCAATCTTAGAAAACGGATTGCCCTTGCCGTATTTCTTAAACTCCGCCTGGCGAAGAATCTTGCGCACTTCCACACATGAAGGATGGCGCATTAAAACCGTTGTACAAATATCTATTGCGTATTCCGGATTTTTATCGATAGACCTTTCCGCAATTTCAACCTGCTTCAGCAAACGCGGATCTAAATCGCGCAAAGTTTCTTCTTTTATTTCATCTTTTACTTCTTCTTGGGGTGCTTTATTGTCGTCTGCCATAAATAAACCTATAAATTAAAGTTAACTGTTTATTATACAATAACCCGATTCACTGCAAGTCAATTTCTACTGCGTCCTTAAGTATTTTCATACAGTCGCCGACTTTAGAAGCATCTTTGCCCTCTACCAGAAGGCGTATCTTCTTTTCCGTGCCGGAATATCTGACGAGCAACCGCCCTTCCCGCCCAAGGATTTTGCCGCAGCGTTCCATCGCAGAACTTAGGTGCAGAGTTTCCTCCAAGGGCGTTTTGCGGGCCACCCGTATTGCCTCTGACATAGAAGGATACATCTTTACCCCTCCCCGCAACTCGGAAAGCTTTTTACCCTTTGCCCTCATCACCGACAGCACTGACAGCGCCGCCGCCAAACCGTCTCCGCACGGAGAAATATCCAAAAATATAAAATGCCCGGAGTTTTCGCCGCCTATAAGACAGTTGCGGGACAACATCTCGCGCATTACAAGCCTGTCGCCTATGCCGCATCTGAAGACGTCAATGCCCTCGGATTTTAGAGACTCGTCCATGCCGATATTGCTCTGAAATGTCGTCACAATCGCATTTGATGCGAGAACCCCGCGCTCTTTGGCGTCCATGGCAATAAGCGCCATGACTTCTTCGCCCTCGAGTATGGACGAATTTTCGTCGCAAACCACTACCCTATCTCCGTCGCCGTCGTGAGCGAAGCCAACATCCGCCCCGACCTTCCTGCAAAATTCAGCCAGATTTCCCGAAAATTGACTACCCACGCCGTCGTTTATGTTGTATCCGTCTGGATTGGCCGCGCATTCAAATACCTCGGCCCCATAATTGGAGAAGACTTTTGAAGATACGCCGCTCGTAGCTCCGTTTGCCATGTCAATGGCGATTTTCACTCCTTTGAGAAATCCCTCGGGGAATATAGACGACATCTTCGCGACATATTCATTTAACGCGAAGTCTCCGCCGCATATTTTGCGCGGTGAAATTTTCTTGGGGGAATATGATTCGATTGCCGAATAATCCAAAAATTTTTCTACAAGCTTTTCGAGCGACTCTTGAGTTGCATCTTCTATTTTTCTGGCCTGCGAATCGAAAAATTTTATGCCGTTGTCGGCGTATGGGTTGTGCGAGGCAGTTATCATAGCCCCCATGCCCGCATTTCTCTTAATTACAGCATAGGCCAATGCCGGAGTCGGCAAAACTCCCAAATCCTCAAAATCCGCGCCGGATTTTTCCAAACCGGAGAAGAAAGCCGTTTTTAGAAAGTCCGAAGAAGCCCGAGTGTCTCCCCCGACAACGATTTTCCCGTTTTTCTCCTTTTTTAAAAGCTCTCCGACCCCCATGCCAAGAGCCTTAAAAAACGGCTCGCTCACGCATAATTCGCCGTATGTTCCGCGTATTCCGTCAGTCCCAAAGTACTTCATTGTTATTGCCGAATTGTAGTTGTGAACAGTTTATTTCTTTGACGGCATATTTTTGCGTATTATATCGGATAACTCCTGGGCGCTCGTATCGTCGAGGCTCTTACCCTTGCGCTTTAAATCCTCAAAAGTTTTTATAGCCGTTTCCGTCATAAAATCGTGCGTTTCCTCGCTCCCGCCGACTATGGAAAAATTTTCCGCCTGGGTTATGCGTTTTTCGCCGTCGCCGTCGAGGCCCAAACCTAAAAGATGCGATTTACTCTTTCTGCCAGCCATAGTTTAATCCTCCGAATCCTCAAGGCCAACCGCCTTATTCAAGCCTATGGCGTAAGCCCCGCCTTCGGAAAGCCTTTGGCAGAAAATCTCCCCGAACGACTCGTCCTGACGCAACGAAAGACGCTTGAGCCTCACCAATTCCAGCATCGCCAAAAAGGTCGCTATCACAGTGTTGACCGCAACCTTTTCGACGCCCTTAAACAGCGATGTAAACGTAAAAGAATCGCTCGGATACGATAATATGAACTCCATTCTGTCCGAAACCGTCACATTTTCTTCTACAATCTCGCCCTCCACAAGTTTCTCAGCCAACCTGCGCAATACGAGATTAAACACGCTCCAAATTTCCATTCTATCCGAGTTGGCCAGCGGACGTTCCATTTTTAACATATCTTTGTCTGAAACGCGCCTTTCTCCGTAGCCGAGCCTATTGTCTATAAGATCCTCCAGGGAGCGCGCGGCCTCCTTTACTTTTTTGTATTCCAGCAACTGCTCCACCAGCTGCCAACGCGGATCTATTTCCGCTTCCGAATCATCGTCGGGAGACTGCACTCTTTCGTCGGCCGGCAGCAACATTCGGCTCTTAATGTACATTAGGGTTGCCGCCATTACAAAGAATTCTCCGGCGACGTCCAAAGACAGGTTTTTCATTGAGCGCAAGACTCCCATATATTGCCTTGCCACTTCAGCAATCGGAATGTCGTAAATATCTATTTCGCTCTTTCGTATGAGAAACAACAGCAGATCCAGAGGGCCTTCAAACACGTCCAACTTTACGGGCATTTCAAAGCCTCCGCCGAGAGCGTCGTCTTTTATCTGCAGATCCTCAGGCATATTCAGTTTGGCTAAAATGTGGAAACGTTCACTCTCATACCGGCCGAAAATCCGTTTTGACGCTGTGAATCGCTACGATAAGATATTACATACTCTATTATCCATGTATTCCCCAATCTCGTCCAAAGTCCATATGTTTGGTCGGTAAGAGTTGAGGTTCGATAGTCGTAAGCCCATCTTCCAAATACTTTATAGCATTCCGATATTCTGTAATCTGCCTGCACAGAGTACTGGGTTAAAGAATCAGAAAGGTATGTTGAAATAAAGTATAATTCAAGGGCGTCTCCGTCGTAAAGCCCCACATATGTGTTGATTTCGGGAATTCCTATATGGTTTGTATTTATGCGGTTATAAACGCCCAAAGTAAGCCATCGGGCCGGATTTATCGAAGCGTTTATGTAAAGGTCTGAATATGACTGCAGCCCGTCCGTCTGGGCAAGCGGCTGCTTCTCGAAATTTACGTCCTGAAATACGTCGAAACGCCCTATTTCCCGAGAACCGTATTCAGAATCTCTCGTCTCAAACACATTCCGTATTCCGAATCGCATTGTATTCGTATTTAAGAGCATATCCACGTTCCGCATTGTCCCAAGATCTAAAATCGGCGGATAAGTGGATAGATAATAGTCGTCTATATGGGGAATGCGATTGAACCCCTGCTCCGCATTCGGAATATAGCGATAACTTATCATTGGAGTTATATGGTGCCGTATTCCGTCTATGCCCATAGTCTCGCTCTTATAGTCGAAAAATCCCCAAATATCCATCTGGGCATCGAATCCAACCTGCCCCAGCATTCTGATATAGTCCGAAGATCCGTTTTTAGCGTTGCCGTAATACGTCAGCCTTCCGCCTATTACCGGAGTTATTTTACTCCAGGGATTCAACTGTATGGGACGGGCTATTCCATAATATGCGTCCAATCTCGTGCTATCCACATAGTCTTCTATCGTATATGGATCGGAATCGCGAAAATAGCCGTACGATACAAAAAAGTTTTGATAGGCTCCTGTATTCAGAATCTCATATGCGGGAAGGTCGAAGCGAGCCTCGGGCAGCCTTTGTTGCACCTGCTCCCAATCATTGGGCCTAAAGCGCGTAAATAGCGAACCTATAAAGGAATCTCCGTAATACGAGGCCTCCACAAAATTATCCGGAGTTTGATTGTCATAGAAAAATTCGTCCCTAAAATCTCGCGTGACATACTCGTCGCTCCAATAGTTGACGTCGGCCACAATCCCGACCCTATCGGAAACCATGGCTTTATTGCGCCACTCAATAAAGAATCTATCCGCCTTGATCGGGCGGCCGAGAGAATCCGTGCCAAGAATTCCGGAACCGCCTTGGTCGTTTATATAAGCTCCTTGCGCCCAGCCTTCGGCTATAAAATTGGCCGCTTCAAAGTTGTAGTTTACCGCCGGGCCGAACAGCACCGAACGTTTTGTATAATAGTCCAAGAGTCCGCCAACATCGAGATTTTCAAGCCCCGTATATAAAATGGTATTGGATATATACGCCCCGTAATCTCCGTTGTATCCTATGCCATTTCTCAGATAGAACGGCGGTTTCTTCAAACCTTTCTGTGAATATTGGGGAGCGTAAAAAAACGGTATATCTCCGACCTTAAAAGTGGCTCCTTCAAGTGAAACAACATCGCTGGCGGCATCGTAGCTTACCCTATCGGCGCTCGCATTGAATCCGGCAAATGAGGGCTCGTTGAAATATATATTGTTCTCATTAAACTCCGCCCCCGCGCGGCTCGCCGACATCGACTCGGATTCTATAAATATCGGCATTGCCCCGAATCTCGTATAACCCGATTTCATAGAGTCGGAGTTCATATCCATATGGAGGTTGTCTGACAGTAGGCGGGCGGGTTCGAGAGTCACGCGCACGTCTCCGGACGCGTTTGCCAGAGCCTTTGATTGAATAAATTCTACGGTATCCGCGTCTATTTCAAAATTTTTGTCCGATATCTTGGCGTTTCCGCGAGCTATGAGATTGCCGCTGCCGTCGGCGGCGTAATCGAATTTATCCGCCGACAACTCAGGGCGGCTACCAAGCGTAAACTTGCTCCAAATTGAAGCTTTTTTATCGTCGGAAACTTTAGAATCCTTTTTATCGGCGACTTTAGGCTCAACCACGGAAGTTTTTTCCGCCGAAGGACCCATGACGGTTTTAGGCCTGTTATCCTCCGACTTCTCAGCCTTTTGGGCGAGCTCTCGCTGGTGGGCGAGCGACACCCACGGAATATCCCTTCGCACACGTTTAGAGGTGTTGTTATCGGCCGCTGCAAGCGGCAATGATACAACCCCCATTGCGCACGTCCAAAGGTATGCGCCTATTATAAAAAGCTTTCCTGACTTCACGGAGTTAAATCTCTAAATTATCCTGTTTTTAAAACAAGCTTTTTGTTTGCCATATACGGTCTTGATTTTATGTAAAGCCGGGATATTTTTCGTGACAGAATACACAAAAAGAACTATTTTTAAGGGTTTAAATCGAAAATAGCAAAGTGGCAAAAGCTTTCAAAGACATAGCCAAATTATCCATGGCTACTATGGGGTCTCGCATACTCGGATTGGTACGAGATTCCGCAAGCATGGCATACATAGGATTGGGAGCCGTAAGCGCGGCATATACATTCGCTTTTACTCTGCCAAATTTGTTTCGCCGACTGCTCGGAGAAGGCGCTCTGACGTCTGCCATGGTTCCCATCTTCACCCAAACTCTAAACGAAGAGGGAAAAGAAGGAGCCTTCGGATTCCTCAACAAAACCCTTTCGAGGGCGGGACTCATTTTTACGGCCATAGTGGTTGCCGGTATGCTGCTGGCCCTTATAACACTCCATACGGAACTATCTCAAACTGAGAGATTCGAACTCGGAGCGGCATACTCGATAATTCTCATGCCGTATATGTTTCTAATTTGCATGGCCGCGGTGTTTACTGCGGCCCTGAATGTACTCGGCTCTTTCGGCATTCCGGCGATAGGTCCGGCCGCCTTAAACATAATGATAATACTCGGAACTTTCACGGGGGTGTACGTATTCGGAAACAATTCAGAACTAATAGCTTATGCGATGTGCGGGGGGTGGCTTGCAGGCGGATTCCTTCAAATGGCTATTCCCGCAATATATTTGAGAAAATTCGGATGGAGATTTAAATTCGACCTAAAAGGCTCCGCCGCGCTTTCGGAACTTTGGAGACTTTTTTTGCCTGCATGCGCTGGAGCGGCTGTAATACAACTCAATATATTCGCCTCAAAAATTCTCGCCCTTTTTATAAGCAACGACGCCCTTCCAAGCCTTTATATATCAAGCCGCATGCTCGAGCTTCCCCTCGGAGTCTTTGCGATTGCAGTAGCCACTGTCTATTTCCCGAAACTTTCCAGCCTTTCATCATCAAAAGATACCCAGGGGTACAGGCGCGAATACAAGTTCGGGCTCATAGTCACAATGGCAATAAGCGTTCCGGCAACTTTAGGGCTTGTGACTTTGAGCCAAGACATACTTTCAACGCTATTCCAATGGGGAATTTTCGGTTCTAAAGACGTCGAAATTTGCACGCCCGTTATGGTGGCCGCAGTAATGGGACTGCCTTTCTTCGCCCTGGCAACTTTCGCAACCCGCGGATTTCATTCCACAAAAGACACGAAAATCCCAATGAGAGCCTGCTGCTGGTCGTTCGCGGTCAATATAATATTATCGCTGATTCTGATGTTCAAATACGGAGCCGTAGGGCTCGCTTCCGCCAACGTCGGAGCAGCCATACTGCAATCCGCATATCTCACTTTCTATCTGCGCAAAAAGTTTGGCAACTTCGGAGCTTGGGGAAGTATAGTCAAAATAACAATAGCGTCCATTCTAATGGCAATATCAATAGAGGGCGGGAAACAGCTCACAGCTTCATACTTCGACGGCAGAGAACTCGCGGTCCTCAACTGTGCAATCTTTATACCTATCGGATGCCTATTATACCTGCTCTTCCTAAAGCTCGTTGAGTTTGAGCAGCTCGATACTCTACTAAAACCCGTATTAAAAAAATTCAGAAAATGACTTCGCGACAGATTTTTTTAAACGCCTGTTCAGGACAAAATTCCGACCGTCCGCCTTTTTGGATAATGCGCCAAGCCGGCAGATACCTCCCGGAATACCGCAAGCTGAAATCAAAATACGGATTTTTAGAAATAGTAAAAAATCCCGATTTATCCGCCGAAGCCACGCTCCAACCCATGCGCCGGTTTGGATTCGACTGCGCAATAATATTTTCCGACATACTCGTCGTTGCCGAAGCCCTCGGATTCCCTTATGAATTTAAGGACGGCGGCGGCATAATAATGCGCAGAAAAATAGGCGGCATGCGCGATATCGAAGCCATTGACACAGACTGCAACATTGTAAGAGAAAAACTTGCATATGTCGTAAAGAGCCTTTCGATTTTGCGGCGGGAACTTCCTGATAAAGCCCTTCTCGGATTCTGCGCATCGGCATTTACCCTCGCGGCATACATGGTGGAAGGCTGCAGTTCCACAAACTTCCCATCTTACTCAAAATTTATAAACGAATATCCGGCTGAATTCAGGTTATTGACCCAAAAACTATCAAAAGTCCTTGGCGAATATGCAAAAATGCAGGCAGAATGCGGCATAGACGGATTTCAAATATTCGACTCGCACGCCACCTTGGCCTCCTTGGGACGATATGAAGAATTGTCCGCCGTTCACATCTCTGAAATTGTATCGCAAATCCCCTCAGACATTCCCTCCATATTGTTTGCCAAAGGAATGTCGGCCCGTTTTGGCGAGCTGTTAAAATCAAACGCCAAAGTTTACTCTCTCGATTCAGAATCAAAACTTTCTGAAATATTCAACAAGTTTAGAGGGAAATTCGCCCTTCAAGGAAATCTCGACCAAAATATGCTTGCCACAGGGAACCCAGCATCGGTGAGACAAAAAACTCTCGACGTAATTGCCGACATGAATGGGACCCGCAGCCACATTCTAAATTTGGGACACGGAATTACTCCGGACGCAAAATTGGAAAATGTGGAAGCTTTTTGCCAAACCGCAAGGGAATTTCAACCATGAAAGATCTTAAAAGCCTAATAGCAAAATACGAGCGGGGAGGCCCCCGATACACATCGTATCCCACCGCGCCTTATTTCTCGCCCGAAACCGATAAGAAACGCCTCATTGAAGCCGCATTGCTGCGTTCTGAACCGCTTTCGCTCTATATACACATTCCATTTTGCAAGACGCTTTGCCTCTTTTGCGGTTGCACTTCGAGCGTTTGCCGCGAAGCCTCGGAAGTTGACGACTACCTATCGTCACTAACTGCCGAACTTGAACTATGGCGCGATGCCGGACTCACTAAAAGGATTCTTAAGCAAATACAGATAGGCGGCGGCACTCCCAACTTTTTAACGCCTGAACAAACGCTAAGACTCGGGAAAATCATTGATAAATATTTTGTGCGCGACGCCAGCGATTGCGAATTTTCCGCCGAATTCGACCCGCGCACTCTAACATTGGAAAAAGTAAAAGCGTGGAGGAAAATAGGCGTAAACCGCGCCTCAATAGGCGTCCAAGACACAAATCCTCAAACTCAGAAGGCTATAAATAGAATACAGCCGCAAGAAATGAACATAGCGGCGGTTTCTTGGTTTAGGGACTCCGGAATAAAACAAGTAAACGTCGATATAATCTACGGATTGCCGTTCCAAACCCAAGAGACTTTTGCCCAAACGCTTTCAGATATCAATGGACTTTCGCCGTCCAGAATAGCGCTCTTCGGATACGCCCATGTACCGTGGGTGAAATCCGCCCAAAAGGCCCTCGAAAAATTTCCCATTCCGTCGGGGGAAGAGAAAGTCGAATTGTTTCTGACCGCCAAATCCGAATTTGAAAAGCTCGGATTCGAGTTCATAGGCCTTGACCACTTTGCAAAATCCGGAGACGCCCTCCTCGAAGCCCGCAAAAACGGAACCCTGCATCGAAATTTTCAGGGCTATACCACCCATGCAGAACTCGACGCGTTTTCAATCGGATTGACTTCAATATCCTCAACCAAGCTTACATACAGGCAGAATTTTAAATCTATGCAAGATTACAAGGCTTCGATAAAATCAGGATTGCTACCCGTGGAGCGCGGCATAATTCTCGACGGCGAAGACCTTCTCAGGCGCGGGATTATCATGGACGTGATGTGTTCCCTCAATGTGGAATTCGACCGATACGGAGTAGATTTCAAAGCCAAGTTTTCCGACGCATTCCCCGCCCTGCGGGAAATGGAGGGCGACGGCCTACTTGAATTGAGAAGCGACGGATTTTCCGTCACGCCTCTCGGCAGGCTCTTTTTGCGCAATATAGCAATGCTTTTCGACGGGAGGCTCGGCAAAGGCGCCCCGCGCTATTCAAAAACGATATAGCCAAAATCCTAAAAAGCGTTTGCTTTGGATTTGACATTTTGCCTAAAATAACAATAACCAAGTCTTTCGATGAGACTTTTTCTACTTCGCCACGCCCAAGCTCACGAAACTTTTCCGGATTTTGAACGCAAACTGACACCCTTTGGGGAATATCAAATCCGGCTTCTCTGCGACCTTATAGATTCCGGATGTTTTTGCAATTTAGCCCAAGTGTGGCACAGCCCTTACGAACGCGCAAAGCGCACTGCGGAAATCTTCTGTTCAGAAATGAACATAAGCGCTCCCTTGCAGCAAGTTTCAAACATAACTCCTGAAGATAACCCGAGAGATGTCGCGCGCACCATTGCCTCAATATCGTCTTTTGGAGGAGACCTTTTAATAGTATCCCACAATCCTTTTTTGGAAGCTTTGGCAAACACCCTTATAAACTCGCAAACCGGCGGGCTCGTATTCAAGAAGTGCACACTTGCCGCGCTCTCCAATTTGAGCTCCCCCGATTCTATCCGGCCCTACGGTTTGTGGAGCACGGATTTTTTGATTTCCCCGTCTTTTTTATCGCGCAGCCAGTAAGATTGCGCGGCTCTATCGAAGATTTTTAGATGCGGAAAAATCTCCTGAAAGAAGATGTTTTATTCTTTCGACTCAAACATCTCGGAAGCTTGGCTCATATCTTTTGTTTTCTCATACCAGCCAGACTCGGGCTTAAATGTCGCGCTGTCCTGCAGGCTCCACCCGCCGCCGAGAACTTTTACGAGAGTCACACAAGCCCTAAACCTGTCGGCTTTAAGCTTTAGCTGTTCTCTTTCGTTCAACAGGGCTTGCCTCTGGGCGTCACTGACTGAAAAGTAGTCAACATAACCTAAATCGTACTGTTTGTTGGTCAAAGCCTCAACTTTTTTGGAAGCCTCTGTCACTTCGCTTCTGCGGGCGTATTCGGCCTCCAGCAAATCTATGTCTGCAAGGGCGTTTTCGACCTCTCCGATTGCGTTGAGAACCGTGGATCTGTACTGTTCGAGAGTCTGTTTATGAGCCGCCAGGGCAACCTGCTTTTGGGCGTATATGCGGTTTGCCTGAAATATTGGAATATATATTTCCGGACTTACACCCCACGAAAAGCTGCTCGCGTCCAAAAGTTTTTCTATCTTGTTGGCGGACAATCCCGTATTGGCCGAAATCGAAACCGTCGGATAGAACCCGGCCTGGGCGGCTCCTATTCTGGCATTTGCGGCATATACGGCGCGCTCGGCCGCCGCTATGTCGGGACGGCGTTCAAGCAGCTGTGAGGGCACTGCCCGCGGCATTTTGGGAAGCTTGTCCCCCAAAGGCTTTATTTTCAATTTCAGTTGCGACGGCGTCTTGCCCACAAGTATGGCAAGCTGGTTTTCAGCGAGGGCCTGTTGGCGTTTGACAGCCGCAAGCTGGGCGGCTGCGTCGTATTCTTCCTGCAATGCGCGTTGAAGGTCGAGATCGCTTGAGAAGTCAAACTTAACCCTGCGCTCCACGAATTGGCTCTGATCCTTACGAACCGCCAGAGTGCGCTCAAGCAATTCTATTTCTGAAGAATACTGGCAAAGTGTAAAGTAGGTTTGCGCTACATTCGCCTGAAGAATCAGCATTACATTTTGGTATGCGTCCAACTGGGCTTGCGCATTTGCTATTTCCGCTTCGAGCAGGCTGCGAACCCTTCCGAAAAGGTCGAGATCCCATGTGAGGCCGAGCCCCACCATCCATTTGTCGTAGGTCCCCTGATAGCTCCTCAGATTCTTAGAATCTCCCGTGCGCGAATACGTCGCGTTGCCCGAAGCCCACGGATATAGCTCGCTCTCGCTCATTCTCGCATTCTGGCGGGCCTGTTCGACCGCATAGAACGCGGCGGCCAAATCCGGATTATTTTTCTTGGCCTCCTCCATGAGCCAACGCAACTGGGGATCGTTAAATACGCTCCACCAATCCCCTTTTGGCATGCCGTCCAGAGGAGTTGACTCCTTCCACAATCCGGCATCGCGCGAAAAATTCTCCTTATTCAAATCGAGATTTGCGATTTCCGAGTCGGGGGCAACATAATCCGGCCCGACCATACAGCCTGCCAAAAATAAGGGCAGCATTGTCAATCCAATAAATTTTCTCATTTCAATTAAACCTCCTTAACCGCATTTGACGCTTTAAAATGTCGCCGAATAATATAAAAGAAAATCGGGGTAAATACCAAGCCGAAAATTGTGACCCCCAACATTCCAAAGAATACGGAAGTTCCCAAAGCCTGGCGCATTTCCGATCCGGAGCCTTCTCCAAAGGCCAAAGGCACAACGCCGAGTATGAACGCAAAGGACGTCATCAATATGGGTCTCAACCTGTTTCTGGAAGCCATGCTCACCGAATGTATTACGTCTTCGCCCTTCTCCTGCCGCTGCTTTGCAAACTCAACTATGAGAATTGCGTTCTTGCATGCCAAACCTATCAACACTACGAACCCTATTTGAGTCATTATGTTGTTATCCATGCCCCTAAGGTACACGCCCCCGATTGAGAACAATAGAACAAGAGGCACTACAAGTATTACCGCCAAAGGCAGGGTCCAGCTCTCGTACAAAGCCGCTAAAAGCAAGAATACGAACACCACGCACAATGTAAATATTACTATGGCAGTGTTCCCCACGCGCTTTTCCTGGAAGGCGAGGTCGGTCCACTCTATGCCCATTCCGGCGGGAAGCACTTCCTTGGCGACTTGCTCTATGACTTTCATAGCCTGCCCAGTGCTATATCCCGGAGACAAATTGCCCATCACTTCTGCGGCCGGATACAGATTGTAGCGGCTTATGCTCTCAGGCCCCACCGTGCGCCTCACGTTGGCGACAGACCCAAACGGAACATTTACTCCGCGCACATTGGGCACTTTAAGGTTGTAAATATCGTTTATATCCGTCCTTTGAGAACCCTCAGCCTGCGCCATAACGCGGTAAACTCGGTTCAAGATATTAAAGTCATTAACGTACACGGAACCAAGATTGTACTGCAGTGTATTAAATATTGAAGAAATCGGAACGTTCAGTTTTTGGGCCCTTTCCCTATCTATGTCGAGATAGAGTTGCGGAGAGGAAACACGGAAAGTGGTAAAAGCCATCGCTATATCGGGGTGCTCCATAGCTTTCGCCGCTATGAGGTTCGTATATTTATTAACGGCCTCTATGCCATGCGTAGTTCTATCCTGAACCATTGCCTTGAAGTCCCCTCCCATACCTATGCCTTTTACGGCGGGAGGCGTAAGGACGTGTGTTGCCGCCTCAGGAACCTCCTTGGCAAAACGATACGACAACTCGGCCAGCAGTTTGTCGAGAGTTTCGCCCCTCTTTAAGCGCTCGTCCTTAGGCTTCAACTTTATGAACATGGCTCCGCTGTTGGAAGTTTTGGTAAACGAAGCCCCGTTAAGCCCCACAACAATGGATACGTCTTGTATTCCCCCAACACTTTTAGTTATGTTAAACATTTTTTTCATCAGGACATCCGTATGGGCAATAGACATGCCTTCGGGCAGCTGCGCCGCCACAAATATATATCCCGAATCCTGCTTGGGAATGAATCCCTTCGGAGTTATTTTAAATAGATGCGACGAAAATGCCAAGAGCCCCGCATACACGATTATAGCCAATATCCAAAAGCGCACGGCGCGCGCCACAAAGCGCCCGTAAACATTGGCCACAGCTTCAAAACAGTAATTGAACCCCCTAAAGAACCAACCGAACAAGAATTCCCACACTCTCGTAAAAAAGTCCTTCTTATTCGACGCGCGCAGAAAAAGCGCGCAAAGCGCCGGTGACAAAGTTAGAGACACCACACCAGACAAAATTGTCGAAACCGCAATGGTTAAGGCAAACTGCCGGTAGAATTGTCCGGATATGCCTTCAACAAACGCCGTTGGAATAAACACGCTGCTGAGAACCAACACTATGGCTATCAACGCCCCCTGCACTTGCGTCATGGCCTTTTTGGTCGCGGCTGAGGCGTCAAGGCCTTCCTTCATATTTCGCTCAACATTCTCCACCACGACAATCGCGTCGTCAACAACTATGCCGATGGCAAGCACCAATCCGAAAAGAGACAAATTATTTATGGAAAACCCGAATAGCGACATGAACGCAAATGTTCCTATTAGCGATACCGGTATTGCAAAAAGCGGTATAATAGAAGCCTTCCAATTCTGAAGAAATACCATCATTACTATAACCACCAAAACGACGGCCTCGAGAATCGTATGGTAAACCGCCGAAATAGAGCTTCTGATATACTCGGTGTTGTCCACGGTCACCTTGTAGTCCACTCCGGCCGGGAAAGTTTCGCGCATTTCCTGCAAAACTTTCAAAACTTGGTCGGTACATTCAAGGGCATTTGTGCCCGGAATCTGGTATATCGCCATACCAAGGGATTCGGAGTCGTTCATATACGAGTCATCGCTGTATGTATACGCCCCAAGCTCAATCCGAGCCACATCTTTCAGGCTTACTGTCTTTCCGTCCGGAGTATATTTTATTATTATATTTTCAAACTCCTTAACGTTCTCAAGCCTGCCTTGCGTGTTAATGAGAAGCTCGTGGGCAATCTCCTTTGAGGCAAGCGGCGGCTGATTGAGCTTTCCTGCTGCAACCTGCTTGTTTTGTTCGCGCAATGCAGCCACGACCTGGTCGGGATCCATATTGAAATGCGACAATCTGTCGGGGTTCAGCCATATTCGCATGCTGTATTCGCGCGAGCCGAACACTGTGACATCGCTCACTCCGTAAACGCGGGAAAGCCTGTCTATCATCTGCGTTATCGCATAATTCGACAAATACAGCTTGTCCCTGCTCTTGTCCGGAGAATATAGATTTATGACTACAAGCATGTCCGGAGATCTTTTCTTGACGGTCACCCCTATGTTGCGAACGTCTTCAGGAAGGCGCGTTTCGGCCTTTGAAACGCGGTTTTGCACCTGTACTTGGGCGATGTCTCCGTTTGTGCCGAGCTCAAAAGTTACGGTAATCATAACAGACCCGTCGGCATTGCAAGTGCTCGACATGTACATCATGTTCTCCACACCGTTTATTTCCTGCTCCAACGGGGCGACCACCGTATCCATAAGTATTTCAGGCGATGCGCCAGGATAATTCGTGGTGACTACTACGGCAGGCGGCACGATGTCCGGATATTCCGTCACCGGCAATCTCATATAGCCGACAACGCCTACCAGCGTAATCAGAATGGATATGACAGCCGCAAAAATCGGCCTGTCTATAAAGAAGTGTGAAAATTTCATGGCTAAAACACTTTCATGGGAGTTTTACTCGGAGCTTTTTTCCTTATGTTCATACGGAATAGGCGTCACTTTAGTCCCGGGAACCGCTCTTTGTAATCCTTCAAATACGACTTTGTCCTGCGGATTCAAGCCCCCCTCTATAATCCTGTATTCACCGACGAGGCGCCCTATTTGAACCGCCTTGTAGCGAACTACGTTGTCTTTATCCACCACAAGCACATACCTGTTCAAAAGGTCAGTACCTATAACCGATTCCGGCAAAATCATGCACATCTGGGGTTCGCCGCTGCGCATGCGCAGCTTTGCGAACATGCCCCCGGCGAGTTTCCCGTCGCTATTGTCCAAATCGGCCCTCATAGTCAGCGAGGCGGTCTCGTTCCCTATGCGGTTGTCGTAATATGTGACGTGCCCTTTATATACCGTCTTATCGTCTCCGAGAGTGAGGACTTCCACGTCGGGCCCTTTTTTGGCTTTTATATCAATCAATTTAAATAGCCCGTTAGCTTGATACCTTTGAAAGTCGCGTTCGCTAATTTCGATATACGCTTGCACTACATCGCTTCTAACAATTGTAGTCAACAGCGTGGAATTGGCCGTGACGAGATTTCCGACGTCAACCATAGTCTCGCTTACGCGGCCGTCCATAGGAGCTTTTATTTCAGTAAATTCAAGGTTAAGCTCGGCATCTCTGAGATTTGCCTTAGCGCTCAGCAAATACGCCTGTTCCTGCATATAGCTACTTTCCCTCGTATCCAAAGTTTCTTTGGAAATGGCGTTTGCAGCATAAAGTTCCTTTGCTCTTTCGAGATTGTGCTTTGCCAACACAAGCCTGGCTTCAACTTCTTTTACGTTTGCCTTCGCCGAATCCAATGCGGCCTCATAGGGGCGCGGATCTATCAAGAAGAGAACATCTCCCTTTTTGACCTCTTGGCCTTCCGTAAAATATATTTTTTCCAAATATCCGTTGACCCTCGCGCGAAGCTCCACATAGGCCACAGCCTCTATTTTTGCGGTGTATTCGTCCCACAAATCCATTTTCCTCATTATAGGAGAAGCCACTTTCACTTCCGAAAGCGCTTTTAAATAGGCCTGGTGCTCGGCCGACGGTCCTCCGTCTCCGCATCCGCAAAGGACAGCGCAAGTGATAGTGAACAATAATATGCCGTTCTGTATTTTCATATTTCTTTAAGTTATTTATTCAAAGGTTAAATGTTTTCTTAATTATTGCCTCAAGATTCTCTCTCAAAATTAGAATTTCGGACTCTTCAAACGACTTCCAAGCCATAGTGCGCTTAAAACTTATGCGCGAATAATTAAAAATTTGAATTTGCCCAAATAACATATGGGCCATTATTTTTGCGTTTTCGTCCGAAATCGCATTACAAGACACCACCGATATCAACTTCTTTGTAAAATCCAATGAAGGTTCGAATATCTTTTTGTACAATATTTCATAAGCCCCCGTTCTATCCCCTATCTCCTCGTGTATTATTATTAGCAGCAAACATCTCCAAATATCCGTTATTTCGGATTCGGGGGCCACTTTGCTCATTATGAAATCCACAAGCAATTCTTTGGCCGCTGCCGGGTTATCGCCAACCTCCAAATACCTCTCCTCAAAGGGCTTGTTATATGACGATACGAGGTCGGTAATCTGGCTTATTATTTCCATGTAAAGGCTGTTTTTGCCTCCGAAGTAATAGCTTATGGCCGCATGATTAACTTTTGCCTTTGCGGCTATCGCCCGCGTCCTTGCCCCCATATACGACCTCTGGGCAAATTCTTCTATGGCCGCCTTAAATATGCGCGTGCGGGGTTCTTTGCAAACTCCGTTTAATATATCTACAAGGCAGCCGTCTTTAATCATAAGGTTTAACCAAATGGTTAAATAAAAAAATTGGTCAAGCCTTTTTGCAAAAAAACTTATAAAAAGAAAGAGCGCTGTTTTTCGGATACGGGAATGCCCGTCCGCTCCATTACGAGCATCATATCCTCCCAAACAAGGCGCTTTGTTGTTTTGCTGCCATATTGCAAGAGAAATGATGGATGGTATGTTATCATTAAATCTCTGCCCTCAAAGGAAGCCCATTTGCCGCGCACTTTACCCATTCGGCGCGAAGGATCCACACCCAGCAATCCGTTCACCGCGGTCATTCCAAGCGCGACCACCACTTGGGGATTCACAATTTCTATCTGAGCCTTCAAATACGGCAGGCAATACGCCATCTCTTCTTCCGTTGGGGGCCTGTTTCCACGCGATGTAGGAAGTTCCGGCCTCCAATTCATAATATTTCCTATATAAACATCGCCACGAGCTATCCCCATGGCGGAAATTATCTTCGTAAGCAGCTGGCCCGCCCTACCCACGAACGGTTCCCCTTGAATTTCTTCGTCAGCTCCAGGGGCCTCTCCGCAAAAGAATATTTTCGCGTCGAGATTTCCAACTCCAAACACCACCTTCTTCCCGGGTTTTAAATGCTCTTTGCAGACGGGATCGCCCAATACTATATCCCTCAAAGCATTCCATCTGGAAATCTTGTCGCCATCTGGAAGCGTAAAAGGAGTGGGAGATGGAATTGGCGCTATTTTAAAATCGGAATTTCCATTTATTAAAACTTTTTTGCGGCGCATGGCATCAGAGGGAGAGTCAAGGCTTATATTTATTTCTGAGGCAAATTCTATTTCTTTAACATCATCTTGAGGAGGAATTCGTTTATTTCCGGTTAAAGGCTCACCCGGCACCGAATCTTCCCCCTTCGGCATGGAGGAAAGCGCCGAATTTATCCGGGACATTGAATCGTCGCTAATGCTTATAAATTCCTCGCCTTCAACGGAGCGACGCAAAAGTTCTTCCCTTATGCTTTTCCAAGCCTCTCTCATAAATTAAAGATCGGAAAGTATTTTTATGGAATCCGCAATTATGCTGTCAATCGAAGCCAAACGCCCCCTGCCGGTAATTCCGCAGGCCAACTTTCCATCTTCGGGCTCAGTAAAGAAAACTCCGCGCGCCTTCAGCTCCGCTATGTTTTTTATCACTGCGGGATTGGCATACATATTGCAATTCATAGCAGGAGCAATCTGAACTTTCGCCAAGGTCGCCAAAAACACCGCCGACAACATGTCAGGAGCCAATCCGTTGGCGAAATTTCCTATGGTATTGGCGGTGGCGGGAGCAACCAGAAGCAAATCCGCGCTTTCGGCTAAAGCTATGTGTTCGGGTTTCCAATCGGCAATGTGGTCCCACATTGAACAATAAACGTCGTTGCGCGACAGCGTCTGAAAAATTCGCGGCGACATGAGTTTCGTGGCATTCTCGGTCATCACCACATGCACGTCGGAACCGAAAGAAAGGAGTCGCGATAACAACTCGGCCGCCTTATATATGGAAATTGAACTACAAACTCCGAGCACTATTTTTTTGCCTCGAAGAACCAAACCCGGTGTCATGTCATTTTGCATGAAAAAAATTTTTACAAATTACTTAAAAAGTGCAAGCTGTTTCGCATGTCAGGCTTTAGGGCTTATTTCGATTTTTCCCTAACGCGCCGGCCGGAAGATTTTTCGGAGGGCGATGTTATAGAATTGTCCCAGGACGAAAGCCGCCACCTGTGCGGCTCCTTGCGCGCATGCCCGGGAGATGCCGCAGACGCCTTTGATCTTAATGGAAATGTCTGGCGTTGCAGGATACGAGAATCCTCTCCCAAACGGGCGGAGCTCGAACTACTGCAAAAGCTTAAAATAGAATCTCCGCGCTCAAAAATCTACGCAGCCCAATGCCTTCCAAAAGGAAAAGTTTTCGACGACATTCTGCGACAGTCTGTCGAAGTGGGGGCTTCCGGAATAATACCCATTATATCGGACTACTCGCAAGTCAGATTCGACGCCCATGACGCGGAGAGAAAATCCGCCAAATGGCGCACCCATATTGTAGAGGCGATAAAGCAATCTGCAAATTTTTCAGCATACACTGTAAGCGAGCCCATAACTTTTAGAAAATTCATATCCGAATCCGCCGAAAACTTTAATTTAAAGATAGTGTCGAGTCTCCAGTCGGACGCAAAGCCCATAATTGAAGTATTAAACGGAATAAAAGAACGCCCCAAAAACATATGTATTCTCACAGGGCCGGAGGGCGACATGAGCCCTAATGAATATTCGCTCGCCGCCGAAGCCGGTTTTCTTCCCGTAAAAATCGGGCAGAATGTCATGAAATGCGACACTGCATCTCTAACGGCAATGGCTATATGCAATGCCTACTATAATCTGGATTAGAGTAAAAATTTACGGCACTTTTAAATATAAAAAGTGTCTTATTTTCGAGTGGAAAAGTGGAGGCGATTTCTCGTATTTTTATTTGGCGCGTTGAGCCTATTCTTCGCGGCCATAGCGATATCGCAACACTTTGAAAAATCCGGATCCAAATCCCCCCCACAAGAGATTTTAAGAGGCCAATGGGGCAAAAACATCGAAGCGGAAGCGAGGCGCGCCGACAAACCAATACTCTTGGTTCGCGTTCCCGACAAGCTAAACCTTGTAAATTCCGGCAACCCAATTTTAAACGAATTTCTCAAAGTAGAGTTTAACGCGGCCGCATGGCCTGCGGATGCAAAAATTTTTGATTCAATAATATCAAACGCAGCCATAAGAAACGGCGGCAAAGCGTGCGAGTTTTCCATAGCCGTGTTGTCGCCGCGCCTTTCCCCTCTATTTCTTGGAACTAAAACCATAAAAGATTCCCCAAAAAAGCTCGGGGCGTTTTTGTCAACCATTGCCAGAGAATACGCCGAAAATCGAAATAGAATTCTCGATTTAGGGCGGAAGTCTGTCCCGGAATTTCCTGTAAAATCGAAGCTTCCCGCGGCTCCGTACATCTCAAAGCTCCTATTTCTCAATTCGGAATCTATGGGGCTTTACGTCATGATGCGCAACCCCAAAAGTATTTCTTTGCCCGCCGCAGTACTTTCTGAAAACGCCCGCCTTGCAATGCGCATAGCCTCGACAGACATCCGCTATCAGCGGGCAAGAGCCGCAGCATTGGCCGCAACAGATATTATTTATCTGCGATTAAAGCAAAATCCCGAATTCTCCGAAAAAGTGTTGTTAGCTCGCGCCCTTGCGGAATCCGGACTTTTTAACGCCAATAAAACCGTATCCGCTACTGTTAGAAAAATAGCCGATTCCCTACTACCCCTGCAAGGCTCTGAAGGCTTATTTTCGGAAAGCGGCAAAAGCGCGGAACTCCTGCCAAACATACTGGCCGCATCTTTCCTTCTTAGGGCCTACAATCTACATTCTTCCGACAAGGAGCTTTTTGAATCCGCAAAACGCTGCGCCAACAAGCTTGAGGAAATCCTTCGCCGCAGGGGAGAAATGCCCGCCTTGCCGCTCGAAAAGGAAGATTCCCAGGCTTCCGCTCTGGAATACGCCGAGCTCGCAAACCTATTTGCCGACTTCCACAGAATTACCTCCGATGAAAAATATCTAAACGCCGCCGCCGCTACTTTGGACGAGATGAACGCATACTATTCGTCCCCCAACGGACTATGGTACCTGAATTCCAAAAACTCAGCCCTTGCAAATTTCGCCAGGCCCATGCTGCTTACGGATTCAAATATGCCTTCGCATATAGGCGTTGCAGCTCAGGCTATTCTTTATGTCAGGGAATTTAATCCAGATTTTTGCAGGGAGCGCATGGATAATATACTCGGGGCCATAGCATTTGCCAGAGGGCTTTCGCCGTCTTCGGGCAGCACGTGCGCCTCCCTAAAAATAGGCGTAATGAGGTAATATCCAACTACGCCTCAAGCATCTTTACGTGGCGCTCTTTCCGCGGAATAAATACGGAAATGGTCGTGCCTTTTCCTGAGCGGCTTTCAACGTCTATCTTCCCCCCGTGGGCGCGCACTATGGAAGCTATTATCGTCATTCCCAATCCGTGGCCAGTGGGCTTTGTTGTAAAATAAGGAGTAAAGAGCTTAGCCATATGGTCTTCGTCCATTCCGCACCCGGTGTCGGAAAACGATATTTTTACAAACTCGTCGTCGCCTTTGGCTACAATGTTTATGCGCCCACCGTCTTTCATCGACTCCATCGCGTTTTTTAGTATGTTAAAGTAGAGCTGCTTCAAGAGATTCTCATCGGCGAAAACTTTCGGCATTGGAGTATCGGTATTGACGTAAACTCCAACATTCATATCCAAAATCTCATGGTCCAAAATCTTTAATGTTTCGGCGAGAGGCTTTATGGGGTCGCATTCGCGCATATCCGGCTTCATTGGCCGCAAGGCTTTCAAAAAATTCTCTATTATGGCATTGAGCCTTGCGACTTCCGATGAACATATCTCTACGCTCTCGGAAATTTCCTCCATTTGCGAACGATTGGACTCAAACAATCCTTCAAGCTTAGACAAGCGCCTTTTTACAAGCTGTAAATGTATTCCTATTGAATTCAACGGATTTCCCAGTTCATGGGCCACTCCGGAAGCGAGATTTAACACAGAGGCAATCTTTTCGTTTTCGATTTTCTCCTGCGTGGACAATTTCTCTTTTGTGATATCGCTTATCAGAACTGCAAAAGTCGAACTATCGTCGCCGTAATCGAAAGGTATTACCTGAGCAGAAAGTAATTTGCGCTCCGGATAGTCTATTTCAAACTCCCTTCTTACGGCTACGTTCCCATCTTTTGAGACCGATTCTATTGCGCTTTCTATGCCGGGTATTATTTTGTATATAGAACTCGCCGCGCCTACGGGAAGCAGATTTTTTGCAAACGCATTTGCAAACCTTATAGAGCCGTCACCGGATATTACTACAATCGCAGCTTGAATAGCGTCAAATAGTGTTTCTATGCGGGACAGTTTGCGGGCAAGCCTTTTATTTGCCCGTAAAAGTCTTCCTATTTTTTCAGTCTCGGCAAAACCGTCCATAAAAACACCCGTGTTTTTTCTGTCATTTAAGCCTTGTCAATAGGCTGTTCCCATGGGCGTCTAAATGCTCCATTTCAGAAAAAGCTGCGACTACCGGAGCGGCCTTTTTAATTGAGGGTTTATCGTATTTAACGAAAGAGCTGCGCCTCATAAAGTCCGCCACTTGGAGCCCCCCGGAAAATCTACCCGTACCTCCCGTTGGAAGCGTATGGCTCGGCCCAGCGGTAAAATCTCCCAAAACCGTAGGAGTAAGCCCCCCGCAAAGAATCGCCCCGGCCGTATGGACTTTTCCTGCGAATCCGTCGGGATTCTTCACATGAATTTCCATATGCTCAGGAGCTATAAAATTGGCCACATTCGCCGCCGCATCGAGGTCCGGAACCAAAACGACAAAAGTTCCCTTGTCGATTATATTCATGAGCTTCTCGGCCCTCGACAATGTTTCGGACATGATTTTTAGGACTTTGCCTATGTTTTCCGAAAGGGTTTTCGAGGTTGTCACAAGATATATTTTTTCCCTGCCGCTGCCGTGTTCGGCTTGCGACAGCAGATCTGCCGCAACAAATTTTATATCGGCGGAATCGTCGGCGGCGATTAAGATTTCGCTCGGTCCCGGAAGAAGATCGCACCCGACACTTCCGAATAGTTGGCGTTTAGCCTCTATAACGAACGAATTTCCGGGGCCGTATATTTTATCTACGGCGGGAATAGTTTTTGTGCCTACGCCCATCGCGGCTATAGCCTGGGCCCCGCCGACTTTATAGACCTCGCTTATTCCGAGAATGTTAAGGGCGCAAAGTATGTATGGGTTTATTTCTCCCGAAGAATTAGGCGGAGTGCATACGCATATTTCCTTGCAACCCGCTATTTTTGCGAGGGTTGCAGTCATGATGACCGTAGATACCAAAGGCGCGCTTCCGCCCGGAACGTATATTCCCACCCTCCTTATAGGATAAAAATTCTCTCCTACAAGCGCCCCATGGGGGTTTTTCTTCCTCCAATTTTTAGGTTTGGAATGCTCGTTAAAGAATTTTACGCACTTTACGGCCTCCCGCATCATGGCCCGTTTAGAAGGAGCCACTCTAAGCATAGCCGACTTAAATTCATCTTTGGAAACGCGGAACTGCGAAGGTTTAAGATTTGCCCCGTCAAATTTTTTCGTATATTCCGCAACAGCCGCATCTCCGCGGTTGCGCACAGTATCTATTACTTTAGCGACTATGTCGGAGACATCGCCCGATGTTTCCTGGGGGCGGGCAAAGCGTCCGAGAATTTTCCAAAAATTTTTGTCTGCGTATGTTAAAATTTTCATCTTTGCGGAGTAAACTTAAAATCCCGCATTTTATCAAGCCATTTTAGGAGTTGTCAGAACTCTCCAGATCCAAAGAGTTCGCCCTGGACGGGAGTGTCAGCAGGAATTTTCACGCCCTGAAGCAGGTCCGAATACCGTTCACGCCAATCGTCTATCTTTTTCAAATAGTAGTCAACGTCATAGGGAGTCTTTTGGGGATCGTACTCCGATACCGGCATTGCCCGTTTCCAATCCGAAGTCTTTTTACCGTCCGCCGCGGATATATAGTACAATACTTTTTCTCCCGCTTGCGGGCGCGGAGACATCTTTAAAGCTACTTCCATAGCGGCGCGCCTCCCCTTGCCCGTCTCGGCAATCTCGCGCTCATACGCTTCCGGATTCTTGCCCAAGTATTCCCCTTTGGCTAAATCGTATATATCGGCTTTTCCGGCCTTTATTTTTGAAACAATATCGGAGATAAGAGCTTCTATACGGTTAACATCCCCGCGCAACAGCGACGAAATAAGAGTTTCTGTCATAGTGCGCAGGAATTTTTCCGCCGAGCGATTGCGGAAGCTCGAACCGCGCAAAATGATGTCGCCGCCTTTCATGAGGGCGTAATTTTTTGTTTTATAGCAAAGCATCGCCTCAAAAGAGCCGTCGTGTTCCAACTCAATTCCGTCGGGCATGGCATGCATTACTTTTTTTAGGAGTTCTCCGGGACGGTCGAAATATTCCCCGGAAGTTAGGTATATACCGTCGGTATCGGCCTCGAGAATCTCGCAATTCAGCGATTTAAAAGCTTCTATGAGGCCGCGCAAGAGTTCCCTGCCGCGAGCGGTGACCTCCCTTGCCAACTCTACATCTCCAAAAACGGCCATATCTAATCCCAGATAGCCGTAGAAAGAATTTATCAATATCTTAAAACTTTTCTGGCGGGCGTCGAACTCCGCCCTCAATAATTCCGACTCCGCCTCCCTCGCTTTGGCTTTATACTTCAGCCTGTATTCTCTCAAAGCCTTAAGCTCCTGCAAAAATACTCCGAGATAGTCGTTCGAGGGACATTTTCCCATCACCAACATTAAACTCGGATATAGAGACGCCACATCGTAATGTAGAACATTTTTAAACACCCCAAGCTTGTAGCTTTCCGACAGGGCCCCTTCAAAATATCCGCTCCCCTGCGGAAGAGGCAAAGCCGCCTTGGCCTCGAAATATTTTTCGAGGAATAGGGACTCCACCTTCATTCCCGAACCGCGCAGTAAACATTCCTGAAATGTCATGGGGAAATTCTTTACCTGCGCAAAATAAGTGGGCAAAAGCAGCTCTGAAAGGCCCGCGGTTTCGCGTAAATCATCGGATAAATACGCCCTAAACCGTTTTTTATCCGACAGAAATATATTTTGGATTTCCCTTCCCGGTATATAAGTTCTCTCATTTGGATCGCTCAAGCCAAAGTGTACCGCCGACTCTTTAAGGGAATATGACGGCATTTCCCTCGCACTGATGTCGAACATCTGAACAAGCAGCATTGTATCCACAATAGTGCGCCCGGGAATATCGCAGCGCATATAGGTGTATATTCTCTCCGCAATTTTCAAGCGGCTCGAACGGAATTTCACGGGGGCCCCGAAACGTCCCCAATCCGAATCCGCCCCGACCCGCTTGCAGCGTTCGGCCAAATACGGCAAATCGAAATTAAAAATGTTGTGTCCCTCTATAATATCGGGATCCCGCTTTTTTATTTCCTTATTTAGGGATTCGAGAAGCTTTCGTTCCGCGGCGTCGGAGAAATCCTCCAATTCTATTATCTTCCTGCCTCCGTAGCCCGATATCCCAACAGCTATAATTCTATCGCCCTGGCGCGACGCCTTGGGAAAACCCTTCTCGGAATAAGTTTCTATATCGAGCTGAATCCTGCGCAGCGAAGGAAACGTCATATTTGCAAACATTCTCAGACGTCCTGAAAGCAGATATTGATTTTCAATAGACGATATTTTTTGAACCGGAAGATTCTTGTCGCGCGATTTGAAAAACGCGTCAAGTCCACCGGGGGTCGGAAACCTTGCAAGTTTTCTAAGGCGGGCAAAATTTGGGCCGGAAAGTTGGATATTCTCCGAAGATTGCGATTCCGACAAATCGGCCTCTGAAAGAAGCCATATAAACGGGCTAAAAGATTCCGATACGACATACCGCTGCGAATCAGCAGAATCTCCGTCTGCCAAAGCCAAATGAACCGAACCGTCCGGAGACGCCCATACCCCGCAAATAGAATTTACCATACAAGCTCCTTTCTTGCGAAAATGCTTGCCGAATCGCGGAGTATTTTCAAACTTATATTTTTGCGACAATGAAAAAGGCAAACATCATAATGCTCGGAGCCCCAGGCAGCGGTAAAGGAACGCGCGCCGTAGCCCTCTGCGAAGTATTAAACATAGTTCAAGTTGCGACCGGCGATCTATTCCGGTTCAATCTGAAGAATAAGACCGAACTCGGCTTATTGGCAAAAACTTATATGGATAAAGGAGAGCTCGTCCCTGACGGAATAACCGCCGACATGGTGAAACAGAGGCTATCTGAACCAGACGCAAAAAACGGTTTCGTGCTCGACGGATTTCCACGTTCCATCGGACAGGCGGAAATGCTCGATAAGATTCTCGAGGATATCGGCGAAAGCATTTCAGCGGTTTTTTATCTCGACGTTCCCGACGATGAGATAATAAGGCGCATATCCGGCAGAATGATTTGCAAGGACTGCCAGACCCCATACCACAAAGAGTTCAACCCGCCAAAGGTAGATGGCGTATGCGACAAGTGCGGCGGGCAGCTCTTTATCAGAGACGACGATAAACCCGAAACTGTAAAAAAGCGTCTCGACGTGTTTAAGAGTTCCACAAAGCCACTTGTGGATTTTTATTCCAAGCGCGGATTGATAGTAAAACTGCCCTCTGAATTGTCGGCATCTGGAGCAGTTGCCGACATGCGCGAATTGTCAAAGAAGCTGGGGTTTATTTAATGAGGATACTATTCATAGGGGATATTGTCGGGAAACCGGGCAGAAAGATTCTGTCCAACAATCTCCCCATGTTGAAGAAGCTCCACAACATAGACTTCGTGGTTGCCAACGGCGAAAATTCCGCAGGCGGCAACGGCATAACAAAAAATATGGCGGAAGAGCTTTCGAGATGCGGCATCGACGCCATAACCTTAGGCGACCATATATGGGACCAGCGATGCCTCATCTCCGAAATAGAGTCCATAGAAAACATATGCCGGCCGGCAAATCTTCCGCCGGGAAACCCCGGGCGCGATTTTGTCATAGTGGAACGAGACGGGAAAAAACTCGGGGTGTTCTGCCTTCTCGGGCAAACTCTGATGAAAATAAAAGCCGATTGCCCTTTTAGGGCTGCAGCGGAAATGTCCGCAAAGCTTTCCGAGATGTGCGACGCCGTATTGTTGGATTTTCACGCTGAGACAAGCTCCGAAAAAGTATCTATGGGGTGGTATTTGGACGGCAAGGTATCTTGTGTGCTCGGAACGCATACCCATATCCCCACAAACGACGCCAGAATTATGCCGAACGGTACGGCATACCTCACCGACGCCGGCATGACAGGCCCATGGAATTCCTGTTTAGGCAGGGACAAAAACGCCATCATTGAAAAGTTTCTGGACGGCAGGCCGCGGCAATTTACAATGGCCGAGGGCGACGATAGGATATGCGGCTGCATAATAGATTTTGACGATTCGGCGCGCCGCGCAAAATCCATTGTGCCTCTCATATACCCGCCATTCAAAAATGCGGATATATTATCCGACGGATTTCGGGCAGAAAGCCCGCAAAATATCGGCAATCCCGCAAGCTCTGAAGATTCCGATGCACCGTCGCAAGACTCACAAGGGGCCCTATTTTGACGGGTTGTCTGCGGTGGTTTAATTTGATAAAGGGCGTTAAAATTCCGATTTCTCGCGCGCTTTACAAATTCTGTATATTTCCTCCTTTAATTCCGGGATTCCCTCTTCCGACACGCACGATATCGGTATCAAGTCGAGTCCGGGATATTTCTTTTTGAAAGATTTCAAATAACTTTCGGCCTCGGGCTCGTCCATTTTATTTGCCGCAACTATCATAGGTTTCTCAAGCAATTCCGGAGAATACAATTTAAGCTCGGAGAGAAGATTCTTATAATCGTCTTTCGGATTTCTTCCGTCGATTCCTGCCATGTCCAAAAGCAGAATCAAAACTTTGCAGCGCTCTATGTGCCTCAAAAATTTATGGCCCAAACCTTTATTTTGGCTGGCTCCGCTAATCAATCCGGGAATATCGGCCAATACGAGGCGCTCATATTTATCGGGATACTCCAGCACCCCAACATTTACATGAAGCGTCGTAAACGGATACGCTCCGACTCTCGGGCGCGCAGGAGTCAGAAGGCCGACCAACGTCGATTTGCCGGCATTTGGGAATCCGACCATTCCCGCGTCCGCAATAGTCTTAAGGACAAGTTTAAATTCGCCGGATTCCCCCTGCGTACCGTAGGTGAACTGACGTGGAGCCCTGTTAGTCGAGCTCTTAAAATGGGCGTTCCCCAATCCTCCCTTGCCTCCGCGCAGCAACAAAATGCGTTCTCCGTGCTTCAATACTTCAGCCACAAGAGCTCCGTTCTCGGCGTTGTAAACGATTGTCCCGGGAGGCACGCGCAAGTCCAAATCCTTTCCGGATTCTCCGGTTTTATTGCGACCTGCCCCTTTGGCTCCATTGGGCGCAAAAACATTCGGGGAAAAGGTGTATTTTTCGAGATCGCCCATATTTTCGTCGCCCAATAGATACACATTTCCTCCCCTGCCTCCGTCCCCGCCGTCAGGGCCTCCAAAAGGTATGAATTTCTCGCGTCTGAAACAAGCGCACCCATTTCCGCCGTCCCCGGCCTTAACGCTCACATTGGCTTCGTCAATAAACATTGGCTTTACTTCTTTTTCCCGCGGCATTCCGCGCCGCGCTTTTTACTATTGGAATCATGCGACTTCATTCCCAACAATTCCCTCCAAGCCGCTATCTGGGAATTCGTCTGCTCCAAACCCGGCATGCCAAACTTTTCGCGCATCGCAAAGGCTCTTTTTATGTCGAACACTTTGCGCCAATCGCAATCGGCCTCCGGACACACCCCGAATACATCTTCGTCGGGCAATTCGTTTATCGGAACTTTTTTATTTTCGGAAAGGGCGACCAGCTTTCCCACCATATGGTGGGCCGTTCTGAAAGGAACTCCGCGCATGACAAAATAATCAGCCAAATCTGTGGCAAGCAACAAAGGATCGGATACCGCCGCCGCGCACCGCCCCTGGTTGAATTTGATTTCCGCCGCGCACGCAGCCAATACGTCAACGCAAATAGACGCTTGCGCGTACGAATCGAATACCGCCGGTTTATCTTCCTGCAAATCTCTATTGTAAGTAAGCGGAAGCCCCTTCACCAAAACCAGCAGCGCGTTTAAATTGCCTATCATTCTGGCGGATTTTCCCCTCATGAGCTCCATTGAATCCGGATTTTTTTTCTGAGGCATCAATGAGGAACCCGTGGTAAATGAATCTGGCAATTTTACAAATCCGAATTCGGAAGAATTCCAAAGAATGACGTCTTCGGCTATACGCGAGAGATGAACTCCCAAAACGGCGCATGAAAACGCAAATTCAAAGAAGCAATCCCTATCTGATACGGCGTCCATACTATTGCCGGTGAGAATCGGCTCCCCGCTATCCGAATCCACGAAGCCCAAATATTCCGCAGAGCGGAAACGGTCAATCGGGAGGGTAGTTCCGGCTATGGCTCCGCTTCCAAGCGGCGAGACGTTTGCCCCGTCCGCGGCGAACGCAAATCTTTCACAATCGCGGGCCAGCATCTCCACCCACGCGAGGATATGGTGGGCTGCACTGACGGGCTGAGCCCTCTGTAAATGGGTATATCCGGGTATGAATATATTTCTTGCAGTGTCTGCGAGTTCCACGAGAGAGGCCATAAGAGCCCTGATTCTACCCGACATATCCGCGCATGCGGACTTGAAGAACAGGCGCATATCTGTGGCCACTTGGTCGTTGCGGCTGCGAGCCGTATGAAGTTTCGCCGCCGCTGGAACCTCTGCGGTAAGGGCCTGTTCTATATTCATATGGACGTCTTCCAATGATTCGTCCCACACAAAATCCCCGGATTTTATCTTTTTGAGAAGGCTCTCTAAGCCCTTTACTATTTGCGAACATTCGGAAGCGCTCAAGATTCCGACATCTCTCAACATTTTCGCATGGGCGCACGACCCACGCACATCAAACTCCGCCAGAGCCTTATCAAACGATACAGACTCTCCGAAACGCAACATAAGTTTGCTTGGCGGCTCGGAAAAACGCCCGCCCCAACTTGCCTGAGCATCTTTATTCTTTTTCATAAAAACTAATTGCCCGTTAACATTTGCACAACTTTATCCGTAGCCCCTATATTCGAGTCGTGCCATTTCTTTGCCCGATAAGCGGTCTCCGAACGTATATCGGGGAGCCCCGCAAGCCTCACGAGTTCCTCTACGGCCTGCTTGGCGTTTTCCACGCGAAAACACGCCTGTTCACGCTCCAAGGTTTTACAGACCCTTCTAAAATTGCTCATATTTGGCCCATATACCATAGCCACTCCGAGCGCCGCGCATTCTATCGGAGTCTGGCCGCCGTTATTAGGAGGCAGACTTTTACCGATAAAAGCCATATCCGCTATTTGAGTCAGCACGCCAAGTTCCCCGGTCGTATCGGCCAGATATATGAGCGTGCCGTCGGAAGCCTGTTTTGATTGGCTGCGCACATGATGCGGAAAGCATTCCAAAAGTTTTTTTATTTTTTCCCTTCGCTCGGCATGCCGCGGCACCAGCAGGAGACGGCAATCTATGCCCCTCGCCCGAATTTTAGACATAGCCTCTATCAGCATTTCCTCTTCGCCGGGCCATGTGGAGGAACCCAATAGCACCAGCGATTTTTCCGCAAAGCCCATTTCCCTTCTCAATGCCGCCTTACCTTCCAAAGACAGATTTAAACCGGGCTTCACATCGAACTTTAAATTGCCCGAACAAAATATTCTCCCGGAGGGGACACCCAACTTTATCATGCGGTCCATATCGAATTCCGACGACGCCGCAACCCGCTTAAATTTCTTTAGTATGCGCTCTGAAAGCCAAAGTACTTTTGAGTAGCGCGCAAAAGACTTATCCGACATTCTCGCATTTATGAGGTACAACTCCGCCCTCCTGACGCTCGCCTGATGCATATGTTCCGGCCACATTTCCCCTTCCATTAAAACGGCTATATCGGGATTAAAATTATCCCACGTCCTCTTGCTGAAAGGATAAAAATCTATGGGAAATACCCCAACATAAAGGCATAGTCCGGCATATTTCTCCGTCAATATCCTGTATCCGGTGCTCGTCGTAGTCGTCACTATAATTTCGAGAGAGGGATTGGCAGCCAACTTCGACAAAAGGGGCCCTATCGCCTCGACTTCTCCCACGCTTACCGCCTGAATCCATATTCTGCGCTTGCCGGCCGATTTTTGGGGCAACGGTTTATGTCCGCCAAATCTATGGATAAAATCTCTCGAATATCCTCCGCGGCGCAACATGCGCCAGCCGTAGTACGGGAGAGCCGCAAGCAATGCGAACGGAAAAAGAAAGCGATAGAGAAATATCATGGCTTCTCGAATAGAATCGCGGTATTGGCCCCTCCAAAACCGCTGCTTATGGAAAGCGATATCTTTGGCGAACCAATCTTCGATTCCCTTATTACATTCAATCCTTCCGCTGCGGAATCCAATTCCGTTATATGCGCCGATCCCGGAACAAAATCCCTATGCATTGAAAGAGCGCAGAATGCCGCCTCCATCACGCCGGAAAGTGATAGTCCGTGTCCCGTCAAAGCTTTCGTACTGCTTATCATCGCAGTACTGCCCTCTCCGAACACAGATTTTATGGCTTTCAATTCCGCCGCATCTCCCATCGGGGTGGACGTTGCATGGGCGTTGATGTATCCAACGTCGGAAGCTTTTATGCCGGCGTCGTCCAATGCCCGCTTCACGGCCATAACCACACCGTCGCCGTTGGGGTGCGGTATCGCGACGTTGTATCCGTCGCTCGCCTGCCCCCAACCGATTACGCGCGCGTATATGTCCGCGCCCCTGCTGCGCGCAAGCTCCTCGTCCTCAAGGACCAAAACGACGCCTCCGCCAGTGCCTACAAAACCGTCGCGATTTTTATCGAAAGGCCTTGAAGCGTTAGCAGGATCGGAATTCATACTCAACGCCCGCATTCCGGCAAAAGGCAGCAAAGTGTAATAGTCGCCGTCCTCGCCGCCAACCACGAACATTCTTGACTGCTTGCCCGAGGCAATTTCGTCGTATGCGAAACCCGCGGCGTGAGAGCTGCTCGCGCAGGCCGAAGCAAATCCGCAGCTTGCGCCTTTTATTTTAAAAGCAGATACAAGATTGAATGAAAGCGTGCCAACGATTGAACAGATTATCGCGAAGGGGAAACTGCGCGTCACCCCAACTTTGTCCATTCGTTTAAGATGATGGTACATCATGCCCGTAGAGCCTGCGGAAGCCGTGTACATGCCCGTCATAGGATTTGATATATCCTCAGGCGTAAGCTTGGCGCTTTCTATGGCCTGTTGCATCGCGCAATAAGCGTACAGGCAATGCGGGGCAAAAGAGCGCAAGACGTCGCGGCGCAAAGAATAGCGCGGCGGATATGTCCAGTCTTCCGGATCCGCGCTCGAACAGTCAAAATCTTTTATCGTACCAACGCACTTTACTGGAATTGCCGGATCGGCGAAAGGCGGATAGAGTTCTATGCCGTTTTTTAAATTGATTAAGCTATCTGCGACAGCGTCGGCGTCATTGCCTATGCTTGTCACAAATCCCATTCCCGTTATTACCACACTGCGCTTTTTCATTGTATTAAAGAATTAGATTTTCAAATAATCGAATGTAAGGCATGTCTTTTCCACAAAGGCCGCGCGCTCCCCCGCGACCTCCATATGCCCCCTAAACGCCGCTATCGGATGCCTTAGGCGCACAGCCTCCGCCTTTACCTCCATTACATCTCCGGGCCTGCATATGCGCATAACCCGCGCCATCTCCAACGATGTGACAAAAATTTTAGACGAATCAACCGGGCCGGCTATCTCCGGAACCGACGCCTTCAAGAGATACAACACCCCAAGTTGTCCGAATGCCTCCAGCATTATCGTCCCGGGAAACACGGGATTATTTTTAAAATGCCCCCGCAAAAAATCTTCGTCACCTTTTATTTTATAGGTTCCGTAGGCTGTATATCCGTCTATGACGGCGCTATCCAAAAAAAGGAAGGGGTCTTGCTGGGGCATTACCGCTTCTATTTCGGCTCTTGTGTATTTTTTAGGCTCGCTCATGTTTTGTTTATCAAAATATATCCGCAGGATTTGCCCTGCGCAATTTGCGGGTTGCAAGGAGTCCTGCGGCCATGCACATGGCAAGAGACAATCCGAATACTATAAGCATATCCGCACCGCTCATGTACGTCGGCATATTCGCGATGTCCCGCGTCATTTTATAAAGTATCGCCGAAAGTCCGACTCCCGGTATAAAACCCAGAAACGACAATATCAGCGACTCCTGCAATATTATTGAAATGAAAAAAGTGTCGTCGAAACCTATTGCCTTAAGCGTAGCATATTCCGGAATGTGCTCGGATACGTCCGTATAAAGTATCTGATAGACTATAACCGCCCCCACAAATATCGCCACAGCCATAGACGCCCCTATAACAAAGCCTATCGGAGTCCTGACTGCCCAGTAATCTTTTTCGGCCTCGATAAAATCTGTCTTGCTCATAACGCGCACATCGTCCGGAAACATCTCATTCAAACGCCCCACTGCGGATTCCACGTCGGAGCCCTCCTTTAATTTTATTACACCCACATCGTAAACGCCCATTGGCATATTTGGCCAAATCAGGGAATAAGTGTCGAGGCTCATCAACACGTTTCCGTCGGCGGCAAAAGTCGCCCCTATTTCGACGAGTCCCACTATGTCGCATTTTACCCCCGACAACTCCGTGCGCAGAAATTTCCCGCCGCGCTCGTTGAAAATCTCCTCTACGCGTCCATATTGGTCGCGGGACTGCGCGTCAAAAAGAATATCTCCCCTGCGCTTGAGCAGTCCTTGATTCCGTTTTATTTCCGGAGCCAGAAATACGTCTTTTGACGGATCAAACGCGATTGCGAATATATCGCGCTCGCGCCCGTCTTCTACATTTTTAAATGACATGCAGCCAAGTTTTATTCCGTTCGCCGACACAACTTCATTCAGAGAATACGCCTGCGAAAGCCTTACCGCGGGAAATCCCCGCCCCACCCCGAAATACTCGTAATTCGGGCTTACCAGGACAACATCGGCGTCGAGCATAACCAGCGGCCCAACAACTTGTCTGTAAAGAGCCCTTTGCAGCCCCATTTGGAAAAGCATCATTGTCACCGCAAAAGTGATGCCCGCCAATGCCACGGCAAAACGTTTGCGTTCGCTTGTAAGCTGCATCCACGCTATGGGAATTCCCAAGGGGATAACGCGCTCGTAAAGACTCTTTTTTCCTTTTGCCACAAAGCTTCTATTACGCTTTATCAGTAAGTATGCGCACGTTTACCTGCGAACCGATAAGTCCTTTAAATTTCTGCGGATTATCAAGCCTTATCTTTACCACTACGACCCGCAGGTTGGAATACGCCCCAGGATCCGTGCTGAATATTCTGTTGCTGCGAACAAAATTCGATATTTCCGTTACGGTTCCAGAAAAACGCTCCTGGCCCAACGCATCTGAAAAAATCTCGGCCTTATCCCCCACTTTTATTTTAGAAACGTCCGACACATACACTTCGGCATCGACATACATGCTATTTGTATCGGCTATTTCGCATATACCCTCCATGCCCACCGCTTCTCCGACCCTTATGTGGGTTTCCACCACAACGCCGGAAATCGGCGCCTTTACAAAATGACCTTCATACGCGAGTTCAGATTCTTTTAAGGCCGTTTTCGCCTCGTTGACAATGGCGGTTTCATTCTTTTCTACAAGCGGCAGCATGGCTTTTGCCTGCGATATTCTACGCGACAGGGATTCTTGTTCATACTCCAGTTGCTCGCGCTCGCGGCGCGGAGGGTCTTTTTCGTCTATGACTTTTTGATTCTGGGCGAAAGTGCCCTCCAAGTCCGCAATCAAATTTTTCTGCTGGAGGATTTTAATGTCGCGGGCCGATTCTGCGACAGCAAGCGCGGCTTTAGCCCTTTCAACAGCCGACTTTGCCCGTTCATGTCCTTTTATTGACGCCACAACGGAATTTTTTTCCACCTTGTCTCCGCGCGCCACATTCAAGCTGTCCACGATGCACTGCGTTCCCGAAAGAGATTCCGCCGCCAACTTCGAGACTCTCGCCCCGGGCACCACCTTGCCAAGACACGCCACCGCATTAGTTGAATCCGCATCTTGCGCATATACCTGCATTACCGTCAACACGCAAAAAGCCGCGCACGCAAAAAGGGTATTAGATTTTTTCATAAGCCACATTTTTATAAAACAGCGACCTTAAAATACAACCATAATTTATCTCGCGCAAAAAAAACGGCAATTCTTCGACTTCTCCAAAAAAATAAAAAATTTTATCCCTAAAAAAATCGACATTCCAGAACAGCGTGAAGCATTGGAAAACATATTAAACAAAAACGGATTAAAAAAGACGGCGCCGAAACTATGCCGGCGCCGCCTTTAAACTCGTAAGAAAGGTAAAATCTTACAAGGTGTTTTCTATTTTCCCATAGCCTCTTCGACAGCCACGGCAACAGCGACAGTCGCACCAACCATAGGATTATTGCCCATTCCAATAAGCCCCATCATTTCAACGTGGGCCGGAACTGACGATGATCCAGCGAATTGAGCGTCGCCATGCATTCTGCCCATGGTGTCCGTCATACCGTACGAGGCCGGGCCTGCGGCCATATTATCCGGATGCAGGGTTCTGCCCGTACCGCCGCCGGAAGCCACTGAAAAATATTTTTTCCCGTGCTCAATGGCCCACTTCTTATATGTTCCCGCAACAGGATGCTGGAATCTTGTGGGATTGGTCGAATTTCCGGTGATGGATACGTCCACGCCTTCTTTTATCATAATGGCAACACCCTCAGAGACGTCGTCGGCGCCGTACACGCGAACTTTTGCCTTTTCGCCCTTTGAGAACGGAGTTTCCTTGGTTATTTTAAGTTCTCCGGTGGCGTAGTCATATTCGGTCTCGACGCTTGTAAACCCGTTTATGCGGGATATTATGTATGCGGCGTCTTTGCCCAATCCGTTAAGGATTACGCGAAGGGGGGTTTTGCGGACCTTATTGGCTGTGCGGGCTATGCCTATTGCCCCTTCGGCAGCCGCGAAGCTCTCGTGGCCGGCCAGGAAGCAGAAGCACTGGGTTTCCTCGCGCAGGAGCATTGCTCCAAGATTGCCGTGGCCCAATCCAACCTCGCGCGAATCTGCCACTGAACCGGGAATGCAGAAGGCCTGCAGACCTTTGCCGATATTTTCGGCGGCTTCGGCGGCGCTTTTGCTGCCGAGCTTGATGGCGATAGCCGCGCCGAGCGTATATGCCCATACAGCATTTTCAAATGCTATCGGCTGTATACCTTTCACTATGGCGTCAACATCAATGCCTTTGGAATCGCAAAGGGACTTGGCGTCTTCCAAGGATTTCAATCCGTACTGGGCGCAAACCTTATTGATTTTGTCTATGCGCCTGTCATAACTTTCAAATGTGATAGACATTTTCCACTCCTATTCTTTGCGGGGATCAATAACCTTTACGGCGTCTTCAAAACGACCTTTTACAGACGTAAACTTTTTGAGGGCTTCGTTGGCGTCCATTCCATTCTTTATGGCCTCGAGCATTTTGCCCAAGTGGACGGTCTTGTAGCCTATTACTTCGTTGTTTTCGTCGAGACCTTCTTCCAAGACGTATCCTTCAGCCATTTCGAGATAGCGGGGACCCTTCTCTTTTGTGGAGAACATTGTTCCGACCTGGGAGCGCAGGCCTTTTCCCAAGTCCTCCAAACCGGCTCCTATTGGAAGTCCATTTTCAGAAAACGCGGTTTGGGTTCTGCCGTAAACTATTTGGAGAAAGAGTTCGCGCATTGCCACGTTTATGGCGTCGCAGACGAGGTCGCTGTTCAGGGCTTCGAGGATTGTCTTTCCAGGAAGAATTTCCGCGGCCATTGCGGCGGAATGGGTCATTCCGGAACAACCCAAAGTTTCCACCAGCGCTTCTTCTATTACACCTTCTTTGACATTTAAGGTCAACTTGCAAGCTCCCTGCTGGGGAGCGCACCAGCCGACGCCGTGCGTAAGCCCGCTGACGTCGCGGATTTCTTTGGACTTTACCCATTTCCCTTCTTCGGGTATGGGGGCCGGCCCGTGTTTTGCGCCTTTCGCAACGCAGCACATCTGCTGTACTTCATGCGAGCAATTATGATTGGGACAACTCATATTTTTGTGTATATGGTGTGGTTATTGTTGTTTGAAAAAACCTAATATAAATCTCCCTTTTCGGGAATTTTCGCAAGCATTTTTTATATGCGTCAAAATCGGAGCCAAAATACTAAAAAGGCGCGGTGTATTTCCGCGCCGAATGGCAGAGATAATATTTATATTAGTCGTCTATTCCCAGGAATTTACCGTCTTTAGTGAAAACGAGTTCAAGCCTGGTGTCCAGCTCTACTTCAAATCCTTTTTCTCTTTTCTTTAAGGAAACCACTTTTCTATCGGGATAATTTTGTTTTAAATATGCCGATATAGGGGCTTCCAAGAGCTTCATAGGCACAAACGCTATTTTATTTTCCACCTGCTTCCACTCTCCGCTTGGATTAAATTCGATTTCAGTTCCATCGGTCAACAAAACTTCATACTCCTTAATGCCAAGCAGCTCCTTCTCTATCTTTATAGACATTATCTTAGCGGAGGCAAAATTCTCCTTTATATACGCAGATGCCTCCGCAGGAATAGCCCCCACATCTTGCGTCACTATATCTAATGCAAAAGAACTTTGCAAAAACATGGCAAGCATCGCAATAGCGCAAATAATTTTTTGTCTTATTTTCATATCTTTATAGAATTATCGGTTTACGTTTAAATTTATTAGACAAAAGTTTTTGAGATTTAAACAAAAAAAATCGCGCGGAAAAAATTTTTCCGCGCGATGCCGTTCTATGTTTGGGTTTTAACTCTTTATAACAAATTTGGAAAGCGCAAAAGAATCTACCTGATGTTCGTCTTGCCCGAAAAATCCAGAAACTTTCTCCTCAAGCGCGTTTTCAATAAATTTATCTAAAGACATCGAACATTTAAGCGCTTCCGATTTTAACTCGTCCCTCAATGATTGGGATATTTGAAATGCAATACGTTTTTTTGATACTTTTAGTTTACTGTCCATGTTCTATTCCTTTTCTTATTTGCAATTGTCGGCCATCTCCAACCTCACTCCTAAAATCGAATACATTTCTGTATAAAATGCAATATTTATTTTTATGAATTTAATATTTTTTAAACATTAATTTATTTTTTAATAAAAATAATATTATTATATATAATATATTATAATAATGAAAATATCCTTTACTTGGAGGGATATAAAAGCTTGAAAGATATAAGCGGAGTAAAGATAATCATTTTGTAAAGTCGCCAAATGTCCATAGCAAAAACAGATAACCAAGCCCGGGAAAGCGACATCGCTGCAAATGGTCTCTTAAAAGACTCGGAAAAAGCTGCGGATGCCGACGCTCTGCTTGTCGAACGCGTAAAAGCCGGAGACATGGCGGCTTTCGACACACTCACCCGCAAATATAGGGGAAGGATTTTCAGCGTCGTGTACAACATGCTGGCAAACAGGGAAGACGCCATGGACATAGTTCAAGACGCCTTTATTAAGGCCTTTTCCTCAATCGGGAGTTTTAGGGGCTCGAGCAGTTTCTACACCTGGCTTTATCGCATAGCGGTAAACATGTCTATAAGCTTTCTCAAGCGCGCCAGATTGAAGAGATTTTTCAGCTTTGAAAATATCGACGAAGAGCTCGCCAATTTTGAGATATCCGAAAAACTCACGGAACATTCCGACGGGGCAAAATCTACAAATTTAAAAGAACTTAGAGAAAAATTGAACGAAGCTCTGCAAACTTTGTCTATAAAACATAGAACGGTAGTAGTGCTTTTTGAGATAGAGGGGCTTAGCCATCAGGAGATCGCCGAGATCACCGGAACCAGCGAAGCCACTGTTAGGACCAGACTACACTACGCAAAACAACAACTGCAGGGAATATTAAAAGACTATATATCACAGTAAACCATAATGTCATCTTTTGAGTCATGCGCTCAAAAGGAGTCGATTTTTATTTAGGTTTCTATAAAAACACATGCCAGACAAACCTACATTGGAAGATCTCTTGCGATTAAAGCGCGCCGAACAGCCTTCGCCTAAGGAT
This sequence comes from uncultured Opitutales bacterium, assembly GCA_944389885.1. GTDB lineage: Bacteria > Verrucomicrobiota > Verrucomicrobiia > Opitutales > Intestinicryptomonadaceae > Merdousia. The sequence continues at coordinate 157,104 of CALXNZ010000001.1, forward strand.
TGGGACGAATTTGATTGCGCCCTAAAGCGCAAAATGGTCAGTAATTTCGTAAAGAGGGAATCTATTTTAAAGAAGGCACTTCGTCCGCTCCTTCCGCGAAGCGCCTCAATAGGATTTGCCGCCATAGCTTTAATAGCCGTGTTTGTAATACCGTTTATTTCGATTTCACAGATTTCCGAAAGCTCCGAATCCGAAAGCGAATTTCACAGCAAGGCCTCCCTACCTGCTATATCGCATTCTTATGCGCTTGGAGAGATCTCCGCGGAAGCTCTCCTTGAATCCCCTGTCAACGCTATGATGAACGGCAGCGGAGACGAATCTGTGAGATATGTATCGGGCATTTCACCATCTGTTTCTTTGTTTTAAAATTCTTCCGCTCCATGAAACGCGAGACAACGCAAGCGGAAGCTTTGCGGTCCGCATAGCCCGCTAAATTTTGGATTTCGCATTACTGCTTTGGCTCCCTTAAAATAAAAACAGTATTATCCCTACAATACAAGTAGCCCGAATTAAAAAATTATAGGCATATATAAAATATTGCGCAGATATTTGAGCGTATCTAAATCCACAGGACCGGATAAGCTACATTTTTATTTGTTCCGTGGCGCGCTCTCTTTCGAGAAGCGTAGGATGGGAATAATAAAATGCGCTGTATAACGGATGCGGTGTAAGATTGCCGAGGTTTTTCTTGTTCAATTTACGCAATGCAGAATTTAAGTCGTCGGCGCCGCCGCACAAGCGCACGGCAAAAGCGTCTGCCTCGTATTCGTTTTTACGAGAGAAGAAGTTCAATATTGGAGACAGCCAAAAAGTAAACAACCCCGAAAACATCGCGTACATCAGGAGTACGGGACCGAATCCGCCAGCCTCGCAAAATCCGAATCCCTCGTAAAACCATTCGCTGCTTGCCAGATAGCCCATGAATGCGAAGGTCGCAAATGTAAACGAGAAGGACAACAACATCATCTTAAGTATATGCCCTTTCTTATAGTGTCCTATTTCATGGGCCAATACGGCGCAGAGTTCGGGCTGGGTCAAATGCTCTATAAGAGTATCGAAAAGCACTATGCGCCTAAACTTTCCGAATCCCGTAAAATACGCGTTTGAATGCGAACTCCTCTTGCTTCCGTCTATCACTTGTATAGTGCGAGCCGCAAATCCCCCCCTATCGGCAGTATCGAACAGCGCCGAACGCAAATCGCCTTCGGGAAGATCCTCTAATTTGTTAAAGAGGGGCACGATAAAACGCGGGTACACAATTATCATGAGGATTTGGAATATAGCTACCGCCACAAAGCCCCACAGCCACCATGTCTTGTTAAAAGTTTCCGAAAACCACATCAGAAGCGCAAGAATAGGGGCGCCGAGAATCAAGCCCACAAAGAATCCCTTTATTTTATCGACTATCCAAAGTTTTATCGTGGAATTATTGAACCCGTACTCCTGCTCTATTATAAACTGCGAATAAAGCTCAAAGGGAATTTCCGGCAAAGACAGCACCACTGCCATAAATATCAATGTGAGAGACTGCCCGAATACGCCGACTCCAAAAATATCCAGGCCAAAGTCATACATTGCCGGCAGTATCCACAATGCCAATACAACACCCAAGAACACGGAGGTACAAGCGCTCTCAAATATGGCAAACTTTGTTTTATCAATAGTGTACGCCATGCTCTTTTTATAGGTGCCCAAATCCATGAAGGAACTAAAAGCTTCCGGCACAGCGAGAGAATTGCGCCTTATGTTGGATATGTTCAACAAATCCAATACCAACGACGCCGCAAACTTCAGGACGAGCATCACCAATAAAACTATGACAGGAATTGTCATTATTCTATCCGATAAGTCTTTTCATTATTTCAAGAACCATGGCCGGATTAGCCTTGCCCCCGGAGGCCTTCATCACAGGCCCTATGAGAGCGTTTATGGCCTTGGCGTTGCCCGCCTTGTACTGGTCTATGGCCTTTTGGTTTTTCGACATAGCTTCGATGCAGAACTTTTCGAGTTCCCCGCCGTCGCTATTTTGCCGCAACCCCTTCTCCTCGACTATGGATTCGGGATTTTTTCCGCTTGAGAACATCTCGGCAAAAACCTCTTTCGCCATTTGTTTCGAGATTACCCCGTCGTCTCCAAGCTTTACAAGCAGCGCAAGGTTTTCCGGAGTCACTTTACATTCCGCAAGCTTGCTTTGATGCGAAGGTTTTACGGCTTCTTCGGAAACACTTTCAAAATCATCGGAACTATCCTCTTCGGATTCAGATTTTGAATAGATTTCCCGCAATAAATCATTTGTAATAAGGTTGGCTGTACCCTTAGGGTTTTTTGAATACGTTTTTAAAGATTCCTCGAAAAACGAACATAGCTCAATGTCGTGGCAAAGAACCGAGGTCGCCGAATAAGGAAGCCCGTAATCCGACATATATCGCCTCTGGCGTTCAAACGGAACTTCAGGAAGCTCCGCCTTAATTTGGGCTTTCAACTCCTCCGAAATCATTACAGGCATCAAATCAGGATCCGGGAAATAACGGTAATCGTGCGCTTCCTCTTTAGTGCGCATTGTTTGAGTGACTCCCAACTGAACGTCCCATCTACGGGTTTCCTGTACAAGAGGAACTCCATTTTTAATGCAGTCTATCTGGCGCCTTATCTCATAATCTATACAGCTCCTGACATGCGAGGGGGAATTCATATTCTTCATCTCGATTTTCACCCCAAGTTTATCGGAACCTTTAGGACGAACGGATATATTTACGTCAGCCCTCATTTGGCCCTTCTCCATATCGCAGTCGGATACGCCCGCGAACGATATTACGCTCTTTAGCGCATTCAAATACGCGAACGCCTCGTCTCCAGAATGCATATCTGGTTCGGATACTATTTCCATCAGGGGAATGCCAGCCCTGTTGTAGTCCACGAGCGAATCCGAAGAAAAATGCGTGAGCTTTCCAACGTCCTCTTCGAGATGTATGCGGGTCAATTTAACCACCCTGTGCTCGCCCATATCCGATCCGTTAGCCGACGGCAGCTCTATCTCCACGCCGCCCCCAAGGCACAATGGCTGGTCGTATTGCGACAGTTGATAATTTTTGGGACTATCCGGATAGAAATAATTTTTCCTATCCCATTTTGTTATCTCTGGTATCTTGCACCCGAAAAGCATTCCGACTTTTATCGTTTTGCGTATCGCCTCGTAATTTATAACCGGAAGGACGCCGGGAAAAGCCCATATCACCGAGTTTGTAAGGGTATTTGGCTCGGCTCCAAAACGATGTTCCACAGCGGTGAACAGCTTGCTTTGAGTTTTGAGCTGGACGTGAACTTCAAGTCCTATTACAGCTTCGTATTCCATAAAAACTCCAATGGTTAAATGTTGGGATGGCGCCCTTCCAGGCCAGACGCGCGTTCAAACGCATAGGCATAGGAGAGCAAAGCGGCTTCGTCAAAGGCTTTGCCTATCATTTGAAGCCCTATGGGGAGGCCTTCTTTCGAGAATCCGCATGGAATCGATATCCCCGGCAAGCCGGCGAGATTTACGTTTATAGTGAAAATATCGTTCAGATACATCGCCAGGGGATCAGATATTTTCTCGCCGACTTTGAACGCGCATGTCGGGGAAGTCGGAGCGCAGATTAGATCGACGCTTTCAAACGCCCTTTCAAAATCTCCGCGTATAAGAGTGCGGACCTTTTGGGCTCTGAGATAGTAGGCGTCATAATATCCGGAGCTGAGCACATAGGTGCCCAAAATTATACGGCGCTTAACCTCCTCACCGAAACCTTCGGCTCTGCTTTTAAAATATAAATCTACAACGTCTTTTGCGCACTTTGAGCGATGGGTATAGCGTATTCCGTCGTAGCGGGCGAGGTTTGAGGAGGCCTCTGCGGTTGCCACAATGTAGTAAACCGGGATAGCCAAATCCGTATGCGGCAGCGATATTTCCACAATTTCAGCCCCTATGCTTTTGCATTTTTCGATGGCCGATTCCACGCTTGCGCGCACTTCTGCGTCCATTCCGGAAGCTTCAAAATACTCTCGCGGAACCCCTATTTTTTTCCCTTTTAGGGAGTCTTCGCGCAACAGCGACGGATAATCCGGAATATCGACTTTTACGCTTGTAGAATCCAATGGATCGTGTCCCGCGACCGCCTTTAGAAGTATGGCGGCGTCTTTGACGCATCTGGCAAATGGGCCTATTTGATCCAGCGACGATGCGAAAGCGGCAAGTCCGAATCTACTCACCAGCCCATATGTTGGCTTCATTCCAACGACTCCGCATAAAGATGCAGGCTGGCGTATCGACCCACCCGTATCGCTGCCGAGCGCCACCGCGCACTCTCCTGCGGCAACCGCCGCAGCCGAGCCCCCGCTACTTCCGCCGGGTATGCGGGTAGTATCCCATGGATTTTTTGTCTTTTTAAATGCGCTATTTTCGCACGACGACCCCATTGCGAACTCGTCCATATTGAGGCGTCCCCAGAATACGGCTCCGGCGTCTTCAAGCATTTTTAGAGATGTGCCGGTATATGGGCTTACAAAATTCTCAAGCATGCGGCTCGCGCAAGTGAGGGGTTGCCCCTTGACGGCCAAAACGTCTTTCAAGCCCACGGGTATGCCGTCTAATTCCGACAATTTTTCTCCGCGAGCCCGCCTTGTGTCGGAGGCTTCCGCCGCTTTCATAGCAGAGTCCTCGTCGTAAGATATAAATGCCGATATCTTATCTTCCACGCTCTTTGTCCTCTCTATGAAAGCCTTTGTAATTTCCGCAGAGGACAACTCTTTGGAATCCATCAAATCCGAAAGTTCCGATACGGTCTTGTAGAATATTTGACTCATAATACTGCCATAAAAGTTTTGAGTTAGGCGTCGTCGACAACTTTTGGAACGACTATCTGATTATCCCTTTTCTGCGGGGCATTCATCAATGCGAGTTCCGGAGGAATTGGCGATTCCGCTTTATCTTCGCGCCATACGTTGAACACCGCCCGCGCATGGGCGCTCGGTTCAACTCCAGAAACGTCCACTTGGGAAAGTTTCTTAAAATGGTCCAATATCTGCCCTAACTGAGCCGAAAATCTTTCGCGTTCTTCGGGAGAGAGTTCGATTCTGGCAAGTTTTGCTACGTAATCGATATCAATGCGGGATTTTTCTGACATTCGACAAGCGTCGCAAAATCCTACCTTCCTTTCAAGTTTTTTATCATAAATTTCGCTCTATATCAAAAAAAAGGGCGGCCAAAGCCGCCCCATGAAACATAGAGGTTTTTACTTTGAAAACTTTTTGGTGATTAAACTGACCTTGCCTATATCTCCGAAGGATACCTGACAATAATCCATAAGCCATTTTTTTGATTTCCAAGAGCCGTCCGCAAACTTTTGGAGGGGTTCAAGTGAAGCTTTTATGGCATCTTTATTCTTCCCGTCCTGGTAGTCGCACTTGCGCGAAGGCAAGTCCATTATATAGAACATATTGGGCCATATGGAATATATGTCTCCAATGACATTGTGCGGGGCGTCCATAATATTGCGCAAACTGGCATACAGGACTATTTCCACTTCGCACTCATTGCCGTGGACGTAATCGGTCACGTCAATTTCATAGGGAGCATTCTTTATGACACCCACGCTATTGCCGTTTATTAAAACCTCCGCCACCGGGCAATCGAGTTGCTGAAGCTTCAGGAATAGGCGTTCTCCGTCTTTTATCTCAGGGAACTTCACATTCTTGATATAAGCGAGCTTGCCAGAGTAGAAAGGCAATCCCGATTTCGTCACATTGCCGTATGGGACGGGTTGGGGATTTGTAATTGCCAAATCCTTTTTGCTTATAACAACAGTTTGGGTTTCTTTGGCCTTGAATCGTTCCGCCATGGTATTCTTTATTTTCAAGCCGGTGTCCACGGACGTGACAGAAAAGTCTCCGACCAGATAGACGGCTTCTATTTCCGTGCCATAGCGCCTCCATTGCGGTTTGTAAACGGCGGGATCCCCGTGCTTGAAATCCTTGTAGTGCATTTCGATTTTATTTTCGCCGTTTTTGACCAGGCCTGTAATGTCTATTGGCATCCAGCGGAAATCTCTCCATGCGGGCAATCCTGCATATTTTACTTCTTTTCCGTTTACCTTTATGATGGCCCTTTCGGGATATTCCACAACCAAATGCAATTTACGCGAAGAATCAAAATCCTTCGCCTTAAAGGAATATGTCACTGTAAGATCGCCGTCGTATTTTATGGAATCGAGATAGCGCATTATTTCTATGGCGGGCACTTCCCCGTTCACTTTGAATTCCCCGCCTCCAAAGGAGAACGACGCATAGTCGAGTAGCATTGAGTTGTCGTCAAGCCTCAGTGCCCCCCAGCCTGAAAGTTCGCTATCCGCCACAACTTCGACTTTTTCGGGAGCTTTTGCCACTGCAGGTTCGTTCGACACCCTCAAGAAAATCGCTCCGGCAGTCTCCAATGATAACGGCAATTCGAGATTTCCATTTTTAGACTGCGCATACACGTCTCGAATGTCTCCGGATTCTATATCGAAAATCTGGGCGCGAGAATAATTGCCGCGAATACTTACCTTGCCGTCAAACTTATCTTTGCGGCTCAAGTTTGTAAGCATTACAAGCCTCGAACCGTCATTGAAGTTGCGAATATGAGTCCAGAGCAATGAAGAGTCGCCCTTGCCCGCCACCGATACCATTGCGGGGCAATATTTTTCAATTTCCGCCCCTAAATCGGACGGATTCACGCGTTTGACAGATGCGAAAAATTTATCGAGCTCCGCGCTTTTTTCCCCGTCGAGATATTTCGGGGCGTCGCCGGTGCGCAAGATTAAGCCGCCGGATTCCGCAAATTTCTGGAGTTTTTCCAAAGTCGAAGGCCGCATATTTTCCATATCCGAAAGCACCACGACTTTATATGCCATCTGGCCTATTCCTATCTTTTTGTCTTCCACGAAACCGTCTTCCTCCAATAGCTGTTCATCGCCGAGATCGAAGGTAAGTTGAGAGCCTAAAAGCGCAAATAGGGTTGCATTTAGAGAGTTCTCCAACTGGGCGGCGCGTTCGCGAGTTGATTTTGAAGCGCCCATCGGGTTCCCTTCCTCCGGATCGGCTTTCCACACGCATTGCATGCTTTCTTGTGGGCTTATAAACAATATATCGGCGGCATATTTACCTTGCGCCAACGCATAGCATGCCCTGGCCAACGGTACGTCTATCTCCGAATTTACGTCCCACCAGCTCTGTTGATAATTGATATTTTGAGGGAAATCGCGCTTGCGGCAACCTGTCATGCTGAATAGGCTCAAATGTGGAACTATCTGGTTAACACCCAATACCATTTGTTGATATGTTATCCATTCCCTGTCTTCAAAAGACAAGGAACCGCCGGACACTCCGTACATTTCCGACAACATACGGGTTTTTCCGTACTGGTTACATACACTCTGGCATTGCTTCCCGGTGTACACTTCTATTATTGACCGGCTTAGGTGGTCTATTCCGGGTATTCCCATATGGCGGAAATAGGGCATTATTCTTCCGCTCCACATTTGTTGTGTGAAAGGATTTGTCTCAGCCATGCAATGCCCGGTCAAGGAGATGTTGCGTTCAGCGCAGAAATCGCCTATTTGCTTCATAAAGTTTTTCTCAAACAGGTCGTTGGCTGTTCGGTAGTATTGCAGACGGAATTTCATAGCCCCGTCGCAATCTGTAAACAATTTGTACAGATGCGGCACAGGGTCAAATCCGTGCATTTGTTTGAACGCCTCCAACATATCCGACGAATAGACAACGCTGTTCGTCCAACAATCGCTTTTACCGCGGCTCATTTGAGCGGGTTCGTCCGTAAATTCGGCTACTATGACATCGCCGTAAAAATCTTTGTATCGATTGTAATAGGACTCGTACGCATCGCGTTTGAACTGCTCCATGGCTTTATAAGAGAGGGTATCTACATAGGAAGTTCCGTTGTAGCGTGGATTTCCCTGTTTTGCCCTATACGCATATACTTGTATCCCGTTTACCGGCTTGCCAAGCGGAGAGGCTTCCGGCGGAACTTCGGCTCCGACCGGACGGGCAAAAAGCGACTTGCACGCATAATCTTCATTAGCCTTGAGAACGCTTCCGCCGCTATAACCGCTGGGCCATTTATCTTCGTCATAGAGCCAGACCAACATTCCAAGCTTCATGCTTTCATCAATACAAGCATCAACCGCCTTAAACCAATCCTCTCCGAGATAGTCTGTCAGCAATCCCGTACGGCTATGCACCATAGAACCTCCCCAGCCCGCTTTTTTCATCAAGCGCAGCTGGCGCCTAACTTCAGCCGGCTCCATATCCTCATTCCAGCTCCAGAACGGCACAATTCTATATGCCGCGGGCGGATTTTTAAATTCTTTGGACGAGAACTGCGAGTTCTTATCGTAATTCACGCTCACCGCGCATTTTTTTTCTGCGGGATTGGAATCAGAACTTCCGAACTGGTTTCCCGCACATGCCGCCAAAAGCAAAACCGCGCCAACGGTTCCAGTTATGCCCCCGATTATTTTAAATATATTCCACCTTTCAACTCTCATATATACACTTCCTCCTATTTTCAAAATTGAATAAAAGAATCGAATACTTGACTTAAACTTTACAAAAACTTTCCAAGAAATTCAACAAAAATATTACGGTAATTACATGCCTTAAAAGATAAACTCCATAAGAACATTGATAATTCAATATCTTAAATATATCCATAAGTAAAGCTTAAGACAATTTTATCCCATTGCATGGCATGGGATTAAGAGGGAATACGTATTTATTATTTTATTTATAGACAATAATATATTGACTATTGTTTCCGATTTTTTTAAGATTGTATAAATACTATTTTGCCCAGACAATTTATTTGGAAATAATCTAATTGACGCTTAACAAATATCTTTTATTTTTTTGATATGAGAAGTTTATTATTTGTATTATTTTTGCAATTTTCATTTTTAAGTTTATTTGGACAAATTTCCGGAAATAACGCACAATCTCCGGAACTTTCCGAAAGGAAACCAATTTGTGACATATCTTCCGAAAAGATAAAGACCCATGTGAATTCAAAAAGATTGGAGGACGGCTCTATTGAAACAAATGTGAACGGAGCTCCATATTCGCGCATACTGTGGACCGACGCAGGCGTATTTGAACCCAATACCGAATATACCATAGAATTTGACGCCGAAGTTGGAGGGGAAACCCCAATAAGCGAACTTGCCCGCAAACAAAGCGCGATTCCGTCGCTGAAAAAATCCGACGAACATTTGCACATAGTAATGCGCCCTCTTTCAAATCCGGGGCACCAGCAGGATTTATTTAGAAAAAACATACCTTTTGAGGAATCGCCCATCCACTACTACAAGAGATTTGTCACCCCTGCCGACATATCGGATTACTCTCTGCAAATAATGGGTCACGGAAAGATAAAATCCAAAATCTCAAACTTAAAAATATTCAAGGGCCGCTTTACCGATTTTTATCCTGTTTCAAACGGCTCCCCTAAATCCGAATTGAAGCTTGAAAATTTACCCACCGGCGCCCCCGAATTTGAAATAGACCTACCCTCGCCAGCCCCGAATGCAGAAGTTGTAAATGCCGCAGATTTTGGGTTGAACGAAACCCGCGAGGACTGTCTTGAAATCTTGCAAAAAGCCTTGGACCATTGCCGTAAAATCGGCGCTGCAAAACTCGTCATTCCAAAGGGCAAATACAAGCTCTATACCGACGGAAATCTTAAAATATACAAGATGCGCGACTTCACATTAGACGGCGGCGGCTCCACATTTGTCTATCTGCGCAAAAAAGGCTGCAATCTTTACGTGGGCTCATCAGAACGCATTGAAGTGCGCAATTTAAACATGGATTGGGATTGGGATAAATTTCCCCTGGCGGCAATAGTCAGAATAGAATCCATACACCGCGACCCCGCCGAATGGGAGTCTTACATAGATTTGAGATTCACCGACTACGACACCCACCCGCTCTACGGCCAAAAAGACGTCCCTGCAATAGTGATGCACCCGTGGAACGAACGCAAGCGCACAGCTTCAGACGGAAACCGCCCGTCGCTGTATTTGTCTGGATTATACGAAGGCGCAAAACCGCCTAAATCTGAATGGCTGGCTCCAAACCTTCTCCGCGTTTACATATCCGTGAAAGAGAGAATCACAGAAATGAAAGAGGGACTTTCCTTCAGACTTCAGCACAATTATTATGCCCAGAGCGGAATAGTATTGGACTCATCGCGCCATATCACGCTTAGGGATTTCAATGTGTATTCGTGCGCAGGGCACGGTTTGCTTATCGGGGGGATAACCCAATTTACCCAACTTGTAAATTTCAACATAACTCCCCCTGACAAATCTCGCTGCATGAGCTGCTCCGCAGACCATCTCCATGTGGCGTCTTCCATGGGGTACATAAAGATGATAGGCTGCCATTTTGGGCTCGGCGGAGACGATTGCGTAAATATTCACGACACCACTTGCTTCGCCGTTGCAAACGGCAGCCACGATATCCTTGTAAATAATTTCCACCCCAACAGATTCAAAATCGGAGATGTAATCGAATTTCGGCAGGGAGACTTTTCACCGGCAAATTACGATGGGAAAGTAAAATCCGTAGAAATGCTAAATGTCGACGAAAAGACTGGCAAAGGATTGGCAAAAGTCACTTTCACAGATCCAATTCCACCGCAAAAATTCGACGGATTTGTCTTATTTTCAAAAGAGAGGGCCACCGCAAACGTATTGATAAAGGACTGTAAATTTGAATTCAAACGGGGAGTTCTCATTCTGTGCAACAATGTCACCATAGAGGACTGCTCATTTTCAAACAATGTTTCAGGAGCTTTAAAATTTGAAACCGGCTATACTTTTAATATATGGTGCGAAGGTACGGGTGTGAACAACGCCGTTGTGCGCAACTGCAAGTTCCGCTCCGCAAACGACTCATACCGCCCGGAAATGGGACTGGTCAGAGATATTTGGCTGGGTTCATACACCGGATTCGACAACGATACGGAACGCCAGACGCTATACCCAATAATATCTAACGTCCTGTTTGAAAACAACGTATTCCAAGATTCGTACGGAATGGTTGCCATTGCCGCATCATGCGGAAATGTGACATTCTTGAACAATGTCATAAAAAATACCCGCAAGCACGACGATCCTCTGCCGTACAGAGCCTGCTTTTACCTAACACACGCCCAAGACGTACGCTTTATAAACAATGTATGGATAGAGAGCCATCTCGTCCCCAAAGCGGGATTTTATATAGACTGGAGAAATTGCAAAAACATAGTTCTCGACGGAAATAGAATAGAATTAAAAGAATAGCCATACCGCAAAAATAAAAAGCGAATAGAAAATAGCGCAAAAAAAGCCGGAGAAAAATCTCCGGCTTTTTCAGCGTTAAAATATTATGCGCCTTACGCCTTAATCTTCGACGGGAGGAATTCCTCCTTATAGTCGTAGAGCGAACGCACATACTTATTGGCTTCGGGGCAATTCTTGAACTCCATTTTTTCAGGATCGTATTCAAGCTCCTTGCCCTGCTCAAAGAGAGCCACGGTTCCGAGGAGCGCCATTTCGGTAAACGGAGCGGCGTAATCGAAATTGCCCATCGGCTGATGTCCGGCAAGACAAGCTTTTACCCATTCATAATGGGCGTTGTTCGGAGTCTCGGAACGCGCGATAGTGGGCTTGGGAAGTTTCCCCGCCTTCTTTAATTCCACCATTTTCTCGCGGGGATAAATCATTGAACCCACGCCGTATTCGTTCGTGTAAACAGTCTGCTTTGTGCCGACTATGAACGTGCAGTTGGCTCTCTCCCACGGATTCTTTGGATTCGGTATCAAGTATTCCGGCTCTACACCCTTTATAGCCTTCGGACGGCGGCCGCCGTCGTACCAATGCAGGCGTATCCGGTTGTCAACCCCGCATTTGTTCGCGAAAGTCATCAAAGCTTCGGAATCCTTTGGCCAGCTGTAGTTGTTAAACTTAGAGGAGCTTGCCACAACCTTTTCAGGGTAGCCGAGGTCGAAAGCCGAATAGGGAACGTCGAAGAAGTGACATGCCATATCGCCTATTGCGCTTGTGCCGTAATTCTGCAATCCGCGCCAATTAAACGGAACATAACATTTGTTATAGGCCTGGTAGGGAGCCACTCCGAGCCACAAATTATGGTCGTAATACGACGGCACAGGCTGCGCAGGAGGAATCGGCAGATCACCCTGGGGCCAAATGGGACGATTCGTCCAAATATATATGTCCTCAATTTGCCCCAACAATCCCGCCTGATACCATTCTTTAATCACGCGCCAACCTTCATTGGTGTGGCCTTGATTGCCCATCTGGGTTATTACGCCTGCTTCGTCCGCAAGCCTTCTCATTTCGCGGCATTCCCACATTGTGCGGGCGAGAGGCTTTTGGCAGAATACATGTTTGCCCTTAGCGATAGCCCATGCGGCTATGGGATAGTGCATATGGTCGGGCGTCGAAATAATGACGCCGTCGATTTGTTTATCCATTTTGTCGAGCATCACGCGATAATCGCGGAAGCGCGGGATATATGGAAATTCCTTATAAAATTTTGAGGCTCTTTCGTCGTCAACATCGCAGAAAGCCACTATATTCACTTCGGGCTTGCCCCGAAGATTATTTATAGCTTGTTCGCCAATGCCGCCAACCCCTATTAGGGCGACATTGAGTTTCGAGTTAGGCCCCGTCTGCTTGCCTATGCTCCATGATGGAAGAATCATCATTCCGCCGACAGCCGCCGCACCCTTGATGAAGTTTCTACGTGATACCATAATCTTTCCTTATTTTAATATTTTATGAAATATTATATCCTTCCCCCGCCTGCGAAATGTAATGCATCGCGCAGAACTCTTATCGGGAACTTTTCAAGTTTCCTCTCGGAGTCGAAAAAGTCAACGCTTTTTTGACACCCTCAAAGGATAAAACAATTTAACGCAATTTCAAAAAAGACGCCTTTTCCGATAAAAAGTTCCCAATATATTAGCGGGCAAGCAATATCCCAAAAATCCAATAAGACATTGGACAAAATTACATTTTGGAACTTGTATTGAAATAATGCGCGCCTTATATCATGGCCGCTACCATTGGAGGAATGGGAAAGTCCACATCAACCACGTATTCGTTTAGGGCGATTTCCACCCACTCTCTATTGGACTTTACCTCTTTTACACGCAAATGGGCAGAATCTCCGTCGCCCTGTATTACCTCATACCTGGAGACTTCAATTCTTATGGGGGAATCTTCGCCTACGAGGAGCGCGCTGACTGAACATTTGCGGGAGTCGGTGTCAAATTCTTCGACTTCCAAGCGCCCATCTCTTATATATTTGTCAAAATGGCTCTTCAGGAAATTTTCAAGGAGTGTTTTTTTAAATCCGAACATTTTTTATAATTTTATGCGGCCTCATTCACAACGGGCATTTTTATAAAAACTGCTGTAAAGAACTCGGCGGTTATATTTTTTAGTACAATTTTTATGGAACATTAAAAAGGAGGCGAGGAAACCCCGCCTCCGCGATAAAATCTTATGAAAACTTAGATTTGGTAGCGCGTAAAACGCTTTATTTCAAGTTTTTCTCCAATAGTGGCAATTTTCTGCGTCAGGAGTTCGCCAACTGTAATTTTATCGTCTTTAACAAAAGGCTGATCCAGCAGAGAAACTTCGGATATTATTTTATCAACTTTGCCTTTAACTATTTTATCCTTTATTTCCTGGGGCTTCTTGTCGTTGGCGAGCTGAGCCATGGCGATTTCCGTCTCTTTTGCCACGAGATCCGCCGGCACCTGGTCGCGGGAGATGCACACCGGATTTGCAGCCGCTATGTGCATGCAAAGATCTCTTACAAACGATTTGAAATCCTCATTTTTTGCCACAAAGTCAGACTCGCAAGCAACCTCTATAAGCACTCCGACCTTATTGTTGGAATGTATATAAGATGCAACTATGCCCTGCGACGCAGTGCGACCGGCTTTTTTTGCCGCTGTAGCCGCCCCTGTCTTGCGAAGAATCTCAATAGCTTTTTCTTCGTCGCCCTGAGCTTCTTCGAGAGCCTTTTTGCAATTTACTATACCTGCTCCGGTGCGCGCCCGAAGATCGGAAACCATTTTTCCGGTAATTTCCATATTAAATAAAACCTTTCTTCTTTACTTTGATTCTTCGACGCTGTTTACGTCAATATCCGCCGCAAATTTCACGTCGGCATCCGCCTCGGAATTTTCGGCTTCCTGGGCGGCTGAATTGCGCTTTTTAGAAATAATTTGCGGGTTTTTCACTTGCACAACCCTGCGGCTGAGTCCGTTTTGAATCGCCTCGACCATGATTTCCACTATGAGGCGTATGCTCTTGACGGCGTCGTCATTTGCGGGAATTGGATAATCTATGAGAGTCGGGTCAGAATTTGTATCGACTATTGCGACGGTCGGGATTCCGAGCTTACGGCATTCCGACACCGCTATTTCCTCATTTTTTATATCCACTATAAAAGCCGCTCCGGGAAGTTTGGATATATCTTTAATCCCCTCGAAATTGCGGTTCATTCTGTCCATTTCGCGGCGGATTGCGGCGGCCTCTTTTGCGTAAAGTTTATCGAGCTCGCCGTTGGCTTCCATAGAGAGGAATTTTTTATATTTTTTGAGGCTTGTCAAAATTGTCTCAAAATTTGTGAGAGTGCCGCCGAGCCAACGGTTTACGCAGAACGGCATATTGCACATTGTGGCGGCTTCGCGCAGAATTTCTTGCGCCTGGCGCTTGGTGCCTATAAGGATAACGTCCTGTCCGCCGGCGACCACTTCTTCAATAAAAGCCGCGGCTTTTTGAAGCTGTTCATAGGTCTTCTCAAGGTCTATAATCGACACGCCTGAGCGATGGTCGTAGACATAAGGTTTTGAGCGAGGATTCCATCTGCGGGTCTGATGCCCGAAATGCACGCCTGCGTCGAGGAGATCTTTTACTGTAATATTCATAACAAGGCTCCGTATTCGATTTCTCGAACCTGGGATAATCTTTCTATTTTGGTTGATGTTGTTTTAGAATCCGACACCGTGTCGAATTCAATTAAAGCCGTTTAGGAAATACTATGTAAAATCTTCGGGCAAGAAAATTTTTAAAAAAAAGCAATTATATTAAAAAAAACTTGCGCCGTTTCCCAAAAGAACAAAATGCAATTTTTATGAAAAAGATTTTTCTAATTGCATTGGCCCTTGCCGCCTTAATGGTTGCGGCATGCTCGTCGAACGACAACGGCGTGACAATAAGCAGAGGCTGGCTCGGGCAAAACTGCGCGGCGCACACATGCCATTGCTCTTAGCGGCATTGCTTGGCGATACCCGCATGGGCCGCGGATTTTTCCGGGGCTCTTTTTTTCATATTTTTTATATGCATAAAAAAATAAAAAATTTTTCTTGAGGATATCAAAAAATTTCGGAAGTATCTTTTCGGCGTTGAGTATATCTATAACTTCGGCGCCTTTTATAAAGAACACGGGGATTTTTAACATGGGGAAATACGCATTATATGCTGTTTTTGCCGCGCTGTCGTTGCTTATGACAGGCTGTTGGAATAATTCGTCAAAGAGCTCCTCCAAAAAGGAAACAAACGACGTCTATATACAAAAGCCGCTAAAACAAAGCGTCGAAATATGGGACGATTACACCGCCAGATTGGAGGGCGAAAAATCGGTCGAGATACGGGCCAGAGTCAGCGGTTATCTCGAAAAAATATGCTTTAGAGACGGCGACTTCGTAAAAGAGGGCGACGTCCTCTTTGAAATAGACTCCGCCCCCTTTGAAGCGATTGTTGAAGCCTGCAAAGCGGACGTTGCCGAAATTACCGCAAAAATCGAGCTTGCCAAAAATAACCTCGAACGCGCCCAGCAGCTCTACGAAGGCAACGCCATCTCAAAAGAGGCCCTTGAAACCCGGCGCAGTGAGCTTTTGTCCGCTAAGGCGATTCTCATGAGCGCCCAAGCCAAGCTCAAAGAAGCCGTGCTAAACCTAAAATTCACAAAGATATCCTCTCCGATATCCGGCTACATAGGCAAGCGCAGGGTCGATGTTGGAAATCTAATAGCCGACACCAACACCCTTATGGCGACCGTCGTCTCGCGCGACACCATCTACGCATATTTTGAAATTAGCGAACGCGACGTAATACGCTACGAAAAAATAGGCCTGTTTAGAAATATAGACACAGAAAAGCGGAAGGGACCCCCCGTAAAACTTAAACTTATGGACGAACCCGAATATTCCCATGCGGGCATATTGACGTATGTGGACAACATGTTGCAATCTGCAAGCATTGAACTCAGGGCGGAAATAGACAATATAAACGGGGCGCTCCTTCCGGGCATGTTTGCTAAGGTCAGCCTTCGCGCCGGAGAGCCGGTAGAAAAGTTGATGGTGCCAGAGCTTGCGGTCGGAACGGACCTAATAGGCAGATATGTACTGCTGGTTAACAAGGATAACATTGTGGAGTACCGCAGCATTAAAGTCGGAGAAAAGATAGGCAGAATGCAGATAGTTGAAGAGGGGCTTGACGGCTCCGAAAACGTAATAGTAAAGGGAATGCAAAGGGCCCGCCCCGACATGAAAGTCAATCCCATTCAGGTTTCTGAAAAGAAATGAAATTCTCCCACTTTTTCATCAATAGGCCGATTCTCGCGGCGGTTATATCAATAGTGATATTCCTATTGGGCGTGGGGGCGTATATAGGCCTCCCAGTGGCGCAGTATCCGAATATCGCCCCGCCTATGATTTACGTTTCCGCAACATATACGGGGGCTTCCCCGGAAGTGGTGATGAATTCGGTTATAGCGCCAATAGAGCAATCGCTCAACGGCGTAGAAGGCATGATATATATGCAGAGCCAAGCGGGATCCGACGGCAGCGCGCAGGTCGTGGTGACTTTCGACACGGGAATAGACGTCGATATGGCTCAAGTGCGCGTCCAAAACCGCGTATCTGAAACGATGACGCGCCTTCCGCAAGAAGTTAGAGATTCGGGAGTCACCGTACGCAAACGTTCTCCAGACCTGCTAATAACAATAAATCTATTCTCCCCAAAAGGTACGCGCGATAAGCTCTACCTTACCAATTACGCCATCACCCAGATGCAGGACAGGTTGTCTCGAATACCGGGAGTCAGCGAATTCAATGTTTGGGGAGCAATGGAATACTCCATGAGAATATGGATAGATCCCGACAAATTGTCGTCGTTGGATCTTACCGCCCAAGAGGTCATAAACGCCTTGCAGGAACAAAACAAGCAGATAGCCGCCGGCAAACTCAATGCCCCGCCACTTGAATCCGACGCCGCATTTGAATTGATTATAAACACGCAGGGACGCCTTGAAACTGAAGACGAGTTCGGCAATATAATAGTCAAAGACATGCCGGACGGCCGAATTATCAGGGTTAAGGACGTAGCGCGCGTTGAATTAGGGTCAAAAACATACGGAAACGAATCCTATATAAACGGTCGCAGCACGGTTTCAATGGGCGCCTACCAGCTTCCGGGTTCAAACGCCATAGAACTGGCAAAAAGAATCAAGGACGAACTGGCGGAAATGAAAAAAAGCTTCCCGAACGACGTTGATTACGTAATAGGACTCGACGTCACCGAATACATATCCGAATCCATAAACGCCGTATATAAGACAATATTCGACGCAATATTTCTGGTTGTAATAGTCATTCTCGTTTTTCTTCAAAACTGGAGGGCCGCGATAATTCCCCTTTTTGCGATACCTGTATCGCTCGTTGGAACATTCGCGGTAATGTATCTTTTTGGATTTTCTATAAACAACCTTACGCTTTTCGGGCTGGTTCTGGCCATAGGGATAGTCGTTGACGACGCCATAGTGGTAGTGGAAAACGTGGAGCGCAACATGCGCGACGGCCTTCCGGTAAAAGAAGCCACACACAAGGCAATGACGCAGGTACAGGGGGCCGTTATAGCCATCGCCCTCGTTTTGAGCTGCGTATTCATACCCACGGCATTCGTAGGCGGAATCACAGGGGAATTCTACAAGCAGTTCGCCCTCACCATAGCAGTTTCCACAATATTGTCAGCACTTGTTTCCCTCACTCTGACTCCGGCGCTATGCGCGTTGTTGTTAAAAGACAAGGACGCGTCCAAACGCACATTTATCTCGAAAATATGGGATTACTCTTTCGGATTTTTCTTTTCGGGATTTAACAAGAGTTTCGACTGGGTATCCAGACAATACGGCTGGCTCGTAAAAAAACTGACCAGAATATCGATTCTCATTCTTCTTGTTTACGCCGGACTCCTCTGGGCCACAAAACATACTTTCGAGCAAACTCCGCAGGGATTTATTCCCAAGCAGGACCAAGGCTATATAAACGCGACTATCATATTGCCCGACGGAGCCTCTTTTGCGAGAGCCGAACATGTAGTCAAGCGCGCCGGCGAACTAATAATGAACG
The DNA here is from genome assembly GCA_944389885.1 of uncultured Opitutales bacterium. GTDB lineage: Bacteria > Verrucomicrobiota > Verrucomicrobiia > Opitutales > Intestinicryptomonadaceae > Merdousia. The sequence continues at coordinate 175,621 of CALXNZ010000001.1, forward strand.
TGGACGGCGTGCGCTACTCAAACGCAACCGCCGGGCGCAACGGCATATCCGGAATGTCGTCATCAAACGCCGGCAATATTTCAATCAATTTTACAGATAGGGGCGAGCGCGATAAAAAGGGGCGTTCTGCAAACGCAATACTTGAAGATATACGCGAAATATTGGAACGCGAATGTCCGGAAGCCGATATTTATATGCTCACGCCTCCCCCGGTACGCGGCATAGGCAGCGGCTCCGACTTCAAAATGCAACTCCAAGACAGGGTCGGATACGGCGTTGAAGAACTGCAAAAGCAACTGGTTTTATTTATCGACGAAGTAAATAAGCTCGATTGCGTATCGCAGGCCTTTTCCGCCTTTAGAATATCGAATCCCCAGCTGTATGTGGACATAGACAGAGTCAGGGCCCAAAAATTAAATGTTTCGCTGGAGTCTATATTCACCACGCTCCAATACAACCTGGGTTCGGTATATGTAAACGACTTCAACATACTCGGCCGCGTATATAGGGTTATGGCACAGGCCGAAAGCGTCAACCGCACGGACCTGCGCGACATCTACAATCTAAAAGTCCCCAACAAAAACGGCGAGAACGTTCCGCTGGGATCATTGATATCAATAAAGCGAATAATAGGCCCCGACAGAACAGTTAGATACAACATGTACCAAAGCGCAGAGGTACAGGGCAATCTCGCCCCCGGATACAGTTCGGGGGAAGCCATAAACGCCATCGACGAACTCGCCTTAAAGGTGCTTCCGCAAGGCATGGGCATAGAATGGACCGATATTGCCTACCAACAAAAGCGCACTGGAAATACGTCGCTAATCGTGTTCTTCGTGTGCGTAATATTCGTATTTTTAGTGCTATCTGGCTTGTATGAGAGTTGGACGATACCGCTGGCGGTGATTTTAATTGTGCCACTGGTGCTTTTCTTCGCCGTGAGCGGAGTGCACATGCGGGGAATGGACAACAATATAATGACGCAAATAGGATTCATAGTGCTAATTGGTCTGGCATGCAAGAACGCCATTCTCATAGTCGAGTTTGCGCGACAAAGAGAGGAACACGGCGAAGAGCTCGTGAGCGCGGTTAGCCATGCCTCGCAAAACAGATTGCGCCCGATAGCGATGACATCTCTGGCCTTCATATTCGGCGTAGTGCCGTTGGCTTTCGGCTTGGGATCGGGGTTTGAATTGCGGCAAAGCCTCGGAACGTCGGTATTTTTCGGAATGATAGGGGTGACAATCGCCGGCTGCATATTCACCCCCGTTTTCTACTATGTAATCAGAAAACTATTCGGCAAAGGCAAAAAGCTCGAAGCCAGATAGAAAAAAAGATTATTTTTTAAAAAAGCCGTATTCAAAAGAATACGGCTTTTCCGATTATATAATTTAAACGCATCTTCAATATTCGTGAAATATTATTTATGAAAAGACATCTCTTGCGAATATCGGTCTTCGCGATAGCTTTCTTCTGTTCGCTATCAGCTGTTGGAAACCCCCAAGAAAGTTCCCAAGACTTCCGCAGAATATACATAGCCAGGCACGGGCAAAGGCCGTCGAAGGGAGATCCCTCCTTGACCGACTTAGGCAAAGAGCAGGCTCGCATGCTCGGCGAACGTCTAAAAGCGGAGGGATTCAAGGGGAATATATACGCGTCGCCTTATTTGAGAACGGTGGAAACCGCGGTAGAAATAGCAAAAGTGACGGGCGGCAAGGTCGCATTAAATCCCCTAATTCAGGAGCGGACTCACAAGCTTGGCAGTCCGGACATAAAAGGGAGAACTCAATCCGAACTTTCCAAAATATTTCCGGGAATGATATTGGAGTCTCCAAAGCTGGAATATCCTTGGGTATATACCGACAACTCTGGGGAAAAACTGAAAGAAAATGTAGAGAAAGCTATCCAGGAAGCCTTAAAGGCCGACGGGAGGGACTTCATACTCGTCGGGCATAAGGCCACTGTCAAAGCCGCGCTGGAAATACTCGGGAAGCAGGCGGGAGTGCAGATTGAAGCCGAGATTTGGAATTGTACGCTCCTTTATTTTGTCATAAGCGACGGCGGCAGCGTAAAATTCGTGGAATGTGGTACAGGATTTATCCCCCCCTCAAAAAATTACAAATAACCAAAAGCCGCCTCTTTTGACAGAATGACGCCATTCAATATAATTAAGATTGCCGCCTAAAATTGGGCGCTCATGGCGCGATGCCATAGGCATTGCCAATATTCCCCCGCCCTGCGGATATTTTATAAGGATTTTGGTCGATTCACAAAACGCCACCAGATTTGCGCAATAAAAAACGGCGGGCATAACGCGCGCCGTTAAAAATTTGAATAAAGGATTTTATAGTAGGAAAATTATTTTACATCGTCCGATTTGTCATCGGAAGCCGGCTTTGGGGAATCTTGAGTTGTCTTTTTCTCCTCTTCCTTCATCGCCTCGCGTATATTTTCCTCAACCTCGCTCGTGGCCTTTTTAAATTCCCTTATAGATTTACCCAGGCCTCTTGCGAGTTCGGGAAGTCTCTTGGCCCCGAAAAGAAGCAAAATGACTATCAATATGAGAATCATTTCCTGCGTTCCGGGCATCACAAATGCAAAAGTCGTATTCATACGCAAAAAACTTAAAGTTATGCTTGCATGAGTCAAGCAATTATCACGCTTCCGATTCAAGTTTGACCGGCTGGGCGGGGACAGTTTTTTTATCGGAAGATTTTACTTCCGGTAAAGGTTCTTTCATAAGGGATTTCACACGGCCGGAAATTGCGCGGGCCCGCGAAAGTTCAGCCTCAAACTCTTTCAACGAAGACTCAAATCCCTCCCTATCGCCGTCAATGGCAAATTCGTACAAATTTCCGAGCAGAACAAGCGAATTGTAATAGAGCGGGTTTATTTTTATCAATGCGACTTTTATTTCTAATACGCGCGTTTTTGCGTCTCTTGTAAAATGCGCCTCCGATGCAAACTTTAACGCGTCGGAGGCCACTACACCTATGCGCTCTCCGACCGAATTTGACGTCGGGAGAACGGCAAGCCGCGCGATTTCGGAGTCGGAATCGTCAATATCCTGCACGCCGCCGAGGCGCGCGTAAATTTCTCCGTTGAATATGCACGCCCAGTGTTCACGGGGGAATTTGCCTAATTTTTCAAGTTCGGCCAATACTGCTTTTTCAGGAAATTCCGACGCAGTTATAAAGCGCATGAAGCTGTGAAAGTCTCTCCTGTTGACGACACTCTCCAAGGATTTAATCAGAAAATACATTCTGGCCAACGAGATTTCGGAAATGTCTGAGGATTGTCCATAAGCAAACAAATCCTCCAATTTGTCCGGCGGAGGATTTTCCTTGCATATTCGGGCGTAATCACGCGCTACACCCGCGCACAAGTATTGTTTTAAAGCGGCCGTCATAGCCGTATTAAGCCACTTCTTCGGTTTTTTAAAAGATTCTATTCCCCCCTCATTAAGGGAGATTTTTCTAATCACGGATTCCATTAGGATTGAACCCAACGCGTCCAAACTTAGATTCCCGCTCCACTTGATTAGAATTACTACATTCCCATTGTCGGAATACTGGACATCATAAGTATCCGCTATTTCAGCGTTAGGGCTGACTTGAAGTGTTATCTTCCGGCCAATATCCACATCTCCAAAATAAGAGCCCACTACGTTTTGCACGCCTTTCACCACCTCAAGCGTTTTTAAAAACACCTGATAATCGTCTGAAGTCATATAAAAAATAGAGCTATCATAATGGTAGTAGCGAACATTCTCTTCAGGAGTTTTTTGGGAGGGAAGATTTTTCTCCGATTCCGATGTATTGTCTTTTGAGTCGATTTTCCCCGTAAAATAACCGCGCACAAAATCCTTTGAAGTGTCAACCGGAACAAATTTCTCAGATGGTTTACTTTCGAGTCTTTCGCCGCCCAAAGTTTTGGCACTTTCGGAAGGCGATGGAGTTGAATCTTCAATAATCTTATCGTCCTTGACAGTTAGAATTTTTTTATTCTCCGACAACTCTTTCCGAATATCCTTCGGTCTGGCAGGGGAACTGCCAATAAGGCTTTCTTGGGCATCTTTTTGTCCGCGCACAGGCTCAAGTTTTACATTTTCAGCCTCGAGAAGTTCTTCCTCCATAGTGGCGGCCGCAGAAATCGCGGCGTCGCCGGCATCTTCAAAATCATCGGAATCCTCTTTCTGCGCGCGCAATACGGAGGCGTATTTCTTCATTGCAGCTTCAAAGTCGAACTGCCCGTTTAATATCTGCCCCTTTTCAGCTTTACCTTCTACCGCGTCATCTGCCGCACACTTGGCAAGGGCCAGTTTTTCCTGAAGAGTCAAAGCCGACGAGCTTGAAGGCGCGACTATCGCTATAAATACCGACAATATAAAAAGTTTTTGGAGCATTTGTCAGTATATATACATTGGGGCGGTGCGCTCTATGCCGAGCCTACATGCCCTCGACGCCGGAAATATCATCTGGGCGGCGAGGTAATAATTTAGGGCTTCTGCATACTTTTTCTCGTTTTCAGCCTTTTTTGCATCGCTCAAAACCTTGACGTAATCCGAAACTTCAGGGGCGAGTTTTGCAATAGCGCGGGCCAAAACCGGATCCGACGGCTCTATTTGGCGGGCATTTTCCAACAAATCCCACGCAAAATACGGATTGTTCTGTTTTTCCAACTCGGCAACTTGAGCCAAAACCATATCTATTTGGCCGATTTTGACTACGATATCGCGCAATTTTTTTGAGCGTTCGGCGTCATTTCTGAGAGTCGCGGCGTATTCTGGAGCTTCGTTCGCGATTTCCCTATAATTGCCGCTTTCATAGAGCTGGTCGAACTTTTGGGCGTACTGAATCATGCCTGTGGACAGGCCTATTAAATCGTTATTGAATTTTGTTATTTCAGGATTTAGCGGCCAAAGTTCCGCGGCTTTCTCAAGATTCTTTGCGACATCGTCGGTTTTTCCGAGAGCGGCGGACTGTTTTGCAGCCGTCACATACATGTTGCTTGCCTGCTGGGCGGAGCGCACTTTCGCCAGGATTTCCCTGGACGGAAAATCAGAAGCCATCGAATTTATATCTTTTATCATTTCCTCGATGCCCCCCCAATCTTTGGAGTCCGCAAGTTCTTTTATTGTGGCGGCATTCCTATATATCTTCAATAGAACCTTGCGCTTTTCGGGATCAAACTGATAAACCTCCGGATCATATTCGCCGAGAATAAAGGTTTCCATTAACCGCTGCAAGGCGCTATATCTATCGCCGGCATTATAGAGGGATTCAACCGATTTCATTCCGTCGCGCACGTCGCGGCGGGCGTCAACCGCAAACGACTCGAGAAATTCCATTGTCGGTGTAAGATTCGACACTTTAAAGAAATCCTGAAATTGATCCTTTCCCACAATTATTTCCTGGGCGTTTCCCCTGTACAGATGCCTGTAAAACATGCACGCCACCTGTGCCTGTTGGAATTTTCTCGATAGGGCGAAAGCGTAAGCCTGAGATTGGAATTGAGTAATCGCCTTCATCGCCACTGCTTCTTTAGTCGCGGTTGCGGTGGCAAACTCAGCCAATTCCTTCTGGTAATCTGCGAGCGCGTAGGCGGACTCGGTTGTGCCCTGAGTCCTGGCATTTGCGGCCTTTCTCTGCACAGATCCGCTAAATCTTTGTTTTTCCTTGTCGCTGGCATACTCCATGAACTTTGCCTGATTCTTAGCAATTTCCTTGGCATTATTTGCCTCCAACAACTTGCGGTTCTCCTCCATTCTATAAAATTTATACTCGTTCTTCATTCGCATGGAGAGATACACCACATTTGCGATGAGCAGCGAGCCTCCGCCGTCACATTCAAATTCGGCGGCGTCAAACAACTTAGTCCACATATACCTTATTTTTTCCGGTGGCAACCTATCGTTAACCGCAGAAAGTTGGGCGAATATTTCGTTTAATATACTCTGGTATTTTGCGTATTCCGATAAGTCCGCATCGATTGATAGATAGCGCTCAAACCGCGACTTAACAAGGCGGGAGTTTCCTATGTCAAAGGTCTTGCCCTTCCAATGCAACTGTCCGTTTTCGAGATTGAAAGAGTCTTTATTAACATCGAAAACTTTGTCTGACATTCTTTCCAAAGTGCCGCTTTCAAAAATTCCGCCACCAGATCCCGGAAACTGCTGGGACTGCGTCACATTTATGGGGGCGCTTTTTTGAGACAAAGCCGGCGACGGAACTCCGGGAGCAGTCGAAGAATTTGATTTTAACAGGCTGGACGATTGCGCCCACGCGCAAACCGGAAACAGCAAAATCATGGATATAAAAAATTTTTCCATGATAAAAATCCTAATATTTTTCCATAGAATCCACATATATTTGGCCTCCTTCGCCTATGCGAACCACCATCTTATACCTCTGGCGCGTAATCAGATTCTCCGAAATGCGCGACGGAATCGCCACCGCAAATTTCGACATTTCGTCGGGCGTCTTGACAGATACTATCTTATAATTTCCCAAATCTGCAAGTTGCATATCGAGTTGGGCTTTCAAGAGATATTTGTTGCCGTTTAATCCCGAAGGATTCTGCATATAAAGCGGATACGAAAAATCTTCGAGTCCGGAAACGTTTTGTTTTTTAAGGTAAACCATGCCGAGCGCGACAGCGACAGCCGCAATCGGTATGAGCACGGCAATTATTATCGGCGTAGTTTTTGCGTCCCTCATACTAAATTGATTATATTCAAGAGAAAATTGTTCCCTTTATTTTTCTCCATTTCAGACATTTTTCAAGCTAATAGTCCTATTCCCATTTTTTGCGATAGCAACCCCAGAATACAAATGCCAAAGCAAAAATAGTCTGCAAGGCAAGCACAAATATAGCCGTCTCCGGAGAAGGCATAAAATCCTCCCATTCTGCGCGAGTTTGCACATATGCATCGTAAATAGCGGTATCCCGCATAGAAGTCATATAGCCGGCCCACCCCCAATATGTTGAGATGAAAGGTCTGCAAACCCATTTTAGGGCCTCCGGGAGGGCGAGCACAACCCCCGATAGCGGAAGCTGGAACCCGACGAGATAAATCGACAATAAATTCGACTTTTCGGGAGACGAAAAGAGCGCGCTAAACGCCAGGCAAATTGCGGTCATCGCCACGCATATCATAGCCAGATCCGCTGCTTGAATCCAAAAGTCCCCGGGAAACTTGCAGATAAACTTTACAAATCCGCACATCCACACCCCCTGAAAGAGGGCAAGAGAAAAAGTAAACAATATCTTTGAAACCGCGTAAGCTGCCGGATTCAAACCTATAAGGCGCTCTTTTTCATAGAGAGCCCGCTCTGCGGCGATTTCGCGGGCGGAATTATTCGACCCCATTAAAGCCAGCAAAACCGTCTGAAATAGTATCAAGCCGGTCACTATTGTCGCAGTATTTACCGCGCTTATCTGCATGCGCAAGTTTTCCCTCAATTCGTCCAAAACCCCGAGATTTCTGTCGAGGGCCAGAGACTCTATCTGGGGCAGCCCCCCCAAAGCAAAAATAACCACGACCACCGGAAATCCGAAACTTATGGCCATAGTCAGCAAGAGGTATGTACTGTCCCTAAAAAACAGCTTGTAGCGGCGCGACAATAAAGTCAGCAACTGCGCTAATACCGACGGTCTGCCGCAAGATGCGATTTCCGCTCCGTCTTTAACGGCTCCCGTGAAAATGTTTTTTTTCTCCGCCTTTGCCCCGGCATATTCGGAAAATTTTTCGCGCCACTGAACAAGACTTTTTTCATTCAGCCTATCGTAGAGTTTCAGCGCGGAATCTATTTCAAAATATTTCAACAATTCTGCGAGCGAACCCTGGAATACAGACTCTCCCTGATAAACTACGGTAATATTGTCGAAATAGTCGAGCTTAGCCAGATTGTGTATTATGCAGACGAAAGTTTTACCCCTGTCCTTGCATAGGGATTTCATCAAATCGAGAATCGCGTTCTCCGATAGCGGATCGAGTCCGGAAGTCACTTCGTCGCACACGAGAGTTTGTGGATCGCATGCAAGTTCCACTCCGAGCCCTATGCGGCGCAGTTGTCCTCCGGAAAGCGAACCGACCAGGGTGTCGGCTTTATCCCCGAGGCCTATCAGGCAGAGTATTCGCTCCAAACGCTCTTTTTTTACAGACTGGTCGCTGACGCTTATATCGAGAGCCGATTGCAAAGCTTCCTTTACCGTAAGCATTGGATGCACGCAAGTAAACTGCGGAGCAAATCCCACTCTGCCGACTAAATCTTCGCTCTTAGTTATTTTTGAATTGCCGTAGAAAGAATCGCCCTCTGAGGGAATTATTTTTAACATTGCCTTCACGAGAGTCGTTTTTCCGCACCCAGATGGCCCTATTACGGCATTCATAGCATTGGGAACAAACGATAGGCACGCGTCTTTTAATATAATTCCTCCGTCGGGAACCCTAACGGTAAGATTTTTGCAACTTAACATATTGCGAAGTATTTTTTAGGTTGCGATTTCTGATAAAAAACCGATAAATCAAAGTATGAGAATTACAAGACTTTTCGCAGCAGCCGCAGTTTTGTTTTTATCCGCACAATTTGCCTTGGCGCTTACCACGGACGACGGCACCATTAAAAGCAAAAATATATTCGGCATAGAATTCCCTGACGGAAATTCGTTTTTTGGCGTTGCGGACCACATTAGCAATATATCTAAGCAGACTTATATCGCCGGGCCGCTATCGGTGACGGAAGTTTCCATAAATCTTTTGGCCGGCACCGTTCAGTTGCGCATATATAACGCCCGTCCAATCGACTCTAAAGGAATTGGAGAACAACTCGCCGAAAAGCTGCCCGACAACCTAAAACCCTATGCGACGATGCCCAATACGATACAACAAAACAGCCCAATCGCATCGCAGGCAGAAGAAAAAATTGCGAACGCCCTGAACCAGCCCCTTGTGGTAAAAGATTATCCCGCCACTACCCACGCCAAAACGTTGGAATATGTAATCCCGGATTTGGAAGAATTGGAGAACTTCTACAACAAATTGGTGTCTGATTATATAGGGACCGCTTACGGCGGCAACGGCGATAATTCCGCCCTGCCCTCCACCGGAATGAAAATTCACGGCCGCATATATAAATTCGACAAACAACAGAATACCTCCTCCGGCGCCGGCGGACCTTTAATGCAAACCCCCCCCCAACTGTAAAATGAAAAAATATATATTATTGACCGTATCGTTGGCGATATCGTCAAACATTCTATTCGCATACGACGAGGGGCCAGAGCTTGGCACGATGTTTTCAACAGGAAACGCCCATTACTATGTTGTGCGCGATTTCGACACTCCGGAAAAAAATACGGCCTTTACGCGAAACGTCGAAATAATGAGGCGCTACGCGAATGCGATTGAAGCTATCAAGACAAAAATTGCCACTCTTCCGGACGGTGAAGAAAAGACTTCGCTCTCCAACAGACTGAAACAAGCCGAAGACGAATTTGCCAATAACGACAAAGTGATGCAAAAGCTATACGCCTTCAGCGTGGCCCGCAAATATAGGCAGGAAACTTTTGAATCCAATATCTGCGTTCCGATTACAAAAGAAGAGCTTTCAAATCTGCGCGACGCCGACGGCAAGGAACTCGATCCTCTTTTAATAACGGAGAGGAGCGGCAACTCATTTTATAGGATAAAAAATCTCAAGGGGATAGAGGAAAATTCCAAGCTGCAAAAACTACTCTCCTACACTGCGTCAAAAAAGGCCGAAGTTGAAAAAATGCGGGGAGAATTGGCTGGGACCACAGATCCCGAAAAACAACTCGAAATAAGCTCAAAACTCGCGGCCCTCGAAAAGGCAATACAGGAAAACGACAATCAGTTGAGAGAAACATTCTCTATAAAGAAGGGTTCCGACTATCTGGTGGAAATAGTCCGTTCAAAACTTTACCTGCTATTAAATCCCGATGAAGTCTCGAAAGTTGCGGCGGAAATAGAGATGAGGAAATCGTCCGGGAAAAAGTGACGAATTTTTAGCTATACTTCTCACAGGTTGGGGATAATTTCTCCCTTTACGGATTTGAGCGATAGCGCTTTTTGCCTTACAGCTCTAATGTTTGGGAGGGCTCGGGAATTATGACTTGGGTTTTGGGAGCCCTGTCGATTATTTCGTCCATGAACCATTCCCTCGATTCCATGCTGCCGTGTGTGAGAATCACGCAGCGGGGATTTCTCGCCAACGTAAAGTCGAGTATTTGTTCCCTATCGGCATGGGAAGTGAGATCGAACTTGTCGACCTTGCAATTTAGAGAGCCTACATAAGCCAAATCCCTAAAAGCGAAGTGATCTCCGTTCGACAGTGAACACATACGCGCAGCCGGAGTGTCTTTGTCGGCGTATCCTACAAAGAAAATGGCGTTTGAGCGCTCTTCCATTATCGCGGCGGCGGCAAGATAGCTTGGCGTTTTTTCAACCATCATGCCGCTTCCCAAAACATATATTCCCTTCTCTTCAAAATCCTTGCCTGGCACTATCTCGCCGCGCATCGGCTTCACTCCCTCCATATACTGTTTTCCAAAGGAAAACGTGGAAGCGTGCTTCGACATTTTTTCAAAATATTCGGCAATATCCAGTCCCAATCCTCCGGCGAAAACGGGGGTTGACATGGGTATCCGCCCCTTCTGCTTCGCCTTATAAATTATATATATTATATCCTGCATTCTACCCAATGCAAAGCTCGGCACAAGCACGCTGCCTCCGTCGGATATGACGCGCGCTACGGACGAAACGAAGCGTTCAACTTCACTCTCATAAGTCACACCTTCAGGACGCGAATGTTCGCCTCTTGTCGTCTCAATCACCATTGTGTCTATATCGCAATCGGGAGGTTCGGCCCCTCTCAATACGCCTGTGGAATGGAACGATATGTCTCCGCTAAAAAACACCTTTTGATGCTTGTGCTCAAAAAGAATTGAAGCGGCCCCGGGTATGTGCCCCGCGGGAAAATAAGTTATGCCTATTGAATCTCCGTCGGCCGCGAATTGGCGTTGATGGAAGAACGGCATTGGAAGGAGCCTTCCCCTTATGTCGTCTATAGAGGCGTTGTCGAAAAGCGGATATTCCCTTACGCCGAATTCCTCGCGCTGCTTTTCCATGACTTTTCTCGAATTGCGCAACATTCTAAAAAGCAATTCGCTTCCGTCCTGAGCGACCATAACATGGGCGGAATGTTGCGTGCGAAGAGCCACGGGCAAGCCTCCGCAATGATCGAGATGCGAATGTGTGACGGTTATAAAATCGAGGGTCTCGGGAAGAATTTTATCGAGGCGCGGGAGAGCGGAAAGCCCCATATACTTTGGGTGGAGCCCACAGTCTATCAATATCTTGAATGAGCCTATTTCGAGAAGATGTCCACTCGACCCTATATCGATTTCGGTATTTAAATCAGTATAAACCATCTCAACCGCCTGCCACTATCTGCATTATTTCAAGCACATCTCCGGATTTTAACGCAGTGCCAGAAAATTTCTCCCGCTTCAAGACGTCACCGTTTAACTCTACGACACAACGCTTGATATCTACGCCAATCTTGCGGATAAAGTCCTCAACGCTCGTCCCGTCTTCAATTTCAAAAGTTTCCGCATTGGCGCGAATTTCGATTTTCATGTCTTTATCATTTCACTAAAGCCTCCAAACTTCAAGACAATAAGAGACCGCCTCCATGCGCCGTATTTCCATTCAAAATTTCCGATTTCTTAACTCGCATTACCGCCATAAAAACCGTTTCCGCCTCAAATGCATATCAGTTTTCTTTCCATTCATCTTCGCCCAAGCGTTTTTTCAGTTCAGTAATATCGAGTGACATGCCCAGCAACAAAGTTTCTCCGTTAGCGGCGTTAAATTTTGTTTTGGTGGTATGCAATTTGTGCCGTTTGCCCTCATGATCCCTGCGTTCTTCGGAAAATTCCAAGGGCTTATCGGAGTTCAATACAATCGCATCTATCCTCCTTGTTTTCTCGGCGCGACTATCGTCAAACAAATCAAAATCTGTTTTGCCAACAATATCATATCCGGGACATCCCACAAATTCCTCAAAATGCCTGTTTATAAAATCAAAACTGAAATTCACATGCGGTTTCTTCGTAAAAACTATAATAGGAATTTTATCCATCACCGCATTTAACAATCCGGCATAATCCTTAAGTTCCAACTCATTCTCCTTGTCATGTGTAATATCCTGAATAATCCCCGCAATCTTGCTCTCATACGACGGCGAAATATTTGAGCGCAAACTCAAGTTATAATAGCGATTTTCTCCTTCAATACCAGAGCGAAACACAAATTCCTCCATGTCCGAAACGCCGTCTATAAGCTTCTGAAATTTATTTTCAAACATCGCCAAATCGTCGCGGTGCACGAATTCCGAATAGGGTATAGCGCGCCCGTCTCCACCCTTTGGCCAAATCCTGTAAAATGCCTCCGAAGCGTCTGTTTCACCGCTTTTTAAATCATAGAAAAAATAGGCCGCGTTCAAGGTCTCTGAAACTGTATCAAGAAGCCTGACATTCCTAATCGCCATTTCCCGTTCCCTGCACTCTTTTGTTATGTCTTTTATTGATAGAACCGCCCCCACTATATTCCCTTCAGTATCGCGTATGGGTGAAGACGCATCGGAAATATGCCTGCGCTCGCCATTCGGCAGTATAATATCAATATTTCTATTTAAGGAAATGTCCTTTCCATCGCGCAAAGAATCCCATACGGGAGAAGGCACGCTATTTCCATCGACATTGTTGACTACGTTAAGGCAATCCGTGTGGACCTTCCCGACGGCTTCTTCAAACGGCATTCCGCAAAAGCTCTCCGCGGCGGAATTCATATCCATAATCCTTCCCATATCATCTACGACTATTATGCCATCGCTCACATTTTTGAGAGAATTTTTCCAACTTTCCTTGTGGTAAGATAGCTCTTTTTTAGCATTAACAATATCCGTTATGTCTATGCGCGCCCCGACAATAAGCCTATGCCCGTTATTTCCTCTTATTATCCCGCAATTCATGCTTTTCATATAATGTAATTTTCCATTGCAGTCGGCTATCTCGAAAACTCCATTCACCCCATATTCTTCGCCTATAATTCGCATTTCATCGGATTTTCGCAATTCCTTCGCAGTACAATCTGAAAATATTTCAAAATCCGTCTTGCCCGCGATTTCTCCCACTTCTTTAGGGACAAAACTGCGCATTCCGGAATTTACAAATACATACTTGAACTCGTCGTCAGCATCTTTTGTAAATATATGCATGGGCAAGTAATCCAAAACGCGTCTTATGGATTTTACATATTCCTCAAAGCGTTCAGTGATGCCTGCATATTTTTTTGAAATTTCATTAGTTCCAATATTTTCATTTCTGCGCCAAAAACATGCAACCGTCTTAATTCCAAAGAGGCCTCTTTCAAGCGGTATTATGCGAAGAATTCCGGCGTTATTCTCAATCGACCGTTCCTCTCCGCTTTTGAATACGCCTTTTATATCGGCAAATGTTCCATCCAATGGGGCCAATAAGCGAAATAATCCTGCGCTATCGGTTTTCCAACACTCGCCAATCTCACTTCTATAAAACAATATCTTCCCGCCATGCGTGCATACGCATACCCCTCCGGGAAATGAGCTCATAAGGCGCATACTTCTACGCCCGGCTATTCGATTTGACGTAGTATATAACATTCCTGCTCCGACAATCAGCGCAGACAGTATAAGGAATTCCGAATTTCCCCTTGAGACATCCGCAAAACCGCTTTCATGCAAACCTCGGGCAAGTCCGATAGAACCTTCTGCCAAAATTAGATTATAAGTGGCTACGCCTAAATATCCCGGCTCCGCCGCGGTGCCGTTTAATATCGTAGAAAATCCCGGCCCAAATATAAATGCAGGTAATATAAAATATTTTAACATAAAAAATATAAATTTAAATCTAATTATAAATTTATAAAATTATACTATTATGTCGAGAATTTTAATTAGATTAAAAATATTTTATATAATATTTGAAAACTATAAAATACTTCCCTGCGGCCAAAAAAAGCACCGCAAAGCCCACCAAGTCGATTCCATGCGTTTTAGTTGCAGATTGTAAAAGTTCCCGCCCTGGCATACTGCAACAAATCTCTCAATTATAAGATTATCGAGCGGGCGAACTTTCACAAAGAATGGGAAATTTTCCACAAAATAAGTTCGCGCAATTTGTTTGCGGGAATCTTATAAAGGGCTTTGCGCAAAATAAAAAGCTATTTCACAAAAGAGGAATCTATCTTAAGCGTCTTGCATGACGGATCGTCGGGAAGTTTATACATCACATCCAACATTATAGACTCCATTATGGAGCGCAAAGCCCTTGCCCCGGTGCCAAGCGCAATCGCCTTTTCCGCAACGGCCTCGACCGCAGAATTGTCGAATTCAAGTTTAACTCCGTCCAAGGCGAAAAGTTTGGAATACTGGCGCACTAATGAATTTTTTGTCTTTGTGAGTATCCGAACTAAATCGTCCTTGCCGAGTTCTTCGAGGGTCGAAACCACGGGAAGGCGGCCTATAAATTCAGGAATAAACCCGAACTGAACTAAATCTTCGGGTTGAACCTTTGAAAGAAGGGCGGATTTTTCTGACGAAGTTTTGTCAAAATTGGACGAGAATCCCAAAACCTTTTCCTCGGAGCGCCGCGCTATTATCTTATCGAGTCCAACAAAAGCCCCGCCGCAAATAAAAAGTATATTGCGGGTATCCACCCTTATATATTCCTGATCGGGATGCTTTCTGCCCCCCTTCGGAGGAATATTGCATACAGAACCCTCTAAAATCTTCAACAAAGCCTGCTGAACGCCTTCTCCGCCGACATCCCTGGTTATCGATACGTTCTCCGTACGCCGCCCTATCTTATCAATTTCGTCTATGTATATTATTCCGCACTGAGCCCGCTGAACGTCGAAATCGGCGGCTCTGAGCAAATTGAGGACAAGATTTTCAACGTCCTCGCCCACATATCCAGCTTCTGTGACGGTCGTAGCGTCTCCAATCGCGAACGGAACGTTTAACATACGCGCCAAAGTTCTCGCCAAATAAGTTTTTCCGCTTCCGGTGGGGCCTATTAACAAAATATTGCTCTTTTCTATCTCCACATCTGCGCAATCCGGATCAACGGTCAAATCCTCGCCGGCCGCCCTTGCAAATTCTGCCTTTATGCGCTTGTAATGGTTGTAAACGGCCACGCTCAACACTTTTTTGGCGCGCTCCTGCCCCACAACGTACTGGTCAAGCCCGGCTTTTAATTGCGATGGCGTCTTGAGTTCAAAATCCATCAAGTTTCGGACCCGTTCCATCTCGTCATGTTTTGCGCGCAATTCAAAGGCGTTGTTGGCCGCTTGGGCGCAATCGGCGCAAATCCTTGCTCCGCCTATTCCGCTCAAAAGCCCGCCCGCTTCGGACGCGCTTCTGCCGCAAAAACTGCACGAGTTTTTTTCGGATCCCATACCCTACTCCGAAACTTCGCGCCTACTGGCTATTACCTTGTCAACTATGCCGTATTTTACGGCTTCTTCAGCCGTCATATAAAAATCCCTATCGGAATCCTTCTCTATCTTGGAAATATCATTCCCGGTATTCTTAGCGAGGATTTCGTTCAACTTCTTGCGCCAGCGCAGAATTTCGTTCGCAGCTATGGTAATGTCGCTCGCCTGGCCGGTGGCTCCGCCGCGGGGCTGATGTATCATTATACTTGAATTCGGCAGGGCGTATCTTTTGCCTTTTGTACCCGCGGATAGAAGAATCGTAGCCATACTGGCCGCCTGTCCGACACAGTAGGTCACTACGTCGCAATGAAGAAAATTCATTGTGTCGTAAATCGCCATACCAGCGCTCAAATATCCCCCGGGACTGTTTATGTAAATATGCACGTCCTTTTTGGGATCTTCCATCTGCAGAAAGAGCAACTGGGCTATGACGGCGTTTGCCACACCGTCTGTTATAGGAGTACCTATAAATATTATCCTATCTTTGAGCAGGCGGGAATAAACGTCCCAAGAGCGCTCGGTTCTGCCGTCGCGCTCGAAAACCGTTGGTATATAGTATTCGGACATATTGCGTGTGAATTTCCAATTTTGCAAGGGGCGCTCCATAATGCCGCGTTCGCAATCCGAACAACCGGCGTATGATCTACCGCGCCGACTATGCCTTTGTCTTTACTTCGGCTTTTTCTGCAATAAAATTAATAGCTTTTTGCAAAAGGGCGTCCGAAGTCATGC
Organism: uncultured Opitutales bacterium; assembly: GCA_944389885.1. Classification (GTDB taxonomy): domain Bacteria; phylum Verrucomicrobiota; class Verrucomicrobiia; order Opitutales; family Intestinicryptomonadaceae; genus Merdousia. The sequence continues at coordinate 191,915 of CALXNZ010000001.1, forward strand.
GGTTGCGGCGTTGAGGATCTTTTCTCAGCTGTTTTATGAGCTCGTCGGGTTTTGTGCGCGTGCGCACAGACTCCTGCCAAAGCATGCGGCTCATATCTTCGTTTGTCACCTTGAGGTCGTTGGCCTTTGCCACCAAGTGCAGGAAAACTCTCATCTTTGCGCGACCTTCAGCTTCTTTCCCGGCATTTTCAAAGAGTTCGTCCTTGTGCTTTTCTATATCGTCACGAGACGCCCCCGACGACATCAGGCGCACCATCATATCTTCAAGAATCGAATTTTTCTCCTCTTCCACAAGACTTTCAGGCACGGAAAGCTGAGTTTTTCCCATGAGTTGTTCAACGGCTAATTGTCTCTTTAGAATTTCGTTCCCGGACTTCTTTTCGGAGGCTATTCCCTCTTTTATTTTATTCCTGAACGACTCAACGGAATCGGCCTCAAAACTCTTGAGAAATTCCTCGTCTAATTCCGGGAGATTTTTTTGGCGAATCTCAAATATTTCAACCTCGTATTCGGCCTTCTTGCCGGCCAGATCTTTTGCGGGAAATTCCGCAGGAAATTCGTGCGAGAGCGTTTTTTTCTCGCCCTTATTCATGCCTAAGATTCCCTGTACTATCCCCTGCACTCCGGGAGCTTCAACATTTCCCGCCTCTTCCCAAGTGGATTTTTGATCGCAGAAAATAGGCATATCGGGTATAATCTCTGAAAGAGCTTTGCCGTCGTAAGTTCCTTTATACGATAAACGCACAAAGTCGCCCTTTTGTATCGGACGCTCTACCTCGTCATATTTTGCCCTCTGGGAACGGCGATATTCAACAGCATTGTCTATTTCAGCTTCGCTCACCTCTTCGGAATCCAATTCTACTTCGGTGGCAAGGGATTCGGGAAGTTTTGCGTCGGGATATACATCGGCGGTAAACTCCAACTCTGTGGCCCCGTCCTTATCGTTCTTCTTGATATCTACGACTGCGTAAAGGTCTATATCCTTTGCAGAATTCATAGATTCGACAGCTTTAGTTGTAAGCGCCCTTTCGGTTTCATCTGCAATAGATTTTGCGTAGAGTTTTGCGACCATATTTTTGGGCGCCTTACCGGGTCTGAAACCGGACAATTTGGCGTTCTTGACAAAATTTTCCAGAACTTCCTCCGATATCTTTGCAACTTCTTCGGCGGAGAAAGCCACGGTTATTTTCTTCCTTGTGTCGGATATATTTTCTATTTTTGTATTCATAATGTTGGAAAGGTATCCCGCATGTTTACGGGGATTTTTTCATTAGCTAATGTGCTAAAAAATAAAGGTTAAAAGATGAAATTTCCGGGCAAGTTCGTCAACTCTTTTTTAGACGCTCCCCTGCATAGGCTTTCCAGCGCGGAACAGCCTGTCGTTTATAGCCAGCCCTATGCCGCGCTCAGGAGCTCTCTGGCAGTAAAATCCCCCAGGGGACACTTTATCGAGACGCCTTAATAGTGAAAACAGTGAGCGCGCCGCCGTTTCCAAATCTCCGTTCTCGCTCAGCCAATAATGATTTGACAGGGGATTTTCGGGCCTGCGCATAAAGATTATATTGGATTTCAATCCTTCCACCTGTTCCGGAGAGTCGAAAAGAAACAGTGGCGAGCGCGGGCTGTAATGCGTTTTCAGCATGCCCGGAGCCGTCGGGCGGGCCTCGTTTACCTTTGGGTTGCAATCAAGAGCACGCCCCAACGCAGCAACAAGCTCCTCGGGGGCTATGGGGCCAAAGCGCAGTATCTTTCCAGCTGAACGAGAATCTTCGGAGAGCGAGACTATCGTGGATTCAACCCCCCTGCTGCACTCGCCCCCGTCCAATACAAAATCTATTTTATCTCCAAGCTGTTCGCGCACATGCTCCGCACAAGTCGGGCTTACATAGCCGAACGGATTTGCGCTTGGCGCCGCAAGCGGCCTGCCGCACTTGCGTATAAGTTCCGCAGTGACCTTATGCGAGGGCATTCGCACGGCTACTGTTTCCAAACCAGCAGTCACTATATCGGGAACGCAAGGTTTGCGCTTGAGGATTAAAGTGAGCGGACCGGGCCAAAATTTTTGGGCCAGCAGTTCCGCGTCGCGGGTAAAAAACGCTATCGAGCGCGCCATAGACATATCGCACACATGGCATATCAATGGATCTATAAACGGCCTGCCTTTGGCTGCAAAAATCTTGCGCACGGCTTCAGGATTCAGCGCGTCGGCCGCCAACCCGTAAACAGTTTCAGTCGGGATACCGCCTATTCCGCCCGACAATATGACATTTGCGGCCAGAGAAATGGCCTCGTTTAAATTTTCCGATTTTTCCGTGTGCGACATTGCAAAATATAAATGAAAAAACCGCCCCCCGATAGAAGCGGGACGCGGCCGTCAATTCAAATACCCTTAAAACTTACCCTGTGAAACCTGCGGAAACAAATCCAGACAGTTTCGACACTTCCCTTACTTCATAAGCAAGAGATTGCGGGCATGTTTCACAGTCTTTTTTATGTGGCGTTGCTCCTTAGCGGTAAGACCCGTAAATTTGCGCGGGAGAATTTTTCCCGTTTCCGTGACATAGCGGTTAAGGGCTTCAGTATCGGTGAAGTCCAAATCTTTCACATTCTTCTTTTTTGTTTCTTCTGCCATAATATTATTATCGATGCCTTGAAAAAGTGGCGCGCCTGGAGGGAGTCGAACCCCCAACCTTCTGATCCGTAGTCAGACGCTCTATCCAATTGAGCTACAGGCGCACATTTGTAAAGCCCTTAGACCATGTTCAGGCTCAAAATCTTTGCAAGCTTTTTTTAAAAAATTTTTCGGACGAAAATCATATGTTTATAATAAAAATTCTCCATCTGCAGATTGAATATATAACAGATTTATAATAAAAAAATTATAAAAATATCCTTTAAAACTTGACTCAAAAAATGAAGCGGATAATTTAAATTTTTATGTTTAGGTTTTCATTTGTATTTTTTCTGTCTTATATTCTGTCATCATACTGTTTGTACGGAGTGGAGATATACGCGCATCAAGGGGAATCCATGTTGGCGCCTGAAAATACTCCGCAATCCATAAAGCTTGCCTTTGACAAGGGGGCTAAATTCGCGGAATTCGATGTGAGCATTACAGATTCCGGGGAAATGGTCTGCGTGCATTGGGACGAACAACTTAAATATATATGGGGCATAGACAAGCCTGTCTCAAAGCTCACGCGCCAAGACATAGAAAATTCCAAACTGTCGCCTAAAAACAGATTCGCCGAAGAATATCCCGATGCTAAATTGGCGACTCTCGACCAAATACTTGCCGTAGTGCCCGCAAATGCCTACCTCTTAGTCGATATAAAGATTTTCAATGCGGATTTCCCCAAGAAATTCGACGACGCTATTATTAAGGCCGGATTAAAGAGATCGCATATGTACATACCCGTCGGTTTATTAGAGCATTTCAGAAAAATCTCCCGGGAATACAACAAGGCGATGTACTCAGTATATCTACACAAGCCTTCCTCCGAAAAAAATCTGACCGCCGAACAAATCATAGAAACGGCAAAGAATTTCAAAATGGCAAAATACTTAAAAAGCATAAACATAGGCCAAGCCGGGCAAGGCGAAGAGTTCTTAAAGCGCCTCAACGACGTCGATTTCTTCAAGAAAATAAAAGCCGCCGGATTTAAAGCAGGAGCCTGGACAACAGACGACCCAAAGCTCGCCAAGAAACTTATAGACGAATACGGCATTGACATACTTTATACTAACAAGGCCGCTGAAATGAAAGAAAAGCTTGGCTTGACCAAAGCCAATTAGAAAATCCGCAATTACCGTAGGGCGGCGCAGCTTTTCATGCCTAAATTCCCTGCATTTTTAGGGAAATCGAGGCAATATTGTTCCCCTTGCGTTCAATACCCCAAGTCTATATCCGAGTCGTATAGGGAAGGATCTATATCCTGCAGAAACCTGCTTGGTTCGCGCATCTCATAAACACCGTTATTCACCGCAACGCGCGGATAAGAAATAATCAAATGGTTCATGGCCCGGGTGGAGGCAACATAAAAAAGCCTTCGTTCCTCTTCGACATCCCCGTCGTCAATGCTGCGCTTGGACGGGAAAAGTCCCTCCGCCGCCCCTATCACAAAAACAACGGGAAACTCCAAGCCCTTCGCCTGGTGCACAGTCATTAGGCGAACGCGCGAAATCCCGTCCCCGGGCTCGAACGGTTTTGAGCCTGTCTCAGACATTTCCAATGCGATATTGTCCAAGAATTCGCCAATATTATCAAATCGTCCGGCGTATTCAAACAGAGAATCCAAGTCTTCCACGCGCTCCTCCCAATCCTCATAGGAAGATTTCATCGCCCCTTTATACCAACCGGTACAAGCGGCCCTTACAAGTTCCTTTGGCCCGTTTGCCAATCCAGACTCTTTTGACTCAGTTCCGGAATGTAGATTTTCAAGAGCGTCGTTTGAAAATAAATCGTATTGAAAAGCATCGCCGGCTCCGCTTTCGGAAGGCTCCGAAGATTTGTAGGCGCCGCTCGGAACCGTTTTCAAAATCTCCCCAAGCGACATTATATCTGCCGCGACAATCTTAAACGTATCTCGAGCCGCCGCCGGCACTTTCGACAGAAGCTCCTTGTCGCAAAGCAGGGACAGCGGGGGTTTCCCGCGTTTTTCAGCTAATTCTTCAAGCTTGGCTAAGATTTTGTCGGCGGTTTTTTCGCCTACCTTAGGCAAAAATTTTACTATCCTTAAAAATGATATTTTGTCGTATGGATTGACGGCAAACCTTATTTGGGCGATGACATCTTTGACATGGGCTTGTTCAAAGAACTTCAAACCGCTCGTTATCGCAAAAGGTATCTTGCCGTATTGGAGTTGGAGCTGCAAATCCATCGCCTGGAAGTGCGAGCGATACAATACGGCGATATCTTCATACCTGTACTGTCCGGAATCCACAATGGCGCTTATGCATTCGGCGACGCGCCTGCCCTGCGAAATCCCGTCCATGGCGCGAATCACCACAGGCTTGTTCATGCCCGCCCTCGCCGCCACAAGCGACTTTTTATAATCGACGTCGCAATCCATTTGCGAGAGTATCGCGTTCGCGAATTTCAATATCTGCGGAGTTGAGCGGTAATTGCGCTCTATTTTGTAAATTGACGCCGAGGGATGCCTTTCCCTAAATTCCAAAATATTATCTATTTCCGCCCCTCTCCAAGAATATATGCATTGGGCGTCGTCTCCGACAGCCGTAATCTGTCCCCTATGGGCGAGCAAATCTATAATTTCCGATTGTATTTTATTGGTGTCTTGGTATTCGTCCACAAGGATATTTGCAAATCTGGCGTTGTATTTTTGCAGAACATCGGGACAATCTTTCAACAATTTGAACCAGAGTGTGAGAAGGTCGTCGAAATCGCAGTAGTTGCGCTTGCGCTTTTCAAACTCATAGGCGTTGGCTATGTCCACAATCTGGGCCGATGGAGTTTCAATCCAACTGAATCTGCAAGCCATAGCCGACGGTATAGAAAGCATGGTATTGCGCGCATAACTTATAACATCGTAAAGCAGGCCGGCCCTCGGATTGTTTTTGTCGGAAAAGAATTTTGGATATTCGGAGTTAACTACGTTTTTCAGGAGTCCTTCCGAATCCTCGGCGTCCAATATTTCAAAATTGGGCTCTATGCCTATATTTTTTCCCTCTATGCGCAGAAAGCGATTCCCTATCGAATGAAAAGTGCCTCCCCAAAATTCGCTTGGCAAAAATCCGGTAAGGGCTTGTATGCGCTCCAACATCTGGCGGGCCGCCTTATTGGTGAAAGTCAGCAATAATATGTCTCGAGGAGAAAATCCCAACTCGGAAATCAGCCACGCCACCCTGTAAGTCAATGTTCGCGTCTTGCCTGATCCCGCGCCCGCCAACACAAGAGTAGGCCTGTTCGCGGGAGCGCTGACAACCGAGTATTGGTCGGAATTTAGCTCCCCGACAAAATCTATGCCACCCGCGCGCACAATCACTTAACCAGATACCGCAGAGCCGCAAGATATCCTTCAAGCCCCATTCCCGCAACAAGTCCCGCGCACACGGGGGCAGTCAGGGAATCGTGCCTAAAACTTTCCCTGCCATATATATTGGATATGTGCACTTCTATGAATTTGATTCCCGAGCCGGCAATGCTGTCCCTTATTGCTACGCTCGTGTGGGTAAAAGCTGCGGGATTTATGATGCCAAGAGTTATTCCGGAATCCGCAAATTCGGCGATTTTCTCGACTATTTCACCTTCGTAATTCGACTGAAAATCCGCTATCTCGTACCCGAATTTCGCGGCTTCGGCGCGCACCGCAGACACAATTTCCGAAAGCGTTGTCTTCCCGTACACCGCAGGTTCCCGAATTCCAAGCCTATCGAGGTTTACGCCGTTTATTAGAGCAATTTTCTTCATGGCAAGCAGTAATATTCTAAAAGTTATATTAAAAATCAAAGCGGATTTTGAGTTTCTATGAACTCCCATTCAAGCTTAAATTTCCCGGATATTTTTTCCGCGAGGGCGCACACTCCAAAGGTCTCAGTTGCATAATGTCCGCAGGGATATAAATTGAGCTTTAAATCGCGGGCAGCCACATAATGGTGTTGGCGCAATTCTCCGCATACGAGGGTGTCAACGCCAAGCGACGGCAGAAGCTCCACGGCGTCCCCGCAGGACCCCGAGCATAGAACCGCGCACGCCGGGCTTGCGGATCCGAAAGGAATTGCCTTAAAAGTGTCGGGGAAAAGTTTTTTCAGCCTTCTTTCCAATTCCGGGCGCCCTCCTTTTGGAATATCTGCGAGCACCCCTATATCCTTGCCACCGCACGGCAGGCAATATCCGGAAATTTTCATTCCAAGTTTTTTTGCCATTACCGCATTATTTCCGAGCTCTCTATTTCCGTCCAATGGCAAATGCATTGACAGCAGCGCAATATCGTTTTCCAGGAGAGTTTTTACTTTTAAATAATTCGGCCCCACAAATGGTTTTGGGGAATCCCAAAACATTCCGTGATGGACCAGCAACAGGTCGGCGCCGCGTTTGGCGGCCTCGCTCATCTCAAATAGACCTGCGTCCACCGACGCGGCAATCTTATGTACCCTCCCCGAATTGGCAAACTGCAGCCCGTTGCGCGCCCCCTCAAAATCGGAGTAGGAATCGGACTCTAAAAAGTCGCAAGCAAACTTTACAATCTTGGACAAATCGACGGATTTCATGCTTATAAATATGGCGAAAAGGATACGGGCTTCAATATAAAATTCTTCCGCATTTTAATATCCGCCCAAATATTTTTTTAATGCTAAAAGAGCGGAGAATTTAGAGTTTTTGCTATAAGAACTATTCAGAAAACATCGCATAAAAAATCCAATCCGACATGCCGTTCCGCATGCCAAAATCCGTTTTTACTTTAGGTTGTAGTAAAAAGACTTTTTTGAGCCGTCTGTATCGGACCAGCTGAGCCTGTAAAGGCCTCTAAACCCCCTGAACTTCACTTTCCCGTCTGAATCCGCACGAACCTTAACGCGGGTTTTCCACTCTCCGTTTATGAGGCTGTTTAAGGCGTAATACGCCGGTTTGGGCGACATGTCATAAGTAAACAATCCCGATCTTAAAGGTTCGCCCGGAGCTCCGCAACCGTCCACTACATTCCACCATGTTATTCCCATTACATTTTTCGCCGAAAACCATTTTCTGTACGCGTTTCTGGCTATTATGGCCTGCATCATTCTTCCGCGGAGAGTATCGTCCGGGGCGGCTATGGTGATTTCGCTCATGTGGATTGGAAGGTTCAAGGCAGACAACAAATTTATGGTTTCATCGATTTGATTAGGATATATTCTGCCCACATTTTCTCCGGCGGCAATCCTGCGTATTATATCCGGATTGAATATGTGCATTTGAGAGCCAACAATATCTATTTTACAGCCGCGCCGTTTCAAGTCTTCCACTTGTTTTACATAATCGGGCTTCATGTTGTAGTCGTTTATATTGAGCGCTGCGGACTTCGGAAGATATTTTTGCGCCAGGCGAAAAGCGTTAAATGCGTAATCGGCCTCCATTATTCCATATCGGCTTTTCGACGCCCCAGATCCCGGTATAAGAACGCCCGCGGCAAAATCCTCGGAGCTTTCGTTCACCACGTCCCAGCTATCCACCTTGTCTGCGAATCGTTTGGCGATTTCCCTAACTCAAATTTCTATAAGTTCGGCCATTGCCTTGCTTATATTCCCGAACCGCTTTTCGAGCTCGGATTGTGGCATTTTTTTGTATTCCTCCGAAAACGCATAAGTCGAGCAGTCTAAATTATTTTTAGAATATTTCTTAAAAAATGCCATTTCCTCCGGAGATGCGAACTTATCGAAAATCATTTTTTCCGGATAATGCCACTTGCGATTTCCCCACACGAGAGGATGTCCGTGTATTCGTATATTTTTATCGAGACAAAAATCCACTATGTTTCCCACGGCGGGCCTGCGCCAATGCGGCTGCAATTTGGGATATTTCACATTATTCCAGAACTCCTCCGAATCCCAGAACTCGGAATCAAAACGCGGCTCCCCAAATTTCATCTCCAAGGGAGCCCAGTAAAACGCGACGGTCGCGGAATTAAAGAGGGTTCCGAATAAAGACTTATAGCGAGCATTGCTATCCTTGCTTCCGAGTTGGTCGAAATTGAATATATTTGCCCCGAAAATAAAGTCGTGAGAAAGCTGTTCCACTTCCACGACGGCTCCCTCAGGAACCCCATTTAATCGTATTTCCGCGTCTGATTTGCGATTTGCGTCTATATCGGCGTCTATTTTGCGCTGTACGTCTCCATTCCATATTTCCCAATATTTTTGGGACATAATCCCCTCTGTATCCTCCTCCGGAGACTTAGGAATGGATACCTCTTCTCCGCCCGAAAGCGCCCATGAAAAAGAAAGCACGCATAAAGACAAAGCCAATTTACAACTAATAGACATAACTATCCCCCCCTATTGCGGAATTTTCGCATACAATACGTTTAAACGCAATATATTATTCCTCTAAAAAACACAAGAAAATCCATACAAATGTACGGCAACCCCAAAACCAAAATAACATTTTCTCTTGATTCAAAACATACAACAGATTAGGATTTTAAAATCACATTGCATATGAAAAGAAGGAGTTTTATTTCAGGATCCCTTACCGCATCAATGGCAGTCCTATTGCCGAATGCTCTGTCGGCAAATGAAAATTCAGACAAAAAATACGCCGCAACCGACGAAGCGGACGTAGTTGTCGTCGGGGCCGGACCTGCGGGAATACCGGCGGCGATATCGGCCGCCAGAAACGGGGCAAAAGTCCTGCTTGTAGAGGAAGACTCCCTTGTGGGCGGAGCGCCTGTGGATATGTACGTATCATATTTATGCGGAGGGCCGCGCCTCGGCATTTGCAAGGAAATGCGTGAAAAGCTCGCAAAACATTACGACATTTCAGGAAAGCCAAGCGGAGGCTCGTGGTTCTTTCCCTCGACTTTCGCCCTCGTATTGCGCGAGATGATAGATAAGGAAAAAAACATAAAACTTATCACTCGCGCCCCCGTATGCGGGGCGATAATGGAAAGAAAGGGGAACTCAAATAAAATTCTCGGAGTCGAATACCGCGACGACCTTGGAAATCTATTTGCCGCTAAGGGAAAAGTGGTTATAGACGCCACCGGGACCGGCCTTCTAAGCGAATTTGCCGGGGCAAAGTACATGTACGGCAGGGAGGCCAAATCCGATTTTGGCGAACGCTACGCCCTCGACAAAGCCGACGATAAAGTCCAACTCTGCACGCTCATGTGCTGCGTGCAGCGCTTCAGGCCGAACGCCGAAATAGATATAGACGCCCTTTTGCAAAATAAATCCTTCACCCATCGCCTCGTCCTCGATTCCGGATACAACTTTACAAAAGATGTTCCAAAAGAGAAGCTGCGTAGCGATGTCTATCAATACCTCATGTGGGCTGCCAACGCCCAGTGCGACACCCGCGATACGCTCGCTTTAGGCAGGGCCCAAAACAAATTGATGACTGAATTAATGCCTATTCTCGCCCGCAATTTCTGGAAGCAGGGATTCACCCTCCATATAGCGCCCAAGATAGGAGTGCGGGAATGCCGCCGCGTAATAGGCGACAAAGTCATCACAAGCGAAGATTTGTTCCAGCCCAAATACCCCGACGATGTCATATCCCAAGGGCGCTATGTATTGGACTCTTGGGGTCGAGGAAATTTAAAGGGCATGGAAAAGAAGATATTAAAATTCGGCATACCTTACTTTGCGACCATTGTAAAGGGTATAGACAATCTCATGATGGCCGGGAAACACATAAGCGGCACAAGCCTGGCCATGAGCGCTTACAGGGTGCAGCCAATAGTCGCCTCAATGGGGCAAGCCGTTGGATGGGCTGCGGCGGAAGCTGCAAAGAAAAATACGTCGCCGCGCAATCTTGAGGTTAAAGAGATACAAAAAGCTATGGCGAAGCAGGAGATTCTCCCCAAAGAATACGCATAGGCTTTTAATCAGTTTGCCTTAGCATCAAAAGCCGAGAATTTCCTACGGGGCATTTTTGAAAAGAAATGCCCCTATTCTTTTCACAAGGGAATCGTCTTTAATTTTAAGAGTTTCCGCGCACTTGCGCATAAAGATATCCTCGCCGGGAATTTCTATAATGGGAGAGAACGGAGAAACCTTCGCGCCGGCAAAATCCGACAAAATAAAAGTCTTATTATCTTTTATCGCCATATACGAATATCCTTTTTTAGGAGAGAAATCCGCAGGAAGCCTGCCGCCGGAATCCGCATATGCCGCCAGCGAATATACTCCCTTAGCAAGCTCCGACAAAGCAAAAGAACAAAGCCTTGCCTCCGCTATAAATGATTCACAGCCCATCTGCAAAACATTTAAGGCAGATAAAAATCTACCCGGGGGAACCACGGTTTCGGACAAATTTTTTATTATCATGCAAGACCACGGTTTGGCCGATACGCTATCGGAATCTGAGCCATAAATAACTTTTGATTCGGAATTCACATAAAAATACAACTTATCCCCGCTTCCGCGCAACTTTTCGGGAATTTTGCCATTTTCGTCGGCCTTCACTATCAGGGCGTCGGCATCTACAAGTTTTACGGCCTCGTTAAAGTTGCTCTCGGGCAACTTGCCGGCGGCATACTCATTTTCAATTTTTTTCAATTCTTCCACAATAATGCTGAAATCTTTATGCCATGAGAACGGCATAAATACGCGATTTTCCATAGGATCCCCCACGAGAGCTTCAAATACGCCCATAATGCTTGGAGAGTAGATATAACCCGACCCCTTTGGATTATATGTCTTCATCGCCAAAATTATACTGCGCAACGCGAACAGTTTAAAATTATCCGGCACCGAGTCCGCAACTGCTATCTTCTGAAGCAGGCCGAAAGATTCGTTTACTCCAAATATTTTTTCCCTATTATTAACGTGCGTTTCAATTTCTTTTCTCAAATTTGCCACAAAGGCCGATTCGGGAGTTAGGGAAAAATTGGAGAGAAATTCACCTTTGCGGACTACTTCACCGCCCCCATTATCGGATAGGCACACAGTGCGCGCGGTAATCTTGCTCTCTACGATGGTTTCAGCAAAAAACTGCGACAATGGAGCATATGTAAAAGTCGAATCGTAGCATTCCGAAATTCTGCGCCCCTTATAATTTTTAAAATCTACGGAAAGTTTTTCCTCGGCAGGCTTGAAAATCGTATATATGCGCACGGAATATAACGGAGACGGAGCCTCGTTGTAAACCGCGTAGTCGCAAGAAAAAATATTCGCCAATCTTTCCGAAAAAATACCCGACAGCGCCGAAAGGAACAACTCCGAATCCTTTTTTAGCGAAGTTTCGTCTGCCGCTATGTTTCCGCTGCGCAAATATTCGGCAAATATTTTGCTGCCAGACGCAAGGGATTCCGAACACGCCGCGATAAAACTTTCTTTGGAGCCTATTATGGAACTCACCGACGCTATATCCGGAACTTTATTTATTCCGTTTTCCTTATAAAAATTAGAAATGCTCCCCAAAACCGAAAAATATTGGTCAAGATTTTTTGAATTTTTAAGGCTGTCCAAAAGTTTTTCACGTTTTGCAGCTACGGCGCTCAATTGCGAAGCCTCGTTAGCCATAGCAGTAAGCGCGGCTATTTCGGCGGCGGACGGAGGCGACACATACGGATCAGCCCAAGACTTATAATCACTCACAGCCGCTACAATCTCGCCCTGCAATTTTGAGTCGAATTTTGCCTCTGCCTTCATTTGCCTCAATTTGCGCAAGGCCGAAGATGCCTTTTCGGCGGCGGCCGCACGCTTGCCCTCTATCTCGGCTTTTCGCACCCTCGCATACGCGGCCTCAGCGGCATCAAAAGCGGACTTCGCGGCTTCAAGGCGCGGCACCAGCTCTCGCGGGAGATCTTTTCTAAAGAGTTGGCAACGCTCCAAGACCCTATCGGAACGCTTCTTCACAAAATCGGAAGAGCCGAGCGATTCAAAGCTTTCAAGATTCTGCGAAGATATGCTTTTGGTGAAATCCTCAAGTTCCTCCTCTATTCTTTTGGCTCTTTCAGATTTGCCCCTGATAGACTCTACAATGTCGGAAAATTCCTTGAGCTCTATATAATGGGGATATTTACCCAATAATTCCCCAAGCCTTCTGTCTATGGTTGCCGAAGAAAACTTTCCGGAATCCAAAGCCAGAAATTCGCCGTAAGCTTTTAATTTGGAAATGCGCCCGCAATACGCGTACGCGATTGCCCCCAATATTCCGCAACATGCGAGCCCAAATAGAACAGCCCCCACTATTCGCGCAAACGCCAAACGTCTCAGAGCCGAATTTACATCGGACACACAACGTTCATAATCGTCAGAGATTCTGTCGTCTAATTGGAATTTGGAATCTTCTATAATCTTATGTATGCGGGCGCCTTGGGTCAGATGCCCCTTTAAGATGCGGGCGGAATATCCACCCGCAGCAAGAACAGAATTCGTCTGCCTTACAAAGGTTGACAACATTCTGCAAGTGCGCTCGAATTCCTCCTTTTCAGACTCAAATTTTTTCGACTCCACGGCGTCTTTTCTTCTACCATCGATATATACCGTATCCAATACGTATTTAAGGTCCGGAAACTCCTCCAAATGAGATTTAATTTCCGATATAATTTCAAAGACGCCCCTCCAATCCCCTCTTTCGGTATTTCTCAAATCTTCGGACAAGCTTTCCAGAGCCTCCTTAGCCCAGCCGCGCCTTATCTCGGAAACATACGCCTGCATTTTAGCCCAGCGAGAGCTGGACTTTTTTAGTTCATGCGGAATCAATCCCAAGAGGTCGTTATAGGCCTCCACCGCTCTTCTATGGTCGCCGCGCTGTGCGAAAGCGCTTATCCTGGTAATCTCCGATTCCATGTAGGCCCGCTTTATCGATAAAAGCTGCGATACCAATGCGGTATCCAACGGATTCGACATTGCGCGCTTCTCGAGAATATCGATGACTTTCCGCAGTTTTCCGGCAGCCATAAGATGCCTAATTTCCGCCGCGGAATTGTCCGGATGGGCCCGCATTTCAACGAGGGCGGAATTGAGGAGGGATATATCGTCGTCCGAAATTCTTTCCGGCACGGGTATGCCCGCCCGCCTGCAATATTCGGCCCACTTTGGAAGCCCGTCAAATTGAAGCGTATTTACAATCTCTATGAGAGAAGGGTATGAAGTAGCCAGCTGCATTGCAGAAGCGGAATTACCCTTCTTTATGAGCATAGAGCATTTTGAAAGCCGCTTTATGGCATTGCTCTGCAGCTCCACATACTCTTTTGCCAATCCATATATATCAATATCGTCCGGATATTTTCCGTTTGCCACGATGCCCTCTATCTTGCGGACAACACCGTCAATATTGAGAAATTTTACGTTGATATCGTTCGATACAAAGTTGATGACCCGGCTTGGCACGTACATATTGCGCGACCTTTGAGCCGAGGATATTTCCGAGAGCAAAGTTTTTGTAGGAATCTTTCTCCGTCCGTTCTTAGCCAAAAATATCCATATCAATCCGGCCACGAACAAGCTTGCAAGCGTCATTATAGCCGCGAACAGATAGTCTGAAACGAATTTCGCCCTCAAAAAATCGCCAACACTTTTTGAGATATCGCGCCAAACGCGCACAATTTTTGCAAGGAATCTTTCTCCGCCGATTTCTTCGGGGAGTTCCCCATCGCCTCCAATATCCGAATCCGACAACAGTCCGGCTATTTGAAGCATGTCGGACACATGGTCGGCATGCAGTACGGCCGATCGGCTTTCCGATTTAGGATTGTCAAGCTTTACGCCGATAAGCCTTCCGGCGGAATCCAAAACGGGACCGCCCTCGTTGCCGTCGGATATATTAAATTCGCCCCTAAGTATTTTTACATGGGAATTACCGTCCAATCCCCAGTTAGTGCCGACGGAAACGCGTTCTATTTTCCCATTCCGGAAGGAGGGAACACAGAATTTTGAATTTCCAGATATGAGGCGCATTGGCAATTCAAGCGAATTGAAGAACTTGCGATATTCGTCCGCAATAACTTCCGCGAGCCTGCGCTTTGCAAATTCCAATGCCGCGCGCGATTCAGGAAGAGGATTTTTAGCCCCAATTACGGTTTTTTCTGCTCGAGAAACCTCGTCTTTTGCGCGCTCAATAGCCCTATTAGCCGAATCTGAAAAGGAAAACGACGGAAATAATTTGGAAATTTCCGCATAAGAATCTATTGGGGCAAATTCCGGCAGAATACATGCTGAGCCGGCCTTGGGCGGAGTCTTGTACAGCTCAATGGACTTAAAATCGCTCAAAGATTCTATTTTTACTACGGACAAATCCGAATCGCTATCGGGCTGTCCGACAAGAGTCGCCCTGTAAACTGCTATAGAGCCGCCCTCCTCTCTAAATGCCAGGATTGATGGGCTGTCGGAGAATTTTGCCGACGCGATGCGCGCCGTGGTGATAGCATGGGAGCCCTCGCCCACCATGAAAGCCACGGCAGTACAGGCGTCGGAGTTTATGAGTCTCAATACGGATTTATTTTCTCCATTTCCAAAACAAATGCTTGAGGTTCCGCAAAAGAAAAATAAAAGCGCCCGCAACACGGATTCAATTCGGGAAAATGCGCGCAATGCCCCTGCAAAGAGTTTTATTATAAACAGCCCTCCACCGCCCAGCACACGTCTAAACACACCGTTAAAATACATATAAATCATTGACCGGTTTCGGCTTTGTAAATTTCATATTGAGAGGTGTTCCGTCAATTTGCGACACGGCCCAAAGGAAAGGCAATTCAACATTGAAAGGCTTTATCTTAGAAATTTCCGGACTCAAATACCCTTTTCCGTTTTCATCGCGCCCAAAGCGCGGAGAGTGTCCAAGTGGACTCGCCATAAAATACTTCACGTTGTCGGAAATCATCTCCGCATTAACCAGGACGTCCGGGACATACGATGCCAGAAAATCGCGTATTTTAGCCGAGTTAACAGCTATCGCGTCAAAATTTATAGTCCCGTCCGCAATACACGGGGCCAAAGATGACATATCGAAAAGCGGATTTAAGGCATCGCACTTATTCACAACGAAAGCAAACGGCACATTGCGCCTTAAATTTACGAGAGACTCGTTTAGGCGTTTTATTCTCGCGGCGGTTTCAGCCAAAACCAAGCTTTGCATATCTGGCGAAGCATTTTCCAGCTGGGGATCCGACGAAGGGTCTAAATTCAGCCTAAAATTAGCCGAATTCAGCGGGTCGAACAAAAATATTACCGCGTCGGAGGCCGCTATGTGCATAGCTCCCGGGACTTCGTCGGAATCCGGCGACGGTTCAAAATCCGAGCCGGCATTGTCGTACAGTGTCACCGAAGACCTCCCCGACGAATTTTTTATGTCTCCCATTAAATAAAAGAAAGGCTTAGGCAGGGGAACTTTGCGCCCATAGCGCACCACTATGTCATACATGTTCCCGTCCGGAGTAGTCTTTTCCAATCTCACATTTTCCGGGGAGGGCACTCTAAACAAAGTTTCCATCATCTCGTTTACGGCCACATTTAGAGAGGGATCTGCGTCCACAAAAGCCATATCGAAATTCTTAAAGCAAAATTCCGGAAGCGAACGCAACAATACGCTCAAGAAATACGATTTTCCGGAAGATTGAGACCCGACTATCGAGATTATCGAATTGCCGGAAGACAGAAAAGTCGCGGGAAGCTTGCGATGGCAATGCGGACAAGCTATCTCATGGGCGGGAACCCCCATGGGATCCATAGGCACTCCCTTAGGATTATACTGGGACGGTAAAAAGCGCAGCTGTTCCTTATCTCCCAAAATGGGATCTCCCAAAAGATCGGCGTGTACGGAAACATAATTTACATCGTCGGCGTTAAAGTGCAGCCAACACGACGGACATACAAATTCTCCGTAATCTTCGTCTATTTTCCGCGCCAATGCGCCGTCCTCCGAATCCGGAGGGATTGCCACGGAACTCTCGCGTATTTCTGGAAACAGGTCCCTCACCCAAAAACCTTCCGTGCAGCCTGACGGAATAACCGCAAAGTTCGCGATACTCCTGTTTTGCATGCGCAGGGTCGAAGGGATTTCCCCGAAAGAGAGGGCCGCCGCCACAATCTTATTGCCGTCGCCGTCAAACACTATCCAAGACGAGCTGTCTATGGTTTCGAGCGAGCGCCAATTTTTACCGTAATACACATAGTACAGGTTTCTTCCGATTTGAAGGGAGTAGAGTTTTTCTGATTCTATGGCGGCAGATTCAGAGATTTCCGAAGAATTTAACCTCGCGCAATATCCCTTGCCAAACATAGAAATTTTCGCTCCGCCCTCAGATTCGGAAAATACCGCCGAACAATCCGCAAGGGAATCGGCGTTTGTAAATTTCAGGTCGGAATCGGAGCCTGCCCCGATTCTAAAAGGCATAGAAGCCGCCTGCGTCAAGATGTTTGAAGCGCAGTCTTTTATTGCGAGCCTTTTCTTTGCGAACCAAGACATCATTATAATATTTGATGAAACTTCCCAAAATACGCACCTAAAAAGCGCCGATTATCATTTCATATAGGCTGACAGTGTCAATGAGTTTTTGTTTCCTGCAACCCCCCGCCGCGAACCTGCGGAGGGCGGATAAAAAGCCCGGGGACGACCGGAAAATCGTCAATCTGCTTGACGCAAAACGAGCGCTATATATACAAAAAAGACAATTTGAACGAATGTCGAGTTTCAATATTACAAGCCCATTCAAGTACTTCGCGTTTATAAGTTATTCGCGCAAGGATAAACGCGCCGCCGAATGGATACAAAAGGCCGTAGAGAATTTCAGGTATCCAAAACATTTGACACTTGTCAGGCCATCTCACGAAGAGTATGTGCGCCCGATTTTTCTCGACGAGAACGAACTTGAAATATCGGAGACCAATTTTTCCAAAGACATAGAGAGAAACATATCCGACTCCCAGTACTTAATACTCTTATGCTCTGGAAATTCTAAAAATTCCCCTTGGGTAAAGCACGAAATAGAGTTTTTTCTAAAAACGCACTCCAACGACACGTCGCTGATAATACCTGTAATCCTCGACGGGAGGGATCTCGACGCTACTCTCGACGGAATATTTGCGCCCTACCGCGATATTTTCAAGATGAGAAATCTTCCGGACATGCGCGTCGGCAGGGGTGAATCGAGGGGCAAAGTTTGGAAGCTCGCGGCGGCAAAGATATTGTCTTACATGCTGAAAATACCCGTAAAGTCGGCTTACGACAGGTATTCGGAGCTGTCCAAGAGGGCGAAAACGGCCATATTTTTACTGTGTTTTATATTTGCCGTCTGCGCCGCGATATTCTCATATTTGATATACACTGCGAATTCCGACGCAAATAAGGCCGCAAGGCTGGCCTTACAGGAGCGCGAACGGGCGATGAGCCTCGACAGGGAAAAGCGTGCCGAACAAATAAGGGCCAAGCGCGCCATAGAAATTGCCAAACTACTCGAAGTGGAATCGAAAGCCAGCGCAAAAAATATAATAGCCGACATAGAAAGGCTCACCGCAGAAAAAGAGCGCGAGAAACAAGCCCTTGCCCGCAAGTACGAGACCGATTTAAAGCTCAAGGAAAAAGAGGCTATAAAAGCCGCGGCAGAAGCCAAGGCCGCAGAAGAGAGGGCCAAAGCTCTGCAAATGGAACTATCCATGCGCGAACCTCCGCGCGAGTCCGAACGCGACACACCAGGATATTCTCCAAGCTCAACCGTTGTGCGCAGCGGAAATTCCAGCATGTTTTTTCAGGACGCCAGGGAATTTCCGGATTTCAGAGATTACATGCTGCGCTATTCGAGCGAATCTGCGGGAACTGGATACGCATTCGGATACATGGAGCACATAGTTTTGCGCCACATACTCGGGAGCGAATCTGCGGAAAAAATATCATCTAATTTCAAGTCGGGGTTCAAACGCCTGAAATCCGCATATCCCGTCGCAGATGAAACATGGGGCCGGGAACTCACAGCGGCTCTAATGGAGAACGCATCAAAAAGATTCGGAATAAATTTTTCAGGCGGTCCCGCAAAGCGAGAAAATATTCAAGATTTTGTGCGAAAAATCATGGATAACGGCGGTGTAATATTGGCAAAAACATCGAAGATACCCAACGAGGTATTTCTTTACGGATATTACAAGAGCCCCTCTTCTGGCGACTTCAATTTCTACGCCATAAACCATTTTGGGGAGCGGCAAATAATTGAGGGAAGCTCCATATCTGAATGCAGATCAGCCATGCTAAAAAGTTCCCGCGCCACTCCCGACTCTCCGGGACGCGTCACGCAGAATATGCTTGGAGACTTTATTTTAAACGGATTCGCCTCATTTAAATATCCGATTGCAGATTCAATCAGCAACGCCCAAAAAGATTTTATCATAATAGACAGCCTCTCGCGCATAGCCCTTCCCGAATACAATTCCGCAAATATCGCCGTACTATTAAAAAAGCTTGGCGTCAGAGACTCAGCAAAAGCTGTGGCAAACGAGCTTGCCGAATTTGGACTAAGATTGAGGGAATTTCCCATCAATCGCGACGAAATAGTCTCTGCCATACGCGGGAGAAGTCCGCTATATTTTGCAAATCCTCTATATCTGGATATGGAAAATTTGCGCCAAAGAAGCAAGAAACGCACGCTCTGCCGGACCTCCGCCGAACTCCTGTCCAATCTGAAGCTCCCGATTATATCCCAAGATATTAAATCCGAAAATCCGCGTTTATTTGCGATTGTGGGCTATAATAAAAATACGCAAGAATTCGCAATAAGCGATATGGCAACTCAAAACTATGAATTGTTGTGGCTTACATTTGAAGAAATGTCGGCTCTGGCCCGCTGCAATCTTGTAAAAATGGAGAAATTTGCGGGCACGCCGCAAAAGAGCGACGCCGCAAGCGCAAATATAACTCTCAAAACGCCGAAGATAAAGGTTTCTGACAGGTCGGTAGAAATAGAGGGAATACACGCAAAAATTTCCTATCCCGAATACGCGGCGAAATGGACGGCTGAGATAACCGACTACGAAACCATGAATACCTTTTCAACATCTCTCGACTATGGATATTACTGCGCCATAGCGTACTTTGCCGGGGAGAAATACGCAAAGCTGGTTGCCCAGGAATACCTCGAGAATGTTTCCGGAAATGCCGGCTCGCAAAGAAATTCGAGAATTTACGGACGCACACTATTTGAACGCCATATGCGGGAGCTTGGAATAAGAATAATTTTTATGCGAAGCGGAGCTTACAATGCAACTTTTGGCGATCCGGCTTTTCCGTCGAGGCAAGTCATAGCGAAAATGCTTAGACTCGGCGCTTTGATATTTGCCGACACGCGGACCCCATCGCGCGGAAACTCCATAATTTACGGCTCCGAAAACAATCCGGACTCATATAAAATCTTCAGATATTTTGAGAATAAAAAACTATCAGCCAAAGAAATAGATTGCCTTACCGAATGCCTAATCCCCGAAGACAAATTTTTGGGGTGGAATAGGGAAAAACAGCAAAAGCAGCCCCTTAGATATGTTCCATCGAACCAGAAAGACGACATCACTCTGAACGATTTCATGGGATTCGCCTCGTCCAACGCAAAATCCCTAAAGGGATTGAGATTGAAGAGGGACATTGACGCATGGAGGTATTTGCTCGTCACAAAATATATTTTCAAGGATATAGACATAGCCTCGTTTATAGCCAGGCACAATCATTCGCAGAATTTTGAAGCGCGAGAATTTTCCGAAGAAAAAATAGCCTCGGCCGGTATGCGATGCAGAATTTTTGACTTCGAGGAGTCTTCGGCTATAAACGCCCTCCGCACGGGGCTTCCCATAATGCTGCGATTGAAAAAATGTCCAGAATCGGAAATCGAGAAATTCGCGCAAAGGTACAAATTGCAGTCCAAGATAGCCGCGCCGTATGTAAGCCGAACTGCCGACGGCGTCCCGTCGTCAAAAACGAATTTCTTTGCGGTAGGGAAGTTTGGAAATTACTTCGACCTCATGGACGCCGAAGATCCCGACGCCCCTATATTGCGCCTTAGCCTTGAAGAGCTGCGCGGCCTCATGGACGGAAAGGCCTACGGAATATTCTTTGAATAATTCTTATCGAAATATCGGCGCCATAAAACAGAATATGGGGTTTAAAATATTGTGGCCCCAAAATTTTTTCTTAATTGTTCCTTATACTTTCCCAATCCCAAAATGCGCTTTAGCCCACAAAATCTAATCTTCTGACTCCGACCTCTGAATCGGAATTTCCAAAGACAATATCAACTTCTGCTCGTTCTTTATAGCCAAAGACGAATTTATCGTATCAAAATCGTTCGTAAGCCTGAAAGCCAGAGAGAATACACCCTTGGGCATAAATACGAGGCCCAACATAACATATGCCGTTCCCTGTTCCCCCGTAGTTGCGTCCATTCCGAAATATCCCGTGTGTTCCAGGCGCAAGAGATCCGTCAAATCCCATGTGAGTGTCTCGTTCAAAAATATCATGGGAATCATATGCCGATTGTAGTCCAACGCATCTATATATCTACATCCGGGGCCTATGGAAACCGACCATTTCAATCCCCAAGTAGGAATCTCAAAATTGTACCCTACGCCTACGCTCTCGTCTATCTGATAATTTATCATTTTCAGGGTATCGTGACGATAGGCGGCGACTACCGTAAAATACCAATTTGAGTCGGCCCCTAAGAAATGCCACTTATAATTGCCGGAAGCCCCGTATTTATCAGTATTAACGCTCTCGACGCCGTTTTCCGAACGCTGCCATTCATAATCGTAAAAACCGCTTAGGGAAAAATTCATGGTATCCCATTCGCGCTCCATGCTTGCAGAGAAATAATACCGGTTTTTTCTAATTGTCGTAATCTCGCTCGTTATGCCCAAACTGAAATTAAATTTCATGCCTTCAGGAACAACGGAATCCAAAAACTCCCTGTAGGCGTCCCGCGCGCTTTTTAGATAGGCATAAAACGGATCATTACGCCCCACAACAGACTTTTCGCTTCCAAAAAACGGCCTCCACGCATTGGAATCGTCATACTCGTGATCGTCATCGGGCGGAGGCGGTTCCGACGGAACATGGACGGAAGCGTAGGTCTCGACTATGCTTTCATTCACGATAAGATTTGTCGGTATTTTTACGGTTGAATACGAATTGCGAATCTCCACGAAGTCCTTGTTTCTGGAGACAACCTCCCCTATGAGTATCTCCCCCGTACTCAATGCAAAGCTTGTGACATGCATTAGGGAAGACGCTCCGAACGACACGCATGTCCCCACATAAGATATGCCCAACAAACAAGCGGCGACAAGCCATCTGGAAAAAAAATTTGCCATATTCCATAAAAGTTTCGCCATAAGCAAAACCCATAATTATTTGAAAGGCTATGGAGATTTTTTATATATTGCAAGAAAAGCGATTGAAAAATTAGCGCAACCCAAACGAAAAGATAATCATTTGACTGCAGTAAAAATAAAACTGTTGCGATTGTCGTCCATATGGGGAATACTAAGGATATGAACTATTTTCTCATAGACGGTTTTAATATGGCATTCAGATGTTTTTATGCCATGCCAGATCTGACGCGTTCCGACGGTTTCCCAACGGGAGCCCTACACGCGTTTTTCGCATCTCTTTTAAAGCTTGGATCCATAGACGCCCCGCACGCGACCTGTGTATTCTTCGATTCCGGAGGTTCAATTAGGCACCGCAAACTCCTCCCCACATACAAAGCCAATCGCGCCCAAGCCCCTGAGACGTTCAAAAAGCAAATCGAACCGATGAAAAGTTTGTGTTCGCTTCTGGGATTCGACGTATTCGGGCGCGAAGGAATAGAAGCCGACGACCTTCTTGCAAGCCTTGCCGTAAAACTCAAAAATTCCGGACATTCCGTGACGATAGTAAGCGCCGATAAAGATTTCGCCCAATTAGTATCCCCAAACATGCGCCAGCTGCTACCTCCCAATTCGCGCCTAAAGGAGTGGTCGGCTCTTGACACGGTGGGTGTTAGAATGAAATTCGGGGTGTCCCCCTCGCAAATTCCGGATTTCTTAGCTCTGATGGGAGACTCCGCCGACAACATTCCGGGCCTTGAAGGCATAGGCCCTAAAACCGCCGCGAAATGGCTTAAGGAATACGGAGACCTTCAGGGGATAATAAGGCGCTACGATTGGCTCAAGCCTGAAAAGTTCAGAACTATCGTACGGGATTCGCAAGCTATGCTGGCCCGCAATCTCGAACTTGTCAGACTCGATACAAAACTCGATATTGAAGCTCCGCAGAATAGGAATCCGGATTTTGACGGCATAATAAAATTTCTCGAGGATATGGAGATGAAGAAAGCCCTGACCGGATTGCGCAAATTTGCAAAGGACCAGCATGGAGTCCTTATTTAGCGGCCTATGCGCATGAGGGCTTTCTTGGCTTCCTCATTCCCGGCTTTTGCCGCTTTTCTCATAAGAGCTACTCCTTTAAACTCGTCCCGCCGCACGCCGATTCCGTTATAGTAGCAGGCGCCGAGATTGCCCATTGCCTGAGCATCTCCGGCATCGGAAGCCTTTGACAGCCACTTTATAGCCTCCGCGATATTCTCCGCTGTTCCAACCCCGTTTACAAGACATGTACCGAGATTGCTTTGGGCGTTGACATCTCCTGCCTCGGCAGCCTTGCGCAGCCATTTTATGGCATCGGAGGCGTCCTTGTTGGCGCCTATTCCCTCAAGATAGCAATAACCCAATGAAGACGCGGCGTTTATATCCCCTTGAAAGGCCGCCCTCCTATACCATTTTACGGCTTCAAAGGGATTCTCCTCTACTCCTATTCCGTTTAGATAACAATCCCCCAAATTATTCTGCGCTATTGCATAGCCTTGTTTCGCGGATTTCTCATACCAGTGCATTGCCAAAGCGTTGTTCTGCTCAACACCAAGTCCGTTCATGTGGCATACGGCCAAATTATTTTGGGCTTCCGCATTTCCCTGCTCCGCAGCCGCTTTAAGCCATCTGGCCCCGGCCACCGCATCAGGGGAAACTCCCAAGCCTTGCAAATACGCCATGCCAAGCATCAATTGAGACGCAGCGTATCCGTTCATCGCCGACTTCTCATACCAGCCAAGCGCGGCGAAATCGTCAACTTCAACTCCTATTCCCTTAGAATACGCCACTGCAAGGTTGTTTTGCCCCACTGCGCTTCCGCTATCCGCGGCCTCGCGGAAAAGCTTTACAGCCATGGCCTCGTCTTTTTTTTCCACTCCTTTTCCCTCAAGCCATGCCCTTCCCAACGACACCTTCGCCCGAAGAGACCCGTCAGAAGCGGCCTTTTTAAAGAGTTCTACGGCTTTGCGGGGATTCAGCTCCACTCCCAATCCCTTGTAATAGCAAACTCCGAGAGCGTTCATGGCTTCAGGAATACCGGCGGCCGCAGCGCGCCGCAACATGGACGCCGCAGCGGGCTCGTCCTGAACTGCGCCCCTTCCCTCGAGTATGCAATACGCAAGCCCGCACTGCCCGTAGCGGTTTCCGGACATCGCGGACTTTGAAAACAGCATCGCGGCTTCGGAGTAGTCGCGGCCGTCAACTCCCACTCCGCGATAATACAAAACCCCAAGCATGAATTCGGCCGCAGAGTTTCCTTTTTTCGCCTCAGCCCTCAGTGTATCCAATTTGAATTTCTCCACTTCTGCATATGCAGAGGAATCAAAATCCATGAATGCTGAAAAATATTTCTGGGCTTTTTCAAAATTCCCGCCTTCCATTTCCGCAGGAGAGCCTTCGGTTTGAGTCCCGAAACTTTCATAGTGAAAAGCAGAAAAACATACGCAAAAGAATGCGAATACCAAAATGCGACTCCCCCTCCATAAATGGCGGGAAAAAAGACGCATATTTTCAATATTGTTCAAAACTTGCCGCAGAAGGAATTTTGTCGAATTATAGAGACGGCAACCCGGAGAGAGCCATTGCAATCTCTTCTTCCGGATAATCGTAGTTTTTAAGCGAGCCGGCAAAATACTCTATGTACGCCGCCATATCCATGTGTCCATGGCCCGATAGATTGAAGAGTATTGCCCGAGATTCTCCAGATTCCTTACATTTGCGAGCCTCGTCCATAGCCGCGGAAATCGCGTGCGACGACTCCGGAGCGGGCGTTATGCCTTCGGCGCGCGCAAATATTACGGCGTCCCTAAACACGTCGAGTTGCTGCACTGTCCGCGCCGACATGAGTCCTTGGCGGGCTACATTGCTTATTTGCGGAGCCATTCCGTGGTAGCGCAATCCCCCCGCGTGGACCGCCGGAGGTATGAAAAAACTTCCGAGCGTATACATTTTCATAAGCGGAGTCATTTTCGCGACGTCCCCAAAGTCGTATGCGTATTTTCCCTTTGTAAGACTCGGACAAGCAGCCGGCTCTACACCGAGAATTTCCACATCTTTTCCGCCCCTCAATTTTTCTCCGAGGAACGGGAAAGCCATACCCGCAAAATTAGAGCCGCCTCCGCATGCGCCTATGACGATGTCTGGATAATCGTCGGCCAGCTCAAATTGTTTAATTGCTTCCTCGCCTATAACCGTCTGATGAAGCAATACATGGTTTAAAACCGACCCGAGGCAATACTTTGTATCCTTTCCTTTTAACACCTCTTCTATCGCCTCAGAAATCGCTATGCCCAAGGACCCCCTGCAATTTGGATCCTCCGCAAGCACAGCCCTCCCGGCTTCTGTATAAGGGCTGGGAGAGGGAATTACCGTCCCCCCGAACAGCTCCATCATAGCCTTGCGGTAGGGTTTTTGGTCGTATGAGCAGCGCACCATGTAAACCTTGCATTCTATTCCAAAAATAGAGCACGCTTGCGAGAGCGCCGAGCCCCATTGTCCGGCTCCAGTTTCGGTGGTGACTTTTTTAGTGCCCTGCCGCTTGTTTTCAAAGGCCTGGGCCACCGCGCTATTGGTTTTATGAGAACCCGACGGGCTCACACCCTCATACTTAAAATAAATTCTGGCAGGAGTATCCAATACTTTTTCGAGCCTGCGGGCCCTAAACAATGGCGAAGGGCGCCAATTCCGCATGATGTCTCGAACGGGTTTGGGGATTTCCACATAACGTTCATGAGTGGTTTCCTGCTCTATGGCCCCTTTTGAGAATATGCACTCGAGCTTGGAAATATCCATAGGCTTTCCGGTCGAAGGATCCACGGGAGGCGGAGTTTTTTCCTTTAAATCCGCCTCAATGTTGTACCAATGGGTGGGAATTTTTTCTTCGTCCAATATGTATTTGACTCTGTCTGACATTTCTATGTACGCGTTATTTGTTCAAAGTATTCTATTCAAATGAGGGAACAAAAACAGGCCGACTTATTCGTCGTCGTCTCCGATATATACGGCGGTCGGGTCGGACGGCGATTTTGTAAGGTCGAAGCGCACCATTTCGGGCACTACGCTTTTGCCGGAATCCGACGGTTTATATGCGGGAAAAGTCACCACCTGCGTTTGAAGGGAGGCTTCGTGAGGTATAGCCGTGATTACGGTTTTTCGCACAAAACATCCGTCCTCATTTGTTTCAACATTTATAGACAGCGGCGTTTTTCCCATTCTCAAGCTATCCACAACAATCGGGGCACCTGATGGAATCGTTCTTATTTTCAACTCGCGCGTGTATTTGTCTTTATCGGCGGTATTGCAGCCGGCAATAAGAGCTAACGCCATGGGAACTAAAAAGAATCTTTTCATCGTCATTCCTTAAAAGACATATTTGAATTTGTGGCAACTTAAAATCATATTATGGCGTAAACAACGGCAGAAAATACAACCGTAGCTACGGAAAGAGCCACCATTGTCGCCGACATCGACGGAGTTTCTATAAGCTGGCGCTCCTCGCCTTCCGCCGGCTCCAAGGCAGCCCTCATCCAACCGAAATAATAGTAGATTGACATTACCGACCCGATTATCATTACGCCCACGAGCCAATAAAGTCCGGCTGCCCACGCCGCAATGAGTATGAGGAGTTTTCCGAAAAATCCTGCCGTGGGTGGAATTCCCGAGAGCGACGCCAAATTCACTATTAACGTTCCAAGAGCTATCGGGCTGCGAAGTTTCAGCCCTCTGTAATCAGCCAAGGACTGCTCTGCATCGTCGATTTCCCCGAATCTGTTCACAACGAAAAACACTCCGTAATTTGCGAACATATAGGCCAAGAGATAGAAATACAATACGTCTTCAAGGCCTACTGACGGGCCGACCTTCAATGCGGCGGCAACCAACACCAAGAGATATCCCGCATTGGCTATTCCCGAAAATGCCATAAGGCGCTTCGTCCTAATTTGTGTTATCCCGCCGAGATTGCCGACGAGAATTGTGCACGCGGCAACTACTGAAAAAGTGGATACGAGTTTATCGTGTATATGCGCCAAGTCTTTTGAAAAATCGAACGATGCGCATAGGGTCAGCAGAAACGCTATGCCTGCGCCTTTAGAGGCCACAGCGAAAAATGCCGATACCGGCGTCGGGGATCCCTGATAAACGTCCGGCGACCAAAATTGGAAAGGGAACGCCGATATTTTAAAAAGCAGACCGCATACGACAAACATCAAGCCCGACATAAATAGGCCGTTGTCCAATCCGAAAGAAACGTTCGAGAAATTTAGCAAATCCGAATTAGCCGGCAATCCCGCCCCATAAATTAGGGCGATTCCCATGAGGATTATCGCTCCGCTGACTCCCCCGGATATGAGGTATCTCGCGCCAGCTTCAAGGCTCGACGCCGATTTTCTCGACCACGCAGACATCGCATACAGGCATATTGTCGCTGTCTCGAGAGCCACGAAGGAAAACATTAAATCTCTTGAGCGGACAAAGAGCATGAGGCCCGCCGTGCATATCATGAGCATTGACAGAAATTCGTTAATATTTCCGCCGCCTTTCGCGTAATACTGCAAAGCCATAAGGGCTGTGAGAATCGCGCATATCACCGCAAATATTCCAAAAGAATGCGACTGTGAAAGTATGTCGCCAAATGCCCCGCCTTCGGAATAAACTCCCCATGACTCCGCCGCCAACGCGACAAAAAGCCCTATGAGCGCCAACGGAAATATCCTTTTCGACAAGGGCTTGCCCAACAAGGCGTCAGCCAACAAGGTAATGACGGCGAATGCGAACAACACGCCTTCCCCGATAACTGCGTTCCAATTGAAAGTTGTTATGGTTTCCATAAAATCATTTTGATTGGTTATATACAGCCTGCGCCGACAAATTGGCATTAACAGGTTCAGCTATTGTCCACGGGAAGAATCCCGCAAAGGCCAAAGCGGCTATTAAAACGAATGCCGGGAAGCGTTCCCTGAGCGACAAATCCGATATGGAATCAAAGTCGCGGCGCAGCGGCTCCGACGGGGTCCCCATAAAGACCCAAGCCACCGCCCGCAATCCATATATTGCCGAAATGATGAGTCCCAGAGCGGCCAACGCGCATATCGCCGGAGAAAAATTCCAAAGGCTCACCAATATGGAAAGTTCTCCCCAGAAATTCGCGAATCCAGGCAATCCTATGCTGGCAAAGATAGCTGCAATAAAGAACGCCGCCAATACGGGAGTTTTCTTGTACAATCCGCCCATCTGGCGCATATCCCATTGTCCCGTTCTATTTACAACGGCATTTGAAAGCATAAAGAGCAATGCCACGCTTAATCCGTGGCCGAACATCAGAATTAACGCCCCTCCAACTCCCAGAATACTTGTCGAGCACAGCCCCAAAAAACAAAGCCCCATATGGGCCACGCTGGAATAAGAGACCATCATCTTGAGGTCGCGCTGGGCCATTGTCACTAAACCTATGTAAAGCACGTTGAACAAGGCCAATACCGCCAAGCACCATACCCATTCAGACAGCCCTGCGGGAAGCATCGGCGCGCACACTTGAAATAGCAGATAAAGTCCAAATTTCTTCAACACGCCTGCATGGAGCATTGAAAACGATGTCGGAGCCGCGGAGTATCCGCGGGGAGCCCATGTATAGAATGGGAATAAGCTTACGAGAGTGCCGAGTCCAAACAGCAGGAGGGCGAATATCCAGCCCTGAAGCGAGGCGTTCAGCTCGACGGATTTCAAAGCCGACGCGATTTCTCCTATGCCGAATCCGTCGGAGCCCGAGAATACCACAAGCGCTATTATTCCAACAAGGGACACGAGAGCCCCCAGCGTTAAATAGACGGCCATTTGCATTGCCGCCATTCTTTTTCCGGCGCCGCCCCACACGCATGTAGCCACAAATGTCGGCACGAGGGCGAACTCGTGAAACATATATATCCAAAGCAGGTTTGTAGAGGCAAACACTCCCATGAGGCCGCCTTGCATAAAGAGCAAAAGAATCATATATGCCTTAACGGATTTTATATCGGAAATGCACGCCCAATAAACTGCAGCGAAGCCCACGACTCCAGCCAGAGCAAAAAATGGAACCGAGATTCCGTTTACACCCAGCGCCGGCAGAAAATCGGCAATATCGGAAGTGAAGGCGAAATTTGGCGATCCCGAGTGGAGTTTTAGGAACCCGTACCAGACAGCCAGCGAAGCCAGCGCGGATACTGACGCCGCGGTCATTCCCAACACGCGCGCGGCTTTTCCTCCCGCGACAGGATAAATCAACGCGAGCAAAACCGCGAAGATTAGCGGAACATAAACGCCTGCATAAATCGAAATAATATAAAAATCGTCCATTTTTCAATATCTCCTAAAATGCGACAAACAAAAGAAAGAGCAGCAAAGCTCCCGCCGCGAACCATCGCACTTGGGAATTTGCCGAGCAGACATGAAGTCCTTTTATGCCATAGCCTATTACGGCACAAAACGCCCCTATCCCGCGCACGAACAGCAGTTCTATGAGGAACATATCCGCGAAAGTCGCCAACAGCACGGCGAACCTCTGCTGGACTTTCGCCACATACCAGTCGTACAATGAATCGAACCAGCCGTGTTGTTTTAATGCGTCATAGAGTATGGGAACATTGCGCTGCAAGGTGTCGTATCCCCTATTTCTACCGTAGAGGAAATAAGCCGCCAGCAATCCGAGAACTGTAAGCGATAGCGCAAGTTTTGCCAAGAGCCCCGCTCCCTGCACCGATTCCAATGCCGGCATATGCACCTCGAGCATATTTCCCACAAATTGGGTAGCGGCGGAAGGCAACAAGCCGTCCATTTTTCCGTCGAGCCAGAAAATGTCGTATGCAAATGACCAGCCGCCCGCCAGAGAATAGATTCCCAAAACCAGCAGGGGCAATATCATAAATATTCCGCTTTCTTTAGCATTCGCGGCTTTCTCCGAATTGGGTTTGCCCAAAAACACGTTGAAGAAGAGCCTTCCCATGTAAATCGGGGTTAACAGGGCCGCTCCCATGACGAGCCAGAATACTATCTGGTCAAAAACCGCCCCCGTAATATGGGCCTTTCCAAAACTTGCCGCAAGAATAGCCTCCTTGCTGTAATATCCTGAAAAATACGGTATGGCTATAATCGACAAAGACGCCAAAAGCCCCACAAACGATGTCAATGGCATTCTGCGGAAGAGCCCCCCCATCTTATAAATATCCTGCTCATGGCAGCAAGCGTGTATTATTGAACCGGCCACGAGGAAAAGAGTGGCTTTAAAAAACGCATGCATAGTGAGGTGATACATTGCCAAGTCGTAGCCGAGACTAACGCCCACTCCCATAAGCCCGAGGTGGGCGAGAGTTGAATAGGCCAATATTTTCTTGATGTCGTTTTGTCCGAGAGCCCAAAGTCCGGCGAAGAAAGCCATGAGCGCGCAAAGTATAGCCACGGTATCCAAGACGTCCGGCGCAAGCATTCCCACAGCCGACAATCTCACCAGCATAAACACGCCCGCGGCAACCATTGTCGCCGCATGTATGAGGGCCGAAACGGGAGTCGGACCGGCCATCGCGTCGGGCAGCCAGACTTGCAATGGGAATTGCGCGCTTTTGCCGAGAAATCCGCAAAGCAGCAAGAGTCCCATGAGAGTTGAGGCCTGCGATGGATTTTGCGACAATATTTGGGACAGTTCAGAAAACGAGGTTGTCCCAAATTTTGCCTGGCAAAAGATTATTCCGAGGAGGAATCCCACATCGCCTACTCTATTTACAATAAACGCTTTTTTCGAGGCTGCTCTCGCGGCTTCTGTGTCTGCGTAATGGGCTATCAGAGCGTAAGAGCTGAATCCCACCAACTCCCAGAACACAAACATCATAAACAGGTTCGACGACAACACAAGGCCGGTCATAGAGAACATAAAGAAGCTCATGCCGGCAAAGAACCTGCCTTTGCAAGGGTCTTTATCCATATAGCCAACACTGAATACATGGATTAGGAATCCCACAAAACAAACGACAAACAGCATATTCATCGCCGCGGGGTCGAATAGAACCCCAAAATTCATTGAAAAATCCCCAAGGGAGAACAAGACATGCCTTGATTCAAACGCTTCGATTTTTGCGTCTGAAAGCATGGCCGCAACCGCCATTGCAAGGGCTATTCCCGCAGAAGTCACGGAAACGGTTGCCCCTCCCCATTTGGACGACCTAAGAAAAAGGGCTATTATAGCGGCCGAGCAGAGCGGCAATAGTAAAATTGAATACAGTTCGACGTCCATATCAATCCCTCAAATTTCCAAGATTGTTTCCCGACACTGATTTGGCCACGGAGAACAGGCGCGTCAATATGGCCAAGCCGACCGCGACTTCGGCCGCGGCGATTGTCAGTATAAAGAAAGTAAACACGCCTCCGCGCATATCGTCGTATGCAGACGCGAAAGACAGCAGAGCCAGCATGGCTCCGCAAAGCATGAGCTCAACGCACATGAAAAGCGATATTAGGTTGCGCTTAAGCATTGCCCCCACAAAGCCCGTAATAAATAGCATAAGAGCCGGCGCTAAAAATTGGTTTATTATGTCAGACATAGTAAATGAAATTTTAAAATTTTAAACGAGTTCTCTCCTTGCCTTCTTGCGCGACGGATTTTTTGCCACCACCATAACTCCTATCATAGCCGCGAGCAGGAGAGCTCCCGCTATTTGGAATGGCAACATAAATTCCGTCATCAGGACCAATCCGTAATTCTTTGCTTGGGAAAGGAATACCACTTCGGTAGTTTTTGAAAGTCCCGCCGCGGCCTGCGAGAGCATCGGAGAGACCCAACCAACGAAGGCTCCCAAAACCACCCACAGCCCGACTATTCCGATTTTTCGCCATATGGACGAATTTTCCTTAACATCTCCTATGAGCATTACCACAAACACAAAGAGCACCAAAACCGATCCCGCATAGACCGACACCATAACGAAAGCCAGAAAGTAGCACTGCATTAGCACCATGAGCCCGGCCGCCCCCAGCATTGAACAAAGCATTCCCATTGCCGCGTTCACATAGCCGCGCGAGAGCAGGACAACCAGCGCTCCGCCCAAGAGCATAGCGCAAAATATATAATATGAGAAATCGGCCATTAGTGAGATCCTCCTTCAAGTTCCGCATTGTCTTTGACGCGCTTCCATTTCATTATTTTATCAGGAAGCACTCCGCCTTCGGCGTAGAGTTTGGTCTTGTTGTAAATCAATTCCGCGCGCGAAGCTCCGTTTATCGAAAAGTTATTTTGCAGGACAATCGCCCTTTCCGGGCATGCCTCCTCGCAAAGTCCGCAATATATGCAACGGAGCATATCTATTTTAAATTCAGCAGGCGCTTTTTCTATAAAGGCGTATTGGCTATCCGCCGGAATTTCTCCCGGAGTGACAGTTATAGCCTTCGACGGGCATACAAATTCGCACAGCTGGCACGAAACGCATTTTTCCCTTCCCTCGGAATCCTTTACGAGGGTCGGAGCTCCCCTATATCCCACTGGAAGCACCGGGGCTTGATCGGGATATTCCAAGGTCACTCTCGGCCTAAAAATATTTTTGAGGGTTATCCATAGGCCGGAAATTATCTGGGGCAGATATAACCTTTCAAAAAAACCGAGCTTTTTTCTTTCAACTACTATAGCCATTTTGATTAAGCCTAAATTTTAGATAGCCGCAATCGCCATATAAAATACGAGGTTTGCAAGTGCCAGCGGCATTAGGCACTTCCAACACAAAGCCATGACTTGGTCATATCTGAAGCGCGGGAGAGTCCAGCGCACCCAAATGAAGAAGAATATCATGGCCGAAATCTTTACCAAAAACGTTATAAATCCAAGCAATGTTGAAATCCACCCCCACGACTCCGGATATGAAATATACGGCAACGGATTCCAAGCCCCCAAGAAAAGGATTATAAATAACGCCGACCCAAGCGCCACATGCCCGTATTCCCCGACAAAAAATAGCCCGAACTTAAAGCTGCCGTATTCAGTGTGGAATCCGCTTACCAGATCAGTCTCGCTCTCGGCCATATCGAAGGGCAGCCTGTTTGTTTCGGCGAACAGCGCCACTATAAACAAGAGCGCCGCAAGCGGCTGGGTCATAAAGAACCACGACTGTTCCTGTGCCGACGCTATTTCAAAGAGGCTCAATGGAGAATCGGAAACCGACCCCATATATAGAACCACCGACATCGCAGCCAAAGCCATAGTGAGTTCATAGCTGATAACTTGGGCAGATGCCCGTATTGCTCCCATATATGGGAATTTACTGTTTGAAGACCAGCCCGCCATTATTGCCCCGTAAACTCCGAGGGCCCCTATTGCAAGAACCGCCAAAAGGCTTACGTCTATGTTTGCCGCGGCCAATGGGTGAGCCGCGCCGCCAGAATCCCACCAAACCCCGAAAGGTATCAGACACGCGCATATTAGTATTGGCGAGAGCGACATAATCGGAGCCGCAAGATACCAAAGCTTGCTGACATGCGCCGGCAATGGATCCTCTTTCAACAAGAATTTTAAGCCGTCGGCAACCAGCTGCATCAAACCGTTCTTTTTAAGGAAGTTTCCAACGAGCGGTATTGCGGCAATTATCGGAATTGCGGTTCTATTCGGGCCGTATCTGCCTTGTATGTATGCGCATACTTTTCTTTCGGCGACCACGCTCAGAGCCGCAAAACACATTATTACTATTATCGCCGCGAGAGCAAACACCACTTTCAGGACGATGAACAACGCCATATCCGCATAGGAACAATCCGCCGTCCCCAATAACGCGGGCATGCATGTTGCAGTTTGGTTAATAAGGTAGCTCATATCCATTCAAGTCGTTTTATTTTTTTTGTCGCGAGTAGTGCATGGCGTCCTCTTCGGGGAAATCCACCGACGCAAATTGCGAAGAATCGAGAGGCAGCCCCGACGCCGGAATATGCACGGCGTCTTTCATCGCCACTATTGATTTTGCCATTTCCGCCCTCACATCCTCGGCGCTGGGAGCGTCAAAGTGCGACCCTTCCAATTCGGATAATAAGAACGACAGAAAATCAATGTCCGCAAAAGTGTTTTCCGGAGCCTGCACTGCCATGTTAAACTTTTGTATCCTAAACTGCCTGTTCACCCACGACCCGTTTTTCTCAAATTCAGTGCGCAGCGGAATGCAAATTTTAGCGGAAGCGCTTATATTGTTTTCAAGGGCCCCGCAATAAATGATATTCGCGGCTTTCAGTTGCTTCTGCTCCAAGCCGAAATCTTTGAGATCTTCCCTAAAGCATAGCACGGTACCCACTTCTCCGGCGTCTATCGCCGCGCCGAGCCCTTTAAAATCTTTCGGCGGATAAGAGTCTAACAGCCCCGTCAAAAAGGCTCCGCGCATATTCGGAGTCCTGTCGGCGGAGAGCAATTTGCCGTCGTCGGCCCCGACATGGCTTATCATATATATTTTTGCCCCGCAGGCGTCCGCGAGACGCTTCATAAGGAACATCTCCTCCACGCTCTGCCACGCGTTGGCTACTATCGCAACCTTGCCGAGTTTGAGAATTTCCAAACAGCGTTCCGCCGCGTAGCCCAAGTCGCATGGAGAAGAATCTATTCTGGCAACAGACATGCGGTTCTTCGCCTCAAAGCGATAATGAATGTACCTTCCGCTATCCGTCATCCACATGTCGTTGACGGCGTCGTTCCGGCGCGGCGTTATGCGGTAAATTTTACCGTTCCTCGACCAAACCCTGACATTGATTCCAGCGCTCGATTCCCCGCATATGCTGTCGGTCACTTTTAGGAACCATGTGCGCATTTTAAACCGAAACGCTTTTTCAGTCAACGCCCCCACCGGACAGCCGTCCACTACGTTCAGCAAATAATTGCTGTCGTTATCGCTGTTTGGATACACCGATATTTCGGTTTTGGAGCCGCGCTTTGTAAAAGAGAATGTGCTGCGGCCTATGAACTCCCTGCAAAATCTGATACAGCGCGAACACTCTATGCAGCGTTGGGAATCCATCATTATTTTCCCCGCTACCATCACCTTTTTGGGCTTGACGTTTTTATTCTCTATATAGCGCGACTCCCCCCTGCCAAATGTATTTGCATACTCCTGCAGTTTGCATTCGCCCGCCTTATCGCATATCGGGCAGTCGAGTGGGTGGTTCAGCAATAGAAATTCCAGCACAGACTCCCTGCAACTCTTTATAAACTCGGAATCCGTAACCACATGCATGTTCTGCGAAACTTTTGTTCCGCAAGCTATCGCCGGCTTTGGCATCCACGATATTTCAGGTGAACCGTCCTCTTTTTTGAGGAGTTCGCCAGTGGCCCTGTCGCGGGCCGGAGTGCCTATTGTCACCAAACACATTCTGCAGGACCCCGCCACCTTAAGTTTCGGATGATAGCAAAAAAACGGCACTTCAACCCCGACGCTTCTACACGCCTCCAAAACGTTCAGCCCGGCCCCAACTTCATAGTTGCAACCGTTGATGTTTACAGTCACCTTTTCGTTTTCCATTTTTAAATCAACCTGTAAGAATTATTGTCGAGCCTGGCCTGTCCACCCACCTTCTTCTGGCGGCGGATTTTCTCATAGTATTCTTCCTTGAATTTCGATACATTGCTTTGCGTAGGCCATGCAGCGCCTTCGCCGAGAGCGCAAATCGTCCGGCCGCACATATTGTCGGCCACGCTCTTTAGCAACGCTACGTCTTCCTCGCGCCCCCAGCCCTCGCATATGCGCTTCGTTATTCTGGACATCCACATTGTGCCCTCGCGGCACGGCGTGCATTGTCCGCAGCTTTCATGGGCGTAAAACTGGTTGAGATTAGCCAAGGCTTCAACCATATCCACAGTGTTGTCCATGACTATTATCCCGCACGAGCCTATTGCCGTGCCGCATTTCATAAAGCTGTCGGCATCCAGGGGAATATCCTCAGTACGCACCTCTTTTTGGGCGCCGTCTTTATCTTTTATTGAGAATTTTTCGTCCCAACGCAAAATTTTCATCGACGAGCCTCCGGGAATCACAGCCTTGAATCTCCTGCCTGCCAAGGGCCCTCCGCAAAGATCGTAAAGCAATTCTCCAAGAGTGCAGGCTCCGGTTTCGATTTCGTATCTGCCGGGTTTTTGCACGAGGCCGCTCACACCCCAAATATGGGTTCCCGGATCGAGGGGATTGCCCATCTTTGAAAAAGCTTCGCCTCCCATTTTAAATATTTGAGGAACCCAACAAAGAGTTTCCACGTTGTTTACGGCAGTAGGACAATCGTATAAGCCCATCACGGCCGGAAAATACGGCGGCTTAATACGAGGATAGGCCCTGTCCCCGGAAAGCGACGACAACAATCCGGTTTCCTCCCCGCAAACATAGCAGCCCGCTCCGCGCGTGACGGTGATTTCGCAGGAATAATCTGAGCCGCATATATTCTTGCCCACAAAATTTTTCTTTCGCGCCTCTTCTATGGCGTTCATGAGAATGCGATACCCGTTGATGTATTCCCCCCTTATATATATGAAGGCCTGGGCCGCGTTTATTGCATAAGAGGCGCACATTATGCCCTCTATTATCTGGTGTGGATCCTGATATATCAGAAGCCTGTCTTTGCAAGTTCCCGGCTCGGACTCGTCGGCATTGCACACCAAGTATATTGGCTTTCCGCTCTTGCGGTCGAGAAATTTCCATTTCATTCCGCAGGGAAAACCGGCGCCTCCGCGGCCGCGAAGCTTGGATTTTTCCATCTCCGCGCAAAGCTCCTCGCGCGGGCGCCTAACGGTCTCCGACAAAATACTGTAGCCGCCGTCAGACAGATATTTGTCTATCGAGGCATTCCAAGCGTCGGCTCCTATATGTCTATAAATTATTCTTGTTTCTTTAGCAGCCATTTTTCAGCCCATGTAAGAAGGTGAATTGAAATCGTCCCCGCCCTGCGGTTTTTCAGACGCCGATACGGGAGCCAGTTCTCCGTCAGCATCAAGTTTCTTTATCTTTTCGACAAATTTTTCGGCGTCCTCCGCGGCCACCTTTTCAAATAGCCTGTCGTTTACCTGAACATTGGCCCCGTGCGAGCAATTACCAAGGCACTCGACAAATTCTATCGTGTAAATTCCGCGAGTCTCCCCCATGGGGCAGCCTGTAATTCTCGATATTTCCGTGCCGAGTTTTATGGATCCTGCAAGTGCGCATGAAAGCGTGCGGCACACTTTTATATGTATTCTTCCGCGCGGCTTTTGAGAATACATCGGATAGAACGACAACATCCCGTAAACATCTACAGGCTCTATGCCGAGTTTTTTTGCCGCGTAGCATATAGCGGTGTCGTCGAAATACCCGAATTTCTCTTGAATAAGATGCATTATCATCATAGCCGCCGAACGCTTCTGCGGATACCGGGCGATTATCTCGTCGCAAGCTATTTCCAATTGACTGTCTATTTCCATAAAAAAGCCTTATCTATCGCATTCACCCAATACGAAATCCATTGAACCCAATATGATAGGGATATCGCTCATATGGTGTCCGGGTAGGATTTCCTGCATCGCGCTCAACGTTATGAAAGAGGGGGCCCTTATCTTAACTCTGTATGGAACTCCGCCGCCCATGCTCATTATGTAAAAACCAAGAGCACCCTTGGGGTTGTCCGCCTCAAAATAGGCCTCTCCTCTGGGAATCGCGGGGCCC
This sequence comes from uncultured Opitutales bacterium, assembly GCA_944389885.1. Classification (GTDB taxonomy): domain Bacteria; phylum Verrucomicrobiota; class Verrucomicrobiia; order Opitutales; family Intestinicryptomonadaceae; genus Merdousia. The sequence continues at coordinate 229,564 of CALXNZ010000001.1, forward strand.
TGGGTCACTACGACAAAATTGTTTATGAGATCCTCCATGTTGCGCAAGACCTTGTCTTTTTCGGGAGGAACTATGCGGTGGTCGTCTATGTTGATTTTTCCGTCGGGCATCTTTTCTATCGCCTGGCGAATTATGCGTATGCTTTGGCGCAGCTCCTCTATGCGGACCAACCATCTGTCGTAGGCGTCTCCTCGAGCCCCTATGGCTACGTCGAATTCATAGTTATCGTATCCCAGGTACGGGCAATCTTTGCGCAAGTCTGTGGCGACTCCGCTCCCGCGCAAGTTTGGCCCGGTCAGGCCCCATTGCATGGCTTGTTCGGGGGTTATGATTCCTATGCCCTCGGTTCTGTCTACAAATATTCTGTTTCGAGTTATCAATTTGTCGATTTCGTCGAGAGCCGGGAGAAACTGGTTGGCGAATTTATTGACGTTGCCCAACCAAGATTCGGGAATATCGCGGCGCATTCCCCCCACCCGCGCAAAGGAGTTTGTGAGGCGCGCTCCGGTAAGCTCCTCAAACAGAGTCATTAATTTTTCTCGCTGCGTATAGCAGTACATGAACACCGTCCACCCTCCTGCGTCCATTCCGTACGCCGCCAGACCCACGAGATGGCTGGCTATTCTGGAGAGTTCGCAGCATATGACGCGCAGGGCCTTGCATCTTTCGGTGACGTCTATTCCCGCTATTTTCTCCACGCATTGCACAAACGCTATGTTGTTGCACATGGGGGCGAGATAGTCGAGCCTGTCGGTAAAGGGCACGAACTGGTTATAGGTCATATTTTCCGCCAGTTTTTCCTGCCCCCTATGGAGCTGCCCGACAATCGGATCGCAGCGCGTCACCATGTCTCCGTCGAGCTCTATTTTTAATCGCAGAACGCCGTGGGTGGCCGGATGCGACGGGCCGAGGTTGACTATCATTTTTTCGCCTATCCTATTGTCTCCAAGTCCGGCAGGTTCGGGATATGTAAATTCTTTTTCCATTTTTCAGCCTCAAATATTATCCGATTCTCCGGTTTGCACTTGCATTGACCGCGGTTCTCGCCCACACGAAAATTTAGTTCCGGAGGACGGCGAATGGAATGGCCCGCCGGATTCCGGAGCCGGAACTACGCGGGTGGCATCTTCGTTCCCGGCAAAAGTATCCGGAAGCGGGGCCTCCTTGCCCGCCAGCGGAAAATCTTTTCTCAAGGGATGCCACGGATACGAATCCCACATTAAAATCCTCGCCAAGCGCGGGTGCCCGTCAAAAACTATTCCCATGAGGTCGTAAGCCTCGCGCTCCAACCAATCGGCGCCTTTGTAAACTCCAGTTAGGGAATTTATGTGCGGAGACTCCGCGCTTTCGCACATGCAAACAAGCCTTACATATTTTTTCTTTGTATGTGAAAATAAATGATATACTACTCCAAAGCGGCATTTTGCCAAATCAGGCCCCATATCCACGGCGGCCAAATCGGTGAGCGACTGACATTCAAACTCCCTTTTCAACTTTAGGGCAGCCTCAACAATGCGGTCGGCGGGGCAATCGAAAGCTACTATCCCGTCCGAAGACGGGCGGACTTTTAAGAAGTCCATTTCAGAAAGGATTTTTTCGCTGTTCATTTCCGTTCTATTTTTTAGGAAGGAACAACCCTTTTGCGGAATGTTCCTTGCGAATCTGGTTTTGAAGTGTCATGAGGGCGTCCAGCAGGGCTTCAGGGCGCACAGGGCAACCGCTCACATAAACATCTACCGGTATAATTTTATCAACTCCCTGCAATACGGAATAAGTTCTGAACATTCCGCCCGTGGAAGCGCAAGCCCCCATGGCTATCACCCATTTAGGCGACGGCATTTGATCGTAAACCCTGCGTATTGCTCCGGCCATCTTGTATGTGACAGTCCCCGCGACTATCATACAATCGCTTTGGCGCGGAGAAAAGCGCATTACCTCCGATCCAAATCTGGCGATATCAAAGCGCGAGCCGCCTGCGGCCATAAGTTCAATAGCGCAACATGCCAATCCCATAGGCTGAGGCCATATCGAGTTGGCTCTGACCCAATTTATCACGGCATCGAGTTTGGAGAACACGAAGCCTTGTTCGTTGGCGCAGTTTAAATTTGTTTTTTGAATTTCGTCCATTTGGGTAATTTTAAATTTATCTGGGGAACATCGCACCTTTATTGCGGACTACAAAGTCGAAATTTATGCGCGCGTGTTCCTTGCCGTCAAGCGATATTACTGCGCTTTCCGGAAGCTTGTACATTTCGCCGCCCATATTGTAGTCGCCATAAACTATTTCCACCTTTCTGCCGCCAAGCGACATTTCTAAAGCCGACAACAGAGCGGTTTTCGAATCAAAATAATATTTTACAACGACTCCATTAGATTCAGTTGCCACAAGCACATCGCATTTATCGCCTTTGTATTCTACATTCCCTTCATACGCCAAGTTATAAGGCAAATCCGGCGATATTTGTTCAAAGCTTACAAAGGCTTTTGAAAAAAGCCTGCTGTCAAATTCCATATAAGCTCTTGATACAAGAGCGTCAACACCTGAAAGTTTCGACTTCCTGCCGGATATAGTGCCGTCGAACAGCTCTTCCACATTTCCGTTTAACTCGTTTATAAAATAAGACTTTGTTTCTTTGTCGTTTCCGAATTTTAGAAATGTTGCATAACCGGGCTTTTTTATACAATAAAAAGTTTTGGAATCCTTGCCCATGTGTATGGAACCCTTCATTAGAAAGTCCCTCGTATTGGAGATGTCGTCCAAATTCCCGCAGGCATCATAATAGCGCCGGATTGTTTCGTTGGCCTCGGTTTTGGGAAGCTTCCATAAGCGCGCGCTGCTCATCTCCGACAAGTTCTTTTCGTCGAACTCTTCTTTGGCAGAAAGCTCGCTCTTAGTCATATCGGCATAATAGTAGCAAATAATTCCCACACATACCGCTATGAGAAGTCCAAGTATTAAAACTGTATAAAGTATTTTAAAAAACAGCCCAAAAGTTGACGCTACATTTTCTTTTCCTATGTTTGCGGCGGCTTTCCGTTCCCCTTCAAACTGGATTTTATCAAGAGTTTTGTCCTTCGATATTTTAGAAGAATCTATTCGCTTTATATTAGGGGCTTTTCCCCTTGAAAATCTATCTACTGGAGGAACGGCAATGTAGTCACGCCTGCCATCGCCATTTAAATTTTCTTCATCAGACTCATTTTCAGAAGGTATTGCGAATTGCCCTTGGGGCACTCCATACGGCGGAATCCTTCCCGGGGGTGGGAACGGCCTCCAACCCAGTGGCGGCGGCGGAAATGGCATACCCGGCGGCGGCGGAAATGGTAAATTGGGAGGAGGCGGATAGCCTGCAAAAGGCGGAATAAACTCAGATTCATCGACAACCTCCTCAACTTCGTCGTCTTTACGAAGTTCTCCATCGCCGGCGCTACCAAGATTTTCATTTCCTGACACCAACTTTGAGTTGTCCTCATCGGGAAACATATGAAAGCAGAATGGCACGCCTTCAAGGCATTTCAAGATAAAAAACAGCCCTTTCGAGATGAAAAAATTTACATTTCTTTTTAATATAAAACCCTCTTTTGAAATATTTATTTGCCACTCCAGAAATTTGACATGAAATTTATATCAATCCATATGCTAATAAATTATAAAAATAACATTTTCCAATCCACCCATCTTATCCACTCCTGCAGGAAAAACTTAAAAAAACTTATTCGGATTGCTTCTTAAATGGCAGAAACCGAACCATAAATACTTTAATATCATGCTCCGAATACTGTACGAATTGTACTAATTTATATGCAAATTTTAGACTAAAAGCTTTAAAATTTTAATAAGGCCTATCTTGCAATCCGTCAGAAATTTTACCTTTAATCAGCGCAAGTATTTCTCCGCACAAATATATGCTCCCTGTGCAAACTAAAGTTTTAAACTCGCTATTAATTAACGAACGGCAACCATATCCAAAAAGCTCTTCAACAGTAGAATCCTCTATGGGAATATCGCAAGAGCCAATAATCCCGCGCAATTCTTTCGCGCTGAGAGCCCTTGGTTCTTTAGGTTCCAAGAGAAAGATTTTGGACGCATATTTTTTTACCACATCAAGAATAGGTTTAGCCCTTTCAATTCCTAAAACCCCCAAAGCGATTGCGGGCTTTGGATTTGAAGCGCAAAACGAGGACAGATTAGAATCTAAAACCCTCGCGCATTCCTCATTATGGGAGGCGTCCAATATTATTTTTTTCCCTCCTGGAATGGGCACGGTTTGCCATCTGGCGTCCCAGTTTACAGACAAGAGGCCGCGCCTTATAATTTTCTCCGTAATTCCGCTGAAAATCTTAGGGGCGGCACCACTTTCCGCCCTTCCCTTCAGAAGGCGAGCCGCGACAAACGCCATAGCCGCATTTCGGCGCTGAAATTCCCCATAAAGAGAAGTTCTTGGCAACCCTTTACCATAAAATATTTCCGGAATTTTATAGACTTTAGAATTTCGCTGCCCGGCTACATTTTCGACTGTTCTCATAGCCTCGTCTGGAAGCCAACCGCATAATACCGGTACCCCAGATTTTATTATACCGGCTTTTTCCGACGCAATTTTTTCATAGGTATCTCCCAACAACTGGGTATGGTCAAAGCCTATAGAGGTTATCGCGCAAAGCTCCGGACGAGTTAGAATATTTGTCGAATCGAGCCTTCCTCCGAGGCCAACTTCTATTACGGCGCAATCCACGCGGCTTTCAAAAAATTCCAAAAACGCCAAAGCCGTCATGTACTCAAAAAAAGAAGGATAATTTTCCGTATCCGACGGATTAAATTCCGCGTCAACTATGTCGCGTATTCTTTTTACAAGGGCTAAAAGCCTGCCCTTGGACACGGGAACCCTATCCACCTGAACGCGCTCTCCCAAATATACGAGATGAGGAGAAGTAAACATTCCCGTTTTTAATCCCGAGTTTCTCAATATAGACTCGACCATTGCGGCGGTTGATCCTTTGCCGTTTGTTCCGGCTATATGGATTGTCGGATATTTTTCTTGCGGATTTCCCAATGCGGCCATTATGCGCCGCATTCTGTCCAAAGAATATTTGGAGCCTGCATTGCGGAGCTTGTACAGGAATGCTTCCGTCTCTTCAAAAGATGTAGGGCTATTGCGCATTTGCGGACATAAAAATAAAAGCCGCCACAGACGTTTAATCTCTCGCGGCTTTAGAATATCGGGCGGGTGGGATTCGAACCCACGACCCTCTGGTCCCAAACCAGATGCGCTAGCCAGGCTGCGCTACCACCCGTAATTTGCCGTATGAAAGTGTCCCAATATACGAAACTGTCAATTCTTATTTTGAAAAATAAAGCCATATTTCCAATTTAGTGAAAAAGATTCGCAATGTGTATTTCAGACAATACGCCCAACATGCTTCATCAATACTGAAACTCAATCAGCCAAAATTCCACTTCTGACTTGTAAGCTATATTGTGCCAAAAAGATTTCCCAAACAGCAAATACCTCTATCCAAATCATAATTGTGAAAATAAAAAATTCGGACACACCAGCCAAAGTGTGTCCGAAAACTATTTTAAACTCTTGCGGTATGCGCTACCTTATTTGCGGCGCCTAATTGCATATCCCAGAGCGAATATTCCGAAGAAAACCGCAAATACGGAGGGCTCGGGAATAACCTGGGTTGCGCGCAACCAACCGTCCGTATCCACATAAAAATCCTCCCAGCCGTTTGACGAGAAGGATTTTGCAATCCAGTGAACAGCGTCGGCCATAGACGAAGCATCTTTTACGAAAGTCGAATCCGTAAATTTTATAGACGAGGTCACACCGTTGTCAAAGAAGTCGGTCAATATGAAATTTATATTTTTATCATAGTAATTTGAACCGCCACCGCCGACAATAGAACCAAGAGTCAAGATTGATCCGTTTTTAAAATTTATATTTACGTCAACCGAATTTTCTCCGAGAGCTACATCCCAGAAGTGAAAATCTTGCACAGTGGAATCTGCGCCAATATTAATATTGTAAGACACATTATTAGCAATAAATGTCGGGGATACTTTTTCCGCGACTCCCGATTGGTTTAAAGTCAATGTAGCGCCGTCTCCGCTGAACTTTATTCTCCGAACATTTACGTTTTCAAGAGAACCTTCCGCATATTCAAGAGTGGCATTTCCATTTATCACTATATGGCATTCTGCAGCAGAGTTTACCTCCTCTACCACGATTTGGCCTCCGGCATTGACGACAATTTTTCCGCCAGCAGTGACATTCAAGAAATCTTGGTTAACCTGCGTGCTTGCCGTGTGGTATTTAAACGTTCCGGATATGTTCATATTATAAGCCTCAGACGCCAAATATGTAGTAGTATCGGCAATATTCTGGTTTATTTGTATAGTTCCTCCGTTATAAATGTTTACTGTTGAGTTCGCATTCGAATTTGCCGAAAGTTTTCCGGTTGCATTTAAAGTTCCGTAAACGTCAAGATTGCAAGAAGTCGCTAAATATACGCCTCCATTAACTTCCATCGTCGCAGCGGAGTTATCTTTAGAGCCGATTTCAAGGGTAAGCGGGATTAATATTGTGGTCCACACATCTTTAGTTCTATCTGGATCTTCAGGGGTAGGATCAGGTATAGTTTTAGTGTCAGTCTTGGAAGACATAGACAGATCACCTGCCGTAGTTGCCTTATTGAGTATTGCTATTCTAAAATCCGCATTGCGGCCTATTTCCCCATCTGAATGAACATTATTATATGCTAAGTCGTAAGTTCTGAAAGATATTGAATTCCCCGAGAATGCGGTTTCTCCCAAGAATTTAATTGTGTATTTTGCATCTTTAGAGCCTGTCGAATTTCCGCCAACCGAGGTATTAACATCTAAAAGTTCACCTGTAAAATTCACGTTGCAATCAAAAGCTATGCTGTAATCCACAGCTTTCTCGGGACATTCAAACGCCGTACCAAGATATTTAAAGGTAAATGTAGTATCGGGATATCCTTCAAACGTGAAATTTGTAGTGCTATAATTGCCTGTAATATTCCCTGCGGAATAATCTTTATCAAGGATAAGAGTCCCATATCTTGCCGTGACAAAGTCTGATCCCTCAGGCAGAACTTCGCCATTACTCCAAGTTGAAGGGTCGGACCAAACTCCACCCCCATTGACAACATCTACGCCAAATACGCATGATATAGAAGACAAACAAGCTATTGTTGAGGCTAAAAACTTTTTCATAATTTGATTAGTTTTCAATTTTAAGAGGCCGTTTTATAATCAACTTATTAACTAATTTATGACTTATGTCAAGAGTCTTAACACAAGGAAATTATAACAAATAGCATAAGATACTAAAAAAAGTCGCCGCTATGATTTCAAGAGTGGGGAGAATCAAGCATATTATTATTCATAAAATACTCTGCTAAAACAAAGTCCGACTCTCCATCAACATCCACCGAATGGTTCCTTTCCATAATGTAGAGGAACCCTTTTTCGCCGTAAAAGCCGAAAGATTCTGGGAGATCTGTTTTTGCGATATAAATTGCCCCGTTAACCATATAGGATTTTGGCAAATTTTGCCGCGGCACACAATATTCCGATTTTATAAAGTCTCTCGCGCTTAAATCGCTTCCTATCACATTGCACCAAAACATGGGGTGAGCCGTTTCGCATACGGAAACTACCGTGTCGGCTTTCTTCTCAAAAAAAAGGCTCATAGCCCCTTTTATGTCTTCCGCAGTCCTCATCGGAGACGTGGGCTGCAGCAAAACAAAAATATCGAATTTTTCTTTCAAGCGGCAGAGAACTTCTCGAACCACTCCAATAGAGCCCGCAGTATCGGAAGAATTTTCCGCGCTCCTAAGAAACGGCACATACGCGCCGAAGTTCCTGGCGATATTCGCATATTCGGGGCTATCGGTTGAGACGAACACTCTGTCGAAAAATCCTGTTTTTAGAGCCGCCTCTACGGTATAAGCCAGCATCGGTTTTCCATTGAGATTTCTTATATTCTTATCTCTCAAGCCTTTTGAACCGCTTCTGGCGGGAATTATAGCTATTATTCTTTTGCCGTTGTACATGGCTAAAATTTGATAAATCTTATGTCGTCTTGGGCCTTCGCGTAATTTTGCACATTGCCGATATCGAGCCAATATCCTCTTATTGGAAAGTGGCTGACTTTTTTGCCGGCATCTATTAGTTTTTCCATGAGTTCTGTCGAATCAAATTTTACCCCTTCCGGAATGTACTCCAACATCTTTACCCCGACAAGATATATACCGGCATTTGAATAATATGTGAAAGACGGCTTCTCTATAAGGGATTTTATCCTCTTATCTTCCGTATCAAGTACGCCGTAGGGAATATTTATCCTCACGTTAAAAGTAGCTATGGACATATCGTCCTTAAAACTTTTGTAGTTGGCGAAAAAATCGTAAAAATCTATATTAGTGAGAATATCGGCGTTCATCACAAGGACGTCGTCGTTGAGCCACTTATCCACCATCTTTATGGAGCCTATTGTACCTAAGAAATCGGTTTCCTCTATAAAGTTTATATTCAGATGGGCATATTTACTGTTTACATAAGAAATTATTTGCTCCTTCAGATGGTTTACGGAGATATGAATATTTTTTACGCCGAAAGAAACAAGCCTGTCTATGTTATGGGCTATTATAGGTTTTCCGGCCAACTCAAGCATGGGTTTTGGGGTATCGTTAGTATAGGGTTTTAATCTCACGCCCCTCCCGCCAGCCATAATCACGGCGTCAACCGGAATTACAGAATTCAATTTGCGCAAATCTATGAACTCTATTAAAGTGAAATCTTTTTTCACCCAGGGAACTATTTTTAAATCGAGTTTCTTGTATTCGTTTATTTTCTCGTAGTTTTTTATGTCCCCCACATACTTAAAATTCTTCCGCATAACTTCCGACACGCTATCGTCGAGACTCACGCCGTTAACAAGTCCGCGCCTTATATCGCCATCGGTAAGAGACCCTACTATCTTTCCGCCGTCATCGATTGCAAAAAGAATGAGGGCGCAACCCGTAGGAAGTTCGTTTATTTTCGACAATGCGGCTTTAATTGTCTCCCTGCAAGATATTGTATGTTTGCGCGTTTCAAGAGATGTCATAAAATTTCTTGTTTATGATTCCGTCTAATTTGAATGATTTTAAGGTTCGAAATATATTTAGGGCGGTATTTTCGCCTTCGTACGGATTTTTAACTCCTGAAAAATCCGACTTATAAGCTTTTTGCAAAGCTTTCACAATTTCCCTCCTATCAGGCCGACAGTTTATTATTGATTCGGCCTGGATTCTTCCCCTTTGGCGCCCGCCTATGTTTACGGTGGGAATCCCGAATGATGGAGCTTCATAAATACCGCTTGAAGAATTTCCAACGACGGCGTCCACATAGCGCATACAGGAAAGATAACGCTTTAAGCCCAGAGACCCATAAACCTTTACGTTTTTGCTCCCCTTTTCAAAATCACTTATAAGACTGAATATTTCCTCGTTTCCCTCGTCCGAATTCGGGCAGGTCAGTATGATTTTGCAATTTTCAAAAGAATCCAAAGCCGCAAGCAATTCCGCAAACTGTCCACCAGCATTTCCTTCCAATGTCGCCGGGTGAAATGTGACAAGTAAATTTCTGCGGCCGAAAGAAAAACCCAAAGACTTCTCCAGCTCTTTTTTTTCAAGCAAAGGAACTTTTTTCGCGTTTTCCACTCCCAATGCCCCAAAATTAAAAACTCTTTCCGGAGATTCTCCCAACTGTATTACACGCCTTCTATAGGCATCGCAAGAGACAAAATGCAGATGGCTCATTTTGGTTATGGAGTGGCGTACAGCCTCATCAATCGCCCCCTCCGTAGTATCCCCGCCATAGAGATGCGCTATGGGAATATTGTTTAACATAGCAGCTTGGGCGACTCCCATTATTTCGTATCTATCCCCGAGCAGCAGCAGAATATCCGGACGGAGTCTAAGAAACGCGTCGGAAAACTTCTCCACAGCTTTCGCCAAGGCATGCGAAGGTGGCCCGTCTATACCTATGTCGATTTTTTCCTCTATGGGTTCTTTAATTTCAGAATATGTAAGACCGAATTTATCGGATAAATGCGTCCCTGTGACTAAGAGGCGGAAGTCTATTTCAGCATCTTCGCTAAGCATTCGCAGCAAGCGCGACATAATGCCGTAGTCGGCCCGGCTCGAAGTCACTGCGCATATTTTCCTCATATTTGTAGAAAGTTTTCCAAAAGCATCATATCATTTCGTCAATTTCGTAATCTCTGAGAGCCATGCTTCCTATTATGCTATCCCATTTCATCGGAGAGATTCCATTCCCTGGACGTTTTGCAGTCAAATTTTCTTCGCTAAACAAATCGCCTTTTTTTATCGGGCGCTTCACCACGATAGACTTTCTGGCCGCAATTCTATTATTCGTCTCTGAATCCAATGGAGCCTTATATCCCGTGCCGAAGGCGAGCTCTACGTTTCTCACAGCCCTTACCATATCCGCCAATTCGCGCGGAGACAGTGACGCTTTGTGGTCCGGCCCCTTCATTCGCTTGTCGAGCGTAAAATGTTTTTCTATTATTGTTGCCCCCAATGCAGCTGCCATTATGGGGATTTCTATCCCCTCCGTGTGGTCCGAATAGCCCACTTCAAGATTAAACTTTTCCTTCATAGAGAGCATGGCCGCCATATTCACATCGCAATACGGACACGGATATTCCGTAGTACAATGCAATAACCTGACCCTACAGTTTTCCAACTCTCTTACAGCCTCCGATATTTCATTCATCGTGGCCATTCCCGTGGAAAGTATGACGTCGGTCTTAAAGGAATTTATTTTTCGCAACAACGGCAAATCCGTAATTTCACCCGACGGAATTTTAAATATTGGCATTCCCAAAGAATGTAGGAAATCCGCGCTATCCGGATCAAACGGGGTTGAGAGAAACATTATTCCGCGATTGTCGCAATGTCTCTTAAGTTCCACAAATTCTTCTCGAGACAGCTCGAGAGCTTTTAGCATTTCGAGTTGAGAACCGTCGGAACCGGTGTTTCCCACCTGGTAGTCGGCCTTTTCCGCCAGAGGCGAAGCCAGTTCTTCCGCCTTAAAAGTTTGAAATTTAACGCAATCGGCTCCGGCTTCCGCGGCGCAATCGACAAGCTTCTTGGCAATTTCAATATCGCCGTTGTGGTTTACACCCGCTTCAGCAATGATAAATACCCCGCTCATTTTGCCAAACTCCCCGCTTTAATGAAACTGCGCTTCGGAATGGATACACCCTGCACTACCGTAGAGTTGCTGCCGACAAAAGAGCATTCACCTATTTCCGAGCCGCCGTTTACAATCGCCCCGGTAGATATGTGCGAGTTGTCCCCTACTACTACATCGTGTTCCAAAATGGCGCGTGTATTTATTATACAGTTGCGTCCAATGCGCGCTCCCGCGTTTACTATGGCGCCCGCCATTACCACCGTTCCAATTCCTATTTCCGCATGCTTTGACACATATGCGTCCAGAGATACCACAGAGGCAAATTTTGCGTTTTTAGAGAGCAAAAGCTTAAAAAGCTCCTCGCGCCGCAATGAAGATTTTATCTGGCCAATGGTTATAAGAAAGTAATTTTCGTCCGAGATGAGGGAATCGATATTATCGTCATCGGCCAGAATTGGGTACCCCAATAACGCTTCTCCTATCCTATCACGCTTGTCTATCAAACCTTCAATGCGATATTCCCCCTGCCTTTCTATTACGTCTATGCAGGATTTTGCATGCCCCCCGGCCCCTATTAGGAATATTCTTTTCATAGCCTTACCCAGCTTGGAATATTTACGAGCCTATCCTCTATCCATTTTGCGTTAGACAGATCTCCGTGGGGACAATCCTTGAACATTTCAAGCTCGTTCATCAGACACCAGCACGGCCGTGTCATAACGCCGTTGTCGTTCGTATAAGCCAAGAATTCGTCGCGCTGTTTTCTATCGTCCAAAAGTACCGCCTGAAGCCAGAAATTTGAGCGGGCATTCTTGGGCTCGTCCACAAAACGGCCGCCAAAAAACTTCCTATATTTATCGGCGAGCTCCCGCTTTTTTGCGAGGAGCGCGGGAAGTTTTTCAAACTGGGCCATGCCTAATGCCGCGTTTATGTTAGGCATTCTGTAATTGTAGCCGCACTCGGAATGTCTAAATTCCCAACGATGCGGAATTTTTGCCTGAGTTGTCAAATGCTTTGCGCGATCGGCGAGCTTGGAATCGTTAAACAACAACATTCCGCCGCCGCCTGTAGTTATTATCTTATTGCCGTTAAAGCTCAACGAAGCTCCCTCCGACCAATTTCCGGTATGTATTCCATTATAAAAGCTGCCAAGACTCTCCGCGCAATCTTCTACAAGCTTTGCCCCATATTTTTCGCAAATATCGCGTATCTCTGAAATCCTGCACGGATGGCCGAATGTATGCATTGGAACAACCGCCTTTACAAAGCCGTTCTTTTTTAAGAAATCCTCCAGCTTTTCGGGACTCATTCCCATTGTATCCCTGTCAACATCCACAAAAACCGGCTCCGCGTTGCAATATTTTATGGCATTGGCCGTGGCGATAAAGGTTAGAGGTTGGGTGACCACCTTGTCCCCCTCGGCAACACCGGCGAGTTTTAATCCCAAGTGCAAGGCATTTGTTCCGTTCACGCATGCCACCGCCCTCTTTACCCCGCAAAACTCCGCCACTTTATCCTCAAAGTCGGAAACGAATTTGCCGACGCTTGAAACAAATGTTGACTTTATGCACTCTGAAGTAAGCTCTAACTCTCTATTGTCAAAATACGGCTGATGCAGCGCTATGAAATCTCCGCTGCCGTAAACGCTTCTTATAAAATCGACCGCTTCTTTAAACATTATATATATCCGCCTTGTATTTCCTTAAATTCTCGGGATTCACAAACCAATCAATAGTCTGGCGCAAGCCTTCCTCCAAAGTGTACTGCGGCTTAAATCCCGTCGCCTTAACTATTTTGGAATTGTCGCACCACAATCTGTTCACCTCTGAATTTTTGGGCCTTATGCGATTGCTGTCAGTTTCAAATTCCACATCACTGTTCATCAGCCTTTTTATTATGTTCAATGTATCTCCAATGGAAATCTCGTAATTTGAACCTATATTAAACTCCTGACCGGCGGAGTTTTCACAGGAAGCAACAGCTAAAAATCCGGAACAAGTATCCTTAACGTAGTTAAAGTCCCGCGTGGGAGAAGTATCCCCCAACTTTATCTTCTTTTTGCCTGAAGCTATTTGGGTGATAATTGTCGGTATGACCGCCCTCGCAGACTGTCTTGGACCGTATGTGTTAAAAGGTCTTGCTATCGAAACGGGCAGGTTAAAGGCATTATAAAAACTTTTAGCGATGGCATCAGCCCCTATTTTAGTTGCCGAATACGGAGATTGCGGCTGAAGCGGATGGTTTTCGTCAATAGGCACATATTTTGCGGTGCCGTAAACTTCGCTCGTTGAAGTCACCACAAGTTTGCCTACGCCGTTTTCCAACGCGGCTTTGCATACGTTCAAAGTTCCTCTTATATTTGTGTCAACGTAGCTTTCGGGCGCCGTATAGGAATATGGAATTGCTATGAGCGCCGCCAAATGAAATATTATGTCCGAACCTTTGGATATATGGTTCACATACGCCGAATCCCTAACGTCGCCGCAGACAATTTCAATATCGTCTTTGCAATCTACGTCTTCGAGCCAGCCCCAATTATTGAAAGAGTTGTACTGCGATAAAGCTTTTACAGTAGCCCCCTCTTTGACCAATCTCTCCGTCAAGTGCGAACCGATAAACCCGTCCGCCCCCGTAATTAGCACCTTTTTTCCCTTTAGCATACAATCCGACCGTTTGTCCGCGATTTTCCCGGCAAGCCACTTTTGCAGCGCTTGTCGGAATAGTGGTAAAAAATCTAAAACGGAACCTTTTTCAGTCAAGATAAAACGCCTTCCACACCGTATAAAGAGACTAAAAAAGCGCAGGCATTATCCCGCGCCAAAATTGGCAAAAACTACTTTTGCATCAATTTAAATCAACTTTGTCGAGCAGCCTATTCCCCTGCACCACGACATTCGACACGGTCTCTTTATCAAAATAGACGCTCGGATTTTTGACATTAGGAGATTTGATATACATATTGTCAACTATGCGTATATTTGAAGAAGATGTCACAAAGAATGACCCCCTGTACTCCTTTAGAGTATTTCTCGGAGTGAAATTTATAAAAGTATTTTTCCAAAAAGTGACATTGCTCGCCGAAGCTATAGTGGCGACCATACCGAAAGTATCCTTAAAAGTATTACCTTCAAAAAGAATATTCTTTAGAATTGGATAAGATGTCTGTTCATATGATGGATCCGCGGCTATATACGCTCCGATAAACACGTCCCTCTCGTATCCGAAATTGCTTACGCCCAGAGGATTTGAAGTATCGAAAATATTGTTTCGCAACACTACGTTATCCACGCCGAACCCCTCGCACCAAATATTGGTGGTGTATCCCGTTTCAAGTTTTACAGCGCCCATTTCGTTGCGTCTGAATCTGCAATTTTCTATTGTGACGTCTCTTGCTAAAACAAGTATCCCACGGGCCCGATTGCTGTGAAAATAACAATCTCTCACTATTACGTTGCGGGTGTCGTAAGTCTTGTCGAACATGATATACTTCGATTTCTCCGGACCAGGTATATCGGAGTTGAAGAATATTTCAAATTTGCCGTCATCAAGTTTTTTCGCCCCGGTGCGCATCGCCGAAAAATTTGCCGGAGAGTAGTCGTTGTTTCTGAACTCTATCATAGCCCCATCCGCTCCGTAATTATGCCTCGACACAATCGAATTTGAAGACTTCTTTACACCGTAAGAGGAACAATCGTGGAAATTTATGCAATCGTCTGCCCCCTGTGAAAATTCGCAGTTTTCCAATTTTATGAACCCGCAAGATTGCGCTACATGCATGTGGTCGGCGGTAGTGGTGATTACATGTTTTGGTTTGTCCTTTGGAATTATTATATTTACATTTTTAAGGTATGTGTATTTTTGTGTTCCGCTAATTACCAACCCGTGTCCTGCGGAGGACCAAATATTGATATTGCGAAGCGTAATATTCTCATTGGAAAATAGAGTAAAGGCTCCCATATCATAATAGTAGTGCTGCATTCTATAATACTGCCCAACAGCTAATTTTTTGCTAAAATTGTATCCGCCGTAAATGCGCAATACGTTATCCGACACCCATTCGGTCTTAGGTTTTGTATTGGGGCGGCCCAAAAACATCTCGTACGCCATTGTGAGACCGTCTTCAACCCCTACGGACTTCTCCTTTACGTCCCATGCCGACAGCGTAGCAGCCCTCACATAACCCCTATACGGAAATTTTTTATAATCCACAAATTCATAATCTATATACCTATTTTCTAAAGGGATATTCCTATCTTTTTGAATTTTTACTACTTTTACGATACTCGCCAAAGGATCGTTTTCCCAATCCCAATCCATATTGAAATCCCGAAGTTCAATTCTGCGGCAATTAGTCACTACAAAGCTAATTCCATTTTTCTTGCGGTAAACGAAAGTCGAGCCGTTGCCGTCAAACGTAAAGTCGGACATCCCGTCTATACAAACTGAACCGTCCTCCACCATTGAATACACGGCATTTTTTTCAAAAACGAGACGGGACGCCTTTACTTTTTTACAATAAGCTATGGCCTCCGCGAATCTTTTGAGCATAATTTTTTCTCCCGGAATTATTCCGAAACGCTTTGCCTCCACAACTTCACCCTTAGCATTTTGCGGAAGTTCAACATTAAATTCCCTTGCCCCGACAGGCAGGGTAGATTTATCCATATCGTATGGAGCGGGATTTTCAGTTATGGATACATGAGAGTCCAATATCCCCTCAACTATTTTAAAATCTTTAATATAGCCTTTAATCATATTATGGGCTATAAATTGCATGTTAAATCCCTTCTCACCATCGCCAGTAAATGGAAGTTTCAGATTTATCTCGCCGGCGGTAAAGGTCTGGTTGTTTATGAGGAGATCGTTTCCGCCTTCAAAACCGTCGCGGACAAGCATATGGACAAAGGAATCTTTTTCTGAAGATACCTTCTCCACATTTATTTTCATCATCACGGTATATTGCTTCTTTGCTTCAAACCTCCCTTTCGGCAGAAACACCAACGGAGTAAAACCTTTGGTCGATGTCTTAAAAGTATCGAAATACATTACCTTTCCGTCTTTCGATATGGTGGCCACGTTTTTAAACACTTCCGTCCCGGACTCCGCAAAATTTTCAACTACAATTTTTTCTTTCGCATTTAACATGACGCATGACAACGCAAATACAAAAAAAACAGCCAACCCGTAAAATCTCATAATTCTGTCCTCCTTCTCTTTTTAACGGCGATTACGCATACCGCCTGCAGATTTTTAATTTTCAAAAAATCTTTGTAAAGACTAAAAGACAAAATCAATCCCACGGAAGCTTTATGCCTTTCAGAGGCTCCAGTGATACAAGGTCCTGAGGATTATAAATCTTTCCCCTGTTTAGTATATTCCTGGGATCGAAACGGCTCTTAATTGAACGCAAAAACTTCATTTCGGAATCGGAGTGCTGCAGCGACATGTATTTTGATTTCAGCATGCCTATGCCGTGCTCTCCGGATACCGCTCCCCCGCATTTTATGGCTTCTCTTATTGCCATATCCATACAAATGAGGGCCCGCGAACGCTCTCCGGGAATATTGCCGTCATACATAAAATGTATGTGGTAATTGCCGTCGGCAGCATGCCCGAAAACGGGAGCCGGCAAGCCGCTCTCAGATGATATCTTTCTGAAAGCCCTAAAATACGGCGCTGCCATATCGATAGGCAAAACTATGTCCTGGGACACTTTCGTATTGCCGAGCATGTACATAGACGGAGACGATTTCCTGCGCACCTGCCTAAACCTCTCGGCTTCCTCGGGAGTGCGGGCAAACCTGCAATCGCAATCGCACAACAGCTTTACAAACTCCCTGGCCTGTTCGTTGCAAGAAGCTCCGCAATATGAGTCAAACTCCGCCAAAAGCGCCGCACAGCCAGGTTCAAATTCGAGGCCGGTATCGCAATGCCTCACGCACTCTATGGTCAGCGAATCCATAAACTCAAGCATCGACGGCTGGAGGCTACTGCGCATTATTCTTTCGACGCTTTTAAAAGCCAAGTTATCGCTTTTAAAAAACGCTATTGCAAAAGTTCTGGACTTAGGAGCAGGCAACAGTTTTAACCATGCCTCGGCCACGACCCCAAGAGTCCCCTCCGTACCTATGAAAAAGTCGCGCAGATTTTCTCCGACGCTAAATTTTCGCAAGGGTCTGCCGCAATTTAGGCGTGTTCCGTCGGCCAAAAACGCGGTAAGGGCCAATACGTAGTCCCGTGTGACCCCGTATTTTGCCGCTCTCAATCCCCCCGCATTACACGCTATGTTTCCGCCTATCGAGCAAAACTTGTGTGAAGATGGATCGGGCGGATAAAAAAATCCGAATTTATTTGCCGCCGCATCTATGCGGGCCGTGACTGCGCCCGCCCCGACATGGGCAATGCGCGATTTGGGATTTACCCTAATAAAACTAATCCCCGACATGTCCAACACCACTCCGCCGCATTTAGGGACAGCCCCGCCGGCGCAACCCGTTCCGCTTCCGCGCACCGTCACAGGAACCCTTCGGGCGTATGCGAGCCCCAAAATATTTCCCACTTCTTCAACCTTTCGGGCAAGCAACACAGCGCTCGGTTTAAAGCTTATGCGCATGTGGTCCAAAGACGCGTTGAATAGGGATTTATCCGAGGTATCCACGCGTATTCCCGCTTTTATTGCATCGTCTAAAAAACGCCCTATTTCAGATTTCACGCTTCAATAATTTTTCAAACCGGCAACAAACTCAATCTTTTATTTCTCCTATAAAAGAAGATTACAAGGCCGCAGAGATAAGCTATGCTAAAGCCCTACTCTGAAAAATCAGCGCTTCTGGGCTTTTGAATATTCCGAAATAATGTCGTCCGATACAAGTTGGGTGTATATCTGGGTTGTCGAGAGATCGCTGTGGCCAAGCATTTCCCTTATCGACATGAGATTTGCGCCGTCGCGCAAGAGATGGGTTGCGAACGAATGCCGCAACATGTGGGGCTTAACATTGCAAGCTATCCCCGCCAAAGCCGCGTACTTTTTAAGGTTATACCAGAAAGTCTTCCGCGACAGCTTGCGGCCGCGCTTGGTTATGAACAATTCCGACGCCGTCGATTTTTTTATTTCCGGGCGAATCCTCAGCCACGCGTCTATTGCCGAAGCCGCAAGTTTTCCGAACGGCACAAGGCGCGTTTTTTCTCCCTTTCCGCGAACGCGCAATATCGCGTTCTCCAAGTCTATATCCGCAAACTGCAGGCCGCAAAGTTCAGATACACGCAATCCGCTTCCGTACATTAATTCAAGCATGGCTTTATCGCGCACGCGCTCAAATTTGACATCTTCGGAAGCTTTTTCTATTATGGCATCTATCTGGCCCGCCTCGAGAACTCTCGGGACTTCGCGGCGCACCTTCGGCCGCGCGAGAATGTCGCAAAGATTTTTTTTCCACACTCCGTTATCCACCAGCCAAAACGCAAAAGACTTCAACGCGCTTAGCCTGCGGGCCTGCGACGACGCTTTTGTCTTTCTGGAGAGCTCGCCGAGCCACGCCACAAGATCGTCGTCCGAAACGCCCGCGAAGTCCGATATTCCCCTCCTGGAAAGAAATTCCGCAAACAATGTCAAATCGGAAATATAAGACGAGCTCGTATTTTTGCTCCGGCACAATTCAAGTTCGAGATAATATTTAAAGTCGGCTATAGTGTCGAAAAGCTTTTGGTTTACTTCGGACTTCTCTTTAGGTTCTGACATTCTTTAAATTGATTTCTCCATAAGATTTTTGACAGCCGTAGCCACAGTTATGGCTCCTGAATTTATGAGTTTCTTATAATGCTCGATAGTCTGCTGCATGTTGGGCCGCTTATGGAATTCGCGCAACACCTCCGCTTCGAGCAAAGTTTTAAACCACTCCAATTTTTGTTCCGCGCGCCGCTGGGCCATATATCCGGATTTTCCGACCGAATCCTTAAATTTGCAAAGCATGTCCCAAGCCTCATGCACTCCCATGCCGGTATGGGCGGAGCATACCTCGCAGAACGGGGACCAACCGGGAGTTGGGCTATTTAGGAAATGAAGAACCCCGGCAAGCTCCGCCTTTTTGAGCATCGACTTCTCGCGCATATTACCATCGCATTTGTTGACGAGAATACCGTCGGCAAGCTCTATTACGCCCTTTTTTATGCCCTGCAATTCGTCGCCCTGGGCCGCAAGCTGTATAAGAAGAAAGAAATCAGTCATTGAACGCACGGTGACTTCGCTCTGCCCAACACCCACGGTCTCTACCAAAATGACGTCGAATCCAGCGGCCTCGCAAAGTACCATAGTCTCGCGGCTCTTTCGGGCCACTCCTCCGAGAACGCCGCTGGAAGGCGAAGGCCTAATAAAAGCTTTGGAGTTGCGCGAAAGTTTTTCCATTCTGGTTTTATCGCCAAGAATACTTCCTCCCGTCACGCTGCTCGATGGATCCACGGCCAGCACCGCAACTTTTTTGCCGAACTCCTCGCACAGCATCGAACCGAAGGTTTCTATAAACGAGGATTTCCCCGCCCCTGGAACTCCCGTTATGCCTATTCTAAACGCCTTTCCCGCGTGCGGAATAAGCTCGGACAGCAATGCTTGGGCTTTTTCAAAATGCGCATCGGCATTGCTCTCTATGAGAGTTATAGCCCTTCCCAAAATTGTCCTGTCGCCCGCCAAAACTCCGTCTTTGTATTCCTGCAATGACAATTCCCTGCGCTTGGGGCGCGGCGCATGGGAAATTGTATTGTCTTCGCCGCTCTTGACTCCCTGCATTACGGAAGTCGTAAAAAATCTTTTGTCGGCCCCGTCCGGAACCCATTCCGGCATAGTCCTGTTTTCTTCGTCTGGCATAATTTTTAAATCTCCTCTACTTCATCCTCCGAGATGCTTGACGCGTCTATTTTAGACTTTGTCTTTGCGCCCAACATGCGCAACTTCTCCGCGGAGGAAATTATGTTTCCGCTACCGTTTGAAAGGGTCTTTTCAGCGTCCGCGTAGGCCGCGGAAATCTGGGAAATTCTATTCCCGACAAGGGCGAATTTGTCCAGAAAAATCTTAACTTTATCGTAAAGCTTTCCTCCTGCTTCGGCTATTTTTATGGCGTTGCGCTGTTGTTTGTCACCACGCCATATATGCTCCACCACTCTCAACATTCCCATGAGAGTGGAAGGCGTGACAAGCACTATTTTATCCGCATACGCCTTTTCTATTATATTCGGATTCGCGTGCAACAAAAGCGAATACGCGGGCTCTATTGGCATAAACAACGCCACGAAATCAGGATTTCTCAAGTCTGGAATGTCCTCATAACGCTTTTGCGACAATCCCTCTATATGCCTTGACACCGACTTTACAAAGCGATCTAACGCCGACTTTTTCTCCTCCTGCGTCTCCGCCGAACAATACGAATCGTAATCCAAAAGCGATACTTTTGAATCTATTATAACGCAACGCTTATCGGGAAGAGTCAAAACTATGTCGGGTCTCAAGGTCTTAAGGCCGGCATCTTCGTCGCGCACGAAATGGGAGCTTTGCGCAAAAAATTCGCGGCCTTTTTCAAGCCCGCACGACTCCAAAAGGCGCTCCAATACGATTTCCCCCCAATTGCCTGCAACTTTATTGTCGCCCTTCAGGGCCTTTGCCAGATTCTCCGCTTCGCGTCCAAGACGTTCGTTCATTTGTCCCAACGCCTTTATTTGTTCTGCAAGAGCCGTATTTCTGCGGACTCCGTCAACGTTCAATTCCTCCAGCCTGGCCTTAAACCCCCTTAAATCCTCTTTTAAAGGATTCAACACAAGCGCCATTCTCTCGCCGCTATTCTCTGTTATTTTCCTGCCGGCAGCGTCGAATATCCTGTTGGCGAGATTCTCAAACGCCGCGTTTAATTCCGCCTTTAATTTTTCTTCCTCCTCCACGCGGCGGGCAAGCTTCATATCGGCTTCGGAAAGTTTCTGCTCAAGCGCCGACAGGGCCTTCTCGACCGAGAGTTTCTCGCCGGCTAATTTGGCCGAGGAAGCCCGCTCAAATTCGACGTTCGCGCGCGCCGACGATATTTCCGCATCTTTCGCGGCGAGCTCCGCGCGGAGCCCTTGTATTTTGAGGATTCCCCTCGCCCATAAAAACACTGCTGCAATCGCAATGCCAGCTGAAATCGCGCTCAATAAGGATAGAATAAATACGGTATGTTCAGTCATCTTCGTCCTCGATTTCAGATATCTGTGGGTCTATGTTTACATCGTCGGCGTCGCATTGCTGTTCGAGCGAATTTTGCGCACTTTGAACAGATATTCCCCCGCGCACGAACTTTACAGGGGCGGAATGAAATTGCGTCCGAAAAAGCCTCAGGAGCTCCCCGGATATTTCCGCCACAGCCGCGTCGAAATCAGGCCCCTTCTCAAATATTTCCGCGGTATCTTTTACATTTGAAGGAGTTTGAATATCAGCTTTGGGAAGCGCTTTTCTAAAGCTGCGTTCAGCTCCCGCATACGCTTTGGCAAATTCTTCGGATTCCCTCAATACCCGCGCCAACAAATCAGCTATTTTTTTTTTGAGTTTCGGCGGGAGCGGCCGAAAGTTTGTCGAGTTCCCTTATGAGCGTATTTATCGCGCGGGCCCTGCTCTGCTCCACGGCTTTTAACAATGCCACCTCAAAATTCGCCTTTTCGGAAAGGCCGTTTTTTATGCCGCGTTCAGCGCCCTGCAAGACGTCGAGCATTCTCATAAGCTGCTCTCCCGTCAGTTTCTTTCCGCCGAATTCCGCGCTCCCGGATTTAAAGGCGTCCACCATCGCCAAACGAACCGCCGCCTGCATATCGCAAAGCGCCCGAAACAAATCGCAGCCGTTTTCCACAAGCGAGTCTATCGTCTCTATAACCCCGCTGTAATCGGCGTTCGCCATTTTCCCCAAGAGCTCTTTTATCTGAGATTCAGACACCAGCCCGTAAACTCCTATAACGTCTTCAGTTTTTATTTCCCTGCCGCAGAAAGATATCATCTGGTCGAGTATGCTTTCGGCGTCGCGCATTCCGCCGTTTGCGAGTCTGGCTATCGCCTTCAAGGCGTCCGGTGACGCCGATATTTTTTCTTTCGCGGCTATTTTTCCCAAATGCCCAGCGATGAGATCCTCACTTATGGGCCTAAATTCAAAACGTTGGCAGCGCGAAGTTATAGTGCCTAAAACCTTGTGGGCTTCAGTGGTGGCAAATATAAATTTTACATGCGGCGGCGGTTCCTCGAGCGTTTTCAACAACGCGTTAAAGGCCTCGGTAGTTAGAGAGTGGACTTCGTCTATTATATAGATTTTATAAGTGCACTGGCTCGGGACATACTGGCAATCCTCCCTTATTTTGCGTATCTCCTCTATCGACCTGTTAGACGCTCCGTCGATTTCGACAACGTCCATACAAGTACCGTTCATTATGGAACGCCCTATTTCGTCTTCCTCCGGGGAAATGTTTGGACCTCCCCTTGCATTTAGCGCTTTTGCAAAGAGCCTCGCCACGGTCGTTTTTCCCGTGCCGCGCGGCCCTACAAATAAATACGCGTGGCCTATGCGCCCGGAACTTATGGCGTTGGTAAGAGTTTTTACAATATGTTCCTGCCCGACAAGTTCGTCGAATTGTTGGGGCCTATAACGCCTGGCTATGACCTGATACGTTCCGCTCATTATTACTTCAAGCTATCCAAGCATATTTTCTATTCAAGCTTTTATTATAAGCGCAAAAGGCGAACTTTCACCGGCAATTAAAATTTATAGGTAAATACTCTAAAAAATGCGCAAAAAAGCTCTATTGCGCCCCCTTGTCAAAATACGCCTCAAAAGCCGCGCGCACTATGGGGCCGGCAGTGCTGCCCCCCGCAACATCGCCGGTCTCGTCCCCCTCCACCATTACGCATATTGCAATTTGAGGGTTTTCCACGGGCGCGAAAGCTATCATCCAAGCAAGAGTCGAAGGCTTGCCGTTTATGGGCACCTGCGCTGTTCCCGATTTTGCCGCGGAGGCCAATCCCTCGACTTTTGAACGCCTGCACGTCCCCTTTTCAACGGCGTCAATCATTCCCTGCAATATCGCTTTATAGTGGACGTCGCTCAAGGGTATTGGAACGGCATTGTGGTATTCCATATCCGCCTTTCTCGAGGGATCATGTATTATGGAAACTTTCGTGCGAGTTTGCTTGCGGGCCAAAGACGCCGCAAACGCGGCCATCTCAAGAGGCGTCTCCAAAACAAATCCCTGCCCTATCGACGCGTTTGCGGTATCGCCTCCAAGCCACTTGCCATAACCGATTTCGCGCTTGTATTCGGGAGTGGCTATCACACCCCTGCGTTCGCCGATTTCTATACCGGTTGGCTGGTCCATTCCAAAATCTTTAGCGGTCGCGGCTATAGATTTTATGTCTGCATCTATTCCAGTCATATAGAAATAAACATTGCAACTTTGCGCTATCGCCGCGCTTAGGTCCACTTCTCCGTGCCCATAGCGTTTATTGCACGGGAATATTCTCGACCCGACCTTATAACCTCCATTGCACGTCTTAACGGAATTTTCATCTATTACACCGGTCATCAGCCCGGCCATTGCAGTTATTATTTTATACGGGGAACCGGGAGGATACCTGCCCTGAGTGGCCCTGTTGAGCCAAGCGTCCCGCGCGGTAATTTCGTCGTTTACTTTATAGCTTATATAAGGGCTCAGCGAATTCGGATCATAGTCGGGCTTGCTTACCATAGAAAGAACTTCCCCGGTTTTTACATCGAGGACTACAGCGGCGCCTTTTCTATCTCCGAAAGAATCCTCTATCACAGCCTGCAAATCTATATCTAAAGAAGTCACAACATTTCCGCCCTTCTTGGGCTTTACGTTTACGACATTGTCGTATTGGTATCCGGCTAAATCCACAACCCAAATTTTGGCGCCTATATCTCCGGAAAGCACCGACTCAAACGCCCGTTCGACGCCAGTTTTGCCTATTTTTCCGGTAAAGGAATATGTGCGCAAATCCGAACCGACTATATTGCTGGCGTCTATTTCGTCAACGTTGCTCCCCACATATCCGAGCACATGGGCTGCCCTGGCCCCGTAAGGATAGTAGCGCGACGTATCGGTATAAATTTGAATCGGGGAGTCTATTGGTATTCTTTCGGCGAGAATCGCGTGTTCTCTGGCCGAAAGATTTTTTACGAGGGGGAAAGGCAATAAGGCCTTTTGTCTAAAATGCCTGTCGTAGTCGTCGTCGGCGAGTTTATAGTCAGAGCCGAGAATCATATTGATTCTATCTACATATCCGTTGAGGACATTTGCGCGGGCTTGCTTTGTTATCTGGGCCACGCTTGGCATTTCGGCTCCGGAATCTTTAGCCGCCAGATATTTTTTCTTCAGCCTGAAATATTCTTCGCGCAGCTCCTTGCGTATTTCATTAAAATACACCACGGCCGAAAATCTCGGCTCGTTTGTCACAAGGAGTCTTCCGTAGCGGTCGAATATGTCACCTCTGGCCCCGGGTTCGATTACCCTTCTCATGCTTTGGCGCTCGCCTTTTTCAACGTAATAGTCGTAAAGGTATATTTGCCTATATCCGAGAACAATAGCCAAAATGAGAAACGCCAAGGCAAATAGCATGTAAAATATCCTTATGCGCGGATTGGAATTCTCCAATATATCTACCGATTTATTCCGCATTTCAATTCTCCGATATTTGGCAGTTTACGTCTATGAGAGAGCATATATACACCGGAAGCATCGAGAAAAATCTTCCGGACAGGGCAACCACAAGCGAAGAAAACGCCATATCCCACGATACCCTTAAAATATAAGCTTTCCATTCAACGAAGTCTCCTGCGAGGGCGCATGCGTATATAAATACGAGTAAAACATTCAAAAATAATTGCAAAGACACGAGGGAAAAAGTGTCGAGGGCCCTGAATCTGAAGCGTATGTGCCTTACTGCAAAAGCAGAAGCCAGCCATAATGCCGCAAGAATCCCAAACCTCACAGGTAAAAAAGCAGACATCAAAAAAGCCGACAGCAAAACTATGAATGCAGCCCAGCCCCAGCCCAAAAAAAGCGCCGGAGCCACTATAAATATCGAAGGCAACATTATGCGCACATACGGGGCCACTTCCGAATTCACCACACCCAAGATTATCAAGTAGCAGAGATTCAGAGCCAGAATCACAATTACGCGCATGTCCAAAGACTTAAACATACAAAATCTATTTTGATGCGTTTTCTATAGGCACAAGAACTGCGACCTCACGCAAAGAAGAAAGTTCCCCGCTTAGAAGAACCATTCCGGATTTAAACACGCCGTCGCTGTCGAGGGAAAGCGTTTTTACCTCTCCTATGAGAAGTCCATCTGGGAAAGTTCCTGCGAGAGACGAAGTCCAAAGCCTCAAAGGTCTCCCGTTGGAATACGCGCTCACATCTATGGGAACATCTGTCACTTCCCCGCAGGCCTCATGGAATGTCACCGCCCCTGCCCCCTGATATATCACGGGGCGATTCTCACCTTCGATATAGGCGGCCATTCTAAATTTGCTGCTGCTCACAAGCTCCACAACCGACGTATACGCCCCCACCTTTGAAATTCTGCCCACCACACCTCCAGATGAAATTACGGCGCAACCTTCCTTTATGCCGTGGGCCGACCCCTTTCTAATCACCATAATTTGCCACCATGCGGAAATATCCCTGCGGGCGACACGCGCAACCTCCATTCGATACTTGTCGTAAGACGGTATCCTAAAAAAGTTTTCGTATCTTGCCAATTTCTCGCGGAGAACGCTGTTTTCCATATTTTTTAATTGATATGACGCATTCAACCTCGCCAGATCACGCCCTGCCTCAAGAAGAGCTTTTTTAGAGTTTGAATTCAGAGCCCAATACTTTTCCAAATCTCCAAGGGCGGCCGGAAGCACGTCTATCGGCGCGCGAAATTCGTCGAATATTCCGCTTCCGGCCTTCCGAAGCCACGGCGGAAGAAACACACACGCAATAAACAATGCCGCAAATATAGCGGCATTTCGCACGGCTCTGGATTTGCGTCTTGTCAATGCCGCAAATCCCCGATTTTAGGCGTTTTCATTCGCCCAGAAGGAATAGTCCTCGAGAACCGCTCCCGTTCCGTTTACGACAGCCCGCAATGGGTCGTCCGCCACAAAGCATGGCAAGCCAGTGACGTCGCTTATCCGCAAATTGAGATTCCTCATGAGGGCGCCTCCGCCCGCCAGCACAATGCCGCGATCGACAAGATCGGCCGCAAGCTCCGGCGGACACTGTTCCAAGGCTTCGTGTATGACGTCGGTAATGGCTTTAAAAGCATCAGCGAGGGCTTCCCTTATCTCCTGCGAGGTCACCATCAATGTCTTGGGCAATCCGGCTACGGCGTCGCGCCCCTTGACCTCAAATGTCAATTCCTGGTCGAGAGGGAAAGCAGATCCCACCCGAATCTTTATTTCCTCCGCCGTCCTCTCTCCGACTATGAGATTGTAAGCGCGCTTCATATACTGGGCGATGCAGTTGTCGAAGGCGTCTCCGCCGACTTTTACGCTCTTGGAATATACGACATTTGAAAGGGATATGAGAGCTATTTCCGTAGTGCCCCCGCCTATATCCACAATCATGCTCGCCGTAGGCTCCGATATTGGCAGGCCCACGCCGATTGCGGCCATAAGAGGCTCGTCCATCAGGCACACACTGCGGGCTCCCGCATGTATTGCAGATTCTTTTACAGCCCTGCGCTCGACTTCCGTTATTCCCGAAGGCACTGCAACCACGACTCGCGGCTGCATAAATTTCCATTGTTTTGCGGCTTTTTCTATAAAATACCGCAACATTATTTCCGTAATTTCAAAATCCGCTATGACTCCGGATTTCATTGGGCGTATGGCGGTTATATTGCCCGGCGTTTTTCCGAGCATTCGCTTTGCTTTTTCGCCCACGGCGACCACTTTTTTGGAATTGTTGTAAACCGCAACCACGCTGGGCTCGCTCATAATCACCCCAGAATCCTTGGCGTAAACGAGCGTATTCGCCGTACCCAAATCGATACCGATATCGTTAGATAAGATTTCCTTTATTCCCATAAGTTAGCGTCCCCGCAAGACTTGTTCAAGTTGATTACAAAATGATTGCACCTTTGACAGTTTCAATCAAGATGAATTTGTCGATTTAAAGAATCGTCATTATTTGTTCGGTTGTCAACATATTAAAGCTCAAAAGCCAATGTTAAAAAGACTTTTTCTATTATTATTTGTGATTGCGACGGCTATATCACACGCCGCTCCATCGGTAAAATTTACGATTTCTTCAGACAAGGCCGAACTCGTACCGTCGGAAGAGTTTGCCATTAAGGCAACTTTTGAAATACCCGAGGGTGAACACATATATGGGAAAGACGTACCGGAAGCTTTAGGTTCTCCTACAAAAATTAGACTTCATTTACCCAAGGGGTTCAAAGTTTTAAGAGAGACTTGGCCAACGACACAAAAGTATGAATTTATGGGTGAATCTTATAGCGGATACGCAAAGTCCGCCGCTATTATTTTTTCAATAAAGGCCCCGCCGTACTCCGAAGGCGGCGAACCTCTCGCTATAAAAGCCGATGCGGAATGGCTCTCTTGCGGGGAACTTTGCGTTCCGGGAAAGGGCGAATCCGAAATAAAAATATCCATTGCTCCCGGCGGCGACAAAAACGCCGATTTAGCAACATACGGCTCCTCAAAAAGCTACGGAAATATCGGTTTTATTATAGGAGCCTTCATAGGAGGTTTGATTCTCAACCTTATGCCCTGCGTATTTCCTGTCATAGGGTTAAAAATAATGTCCTTTGCCTCGTCGGCATCAAAAGGCCGCGCTGAAAACATTATAGGAGCGATATTCTACACGGCGGGAATATTGGCTACATTTCTCGCCCTCGGCGGGATTCTCGTGCTACTGCGCGGCATGGGAAAGGAAATGGGCTGGGGATTTCAACTGCAAAACCCAAGCTTTACCGGATTGATGGCTCTATTGTTTTTCGCAATGGCCATAAGTTTTCTTGGAGCTTTTGAAATAGGCGCAGGATTTGCCGGCAAAACGGCGTCCTTAACGGGCAAAGGACGCCTTAAAAAGCATGCCGGAGCTTTCGCATCGGGAGTTATAGCGGTATTGGTAGCCAGCCCATGCACTGCGCCGTTTATGGGTTCCGCATTGGGCGCGGCCCTTGCGACCGGCGCGTCGGCGACCCTCACCATGGGAATATTCGCGGCTCTCGGGCTCGGAATGGCAAGCCCTTACCTGACGCTTTCGGCAATCCCAGCCTTATCAAAACTCATGCCGCGACCGGGAAACTGGATGATTGTCCTGCAAAGAATACTCTCCATTCCCCTGTTTGCTACGGTAGCGTGGCTGGCTTGGGTTTACATGAACCAGACGCGCCATATACAATTTCTCATAGGAGCTCTCATTATATTGTCGGTGGGGCTGAGGCTCTTTGGGAAAATGACAATGCCGCACCGCGAAAAATCAACAAGAATATTAGGCAGACTCGTATGTGTTGTAGCCATAACCCTATCTGCAATAATGGTCTGCCTGCCCAATACGGCGGAATCGGAAGTTTCCAACGACGCATGGAGCAAACAAAGAGTGGAATCTCTGTTGGCCGAGGGGAAAATAGTATATGTGGATTTCACCGCAGACTGGTGTCTTACATGCGCCTACAATAAACGAATCCTCGACTCAGAGGAAATCCGCGACGCGTTCAAATCCAAAAATGTAGCGGTTTTAGTCGGCGACTGGACAAATAGGAATCCCGAAATTGCCCGCGAACTCGAAAAATTCGGACGCGCCGGCGTGCCTTTAAATTTGGTATATTTTCCAAAATCGCCAACCACCCCAAAGGTGCTGCCCGCAATTTTGACAAAGTCGATAATATTGAAGGCTGTCGAAGAATAAGTTCTCTAAATAATAATACAATTCTCTTAGGTTAAAAACAGCATTTCACACAGAGAAGAATCGTATTACGCTGGACATGCTGATTCAGCCCATTAGACCCATTAGAGGCTTTGAGGGAAAATGCCAGCGGAGATATTTTCATTAGCGGCGGGAATTGACAAATCCAAATAAAAGAACAAAATACAACTGCATTTTCAAAATAAGAAAAAGAGCCAATGGACATAGAAAAGACAGGATTTCTCAACTGGAAACTCGCCGACGCCATAGCAAAGAAATACGGAACTCCATGCTATGTTTACGACGAATCATCGCTTGAAAGGCAGGCTAAAGCCGCATTGTCATTTCCAAACGCCTTTGGATTAACCGTGCGGTACGCGATGAAAGCGGCCTCAAACGCGCGCATACTGAAACTTTTCGACAAGCTCGGCCTGCACATAGACGCCTCGAGCGGATATGAAGTTAAGCGTGCAATGCTTGCTGGAATAGCGCCCCAAAAGATATCACTGTCCTCTCAACAGCTTCCCGATGATCTTGGAAAACTCGTAAAATTGGGCATACACTACAACGCATGCTCCCTGCTTCAACTTGAAGAATACGGAAAAATAGCCCCGAATACGGAAGTGGGAGTGAGAATAAATCCTGGCCTCGGCTCCGGCGGCACAAACCGCACAAACGTCGGGGGTCCAGCATCAAGCTTTGGGATATGGTTCGAATACATACCCCAAATAAAAGAAGTCGCAAAAAAATACGGCCTCAAAATAATCAGAATACATACGCATATCGGCTCGGGGTCGGATCCCAAAATATGGCAGAAGGTCGCGGCGATGAGCCTCGATACCGTATCGCAGTTTCCGGACGCCAACACTCTTGATATGGGCGGCGGATTTAAGGTCGGAAGAATGTCCTACGAAAAATCAACGGATTTGAAGAAAATAGGAGCCCCCGTAGCCAGGCTCGTAAAAGACTTCGCAAAGAAGACCGGGCGCAAAATCCACTTTGAAATAGAGCCCGGAACATTCCTGCTGGCAAACTGCGCCTGTGTTCTTTCATCGGTAAAAGACATCTGTAATACCGGCAAGAAAGGATATTCTTTTATAAAGACCGATTCCGGAATGACTGATATCCTCAGACCGTCAATTTACGGGGCCCAACACCCCATATCTATTTTAAAAAAGAAATCCACGCGCATGCGAGAGAACTATATAGTCGTGGGCCACTGCTGCGAAAGCGGAGACATACTCACCCCCGCCCCCGCAGATCCGGAAGCCCTCTTGCCGCGCAAGTTGGAGAAGGCCGATATTGGAGACTATTGCGTAATCGGCGGGGCCGGGGCATATTGTAGCGCCATGAGCACGTCGAATTACAATTCCTACCCTGCGTCGCCGGAAGTATTGCTGAAAAAGAGCGGCGTAATTTCGCTCATACGCAAGCGACAGACGCTTGAGCAGATATTGGAAAACGAGATGTAATTATGATTTCAGCTTCAACATCTATAAACGTGAGATTTGCCGAGACCGACGCCATGGGCGTAGTGTACCACGCAAATTATCTGCCCTGGTGCGAGTGTGCCAGAATAAAACTTCTCGAAAGTTTCGGGGCGAATTACGCGGACATGTACACGGCGGGAATTCATTTGCCGGTGGTGGAGGAGTGCCTAAAGTATAAATCTCCCGCAAAATTCGGGGACTCCGTGACTATTGTTGCCCAAATAAGGCAAAAACCGTTCGCCAGAATTAAAGTGGAATACGAGATAAAAGTCGGCGAACGCATAGCCGCCACTGGATACACAGTTCACGTGTTCGTCAACAATGACGGACACCCTATCAAACCTCCACGAGATTTTATGGAAAAACTTTTATCCTTTTTCGACGGGGAATGAATGCAGCGTTTAAATTCGCCTATATTATACTCTTAGCCTGCGTTTTGATATTCGCGTTCTCAGCGAGGCTGGAGAACGCCTCTCTGCGCCTTCCCCACGCAGACGAATCCGAACAGGCCACCACAGCCTTAAAGCTCCTCGATGGGAAAGGATATAAATATAATCCCGACGGCCCCCACGGCCCCACTCTATACTATTACAGCCTCGCTAAAAAAATCTGCACCGGCAGCGAAAATCCCGACATTGCAGGAATGCGAAAAGACATGCTCTTTTTCACAATACTGCTTATGTGCTCATATCTTCTATGCTCTCCAATGCTCGGAAGATTCGCGGCATGGGCGGCATGCGGATTTCTGGGACTATCGGGTATAGCCGTCATATATTCGGTCTATTACGTCCAGGAAACAATATTTGCCCTCGCCATATTTTTGACCGCCACAAGCCTCTGGAGCTTCATTTTAAAACCATCGGTTCGCTCGGCAATCCTTCTTGGCCTATGCGCGGGATTCGCCCAAGCAACAAAGGAAACTACCGTCATAATGTTCGCGGGAATGTTTGCGGCTCTGGTTCTTTTGGCTGTCTTTGCGGGAAAGAGCAGTTTGGAAAAAATCCCATCGCTTAAGAAGTCTCTATTGTACTTGGGCGCCGCTATTGCAGGATTCGCCTTGGTATTCGCGGTGTTTTATTCGTCTTTTGGGAGTAATCCGAGGGGAATACTCGACGCAGTGCAATGCTATGTACACTTTTTAGGGAAGTCGCAATCGGAAGCCCACAGCGCCCCATTTTACTACTATTTTGCTTTGCTAACCACTCAAAAATGCGAAGGCGTAAGATTCGGAGAATGGGCCTTTACGGCAACGTTTATTTTCGGATTCATATGCGCTTGGCTCGGCCTTAAAAAGCGCCGCGACACCCGGGCATGCTACGCAGTTTTTCTCGGGTTGTCGTCAATATTTTCCATACTCTTGCTAAGCGCCATACCATACAAGACGCCATGGCTGCTTTTGCCTGTAGTAGGGCTTATGTGCCCGGTATCCGGATACGGTCTGCAATTTGCCGCAGGATATAAAAATATTTTTATAAGAATCGCGGTTTTATTGACAATATGTATTCTGGCGCACTTCCAAATCGGCGCGGACATGAAATCCTCTCTGCGCTACCATTCCGACCCGCGCAATCCGTATTTATATTCGCACACGGTGCCAGATTTTGCGAATCTTGCCGCAAGGATATCCCAGTGCGTTAAATTTTCCGACTACAAAACAGACATTCCAATAGCCGTAATCACGCAAAACTCACCCTGGCCCCTCCCTTACTACACCCGGGAGCTCCGCAATGCCGGATATTGGAATTTTTCTCCCCAGAATCTTGGAATTTTTGACGTCGTAATTATAGACGGCGCCTCGGAACAGCTTGTAAAGCCGCAACTCGACGACTCCCTCTACGAGATTGAATATTTTGGGCTGAGAGAGAATCTACCACTGACTGTCCGCATAAAGAAAGAACTCTTCAACAAAATAGTATCCGATGAATAAATTCATAAAAATATCGATAGCTATAATCGCATGTATTTTGGCGATTCTCGCGGGAGCAATCATATTCGCGACTAACAGCGCGTGGCTACAGACAAAAGTGGCAAACGACCTCGCAAAATCGTACGGCATGCGGCTTGAATATTTTCTGGCAGGGTTGGGGAATGCCAAAGCCAAGAACGTAAATATAGAACTCGCCGACGGCACAGCCGTAAACGTCGGCTCCGCGGAGATAGAATTTTCCGTATTTCAGCTGCTTTCCAAAAACATAGACATATCCTCTATAAAAGTGGCCAATCTCGTCGTTAGAATGCCCAAAAACCAGGCAGATAAAACCGCTGAAAAGAAATATGCTTCCGATAAAGCCACCCCCCAATCAGAATCTTCGGGGACTCCCCCGCCCGCCAACGCCAAAACTGTCCAGGGCGAAAAATCCACGGAAGACATACAATGGAATTTGTCAATAGATTCAGCCGATATATCCGCTTCAATTATTGCCGGCAACGGGGACACTCTTGATTTGTCCCTAAAATCCTCCGACATAAAAATATTAAAAGGCATAAATCCCGAATCCGGAAAAATCGAAACTATATGCTCGATAAAGTCGAAAAACTTCCAAAGAAAGTTTCTTCTTGAAGCCGCATTGTCTTCAAAGGCGGCTGGCAAAACAAAAGTAAACGCGCTAAAGCTTGCGCTGTCCTCCGAGGATATAAGGATACTTCAAGCCGCTGCAGACTTCTCGAACAAATTCGAGAGCGCCGCATTCAAGATAAGCATAGAAGCGGACAATTCTCAAATAGAGCCTTTCCTCTTAGGCAAAATAAAACTTCCGAAATTCAAATCGAAACTTTATTCAAAGGGAAGCTTTAGCGACTTCGGCAAGAACCTTAATGCCGAAGTCTCGACAAAGAATACAATTTCCGGACTCGAAGTTTTGTCGCCTGAATTGAAGGGAATTGGAGAATTGGGAATTGACGCCGAAATAAACGCTAAACTCAATAAAAACGACGCCTCATTTTCCAAACTTGGCGTATATATTATACAAAACGGGAAAAATCTTGTCAGCGCCAAGGGATTGAAGGAATTTTCGATTTCCCTAAACGGCTCGACAAAAGTCCCCTCCGGAGAGCTTGCTGAAATTTCCATAAACGGACTTTCCCCGAAATCTATAAACCCGTTCCTCTCCGGGACAACGCTTACTTTCGACGATATATACGCGGCGTTCAAACTGTCGTGCGACGATTCCGGAATACTATACTTAAACACCGCGCGCAAAATCGCAGTAAACAATTTCGGGGTTGAGAAATCAAAAGATACCCTCATAGAGGGATTGAGTTTTTCCACGGCTTTTTCCGCCGACTTCCAGCCAACCGGAGACTTCGGGGGCAAAATAGACATAAGCACCGCCGACAAGGAAAACGTAGAGCTGTCCATCTCCGCGAGGAAGTCCTCCGAAATGATTACCGCGAAAGCATCGGCACGCGGGGCAATCAAACCCATCTTGCAGAAGGTAAAATCCGCTTCATCAATAAACCTCCCCGACATGCGCATAAAGTCGGAAATGGACGCGTCGTACTCTAACGGCACGGCGAACTTGTCTAAAATAGAGGCATGCGTCTATTCCGGAGGCGCGGAAGCACCCATATTGAAAATCTTTTCGAGCGGGTTTAAATACACGGCTGCAGACGGCAAGATAGAAAGCCAATCGAGCGAACTTGCGAGCATAGAATCCAAAGACGTTCCGTTCGCGATTTTCAAACCTTTCACGGCGGGATTCGACGCTGAAAAACTCTCACTATCCGGCAAGATATTGCAACCGTCCAAAGGCTCCTACTCGTTCAACGGTTCTATATCCGTTTCAAACGCCTATTATAAGAATGGAGCGGAATCGCTAATCAGCGATATAGACGCGAGTTCCGACGTGGAAATTCTATTCGACGGCAAAAAAATTTCGGCTGCCCTGAAAAAAGCGAATGTCGGTTCAATGAAATCCTCCTTCGTATATGGGGACGCCCAAGCGGAAGCGGAAATTTCACCGTTCAAATTCTGCTCGGCTTCCACAAAACTTTCTATAACGCTTGCCCAGCTCTTAAATCAACCGGTATTGACGCCTTTCAATAACATCATGCGCGGAGCGGCGGATATAGACGCCAAAATACTCCCCGGTTCAGTTGAATCCACAATATCGGCCACGAACATAGCCCTGCGAAGCACAGGCGGAACCGTCGATAAACTCGACGCTCAACTATCCGCTACATATCCCCAAGATTTCTCGGCGTTCGACGCCGCAGTAAAAATCGCCTTGAAGGGAATATACGGAGACACCTCCGCAAACATGAAAGTTTCCTATGGCAAGGACATATCCGCCACCTTGAACGCTGAATCAATAGCCGTCGAAGACATTCTCACGCTGAGCCAGGCATTCAAGAATCCCACTTATGCCGAAAGCGAGCCGGAAGGAGGCGAAGATAACGCTAATAAAAAGAAGATAGTGCGGCCGCAAGAGGCCGAAACCGCATCGGCGCGCGACAATTTGAAAGTTTTGCAAAGAGCCGATACCATAGCAAAAAAAGACTCCAAAGCTTTCTGGGACACGGGGAGAAAAATATATGTCGCCGCCGATATAGCAAAAATTCTAAAGGGCTCGGAAGTTTTTGCGGAAAACGCCAATATGAAATTTCTGGCGGAGCCGTCTTTGCTTAGCCTTGAAAAATTGTCCTTAAAGCTCGCCGGAGCGCCCGTCGATATAAAAGCCGGAATAAGTTTCGACGCGAATGCTGATATTCCCTACTTGATAAAGGACGCAACGGCAACCATGAAGGGCTTTGAAGTGTCGTCCCTTTTCAACAACTCGCAGAGGCCGCCGATGACGGGTCTATTCAGCGCAACAGCGACATTCGAGGGCAGCGGGAACAATGCCGAACACCTGCTGAAATACATCACAGGCTCCGCAAAGCTGTCGGCTAAGAACGGCATTCTTCATGTCCTCGACGAAGACTCTGTCGCGGCTAAGGGAAGCGCAATAGCGGGCAACGCCCTAAAAATAGCCGGACGCCTCCTAAACAACAGAGTTAAGGAACTTGAAGGAATAGGGGAAATCGTATCCATTTTGCACAGCGTCAAGTATGACGACGCCGAAATAAATGTAGAAAGGAGGGCCCCCGACTATAATATAATAATTTCAAATTCA
Source organism: uncultured Opitutales bacterium (assembly GCA_944389885.1). GTDB lineage: Bacteria > Verrucomicrobiota > Verrucomicrobiia > Opitutales > Intestinicryptomonadaceae > Merdousia. Next base: position 265,338 of record CALXNZ010000001.1, read on the forward strand.
GGGGTAAAAACACCCACCCTGATATTCTCGATAGAGCGCGGAACGGTTTATTTCGACCCCAACGCTGAATTCAAAGAATACAAGCTCGACATTCCCGTACAGATGCTAATATCCGATTCTATAAGAGCCGCTTTCACAAATATCGGGGAAGCCACAAAGGAGTCGAACGTCAAGAATTATTACACCGGCCCGCTGTTTGAAATAAGCGGGACGGTGGGAGCTCCTTCAAATAATCTTTTGGAAACGCTGTCCGGGGCAAAAGAAACTGTAAATTCCATCATAAAAACTTTCTTCTAAGATGAACGCCATATGAAAAATACGGTAAAGACAATACTGAAGAAAAAAGGCGCCGAAAAAATCGCCATGATTACCGCGTACGACGCGATGTTCGCAAAGCTCGCAGACGCCGCCGGCATCGACATAATTCTCGTTGGAGATTCCGTAGGAAACACCGTTTTGGGAATGAAGTCCACAGTCGGAGTCACGCTCGACACCATGATACACCACACCGCGGCCGTGGCGCGCGCCGACACAAACGCTCTCGTATTGGCAGACCTGCCATTCTGCCGCGCGCATTACTCTTTCGACTCGCTTCTCGACGATTGCCGCCGACTTGTGCAGGAGGGCGGCGCCGACGCTATAAAAATAGAGGGAGGCGCTGAAATAGCCGACAAGATAGAAAAGCTTGTCAACGCCGGCATAGCGGTAATGGGGCACATCGGACTCGAGCCCCAGCAGGTTCTCAAGCTGGGCGGATACAGAAAATTCGGCAATTCTGACGCCGAAAGACAAAAGCTGTTAAACGATGCCAAGGCTCTTGAATCCGCAGGGGCATTCTCAATTCTCATGGAGATGACCGCAGGCGACCTCGCCGCCGAAATAACCCGTTCCGTATCGGTTCCAACGATAGGCATAGGATCCGGAGGAAGCTGCGACGGGCAAGTTCTCGTATGCGCCGACATACTCGGTCTGTCGCCGCGCGCGCCGTCTTTTGTAAAAAGATATGCCGATTTAGGCGCGATAATATCTGCCGCATACGCAGAATATGTATCGGACGTAAAAAGCGGAAAATTTCCGCAGGAATGACGCCGCATTATGTCCGACAAATCGACAAAGCCGTATCGCATTGGTGAATCCCAAATACACGGGCGCGGAGTATTTGCCGCCCGCCATATAAGCAAAGGCGAATTTATTATAGAATACCTCGGCGAAAAAATAACCAAAGAAGAATCAAATCGCCGCGGACTCGAGCGCGAAGAATACGCAAAAGCGAGCGGAGACGGGGCGGTCTATATATTCGAGCTCGACGATAAATACGATTTAGACGGGAATTTTGAATACAACGACGCCCGCCTGATAAACCACGCATGCAGGACAAACTGCGAAGCCGTGCTCGAAGACGGGAAAATAAAGATATACGCCACTCGCGATATTCAGGAAGGCGAGGAAATATTGTACAACTACGGATACGCCATCGAGCACTTTATGGACCACCCATGCCACTGTGGATTCCCAGAATGTGTGGGTTATATAGTCGCCGTGGAAGACAGGAAAAAATTGCGCCGCATACTGAAGGGGCGCAAGCCAAAGCGCAAATAATTTTGTGGACACGCGCAAATAAAGACCTTATTTGTCGCTTATGCTATACAAGAATTTTATTTTGGCGGCCGCACTGTCTTTAATTTGCTTCCAATCCGTTGGCGCGCAAGGCCAGGACACAAAAAGCACAAAGGAATTTTCCGGAATATATCCGCATTTGGCGATGTCGAACAACGAGGGCGAATGCGGAACGGGCGCGGTTGTTCCATGGGCGGGATACCTATGGGTCACAACCTACGGGCCGCACTGCGTAAAGGAGTCTTCAGACAAACTCTACCGCATATCCGAAGCGCTCGAACAAACTGTTATGTCGGAAAGCGTAGGAGGCACTCACGCCGACAGGCTAATACACAAGCCTACAAACAACCTTATAATAGGCTGCTACATTGTTGACTCCAAAGGAAAAATTCGGGTCATACCAAGGGACGAAATGCCCGGACGCATCACCGGGGCCGCCCACGCAATCACGTCTCCCGAAAGTAGGGTGGCATTTGCCACAATGGAAGAGGGGCTTTATGAGGTGGATATCAACAATCTCGAAGTGAAAGAGATAATACGCGACGGGAACTCGGCTGCGGCGCCCAAGGGTTCTAATTCCGGCGCAAAAAACTCAAAATTGCACGGCTACCACGGCAAGGGATTTTACAAGGGATTTGGAAAATACTTTTATGCGAACAACGGCGTGCTGCACCCTGATGTCGCCACAAACCCCACCCTGCCCTCCGGAGCCCTCGCAGAATATACGGAAGGAAACGCGGATTGGACTCCCGTAAGAATATGCCAATTTACCGAGATAAGCGGCCCCGGCGGCATAGAGGGAAGCCCCGCGCCCGACGCCCCTATATGGGCGCTTGGATTCGATGCGAAATCCTTGTTGCTTGGGCTGAGAGAGGAATCGGGCTGGACTTATTTTCGCCTGCCGAAGTCGAGCCATTCCTACGACGGGTCGCACGGTTGGAATACAGAATGGCCCCGCATAAGAGAAATAGGAGAACCCGATTTTCTTATGACAATGCACGGAGCGTTCTGGAGATTTCCTCCGCAATTTAATTCCGATAATATATTCGGAATAAAGATGAGATCCAACTATTTAAAAGTTATAGGCGACTTTTGCAGATGGAGAGATAAAATAGTTTTGGGCTGCGACGACTCCGCAGAAAACGAATTTTATAATACGCGCGAATATAAAAATACAATGCTTGCTCCCGCCCAATCAAACTCGAACCTGCGCTTTATAAGTCCGGAGGATTTGGACAAGCTTGGGCCGTGCATAGGGCGCGGAAGTGTGTTTCTCAGAGAGGACGTCCCGGCCGGAACAATTTCCGATCCAATGTTTGTAGGCGGATTCTCCAACAAGATAATAGTACTATCGAGAACCCCAAGCGACACTCCGGCAAAAGCTGAAATAGAGGTAATTTCCCCTAAAAGGAAAGCGAAAATCCCTGTGTCAATAGACGGAAGCCGCGCATTCTTTGAAATATCGGATACCGACGCAGAATGGGTGAGAATAAAGGTTGGAGAAAATCCAATAAAGGATTTTAGCGCAAATTTTATGCTGTCTGACAACGACTATCGCGATACATCTCCAAGTAAAATTTTTGACGGGCTCGCTGTGCCGGGCAAAGGCGAATCAAGCGCAGCGCTCTTATGGAGCCCTTCGGCTGAAACTCTCGCCGCTCTTGCCTTTACCAGCGACGGCAAAACCACAAAGAAGCTTGGGACATATATTCTTGATAAAAATATGCGGCTTGCAAAGAGCGGGAACCAAGACCTGGAAGCCCGTTTGGGAAAAACCTCCCAACCGCTCGCTAACATATCCTATTTAAAAGACTCCATTAGGATTGTTGAAAACGGAAAGGCATTCAGACTCCCAATCTCCTCCGACTTTATTCGCGAAAATCCTTTTGGAGTTCCGCGCATTGTCCGCGAAGTGTCCACGGAACGCGACTTGATGAACTGCGGAGGAATTTTTTACGAACTTCCCGCAAAAAATGCCGGAGGCCTTTCAAAAGCCAGGGCCCTGGCAAGATGCCCCTACGCGGTATTCGACTACTGCTCCTTCCGCGGAATGATGATAATCAGCGGAATATCCAAGGACGCCCCAATGCGTAAGAATCCGCACATAATAATTTCGGAGGACGGCGAATTTGCACTCTGGGCTGGAGCCATAGACGACGTGTGGAAACTCGGCAAGCCTCAGGCCAAGGGATCGCCATGGTTTGAGGAACCCGTAGTCAAAGACCAAATATCTGAACCAATAATAATGTCTGGATTCGACAAGAAGAGAATAGAAATAAAATCGTCAAATCCGGTAAAGATAGCGGTGGAAATAGACGTAGACGGAACGGGACTATGGGTTGAAGACAGAATAGTTGAAGTAGAGCCCGACAAGGCGTTTACCATGGATATGCGACGCGGAAATATAGCCTATTGGCTCAGGTTCCGCGCTATGGGCGAGTCCGGCTCCATAACGGCAACTCTCATCTGCGAATAACCGAAACAGCAGGGATTCAATCTTCAATAAAGGTTATACACGACTCTCCCAACATATCTTTGACGCAGATTTCCATCTGCTTTAATGCGCCGCCATCGAGATCGTTGACAACCGCAAAGCACGCGCTGCCCGAACCGCTCATCATACACGGCACGCGAAAGCGTTTTTTTATCTCCTCAATAGCCACTTCAAGAGCCGGATATTTTTTAAAAGCCTCAATTTGCATATTATTGACGAGGGGCAGATTGAATACGCACGGATTCTCAAGCCACTCGGAAATAATATTTTCGGCAAGATCGCGGTCTATATAATCCGAAGGATTCTTTTTCATCTGAGAGTAGGCCCAACCCGTATTTATGGAAAACTCCGGCTTGAAAACAAAAAACTTCACGCGCTCTAAACACCTGCGAGCCGCCCCGAAAAGCGGGAAAACCTTTTCCCCCCTGCCCCGCATAACCACGGGAGAATTTGAAAGGAATAGCGGACAATCCGATCCCAGCTCTGCGGCTAAATCGGCAAGCTTAGCCATCGGCAGAGGGTTTCCGCAAAGTTCATTTACCGCGGCGAGAGCCGCCGCACCGTTGGAGCTGCCGCCGCCGAGTCCGGCGCCCGCGGGAATTTTTTTTTGCAAATCAAAAGCAAACCTTTCCGTTCTCCCGGAAGCTCTGCGAAAAATCTCCGCGGCCCTCATGACAAGATTTGAAGAATCGCACGGAACGCCCTCCATATTGCACTTCAAAGAATCGGAATCTGATATTTCGACATACAATTCGTCTCCAAAGCGTGTCGGCGTGACCAGACTTACCAATTCATGGAACCCGTCGGGGCGAACCCCGGTTATGGCGAGCATGAGATTGACTTTGCAGGGAGAAAATTTTCTAACTTTCATTTTTATACGTTTGAAATTTGGACATATTGTGGCATATATAGCCGCATATGTCAAAACAGGACTGCAAATTGATATTGGCGCTGGATATGCCCGACTCCGATTCCGCCCTGAAACTGCTTGAAAAATTGCGCGGAACGCTCGAATGGGTAAAAATCGGCATGCAAATGTACTATAAGAATGGCGGAGATTTCGTGAAAAGAGTCGATGAGATGGGATTTAAAATATTTCTCGACCTCAAGCTTTACGATATTCCAAATACGGTAGCCTCGGCGGTGAAGAGCCTGTCGAATCTCCCGATAGGAATGCTCACGCTCCATGCTGAAGGCGGCTCGGAAATGATGAGAGCCGCAAGAGACGCCGCAAGAGAATCGGCGCCCGGCCTTCAGTTGCTGGCCGTCACTGTGCTTACATCTTTTAACGCGGAGGGCCTATTAGAAACCGGAATATCGCTAAGTCCAAAACAGCAAGTTGAAAATCTGGCGTGTTTGGCAGCCAAGAACGGCATAAACGGGATAGTATGTTCTCCGTTGGAAATCGAAGCCTTGAGAAATATACTGCCTCAAGACACAATACTGGTCACGCCTGGAATAAGGCCGTTAGGAGCTTCGTCTGACGAGCAGAAACGCATAATGACGCCAGCACTCGCCGCAAAAACCGGCTCCAATTACATAGTGGTGGGACGTCCAATTCTGAAGGCCGAAAATCCGGTTCAGGCTACAAAGTCAATTATCGACGAATTGAGAGGCGCATAATGGCTGGGAATACGGCGATTCTATTGGCTGGAGGCAGCGGAAGCCGAATGAGGGGAACCGTAAAAGACAAAGTCTTGGAACCGTTGTCCGGACTACCCGTAATACTGCATTCTTACGTATCGTTTGAAAAAAGCGGCTGCGTGGATAGCGCAATATTTGTGTGCCGCGACGAACCACAAATGAAATCGATAAAAAAAGCACTGCGGCGTTTCTGCAAAGATTCAAAGCTCGAGGTGCGCTTTGCCTTCGGCGGAAAGGAACGCTCGGACAGCGTTCTCAACGGGCTTAAAGAAATTAAAGACAAATCAGGGTTGGTATTCATACACGACGGAGCCCGCCCATTTGTGGGAGTGGAAAACATAAAGAAACTCGCCGAAACCGCCGCGCGGGACGGTTCTGCGATACTTGCCACAAGAGTTTCGGATACAATAAAGCGAATCCCCAAATCCGCAAAAAGCCTGTCAAAATGCAAGCTCGACGACCTCGATAGAAGCAGGCTGTTCGCGATGCAGACACCCCAAGTTTTCATAGCCAAAGACATACTGAAGGCCTATCGCGCGGTAAAGAGGAACAAGTTAAAAGTCACCGACGACGCCGCGGCGGCTGGATTGTCTGGGATAAAGGTAAGCATAGTTGAAAATCTATTTCCCAACATAAAAATAACGCGCCCGGAAGATTTGACATACGCTGAATATTTAATGGAGAGATTGTCGAAATGAATATAAGAATAGGACACGGATACGACGTCCACAAATTAGTGGAAGGGAGAGCCTGCATAATAGGCGGAGTGAAGATAGAAAATTCGCTCGGGTTGCTCGGGCATTCCGACGCCGATGTTTTAAGCCACGCCATAGCCGACGCCATACTCGGAGCCGCGGCCCTGCCCGATATCGGACATTTTTTCCCGCCGTCGGACCCAAAATTCAAGGACATGGACTCTCAGGACATTATAAAAGAGGCGGTAGAGCAGATACGCAAACGCGGATATCGGGTCGGAAATATAGACGCTTCAATAATAGCTGAAACTCCGAAGATGGCCCCCCATATTCCGGCGATGAAAAAAGTTCTCGCGACATCACTCGGAATTGACGAAGCAAATATAGGCATAAAAGCCACCACAAATGAGAAAATGGGCTGGGAAGGCAGGAAAGAAGGCATAGGAGCCCATGCGGTATGCTTAATATTCTCGGAAATAAAATAATGAGATTCCAAATCTGAATAGCGTACGAATATGCTATTGTTTGGCTGAATAATCACAGTCGGAATAGATAGGATAGATACTCCTGTAAACAAAAGATTTCCGCCGACAAGAGTACCTATAAGCCATACGCCTGTACTCAGGTTAAAGGAAATAGGCCTTATTCTATGTTGCAGATTTTCCATCGAAGGATTTAAATATAGATAAAATCGCCGCTAAAAGCAGAGATAATACAATTCCCATAACTACCTATATGCGAATGGGGTAGATAAGAAAAAGCAATCCGGCTAATATGACATAAAAAGTAAATTAAGATATAAATATTAGCAAATAAGCATAAGAATAGGAGATTAGTATATAGAACCACAAGCACATCAGATTAAAAATGGTTCACTCAAAACATAAAAAAAGCTTGAAAGAACATTTGGGAAGTGTCATGGTGGATTCTTTATTACATGGGGCGATTAGCTCAGTTGGTTAGAGCGTCTGCTTTACACGCAGGATGTCGCAGGTTCGAGTCCTGCATCGCCCACCATTAAAAAAGCGAAGCGTATTGTGCTTCGCTTCTTGGGTCAACACCAAAGGTTGGGTCAACACCAAAGGTTGTGGAATAGGTTGATTTTTTAGATTTGTCTTTCATAGATTCACCCCGCATTCCACAAGTACTCTCAAGCGGTAATTTTTAAAGTTTCTGTATCCGTAGGCTCGTCTTTGGATTAGCTTCATCTTGCGGTGGAAGCCTTCTGTAATTCCGTTATTTTTTGTAAATCTCCACATTCTGATTATTGGCGCAAACCATTCGCTTATCGTTTCCGCAAGTTTCCCAAACTCTGTCGGCGCTTCGTATCTCATCACTTTCATCATTCCCTTTAACTTCCTTATGTTATTCGGGTCAACACCAAAGAGAGTGGATTTTAATGAAAGACGCCGCATAGAACCAAGACCCTCAATCTGTAATTTTGG
>CALXNZ010000002.1 GCA_944389885.1 uncultured Opitutales bacterium
GGCATTGTAGAACATTTTTTATTCTCTTTGCCCTCTTTTTTTTCTCCCATTCCACAATCTTTGACGTAGAGCGTAAACGAATAACGGCGAATCAATCGCAAGGCAATAAATTGAAAAATTCCTCCTTTTCCCGCCAGATTTAAAAACGTTTATTTCGATTTTTTTATTTTAAATATTCTCCAACCAGATAGAATGCAATATATGAAATTTGTATTTTTCGTCTTTATATTGCATATCTGCCTATTGCAATCCTTTGCCGCATTGAACAGAAAAGCAATAGTAGAACGGCACAATGTAATATTGAACGACTTTTACACGTCCTGCGCCCAAGTAGGAAACGGCGAATTTGCGTTTTCATGCGACGCCCTCGGCCTGCAAAATTTCGGCGGAGACATATTAAGCAACTGGGCATGGCACTCAACCCCTCCGCGCAGATATGTTAAGCCTGAAAACTTTAAGTTTCAAGACTACGACAACGACGGCCGAAAAGTTCCCTATCCCACAAATCCGGAAGGCCAAGAGCCTGAATACAGATGGCTGCAACACAATCCCCATAGGATACACTTGGCGCGGCTGCGCTTTACAATCGACGGCGGAGAGCTCGCCAAAGATCGCGTAAAAATCAAGGAGCAAAAGCTGGACTTGTGGAAGGGAGAAGTAAGCAGCCTCTGGAGCATAGACGATGTTCCAGTCGAAGTTTTGACTATATCCCACCCCGAACGCGACATAGTTGCGGTATCAATAAAATCGGAACTTTTGGCGTCGGGACGGCTCGCGGTGGAAATCGCATTCCCGGATTCTTCGCGCGGCGGAATCGACTGGCAGTCTCCAAACTCGCATCGCACAAAGCACGATCTTGAAAGCGAAACTGTGGAATTCGAGCGCAAATTGGACAAAGATTTTTATTTTGTAAGCCTACATCTGGCGAACGCAAAAGTAGAAAATGTAAGAAAACATTTTTATATAATAAAATCAAGCGGTTCCGATTCCGTCAAAATTTCCTGCGAATTCTCTCCGCAAAAAATTTCCATTCCACTTCCGACATTCGACGAAACCGCCGCGCTCTCCCAAAAACATTGGGAAAAATTCTGGAATTCGGGGGCCGCCGTGGATATGTCCGGGAGCGCGGATAAGCGTTGGCGGGAGCTCGAACGCCGCATAGTGTTGTCGCAATATCTTTTAGCTGTAAACGCGGCGGGCTCACTGCCCCCGCAGGATACGGGGCTATATATTTCGGCGGAGGAAACCGGCAAGATAAATCTGGAAAATTATATTTGGCTCGGAGCCCATTACGCCCTTTGGGGGCGCTGGGAGCTTCTTGAAAAAAGCCTAACCTGGTATCTAACGGCCCTGCCTCAGGCTCAAAAATATGCAAACATGCAAGGATACAACGGAGCCAGATGGCCCAACAACTGCGGCCCAGACGCCGTTGAATCGCCTTCTCCGAGAGGCCCATTTCTAATATGGCAACAGCCGCACCCAATATTCTTCGCCGAACTCGACTTCCGCCTGCACCCAACCCGACAAACTCTCGATAAATGGGCCCCCGTAATAGACGCAACGGCCGACTTCATGGCCGACTTTGCCATGCTGGAAGGCAGAAGCAATTTGTACGCTCTAATCGAGCCATTAATTTCAATGTCGCAACGGGACGCAAACCCAAACGCCCGCAATCCCATATTTGAGTTAAGCTATTGGCGCTTTGGGCTGCGCGTGGCAAATGAATGGAAGTCTCGCATGGAGTTGCCACAAAACGAATCGTGGTCAAAAATTCTGGGCAGGTTTTCCCCGCTCCCCCTCGACGCCCAATACTACGCGCTTTCGCCGGATAAAATAAACACCTATTACAGGTGGACCTCTTCAGTGCCCTCCCAAACAGGCGTATATGGGATACTGCCCGGAGACGGAGCGGATCCTCAAATAGCCCTCAATACAATACGGAGAGTCGCTAAAGACTGGCAGCTTCCGGTATGTAGCGGTTGGACATTCCCAATGCTGGCGATGTCGGCTGCCCGCACTGGGCAACAAAAATTAGCTGTGGATTTCCTATTAAACAATGCCCCCGGCAACAATTTCGACAAATTTGGACATATCCAGGCAGGAATATCGCCCTATCTGCCGGGAAATGGGGCCCTCCTCTACGCTGTTGCGGCAATGATCACAGGTTGGGACAAAGATCCTAAATGCCTCTTTCCCGAATCGTGGAAAATAAAAGCCGAAGGATTTCCGCAGGGCATAGCCCCATAGATAAAAAAAGCGCTTCGGAATTTTCCCGAAGCGTTTTTTCTTGCGGATTGCCTACTTCAAACGCCGGCGCACAAGGGCCAGCGCAAAAGCGCCAAACGCGAATATAGCCGCGTACGACGCCGGCTCTGGAATTGCCAACTGGTATACATTGTAAGAAGTCGAGTCCAAAATTTCCTCGCCAGCTATTATCTGGCCGCTCTGGACCATATCGTAAAAAGATTCGCCGTTTACAAATATTGAATCCTTTTGCGATTCCGCCGCCAAATCATTTATAGAGTATATCTTGTCCCCTACGCCGAAATCTTCAAACAGGACATTGACGGCTGTATTGGAAACATCGTAAAGGGATCCCTTAAAAACTATGGATTCCGCTTTTCCCACATTTGCGAAACTAAAACGAAATTCACCGTCCTGCGAGCCGTTGTTTACAAATAGTTGATTGATTGTGACCGTACTGTTGTCGACAATGAGAGTTCCGCAATCTCTAACGCCTTCTTTTATCAAACTCGAACCTCTAACGGCAAGAGTTGAGATAATCAAATCGTGGTCTTTTGCCCTAACTGTGGAACCGTTTACAAAGTGCGTATATCCCATTTGGGCGCCCTCTGCCGAGTATGTGAGATTTATATTTTCCAACCAGAATTCGCATGTATCTAAGGTTATCCCCCCCGAATAGGTCACTTTTTGATTTATTACCGCGTTTCCAAAATTGTACATGTCGGACGATCTGAAGTCCAATCTTGTCTTAATTTTAGAGTTTAAAAGAAAAGAACCATTAAATGTAATAACGGAAGACCCATCTGCATAGAACTGGACATGCCACATATTGAAATCTGTAGATGCTCCAGAGGTATTATTCTTTATTACAACATCGCAATCAAATACATAATCTCTGGTGAATGTTCCGACTTCTATGGTCTGGTCGGCGAATTCAAACGTGAATGTTCCGCCATTCATGCCTTCATAAAGAGTAGTAATATCGCCGGGGAGTGTAGAAGTCCAAGTCTCGCCTTCTGCGGGAATCGTATAAAACTGCCCATATGACAGCGGCGGCAATGCCAAGCCTGCCAAAGCGCATAATAATAGACCACTATATCTTTTCATAAGTATTGAGTTAGTTGAGTTAGGTTTAAGATATGCTGAAGTCAAAAAAGATTATAGGATTTATGTCAATGATAAAATAATCTCTAACAACATTATAATAAGACTTTAACAATATATATAAATAAATCATTAAAAAGAAGCCGCAATGGCAATAAAAAACCCTCCCCGCAAAGCGGGGAAGGCGGCACTATAAAAGCTCTCTAAATATTTCTTATGTCAAATTCCGCGACAATCATTCTCGTCTTTAGTGGAATATCCGGAATCTTGGCGGTCGTGGTTTATATGGTTCTTCTTGGCATACGCCTGATAAAAATCGTCTGCCGTCATGCCGAGAACTTGGGCCATAGACACCAAAAAATGCAGCATATCCACGACTTCAACTTTCGCGTTTTGCGGATCGAATTTCTGGTACTTTGCCCACCATTTCCAAGGAACGGAATCCACCAACTCGGCGTTTTCCTGCTGCATGGCTCGACTATAATTGAGAACCCAATGCACCTTTTCGTCGTCCGACATATTTGCGGTATCGACCCCTATGCGCTTATTGAGCTCGTATTGCATATCGAAAATTTCCTGAAGCTTGTCTTTCATAATATAAAATACGTTAAAACAAATAACTGTCCGGAGTCAACAGATACCGGAATATTGTAATAAAATATTCGCCAAAGCTATTTTATATGCGCTCCCGTAGCTTGAAGCTTTTCCATAAATGCCGGATCTGCGTTCGAATCGGTGATTATGCAATCTATTGAGTCGAGCGATGCGAAGAAAATCGCGCTGCGCACGCCAAATTTGGAGGAATCGCAAAGCAGTATTTTTTCCGTGCATAGCGGCAGGGCGTTTTCCTTGAATTCAGCGTGGATTTCAGCGGCCTCGCTCACGCCTTTCTCTAAATCTACGCCGTTGCATGAGAAAAAGAATTTGTCTATGGTAAAACGTCTCAGAGACGCCCACGCGGACGACCCCCCATAACTGTGGCTTATTCTATCCAACTTGCCGCCGGTGGCTATCACATTGATATTGGATTTTCCCATCAATGGAACAACACAATCGTGTGCGTTGGTAATTACAGTAAGGCTAATATCGGGAAGCAAATCCGCAAGCGCCAAAGCTGTGGAGCTTGCGTCCAACAAAATAGTCTCCCCCTCTTTTATGCTTGAAATTGCCTTCTTGGCGATTTCCTGTTTTGCGGCGCGATTTTCTTTCAGGCGCTTTTGTATGGGAAGATCTATAGAACGCCGTTCTATGCGCAAACAGCCCCCGTGAGTGCGCAAAAGTTTGCCTTCTGCGTCGAGGTGTTCAAGGTCGCGGCGAATAGTCTCGTCTGTGACATCAAAATATTTTGCCAGCTCAATCGTTCTCAGACTCTGAGAGGACTCGAGCATATTTAGTATTATGCGGTGACGTTGTCTTGCTAACATGAGTATTTATGGTAATTCGTGGTCTAAACCAGTCAAGTTAAAAATGTTGGATTTTGCGATTTACATGTGGGATTTTTCAGAAAAACCAAGTTTTTAAGTGTACATTTTTGTAGCTTTTTAACTTTTTTGAGGCATATGCCTTGACGCAGCTGAAGGCGCGGACAACATGAAGCCATTTTACAAAATCAATAAAAGGACAACCCATGAATAAATATGTCGCAAAAGTACTGGACGAACTCACGGCAAAGCAGCCTTGGGAAAAGGAATTCCTTCAGGCAGCCCACGAAGTTTTGTCCTCGTTGAACGCGGTGCTCGACAGCAACCCTGAGTACGAAAAGAACAAAATCCTCGAGAGGATGGTTGTTCCCGAGAGAATCATACTCTTCCAAGTTCCCTGGGCCGACGACAAAGGCGAAATTCACGTCAACCAAGGATACAGAGTTCAGTTCAACAGCGCCATAGGCCCATACAAGGGCGGATTGCGCTTCCATCCGTCTGTAAATCTCAGCATACTCAAATTCCTCGGATTCGAGCAGGTATTTAAGAATTCCCTTACTACCCTTCCAATGGGAGGCGGCAAGGGCGGTTCCGACTTCGACCCCAAAGGCAAGAGCGACAATGAAGTCCGCAATTTCTGCAACAGCTTCATGCGCGAACTCTATCGCCACATAGGCCCCAATACCGACGTTCCGGCCGGCGACATAGGCGTGGGCGGACGCGAAATAGGCTATCTGTTCGGACAATACAAACGTTGCAAGAACTCCTACGACAGCGTTCTCACAGGCAAGGCTCTCGAATGGGGCGGCAGCTTGATTCGCCCGGAAGCCACAGGATACGGCAACGTATATTTCGCCCAAGAAATGCTCGCTACCAAAGGCGAAAGCCTCTCGGGAAAAACGGCTCTTGTATCGGGTTCAGGAAACGTCGCCCAATACACGGTTGAAAAGCTGATACAGCTTGGCGCCAAGCCGATTTCCATGTCCGACTCCAACGGCACGGTGATAGACGCCGACGGCATAGATGCGGAAAAGCTCGCCTATGTTATGGATTTGAAAAATAACAAACGCGGCAGAATGGCAGAATACGTCAAAAAATTCCCGACTGCAAAATACTACGAAGGCAAACGCCCGTGGGGATTGGCAAAAGCCGAACTCGCCCTTCCCTCCGCGACCCAGAACGAGATTAACGCCGAAAACGCCAAAGCTCTGCTTGAGAACGGCTGCATATGCGTTTCTGAAGGCGCTAACATGCCCTCCACTCCGGAGGCAATCGAGATTTATCAAAACGCAAAAATTCTCTACGCTCCCGGCAAGGCTTCCAACGCCGGCGGAGTGGCCACTTCTGGCTTGGAAATGTCCCAAAACGCTATCCGCCTAAGCTGGACGCGCGAAGAAGTGGACGAAAAGCTCCACAACATCATGCGCAGCATACACAAGAATGCCCTCGACGCCGCCGCGGAATTTGGAACCCCGGGCAACTACGTCAACGGCGCCAACATCGCGGGATTCAAGAAGGTCGCCGCGGCTATGCTGGCTCAGGGATTCTAATACAAGTCTCAACATGCTTTTCTTGCAAGCCCGGCGAATATTTGCCGGGCTTTTTTTGCCTATATGTTTTCTGCGGTTAAAAATATTTCTGCCGCATGGCCCAAGATTGTCGATAAAGCCTTCCGCCCGTAAATTTGGCGGGTGCTCCGGCAAAAACAAAAAAATCCTCCGGGTGTTTTCCCCGAAGGATTAGACAAAATGCCTAAGCTAAGAAGCGGCATTTAGCCTATTATAGGCGCAAATCAAACCCTTCAAACCCGCGGACTCTATATTGGAATCCACCCCGACGCCCCATATGTTCGCCTTGTCGGAAGCTCTTTCCAAACATATATATGCGGCTGAATTTGTCGCGGAGCCTTTGCCTATCGCGTGAGAGCGATAGTCGAGAAGCTTAAAGTTCTTGAGACCTGCGGCGGCCAACGCATTAACAAGGGCGTTTATCGGGCCGTTCCCTTTCTCGGACAAAACTTTTTCCTCGCCGTTTATGAGGGCTTTAGCGCTTATGCGAACTTCTTTGTTGTTTTCATTGTCAGGTTCGGCCGGCGATATTTTATACGACAACAAACGTATCGGAAATTCGCGCTTAACGAATTCGTCCTGAAATATATTATTGATTTCATTTGGGGAGAGCTCTTTGCCCAATTTGTCGGCCTTTGCATTCACAAAGTCTCCCACCTGCTGGTGCATGCCCTTTGGCAGATCGTACCCAAACTCCGAAGCCAATACATATGCAACTCCGCCTTTTCCGCTCTGGGAATTTATCCTTATTATAGCCTCGTAAGTACAGCCTATATCGGTAGGATCTATCAATAGGTACGGAACCTCCCACTTGCCGTGGGAATCTTTGAGCATGTCCATGCCTTTTTTAATAGCGTCCTGATGCGAACCGCTAAACGCCGTAAACACGAGATCTCCAGCATAGGGGTGGCGCGGTGGAACTTTCATGCGCGTGCATTCCTCATACACGGCCCGAACCTCCGGAAGATGCGTAAAATCCAAATGCGGGTCTATGCCTTCGGAATACATATTTAAAGCCACTGTCACAATGTCGAGATTTCCGGTGCGCTCGCCATTGCCAAAAAGCGTCCCTTCCACCCGCTCGGCGCCCGCCATTAGAGCCATCTCCGTGGCGGCTACCCCCGTGCCCCTATCGTTGTGGGTATGCACGCTTATCTCTACGCAGTCGCGGTCTTTTATGTTGCGGCTCATCCACTCTATCTGGTCGGCGTAAACGTTCGGGCTTCGGTACTGCACGGTCTCGGGCAAATTCACTATCAGCTTATTATCGGGCGTCGGCCTCCAAATATCCTTGACAGCCTCGCAAATCTCGAGGGCAAAATCGAGTTCCGTATCGCTGAAGCTCTCAGGGGAATACTCCATGCGAACCTTTGTGCCTTCGGCCTCAAGGGCGTCGGCGTATTCGCGAACCATGCGGGCCCCTTTGCGGGCAATCTCGATTATTTCAGGCCGCGTCATTTTAAAGGTCACCTTGCGCTGAAGGGCCGACGTGCTGTTATAAAGATGCACTATCGCCTCACGCGCCCCCCTTATGGCGTCAAAGGTCTTCTTTATTAGATGTTCGCGCGCCTGCGTCAAAACTTGCAGCGACACTCCTTCGGGAACCCTATTTTCGTCTATCAGCTTGCGTATGAACTCGTATTCGGTATCTGAAGCCGCGGGAAAGCCCACTTCAATCTCCTTAAAACCTATCCGCAACAATTCTTCGTAAAGCCGCAATTTCTCTCCGACGTTCATGGGAACCGCAAGAGCCTGATTACCGTCCCTCAAATCAACACTACACCATGCCGGAGCACGGCTTATGCGTTTATCGGGCCACTGCCTGTCGGGCAGCGACACCTCGAAGTGATGTCCGTATTTGTTGTTTTGCATATTTACTTTCTATTTTATAAATTCTTCGGAATAAAAAGCGCGAAATCCTTTGGGAAATCGCGCTCAAAATGTCCTTTCTGGAATTTTGTCAAAGCAGATTTCCCTTGCCTATACCGCGCACAAGGTATCCCAACTCGAGTAAAAGTCGGGTATCAAGACAATTTCTACCGTCAAATATCCACGATGGCCGCACCATAGTCGCCTTTATTTTTCCGTAATCGAGTGTCTTAAATTCGTCCCAATGTGTCAACAAAACAATTGCGTGGGCTCCTTCCGCGGCCTTATAGGGGGAATCGCAGAACTCAACCCGCGAATCGCCATCGGACAACCCCAAATCCGAAAGAATTTGCCTTTTTGAGACTTTGGGATCGTAAAAGGCCAGCTTTGCGTTCTCGCTCAGGAAATCTTTGCATATATCTATGGCGGGAGACTCGCGGGTATCGTTTGTATTTTCCTTAAACGCGAATCCGAATATTGCCAGGCGCTTTCCGCATATATTCCTAAACAACGAATCTATTACGAGCCTGCTGAAGCGATGCTTCTGGTAGGAGTTCATTTCCACCACCTTGCGCCAATAATCGGCGACTTTAGGAAGATTGAAATGCTCGCACAAATATACGAGATTCAACAAGTCTTTTTGGAAGCAAGAGCCCCCGTAGCCAATCGAACTCTTCAAGAATTTTGGCCCTATGCGGGAATCGCTTCCAACGGCTTTCGCCACTTGGTCCACATCTGCCCCGGTGGCTTCGCACAGGGCGCTAATTGCGTTTATGGAACTTATTCTCTGGGCCAAGAAAGCGTTTGCTGTAAGTTTGCTTAATTCGCTCGACCAAAGATTTGTGGTCAATATTCTTTCGCGGGGAACCCATCTGGCGTATATGTCTGACAAAACCCCAATGGCCCGGCGTCCCGATTCAGTATCCTCGTCTCCGCCTATCAATATTCTATCGGGATTTTCGAGATTTTCTATCGCCGTCCCCTCCGCCAAAAATTCTGGATTTGACAGCACTTGGAATTTTACGCTGCCCTCCGAGAGAATCGCCTTCAAAACGTCGGCCGTCCTCACCGGCATGGTTGATTTCTCGACAACTATCTTATCGGACTTCGACACCTCCGCAATTTTTCTGGCGCACGATTCCACAAAGCGGAGATCCGAAGCACTCCCGGCCCCGTATCCGTAAGTTTTTGTAGGAGTATTTACCGAAATAAACACTATATCCGCAGCATCTATTGCCGAATCTATATCTGTAGAGAAAAACAAGTTCACACCGCGAACACTCTTTACCAAAGATTCAAGCAAAGGTTCGAACACCGGAAGGTTATCCGAATTCCACGCGGCTATTCTTTCGGCGTTCAAATCTACGACGTCAATCCTTATATCGGGGCATTTCGAGGCTATGACGGTCATGGTCGGACCGCCCACATAGCCTGCTCCTATACAACAGATCCTCATGCCTAACCCGCAATTTTATTGTCTTACAAGTTTGGTTTTTTTTGCGAAAGCCTCTTTTGAGACGCCCTGCTTGATGGCTTTTTCGCGCAAGCGCAAACTTTGCAATTTGATAAATCCGGTGGCGTCGTCTTGATTATAGTCGCTCTTTACGCCTTCCATGCTCGCGATATTCTGGTCGTACAAGCTCTTGGGGCTCTTTCTGCCGGCGCATATAATATTGCCTTTATAGAGCTTGAGCCTCACGGTGCCGCAGACGTTCTCCTGACTCTTATCTATAAAAGCCTGGAGAGCCTCGCGTTCGGGCGCGAACCAGAAACCGTTGTATATGAGTTCGGCGTATTTCGGAGTGAGAGTATCGCGCAAATGCATCAAGTCCCTATCGAGAGTCAAGGATTCCATTTGCCTATGGGCATTCATAAGAATTGTTCCGCCCGGAGTCTCATAGACGCCCCTGCTCTTCATTCCTACAAATCTATTTTCAACTAAATCGACCCTTCCGATTCCATGTTTGCCGCCGAGCTTGTTCAAGGTGCGGAGGATATCTGACGGCTTCATCTTTTTATCGTTTATCGCCACGCAATCGCCCTTTTCAAATTTAAGCTCTATATATTCCGGCTTATTTGGAGCGTCTTCGGGGGAAACCGTAAGTTTGAACATTTTTTTATTTTCCTTTACGGTCGGATCGAACCACGGGTCTTCCAAGATTCCGGCTTCGTAGGAAATATGCAGCATGTTCCTATCCATGGAGTATGGCTTTTTTGCGGAGGCCTCCACGTTTATGCCGTTCTTGCGGCAATATTCAATCATTTGGCTTCTTCCGGGAAAGAGCTTGCGGAATTCGTCTATGCGCCACGGGCTTATTATTTTTATGTCAGGAGCCAGCGCCGCATAGGAGATCTCAAAGCGGCATTGGTCGTTGCCTTTGCCGGTTGCCCCGTGGGCCACATGAGTGGCTTTTTCCTTGCGAGCGATTTCTATCTGGGCTTTGGCGATAACCGGGCGGGCTATGGACGTTCCCAAATAGTACTGGCCCTCGTAAATGGCGTTTGCCCTAATCATCGGATAAATAAAGTCCGCAACAAATTCGTCCTGCAGATCTACGGTGTAGTGCGCAGACGCCCCCGTGGCTTTGGCTTTCTCGGCCAATCCCTCGAGTTCCTCCTCCTGGCCGACATTTGCGGCAAAGGTTATGATTTCGGCGTCAAAACGCTCTTTAATCCATTTTACTATGACGGACGTGTCCAATCCGCCAGAATATGCTAATACTACCTTCATTGTTTCTGCCTTTATAAAAATTCCAAATGCCGCAATCCTATCGATTGCGACTTTTCAGACGGGAATAATTGTCCTATACTTCTCCCATTGCAACAAAATTCTGCCTGTTCAAATTTTATGAGAGGAGCTAAAAAAAACTTGTTTAATGCCGCGTGCAAATTAGTTTTCTCTCGAATATGGAAGACATCGTAATAATAGGAAGCGGCTGCGCCGGGCTTAGCGCGGCAATTTACGCGGCTCGCGCAGGATTAAATCCGCTTGTGCTTGAAGGCGGACAACCCGGAGGCTTAATCACCACTACCAATGAAGTCGAAAATTTTCCTGCATTTCCAGAGGGGGTAAACGGTTTTGACCTCGCATGGAAAATGCGCGAACAAGCATTAAAATTCGGCGCGCGCATCGAGGGCGCCATTGTGGAACGGGCGGAACTTTTATCTTCTCCTAAAAAACTTTTTTGCGAAGGCGGCAATGTCATAGAAGCCGCGAAAGTCGTGGTGGCTACGGGATCCTCCCCGCGCATGACAGGCGCCAAAAACGAATCCAACCTGTACGGCGGCGGCGGGGTGTCAACATGCGCCACATGCGACGGCGCATTTTACCGCAATATGCCGGTAGCCGTAGTGGGCGGAGGCGATACCGCCTGCGAGGAAGCCATATTTCTGACGCGCTTTTGTTCTTCCGTTAGCATTATTCATAGGCGAAATGAATTTCGCGCGTCAAAAATTATGTCGGAGCGCGTATTTTCAAATCCAAAAATCGAGACTGTACTCGACTCGGTACTTGACGAAGTTCTGGCTGACGACGGCGGTAAATGCCGCGGAATCATAGTAAAAAACGTAAAGACAGGACAGTTGAGGGAAATCGATGTCAAAGGATTGTTCATAGCCATAGGGCATACTCCCAATACGAAATTTTTGAAAGACAGCGGACTGTCATTTGACGACGACGGATATATTATTACAAAGGGGTCAATGGTTGAAACTGGCATCGACGGGGTTTACGCGGCCGGAGACTGCTCCGACAGGCGCTTCAGACAAGCCATTACCGCTTCCGCCACGGGGTGCATGGCGGCAATCTTGGCGAGCTCTTAATTATGATTAGAATTTACCTTTCCACAAAAGATTCATTAGTCCCGTGCCTGGAAGACTATTTTTGCGAGAATTCCCTCTGCAACTGGGGCGTATCCAAAACGTCCGACGCGCTTCCTCCGGAATTGTTTGGATATTTCGATTCCGCAGAAGAGGCGCTTTGCGCGTTGTCGGAATTGAAAAAAGCATTTCCGGAAATCGACGCCGAACCCAAAATAGAAGAAATAGAAGATTCGGACTGGCAGAATAAATACAAAGAATTTCTGACAGCCTGGAATTTTAAAAATCTCCATTGGGTTCCGGTGTGGATGCGGGAACAATACAAGGCCCCCCCTCTCGACAAGGTTCTCTATTTCGACGCCGGCTTAGCCTTCGGAACCGGAGACCACCCCACGACGCGCCTATGCGCAATGGCTATGATGAGATACGCCGATGAATGCGCAGACGTGTCGCAAAAGTCCCTTATAGACGCCGGCTGTGGATCCGGCATTTTGGCATTGAGCGCAAAACTCCTCGGATTCGGAGACGTGTTTGGATTCGACAGGGATACCGAAGCGGTAAGGGCGAGCATTGAGAACGCAAAATACAACAATATAGAGGGAGTGGTTTTTGCCCACTCCGGAATAGAAAACGCCTTGGAAGGACGCAAAGCGGATATAATTTTGGCAAACATTCAAGCTGACGTATTGTGCATCTACGCGGAAAATCTCATTAAAGCAGTGTCCGACGGAGGCAGGCTCGTGCTGAGCGGAATTCTCGCAGCGGAAAACGCGGAAGTAAAAAAGTATTTCGACGGGCTGTGCGCGGACAAATTCCACCCGTCGAAAGCGGAATTTATGGGTGACTGGTCGAGTTTGGAATTCATCGGAAAATAGAGCCTAAAAAGTATCAGTTCAGTGCTATGAAAATTTCAGACATACGCGCATTAAGGGAAGAGGAAACCGGGAAAACGTGCCATTTTTTTGCCCTTCTCAAATCCTTGCAATCCCGAAAGGCAAAAAACGGCAGCGACTTTTTAATGCTGGAATTTGGCGACAACACGGGAACGCTCGCCGGAATGTGCTTTGACAGTTCCCCGGCATTTAACCAGCTGAAGAACGCGTCTGCCGGAGACGTATTTGAAACAGAAGCCGAAATCGACTTCTATCAAGGGCGCCTAAGCCCCAAAATTTTCCACGCCAGAAAGCTCGATTCTGAAGAAGCCGCCGCCTGCGCGGAATCGCTTGTGGAACGCTCTCCGCTCAATCCCGAAGAAATGCGCTCCGAACTTCAAGCGGCAATAGACAGAATATCTGATTCCGTTCTAAAATCTGTCGTGGAAACCGCCCTGGAAGAAGCAGGCGCGGAATTCTTCACCAGTGTTGCCGCCGTAAGAATGCACCACGCCTACTTGAACGGGCTATTGGAACACACTCTGAAATGCGCGCGTACAACCATCGCGCTGCTTCCCCTGTATCCTTTTGTGGATGCGGATCTCGCCCTTGCCGGAACAATACTCCACGACATCGGAAAAGTTTTGGAATATTCCCAGGGCCTGGCTGTGGAAAAAACTCGCGTAGGAATTTTACAGGGACATGTTGTTCTCGGATACAGAATGGTGAGACGGGCCGCAATAAAGTGCGGATTGGATCCATTGTTGCGCGAGAGGCTCGAGCATATAATATTGAGCCACCAGGGAGAGCTTGAATGGGGGGCAGCCGCAAAGGCTGCCACTCCTGAAGCCGTATTCGTATCCTCGATAGACAATCTCGACGCAAAATTAGGCGCTGTCGAAAGCGCTATAAGGAATGCCGAAGGCGCGGAATTTGTAGATGTGCCGGCCCTAAGGTTGAAAGTGCTCGCTACCCCTCCCATACACCCTCAACATACAGACATTTAAAATGAGATTCTACATAGCCAGTTCAAACGCCCACAAAATTCGGGAATTTTCGCGAATGTTCGCCGGACGCGGAATGGACTGCGAAGTATTGGGAGCCGACGCCCTCACCCCATCTTTTTCCCCCGAGGAAGACGGCGATTCATTTGAAGCCAACGCCATGATAAAAGCCCGCGCCCTGCGAAGCCTTGCGCCGAAAGATTCCTATGTCATGGCCGACGACAGCGGATTGGTCGTGGACGCCCTAAACGGAGCCCCCGGCATACGTTCCGCCAGATACGCCGGGGTTTCGGGAAGCTCTGCCGACGCCGCCAACAACGCCAAGCTTCTAAAAGCCCTTTCAGAAGTTCCGGACAATCTGAGAACCGCCAGATTTGTCTGCGCAATAGCCCTAATATCTCCGGACTTATCCGAAAATATATTCAAGGGAACCGTGGAAGGGATTATAGGCCGGAAGGAAGCCGGAAAAGGCGGATTCGGATACGATCCTCTATTTATTCTTCCCGACCGTGGAATTACTACCGCGGAGCTGTCGGAGGACGAGAAGAATTCCATAAGCCACAGGGGAAAAGCTTTTATTTCGATGGCGGAATTTGTCAAAAAACAACTAAAAAAATAAGAAAATGAAAAAGATAGCATCAAGTATTGCGCTTTTATGCGCGGCGTTCTGCGCTACGGCTCAAAGCGTCCAAGAAGCCGACTGGGGCTTCACAAAATTCAACGAACCCGTAAAGCTTTTTACGCTTAAGAATTCGCGCGGCATGACCGCAAAGATTTCCAATTACGGCGCAGTATTAGTTCAGCTAAATGTTCCAGACAGAAACGGGAAATTTGGGGACGTAATTCTCGGATACCCCAACGTAAAGGGATATGAGAGTCCGGACAACCCATACTTTGGCGCGGTAGTAGGCCGCTACGGAAACCGAATAGCAGGCGCAAAATTTGAAATAGACGGAGTTGAATACAAACTTCCAAAAAACGACGGCGAGAACTGCCTCCACGGGGGAGCCGTTGGCTTCAATAAAAAGCTGTGGAACGCAAAAACAGAAGTCGGCAAAGATAGCGTCTCCCTCATTCTCACATGCAAATCTGCCGACGGAGAACAGGGATTCCCCGGAAATTTGGACGTATGCGTCACTTATACCCTAACAAATAAAAACGAGCTCATAATAAATTACAAGGCTAAGACGGACAAGCCAACCCACTGCAACCTCACAAACCACTCTTATTTCAATCTTGCCGGAGAAGGCAGAGGCAACATACTGCGCCACGAAGTCACCATAAACGCGGACAAGTACACCCCCGTTGATTCCTCGCTGATTCCAACAGGAATAGAGGAAGTAAAGGGGACTCCGTTCGACTTCAGGCGTCCAAAAGAAATAGGTTCGCGCATAGAGTCCGACAACAAGCAGCTCCGCTACGGCGGCGGATACGACCACAACTTTGTATTGAATAAAAAATCACCCAACGAAATGAGCTTTGCCGCCCGCGTTTACGAACCCACAAGCGGACGCGAAATGACAGTATATACGACCGAACCCGGCCTTCAATTTTATGTTGGCAACTTCCTCGACGCCCTAAAAGGCAAAAACGGCCACGTTTATAGATACAGATACGGAATGTGCATGGAAACGCAACACTTCCCCAACTCTCCCAACGAGGAAGATTTTCCGTCCACACTTTTAAAACCGGGACAAGAATACAATACCACAACAAAGTTCGTATTTAAGCACGATTGACAAATCGCATACTCCATCTGAAGAAGCATTCCGAATGGCGGAGCAGAGAGAGAGGCGCGGGGAAATCCCCGCGCCTTTTTACATTATAGGCTCAATCCGTATTGCAGGCCAAATACGACCGCATTAGGATACTCCCCTCCGCCGGTGTTCACTATAAACTGGACACCCGGCTGCACGAATGAAAACCGGTTTATTTGAAATTTGTAATTCAATTCCACGGCTATTTCGTAGGACCCCCTAAGGTCCGGATCGTCGAGGCTTGACGAGAATTTGCCGTAAGAGAAGCCGAGGCACAAGACGTCGTCGGCTCTCGACGTGAACGGAGCGTTAAACAAAAGGCCCCCGCTCGCAAACCACGGCATTCTTGCCAATTCCTCGTAGGGGTCATATTGGACTATTCCCCATAAAACTATACCGCGCAAATCCCGATAGTTGTCTTCGGAACGCTTTATATATCTCGGGTCGTCGGTCTTCACTTGCCCCAAGTTAAAAATCATGTAATCGGCCTGGGCGTACATCGTGCAATTAAACGGTTTTGAACGCCCAGAATTGTCGACGTATTGGGCGTTGTACCAATCGGCCGCAAAACCGGCAGAAATGTTGCCCGGGGATTCCCCGCTATCGTCGTGGTTTATATCCCAACCGAGTTCAAAATTGGCATTTACCCCGTCTGCGCCAGAGAAGCTCCAATCGAGGCCGTGCATTCCCATAGAATCCTGCCTGTCGGAGTTTATCTGATAGACCCCTGCCCTAAAGTACTGCCCCTCGGAATGCTTTATTTGAGAATACGCGCCCCATGTTGAACCGGGATATGCCGACCATTTCAACTGGTTGAATATACCCACGGGATTCCCGTCTATGGAGTTGCTCTGGTAAAGCCAATATATGGGTTTTGTTAGAAAATTATCGCCCGCTGCTATGCGCCCGAATTTTAGCGTAAAGCGCAAATCCGTATTTGGAATTTCCCTGCTATAAACCGCGTAGAGCGACTGCAGGCGTATAGTCTGGCTCCCGTAATTTTGCTGAACGTTGAAGGCGTTGTGAATATATCTTTTGGTAAGACTTTCTCCGAATCTCCAAACCCACGTATTGCCTATGCTCCAACCTTCGAGGGAGTCAGATTTAACAAGCTTTGCCAAATCTATACCAACGCCCAGGTGCACGGAACTTGTATTTGTGGCCCCATGGCTATCACCTCCCCAAGGATTCGCCGCAAAATTGCCCAAATAACCTATGAGAGGCGTTATGCCGTAGTCGTCCAAAACCGTTCGCACACCCCACAAATTTCCGAGGGCGTGGGGCCCTCTGTACCATTGGTCCAAAGTGAGATTTAAAATCGACTCCTCATTCCGATAAAAATCGTCGGAATAGTTTCCGAAAAGGCTCTGAGGGACTTCCGATTCCTCGTCAAACGCCTCAACATTAACATACGACCTCTGAACCACCCCAAACACTTGAGATGAAATCAAAGCGCACAGAATGCCTGCTATACATTTCCTCATAGTTGAAATTATTGAACCTTTACGGAATTTTGCAAATTTATAATCGGATATTTTAAAATTTATACTGACTTTTATTATTGTATGAAAAATTCCGGCAATTTGAAAATGATTACATAAATTGAATATCAACAAAAATTAAATTATGCTAAAATCTAAAATCCAAAATCCCCTATAATGCTCTCCCATATAAGATATTTTTTGTTGCAGTAGTCCACGCAGAAAAGAATTGTAAAAAGTCCTACGCTAAAAGTAGGCGTGTTTTCCAAAACAAATTAGGCGGAAAGCCAAATGGATTCCGCCTAATTTAAGAATATTGTCAGTGGCTTTATTTGTCCTTAAACTTTGACACAAGCTCGTTCACGGTCGCTTTAGCGTCGCCATAAATCATGCGAGTGTTCGGACGGAAGAACAGGCTGTTTTCCAATCCCGAAAAACCGGTTCCCTTGCCGCGCTTAAGGGCAAATACAGTCTTTGCCTTAAACGCCTCGATTATTGGCATTCCGTAGATTGGGCTGCCCTTGTCCTCGGCGGCGGCGGGATTTACGACGTCGTTGGCGCCTATCACTATCGCCACGTCGGCGGTTTCCAAAATGCGGTTTGCCTCCTCCATCTCCTTGAGTTGTTCATAAGGGACGTCGGCCTCGGCGAGCAGAACGTTCATATGTCCCGGCATTCTCCCGGCAACCGGATGTATTGCAAAGTTCACTTCGGCGCCGTTATTCTCGAGGATTTCCGCAAGTTCTTTAACCGCGTGCTGGGCCTGCGCTACGGCCATGCCGTAGCCAGGAATGAACACAACGTTTTGGGCGGCCTCCAAGACATAATATGCGTCGTCGGTACTTATGGCTTTCATTTCTCCATCTACTTTCTGCGCTCCCTTTGACGAAGAAGAGCCGAATCCTGAGAACAAAACATTGCCAAGAGTCCTATTCATAGACTTGCACATAATCACCGTGAGAATGACACCGCTTGCTCCCACAAGGCAGCCCGCTACAATCAGAACATTGTTTTGTATTACAAATCCAGCCGCGCTTGCCGCAAGCCCCGACAGCGAGTTTAAGAGCGATATGACCACGGGCATATCGCCGCCGCCTATTGGCATAACCGCAACCACGCCCAATAGCAGGGAAAGTACAACCGACGCAATGAGGGCATAATAGGCGATATTGCTATCCGGCCACGCGGAAAAAGATATGGCAGCCACAAGAGTGACGAGCGCCACAAAACCGTTTACGAGTTTCTGCCCGGCGTACACTTTGGCCCTGCCCGATATCTTACCGGACAATTTGCCCCACGCATAAACGCTTCCAGTGAAGGTTATGCCTCCTATTACAACAGCGGCCACAGTGGCTATTTTAGTAAAAGTATCCACTGCCGCCGAGTTTGCCACGGCTTTAAAATAATAGTCGGCCCAGCCCACCAAGAGGCTCGCCAAGCCGCCGAATCCGTTTAAAAGGGCGACCATCTCGGGCATTGAGGTCATTTTGACTTTTTTTGCGGCAAAAGCCCCTATGATTACGCCCAATGCCAAGCTTCCGCCGAGAATCGCCCAAGAGTATGCGTCGGCGAAATCGAGTATCTGCCTGTCGAACAGCGTGACTACAACCGCTATTAGCATGCCTACTGCCGATATCGCATTTCCTTTGCGGGCGGTTTCGGCTTTGCCAAGCATCTTTATGCCAAATATGAACAATACGGACGCTACTATGTACACAAAATTTACAATAGAAGGATTCATATTATTTATCTCCCTTCTTTTTGAACATCGCCAACATTCTGTCAGTGACCATATATCCGCCTATGACGTTTATGGTGGCGAGCACGAGGGCGGCCGCCCCAAGCACGGTGGCGAAGGTGCTGTTCGCCGTTCCAGCAGTGGCCACGAGAGCTCCCACTATGGTAATCCCGCTTATGGCGTTTGATCCGCTCATCAGTGGCGTATGCAGTTGGCTCGGAACTTTCGATATGAGCTCGAAGCCCAGAAAAGCGGCCAACGTGAATATGAATAGAAGTAATATCATTTTCTCTGTCGGTTAAAATTACATTTTAAATCTGTCGTCCAATATTTCCCCGTTTGCGGCAACGAGGGCGGATTTCATGATAGGATCCTCCCTATCAACTACAAAATTTCCGTCCCGCATAAAATGCTCTATAAAATTACACACATTGGAACTGAACATTTGGCTGGCAGTTGCCGGCACGGACGCTTCAAGGCAAGTATCCCCTATTATGGAGACCCCGTTGGGAGTTATTGCAACTTGGTCGGGAATGGAGCCTTCAACGTTTCCACCGCCCTCCACTGCCATATCCACAATGACGCTTCCGGGTTTCATGCCCGCGACCATATCGGCGTTTAGCAGGCGCGGAGCCTTGCGGCCAAAGAGTTTTGCGGTGGTGATTACAACATCAGACTGCGCGCACACCTTTGCCATTCCCTTGCGCTGAAGTTCGAGTTGCTCCGGGGTCAAAGCTTTTGCGTAGCCTTGAGCCGTCTGGCCGGTGTCGCCCAAATCTATTTTTACGAATTTCGCTCCCAGGCTCTTTACCTGCTCCTCGACAACGGGGCGAGTGTCGAATGCCTCGACCCTCGCGCCGAGGCGCTTAGCCGTGGCTATGGCTTGAAGTCCAGCCACACCCACGCCTATCACAAAGAATTTTAAGGGAGATATAGTGCCAGCCGGAGTCATCATCATAGGAGCTATCCTATTTATTATGCCGACAGCTTTTATAACCGCGCAATAACCTGCCAAATTCGACTGCGAGCTCAATACGTCCATTTTTTGGGCTATAGTTGAGCGAGGTATCATTTCAAAGCTCGCCGCGCTTACTCCGCAATCCGCAAAAGCTTTTATCAGGGCTTTCTCGTTGAAAGGATCCAAGAGGCTTAGATGAAAAGACCCCTTCTTAAAATTTGGAACTTCCGATATGTCCGGCTTGCGGACTGCAACTACAAAATCCGCTTCCTTAACGGCTTCGCGACCCACTATTTTAGCCCCCGCAGCTTGATAATCGGCGTCAGAGAATCCCGACTTTACTCCCGCTCCGGACTCAACGTTCACTTCCCACCCCGCAGCGGAAAGTTTTTGCGCCCCCGATGGAATAAGCGCAACGCGCGTTTCCCTCGGATCTTTTTCCATTGTGACAAATAATGATTTCATTATCCCTTCAGTAATATTCCCGCCACCCCTAAAAACAAGCTTTTTTTAAGTTTTGCCCATTTCCAAGACAAGACATTCGCCGCATTTAACCGCCTTTGCGATTCCCGCAATCGAAGGTTGCGCGGCGGCATTTTTATTTTTTGCGCAAAATCGGCTTTCAAACGCGGGCTAAAAAGTCAGCGGTTAGTCCGGCTGAGTTTTTTATGCAATAAAAGAACTTAACATACATGCAGTGAGGATTTTTTGTATGCCATAAAAAAACCCTGGGCGCAATGGTTTATACAAAGTTGTACATTTTTGTAGTTTTTTTAATATCGCTCAATCGTGTGAGCGAAGCGGTTTAACGAGGAGAATATTTTTCATTATAGCATTATTATTATACACTTATAAAAAATATACAAGGAGGCGCCAAAAGAGCCTAATTTGGTTGACGAATGTAAAAACTGAATTAAAGTTGGAAAGTGATATTTTAAGTCGCAAAATCGGAATTTGCAAATTTTGACAAAATACTGAAGCTGGCGCTTTGCGGCAGGATTAGTATTTTGCCAAAATAAAAATGCGCAGCCGACATGCGCCTTAAGTCAAAATTATCCAAGAGCTATTTATCAAATAAAAGAGACAAACCAATCCTAATAAATATGAAAAGCAAAAACAGTGTAATCACGGACGGCAACGAAGCAGTCGCATCGGTAGCCTTCCGTTTAAGCGAGACAATCGCCATCTATCCGATTACGCCCTCCTCCCCCATGGCGGAGTCCTGTGAGGAATGGGCAGTAAAAGGCAAAAAGAACATCTGGGGCTTTTCGCCGTCAATAAGCCAAATGCAAAGCGAAGGCGGCGTGGCGGGAGCGGTGCACGGCGCCCTTCAAACAGGAACCCTAATGACAACATTTACGGCGTCGCAGGGCCTCTTGCTGATGATTCCAAACATGTACAAAATAGCGGGGGAACTCAATAGCTTCGTTATGCACGTAAGCGCCCGCGCCCTCGCCCACCACGGACTTTCCATATTCGGCGACCAAAGCGACGTGATGGCATGCCGCCAGACGGGATTTGCAATGCTCTGCTCGAACAGCGTCCAGGAAGCCCACGATATGGCCCTTATAGCCCACGCTTCTACTCTCGAATCGAGAGTTCCATTCCTGCATTTCTTCGACGGATTCAGGACGTCCCACGAAGTGAACACGTACGAATCCATACCGGACGACGTCCTCCTAAAAATGGTTCCCTACGAAAGAGTGCTTGAGCACCGCGCCCGCGCGCTCTCTCCCGATCGTCCTTTCATACGCGGCACCGCGCAAAATCCGGACGTATATTTTCAATCATGGGAAGCCAGAAATTCGTTTTACGACAAATGCGCCGAAATCGTCGCGCGCAAAATGGAACAACTCGGGGAATTAACCGGAAGATTCTATAAGCCTTACGAATACTTCGGGGCTCCCGACGCGGAAAAGGTCGTAGTGGTAATGGGAAGCGGGGCCGAAACTCTCGAAGAAGTTGCAAAATTCTTAAACGCCTCGGGAGAAAAGCTCGGAGTCCTCAAGATAAGAATGTTCAGGCCATTCAGCTCAAAAATGTTTGCCGAAGCCCTTCCGCTTTCAGCAAAATACGTCACTGTAATGGACAGGACAAAAGAGCTTGGAGCAACCGGAGAACCCCTGTTTGAAGAAATATCTTCCGCGATATCGGAATCGCGCAACAACGGAACCCTGCCGCGCAGCTTTGACCCAATAGTTCTCGGCGGCAGATACGGACTCGGTTCAAAAGACTTCACCCCTGCCATGGCGAAGGGAATCTTCGACAACATGCGCGAAGGGGCAAAAAACCACTTCTCCGTCGGCATAAACGACGACGTCACAAACAAGTCGATAGACTACGACCCCTCTTTCAAGCTCGACGACAACGGAGTTCTCAGCGCCGTATTCTACGGTTTGGGTTCGGACGGGACAGTCGGGGCGAATAAAAACACAATTAAAATAATAGGAAGCGGCACCCCCAACTACGCGCAGGCGTATTTCGTGTACGACTCAAAGAAGAGCGGCGGCATCACGGTTTCGCACCTGCGTTTTGGGCCAAATCCCATACGCGCGCCCTATCTTGTCAGCAACGCCCAGTTTGTAGGCTGCCACCAATTCTCCTTCATGCAGAAGTACCGCGTGCTCGACTGCGCCGCAGAAGGGGCGGTATTCCTGCTAAATTCAATATATGAAGCAGATTCCGTATGGAACCACCTGAACCGCGACGTTCAAAAGGCCATAATAGACAAGAAACTGAAGTTCTATGTGATAGACGCCTACGAGGTCGCAAAGAAGATGGGAATGGGTGGCAGGATAAACACCATAATGCAGACCTGCTACTTCGCCATAAGCGGAGTTCTCCCCAAAGACGAAGCGATAGCAAAAATCAAGGCTTCCATAGAAAAGACCTACGGCAAAAAAGGCCCGCAAGTCGTGGAGAAAAATTTTGCGGCCGTTGACGCTTCGGTTGAAAACCTGCACGAGGTAAAAGTCCCGGACGCGCCGACCGCAGCGGAAGGCTATCCGGAAACCGTTCCGGGCGAGGCTCCGAAATTCGTAAAAGAGGTCACCGCCGCCATGATGCGCGACGAAGGCGACAAGTTGCCGGTATCGGCGCTGCCGGTGGACGGCACCTGGCCCTCAGCCACTACTCAATGGGAAAAGCGCAATATTGCCATCGAGATTCCATCGTGGAATCCGGATCTCTGCATACAGTGCACAAAGTGCGCCACAATATGCCCGCATGCGGCAATACGCGCAAAGTTCTACAAGACCTCCGAATTGGAGAACGCTCCCGAAGGTTTCAAGAGCACCGCATACCGTTCAAAGGACAATCCGGATTGCTCTTTCACGATTCAGATTGCGCCGGAAGACTGCACGGGCTGCGGGCTCTGCGCCACTGTATGCCCCGGCAAGAGCAGAACTGAGGAAGGCGTAAAAGCCCTCATGATGACTGCCCAAGAGCCCATACGCGAGCGCGAGGCAAAGAACTTTAAGTTCTTCCTGTCGCTCCCCAATCCGGACCGCTTGAAGCTCGGCTACACAATAAAGGACGTTCAATTCAGGCAGCCATTGTTTGAATTCTCCGGCTCGTGCGCGGGCTGCGGGGAGACTCCATATGTCAAGACGCTTACCCAGCTCTTTGGAGACAGGCTGTTCATAGCCAACGCCACCGGGTGCTCGTCTATATACGGCGGCAACCTGCCCACGACTCCATATTGCGTCAACTCTGAAGGCAGGGGCCCGGCATGGGCAAACTCGCTGTTCGAGGACAACGCCGAATTCGGCTTCGGATTCAGAATATCCCTGGATATGAAGGAGAAAATGGGCAAAGAACTGCTCCAGAAGCTCGCCCCGAAACTCGGAGACGACTTTGTAAGCTCCATTATAGAGGCCGATCAAACTTCGGAAGCCGGAATAGCCGCCCAACGCGAGCGCATAGCGGCCCTCAAAGAAAAACTCGCCGCGGACAAATCGCTTGAGGCTGTAGCCCTTTCGGCAATCGCCGACGACCTTGTGAGCAAGTCGGTATGGATACTCGGCGGAGACGGCTGGGCGTACGATATCGGATACGGCGGTCTCGACCATGTTCTCGCGAGTGGCAGGAATGTAAACATAATGGTTATGGACACCGAAGTTTACTCCAATACAGGCGGACAAATGAGCAAGGCTACATCTCTCGGTGCAGTTGCAAAGTTCGCATCGGAAGGGAAAGCAACCCCGAAGAAAGATTTGGGTATGCTGGCGGTGGATTACGGAAACGTATATGTTGCCCAAATCGCAATAGGCGCAAACGACGCCCACGCAATCAAGGCAATATCCGAAGCAAACAGCTATCAGGGAACGTCGCTTGTGATAGCGTACTCGCACTGCATATCGCACGGCTACAATCTCATAAACGGCCCGGCCCAACAAAAAGCCGCGGTTGAATCGGGATATTGGCCGCTGTTCAGATACGATCCGCGAAGAATCGCCGCCGGTCAAAATCCGTTCCAGCTGGATTCGCGCGATCCCAAAATACCTGTATCGCAATACATGCAGGCTGAGAACCGCTTCAAGATGCTCACCAGGACAAATCCTGAAAGAGCCGCGAAACTCGACGCCGAGGAACAGGAGTTTGTCAACGCCCGCTGGGCGAAGTACAAATACCTCGCGGAAAGAAAATAGGCTTACATCAAATTCAAAACAAAAGAGACTTCCCTATCGGAAGTCTCTTTTTTATTTGCCGAACCTTTTAGCCCCCGCAACAAGCATTCCCGCAAGGAAAAAGATGACAGCGGATTCAAATACAATCCGGATTAGCGCCTCTCCAAAGAAAATCCGTCTTTTGAATCCAACACCGCGTATCCCAAAGAGAGAATCTTTTGGCGCAAATCGTCGGCGAGGGCAAAATTTCTATCTTTCTTGGCCTGCCAACGCGCGCGGGCCAACTCCATGACTTCTTCAGGAATGTCGTCGGAAGAGCAAGAGTCGCAGCCGTCGAGCGACAGGCTTATGCCCAAAGCGTACAGCAGGGCGCCAAGAGCGGCAATATCGCCGGCAGTTCCCTTCTCGCGCAGCGGAGAGAGTTCAGAAAAAATCATGCCGAGCGCTTTGGGAACATTGAGATCGTCGCATAGGGCGTTCCATGCGGGCTCGAATAGCGTGCCTTCAAACTTCGCTCCGGGTTTTACAAGCTTCTCAAAATCCGAATTGCCCATTCCAAATTTTTCGAGAGCCGAAACGACCCCTTTTGAGAGTTTTGTCAATGCGCTTTTGGCGTCGTCGAGGCCCTTGAATGTAAAATTGAGCTGCTGCCTGTAATGTCCGGATATTAGAGCATAGCGTATTTGGGCCGGGGAATATCCCTTCTCCAACAGCTGGTCCAAAGTGTACAGATTGCCGAGGCTTTTGGACATTTTCTTGCCCTCCACCATGAGATGGGCGCTGTGAAACCAATATTTTGCAGGTTCCTTGCCCGTAGCGCACATGCTCTGCGCAATCTCGTTTTCGTGGTGGGGAAAGCAGAGATCAATGCCGCCTCCGTGAAGATCGAAAGTGTCGCCAAGGTATTTGCGGGACATCGCGGAACATTCTATATGCCAGCCCGGACGTCCTTCGCCCCAAGGCGACTCCCAAAAATTATCGCCGTCCTCCGGTTTGCGCCCCTTCCAAAGGGCGAAATCGGCAACATTATCGCGTTCGTACTCGTCGGCGGAGTTGGCCTCCCCTGCGGAATTGAAGGCTTGGGTCGCCAGATTTTCGCGCTCAAACCCGGAGAGCCTTCCGTATTCAGGGAAAGAAGATATTTTAAAATAAACACTTCCGTCGGGGCTCGGATAAGCGTGTCCGTTTGCCACGAGATCGGACACCATTTTAATCTGCTCGGCGATGTGCTCTGTGGCGCGCGGCTCCACAGTGGGAGGCAAAAGATTTAGACTGGCGCAGTCTTTGTGGAATTTGTCCTCCCATTTTTTTGTAAATTCGCCAAGAGAAATTCCAAGCTCCCTACTGGTTCGAATAGTTTTGTCGTCAACGTCGGTGACATTGCGCACATGCTTTACTTTCAGTCCGGAGGCCTCGAGAGTGCGCCTCAATACGTCCTGAACAATAAAAGTCCTAAAATTGCCTATATGCGCGGGGCCGTAAACGGTGGGGCCGCAACAATACATTCTAAAGGTATTGCCGTCCTCGGGGACGAGTTCCTCTTTTCTGCCCGACAATGTGTTGTTTACGGATACGTTCATTTTTGTTGCGATTTTTTATATTGAAGTCCATATCAAAACATCATGGAAGAAAATTTCAAGCTTGATATAAAAGCCAGACCCAGGCGCCTGCGCAAGAGCGGGGCGATACTCGACCTTTGCCAAGAGACTCATGTGCTCCCATCGGATTTAATTTTGCCCGTATTCATAAAAGAGGGAAAGAACGGAGCCGATAAAATACCGTCAATGCCCGGACAATTTAGGCACACAGTGGAATCTTTGCTGAAATTATGCGAAGCCGCTCTTAGGAAAGGAGTCAGGGCGATAGCCCCCTTCCCCCTTGTGGATCCGCAAAAGAAGAGCCTGAGGGCGGACGAAGCGGTAAGCGAGAAATCCCTGGCAAACCGCGCAATAGCCGCGGTAAAAAAACGCTTCCCGGAAATGGCGGTTGTGGCCGACATAGCGCTGGATCCATATACTACACACGGACACGACGGAATTTTGGACAAAAGCGGGACATGGATCATAAACGACGAAACCGTGGAAATACTTACTGCGATGGCGCTCATGGCAGCGCGCGCGGGAGCGGATTTCGTTGCGCCATCGGACATGATGGACGGGAGGATAGGCGCCATAAGAGACGCCCTCGACGATTGCGATTTTACCGAGACCGCAATAATGGCGTATAGCGCCAAATACGCCTCCGCATATTACGGCCCTTTCCGCGACGCCATTGGATCCGCGCCAAAATCGCCGGGCAAATCCGGGCAAAGAAAATATCTCGACAAGAAGGGATACCAACTTAACCCCTACAACTCGAGGGAAGCCGTGAGGGAAGCGCTGCTCGACGAGGAAGAGGGGGCTGACGTCATAATGGTCAAGCCGGCGGGTTCCTATCTGGATATAATATCAAAAGTAAAAGACAGCACCGTGCTTCCCATAGCCGCCTATCAAGTTTCCGGAGAATACTCTATGATAATGGCGGCGGCATTGAAAGGCTGGATAGATTTGGAACGTGTTAGGAACGAATCGCTCGCGTGCATAAAACGGGCGGGAGCGGATATGATATTAACTTATTTCGCCATGGACGTAAAATAGGAATTGGAACAAAACTCTTGATTTCAATACTCGAAAGTCCATTCTTAATGACTTCAAATGCTTAAGATACCGGGTACAATTCTGACTGCCATAGCGTGGGCGACTGTTTTTTTGGCCGCCCCCGTTATTTGCGCGGACACAAATTCCCGAGACGCCGGGAATGGAATGCAGTCAAAATTATATAAGGTATTCGATTCAAATAAAAATGCCATAGTAAAGGTATACGCCCAAAAGAAAATCCCCTTTTTAAACAAGGAAGGCAAAGAGGAATTTAGGGCCACACTCGACGTCGGGACGGGATTTCTTATAGGCAAGGACGGAATAACCGCCACAAGCGCATACATAACTTATGGAGCCGAAAAAATATGGATAGAATGGTGCGGCAAACTGTTCGACGCTAACTTGATAGGATTCGATCCGCTCACGACGCTTTCCATAGCAAAGATAAGCGGAAATTTTAAAAGCCTGAACGCCCCAGTGATAAGTATAGACGCCTCCGCGCCATTGCCAAGGCTTGGGACTATATTATTGGGAATAAGCAACGAACTTGGATTCCCGCCGTCGCCGCGAATGGGCCTGGCTTCGGGGCACAATATAGAATTCGGCGGAGCCTTTCTGCCAACCGTATATGTGCGCACCACAATAGCCGCGCCTAAAGGTAGCGCAGGAGGCGCAGTATTCGACCTAAACGGCAAGTTTGTGGGAATGTTAATAGCCTCGCTTCCGGAAGCGGAGGGAAGCTTTATTCTGCCGGCCGCCGCAGCGGCAAAAATAAGAGACGACATTCTATTGTGCGGAGAGCCAGTGTACAGCTGGTTCGGTCTGCAAGCAGAAGACGCCGAGGGCGAAGACGGTTCGCATGTGGCGGTAAAGCTCGTGGCCGAAAACGCCCCCGCAAAAAAAGCCGGCTTTAAAAAGGGCGATATAATATTGGAGGTAAACTCCCGCAAAGTTTCAAACAATACGGAATTGAGAAATATAACCTTCTTTGTGCGCCCGCGCGAGACCGCCATATTTAAAGTAAAGCGCGGCGCAGAAACCGTGACGCTCGAAGTTCTTGCCGAACGCATGGGCAACGACATAGTCCATGCCGCGGAAGCCAATCTGTCCCCTTCAAAAAATGGCAAAAATCCGAAGGACGAAACAAAAGACGCCGAGACAAAGAAGAACTGAAGCATTCAGCAAATGAACGATTCGGGCACAGGTACATTTCAAGCCAACGGCGACGGCGATGTGGGGATAGTCTCCTACAAAGATTACTTCTGCCCTACCCCCCTCGAATTTGAACTCGGAGGAAGGCTCGATTCATTCAATGTGCGCTACGAGACCTACGGCAGACTAAATTCCGAAAAGAGCAACGCCATACTCGTATGCCACGCCCTTACCGGAGACCATCACTGCGCCGGAGTGTATTCAATAATGGACAAAAAATCCGGCTGGTGGAACAATATAATAGGCCCCAAAAAGCCCCTCGACACCGAAAAATATTTTGTAATATGCTCTAATTGCATAGGAGGCTGCCGCGGAACCACAGGACCCGCGTCAATAAATCCCGCCACGGGAGAGCGCTACAACCTGACATTCCCGGCTATAACAATGCGCGATATGGTGGCCGTGCAGCGCAGGCTTTTGGCGCATCTGGAGATAGAAAAGCTCCACATGGTAATAGGCGGCTCTATGGGCGGAATGCAAGCCCTCCAATGGGCAATAGACTATCCAGAAATGGTGGAACGGGTATGCGCGCTGGCCACTACATCGCGCCAAAACGCCCAGGCAATAGCATTCAACGAAGTTGGACGCAGCGCAATAATGCAGGATCCTGTCTGGAACAACGGCAACTACGAACTTGCAAGAATTCCAAGCGTAGGCCTCGGAATAGCCAGAATGATGGCCCATATCACCTACCTTTCGGACAAAGGGTTGGAGGGAAAATTCGGACGCGAACACTCCGCAATAGACGGCACAAAAATATTCAAGCCGTCTTTTGACATAGAGAGCTACCTGCACCATCAAGGGCAGAGCTTTGTAAACAGATTCGACGCGAACACATACCTGTATTTTACGCGAGCCTTGGATTTGTTCGACTTGCGCGGGAAATACGGCTCTTTGGAAAACGCCTTTAAAGACGTATCGGCGCGCGTGCTGTGCGTAGGGTTCACTTCCGACTGGCTCTTTCCTCCGGAGCAAAACCGCGAGATTGTGCGGGCCCTCTTGCGATGCAAAAAAACCGCATCTTACGCGGAAATAAAAAGCGACCTCGGGCACGACTCCTTTTTGATACACTCGCCAAAACTTTACACCCTGATAGAAAACTTCCTCGATGTCTGAAGAATCAAACAACATAGGCGCAGGCGGAAAGCGCAAAATAGAGTTGGACGCCATAACCGAATGGGTGGAAGACGGGCAAAGCGTACTCGATCTCGGCTGCGGCCGCGGAATACTGCTATCGGAAATAATGCGCCGCCACAAGGGAATTTACGCAGTGGGAGTGGATACGGACTTCACAAAAATAACCCATTGCATACGTCGCGGGGTAAACGCCTACCACGGCGACATAATGGACGCTCTAAAGTCATTCAGCGACAAGTCCTTCGACTGGATAGTGTGTTCGCGCACCCTGCCGGAAGTCGAGAATCCGAAGGAAGTGATAATGCAATCCCTAAGGGTCGGGAGAAAAGTCGCCGTTGGGTTCGTCAATTACGGATTTTGGGCGAATAGGCTATCCATACTATTTTCAGGAAACAGAATAGTAAACAAGGTATTTCCGGAGAAATGGGAGGACGCCCGTCCCTCGAATCAGATATCCGTCAACGACTTTAAAGAATTCTGTAAAAGCAACGATATAACAATAAATAGAGAACATTGCCTAAAAGGTAATTGGCGAACGCCCTGCAAATTCTGCCCGAATTTGCTGTCGGGGTATGCCATATTTGAAATATCATTAGAAAAATGAAAAACCTATCATGCGAAAAAAAGGACGAGCAAAAGGTATCGCCCGTTTCCGTCGAAATTCAAAAACGCTTTCTGCAAGAGCGCAAAATCTTCCTGTGGGACGAAATTACCGATGAAAGCGCCGCAGCCACAGTCGAGAAACTTCTGTACCTCGATATGCTCGACAGTTCAAAGCCAATCACTATTTATATGAGCACTCCAGGCGGATCAATCAGCGCAGGAATGTCAATATACGACACTATGAAACTGATAAAGTCTCCCGTTAAGGTCATAGTGACTGGAATAGCCATGAGCATGGGCTCAATATTGCTAAGCGCGCCCCAAAAAGGCAACAGGCTGCTGTTTCCAAGCGCGCGCGTGATGATACACCAACCGCTAATCATGGGCGAGATGACAGGAACCGCCGTGGATATACACATACAGGCGCAGGAAATGGAGAGAATGAGGAGCGAGCTAAATAAAATACTGTCGGAAGCCTCCGGACAGCCGCTCGAAAAAATAGCCGCCGACACTGACAGGGATTTCTTTATGACTGCCGAGGAGGCAATAAAATACGGGTTGGCCGACGCCATCGTAAGCTCTATAGACTAACCGTAGCCAAACGTAAAAATTAGTATTGAATTTCCCCGACAATACAACAGGATATTATTCAAATATAAATACACCACACTTATGGAAATTTATCTCGAACACTCAAAAGACGTGGCAATAGTCACTTTAAAGGGCAGATTAAACGTAAGCACCACCGCGGAACTTGAGCAGGCCTTTAACGGACTCTTCAAGGACGGCAAGACAAAAGTATTAGTGGAATGCGTAGAGCTTGAATACATCAGCAGCGCGGGGCTCCGCGTACTGCTGGCGGCGGCAAAACAGTTCAAAAAAGTATCCGGCGAAATAGCCTTGGCGGGATTGAGCCAAAATGTAAAACAGGTATTTGAAATATCCGGATTTACGTCAATATTTCCCATATACGCCACAAGGGAAGAAGCCCTCGCGAATATGTAAATATTTGTCTTTTGTGAATCGCATTTCCCTAAAGATTGGGAACTGCGTTCTAAAAGATCCGAAAAAAATGTTGAAATTGCGCGCCTTCTCTGCATTGTAGGCGCTTTATTTATTATCTGAAAAGGAATTGAGGAACAGAAAATGGGTTCTATACTTATAGGAATTTTCACATTCGCACTCGTAATCGTGTGCATATTGTTGGTGCTTGTAATACTGATGCAGCGCCCCAACGCAAATTCCGGCATGGGGGCGGCCTTGGGCGGCGGAGCCGTAGAAAGCATAATAGGAGGGGAAACAGGAAATGTCTTAACGAGAGTGACAGTAAAACTTACTGTGCTCTTTTTCGTGCTATCGGCAGGCCTATACTTCGGATATGTGTACCTGCACTCCAATGAAGACGATTCTCAACCGCAAACTCTCTCAATTTCATCTGTAGGGCAGCCAACTCAGCAACAGAAAACCGCGGAAAAATCTGGAGCGGCAGCAAATACCTCTACAACAAAGCAGGCGGCAAAAACCGACGCGCAATCCGCAAAAACGGAAGCCGCAGCGGCTCCCGCTGCAAAAACAAGCGCCCCCGCGGCTCAAGAAAAGCCCGCCGCCGCAAAATGACCCCTTTTGCAAAACTCACCGGTTTGGCGATTATGGGTGCCGTCTCGGCACTCATTTTTGTTGGAGGGCTGTCCGCGCAAACCCGCCGCCTCGAAAATAAAGTAGCCCCGCTATCGCGCCAAGAGGCGAACCAGCGTTGGACGGAATTTTCAAGAGAATCAAGAATGGCGGACTACTGCATGAGCTTCACTCTTGAACATATACCACGAAAGGGCGCCGAAACCAAAAGAAAAGGCTTTATATTTGGGAAGCAACTCGGGAATACCGCCTTTACGCGCATCGTATTCGACGCCGATTCCGGCGGAAAAGAATTTCTGCTGGAAAATTCTCCCGATAATCAAAGAGTCTGGAAGTTTGAAAACGGAAAGCTCGAGGAGATAAAAAAATCCGACTGGACAAAACCCTTTTTCAATGGCTGCATATACGCCCCCTTCGACCTCTTAGTGCCATACAGAAATTGGCCCGTAAGCTACGCCGGCCCGGACAGAATAGGGCAAGCCGTGCATTACTTCGACGCCCGCTCGGAATCTTTTCCCGACTTTAAAGTAAGAGTAGCCCTCACCCGCGAATTCAATTCGCCTGCCCAGACGCAAATTCTCGGCCCCAATGATGAGCCAATAAAGACGCTGTCGCTTGGGTCGATAAAGAAGATAGACAACGTATGGCTCATGCTCGAGCTTTCCATGAGAGACGAATCCAGCCGCGACAAGGACAAATTGATATTCACACGCGGAAACTTGACCATAAAAAATCCTGCCGAAATTTTCCGTCCGGAAAGTCTCGGCAAGATGTTGGATATTCCAAAGCTAAAAAATTTCCGGTAGGGGAACCTTTGCAAGGGAAGAATCAATAAAATTTTAATAATTTTAAAATTTTATTGAGAGCTTTGCGCCAATATGCCGTAATACAACATATGGATCAACGCTATAAAAAGCTGGCGGAGACGCTCTGCCGGCACTCTATGAAATTAAACTCCGGCGAACATGTGCTTTTCGACCTTTCCTGCACGCCAGTGGAAATGGCGGAGGCTCTTATAGACACGGCATTGGAAATGGGGGCCTATCCGCATGTGGAAATTTCCGATCCGCGGATAAGCAGGCGCTTAAAGCTTTCCGCAAGCGAGCCCCAGTTGGAAGTGGATTCCGAATGCGCCCTTCACAAAATTCAGAAAATGCAGGCCTATGCCGCAATACGCGGAGCCGAAAACATATTTGAAAACAGCGACATTCCTCAGGAAAAAATGGCGGCGGTCTCAAAGCTCATGAAAGAACCTGTTGATTGGCGCGTCAATAAGACAAAATGGGTGGTGCTGAGATGGCCGACGCCCGCTATGGCCCAACAGGC
Source organism: uncultured Opitutales bacterium (assembly GCA_944389885.1). GTDB lineage: Bacteria > Verrucomicrobiota > Verrucomicrobiia > Opitutales > Intestinicryptomonadaceae > Merdousia. The sequence continues at coordinate 33,013 of CALXNZ010000002.1, forward strand.
CCAGATGAGCACGGAGGCCTTTGAAAACTTTTATTTCGACGTTTGCACAATGGATTATGGTAAAATGGCCGAAGGCATGGAAGCGGCGAAACGGCTTATGGACAATACAGACAATGTGCGGATATTGGGGAACGGAACGGACATAAGTTTTTCCATAAGCGGAATGAAAGCCATACCTTGCGGTGGGCAATACAATATTCCTGACGGGGAGATTTTCACCGCGCCGACTCTTGAATCGGCCCAGGGACGCATAACCTACAATGCCCCGACAATATACAACGGCATATCCTTCGACCATATAACCCTCGAGCTTGAGAACGGCAAAATAGTAAGGGCTGATTCTCCATTCAACGGCGATGAATTAAGAAAAATACTGTCTTGCGACGAAGGCGCCTGCCGCATAGGGGAATTTGCAATGGGCTTTAATCCGTATATAACCCGGCCCATGCGCGACATACTCTTCGACGAGAAGATAGCCGGTTCATTCCATTTTACCCCCGGGCAGGCATATATCGAAGCCGACAACGGCAATAAGAGCCGCATACACTGGGATATGGTGTGCATACAAACACCCGAATATGGAGGGGGAGAAATCTACTTCGACGGGAAATTGATACGCAAAGACGGACGCTTTGTGGTTGACGGTTTGGACAAGCTGAATCCAGAATACCTAAAATCCTAATGGGAGAAGCCTGCACATATACCCACCCCGATGGGGCGCCGCCCTCAAGGGCGGACAAGGCTCTGGCTGAATTTTTCGGAGCTAAGACTTCGCGGACAAAGATGGAGTCAAGCTTTGCCGAGGGCAAAGTGCGCATTGGCGGGAAGCCCATAGCCAAAAGATTCATGCTGCATGCGGGCGACCTTGTGGAAATAGAGCTTCCCGATTCGCCCGAAACGGAAGTAAAGCCGGTAGAAATACCGGTAGAAATACTGTACGAAGACAACGACGTTGTTGCGGTAAACAAACCCGCCGGCATGACTGTACACCCCGGAAGCGGCACGGGGGAAGACACTTTATGCCACGCAATGATGCACCATTGCGGAGGGAATTTAAGTCTTGCGGGAGGCCCGCTGAGGCCCGGCATAGTGCACAGGCTGGACAAGGAGACGTCCGGAGTGATGTTAATGGCCAAGACCGACGACGCCTATTACAGGTTAGTTGAGATGTTTTCAAAACACGAGCTGTATAAGGAATACGCGGCTCTGATATGCGGGGTTCCAACCGTGCGCAGCGGTATAATAACAAAAAACATAGCCCGGCACCCCCTGTTCAAGACAAAGATGTGCGCTTCGGACGATATTGAGAGCGGCCGCGACGCCCGCACGGAATGGTTCGTGGAAAAGGCGTTCGGCAGCCGCGCGGCGCTTGTAAGATGCAACATATTAACCGGGCGTACCCATCAAATAAGAGTGCACATGTCCTCAATGGGATTCCCGATAATCGGCGATTACACCTACGCCTTTCAGAAGAACAAGCTCAAGGATATAATGGCGCCAGAACGCGTAATGCTGCACTCCCGGAGATTGAAGCTCGAGCACCCCACTCTAAGGGGAAAGACTCTCGACCTTTCCGCGCAGCCTCCTAAAGACTTTAAAATGCTTGCCGAAGAACTTGAACGGGTTTACGGATAACTTGGAACTTTTTTTAATAAGAGGATACGAAAATAAAGATGGAAAAAGATAGAAACTACAAATTTGAAACCATAGCCGTACAAGGCGGATGGGAGCCCGAGAACGGAGACCCGCGCGTGGCCCCCATATCAATGAGCACGACTTTTAAGTACGATACGGCGGACTCGCTCGCCGACCTCTTCGACCTTAAAGCCGCGGGGCATTTCTATACGCGATTGAGCAATCCTACCACCGAAGTCCTCGAAAAGAAATTTGCGGACTTGGAAGGCGGAGTTGGAGCCGTAGCCACATCGAGCGGACAAGCCGCCACCACAATGTTGGTGCTAAACCTATGCTCCGCCGGGGACCATATCGTAAGTTCCTCGACTATATACGGGGGCTCGACAAATCTCTTGGGGCACTCTTTCAAGAAACTCGGCATAGAAGTCACCTTTGTGGACCAGGAAGCTCCCGTCGAAGAGATAGAAAAAGCCATTAGGCCAAATACGAAACTCCTGCTCGCCGAATCGCTGTCAAATCCCGGAGTAAAAGTTCTCGACTTTGATAAGTTTGCGGAAGTTGCCAGAAAAGCCGAAATACCGTTCGCCGTGGACAACACATTCCCAACGCCCTACCTTTGCAGGCCTTTTGATTGGGGCGCAAATATAGTGATACACAGCCTGTCGAAATACGCCGACGGCCACGCATGCAGCCTCGGCGGAATAGTTGTGGATAAAGGGGACTTCGACTACGCATCGCACGCCGATAAATTCCCGGACTTATACCAGCCCGACGAAAGCTACCACGGAATGTCGTATGTAAAAACATTCGGGAATCTCGCATTTATAACAAAGGCCCGCACTCATGTAATGAGAGATTTCGGAATGATGATTTCGCCGATGAACGCGTGGCTCACAAATATGAATTTGGAAACGCTGCCCTTGAGAATGGATCGCCACAGCAGCAATGCCGAAGCATTGGCGGAATTTTTATCGGGGCACCCGAAAGTGGCGTGGACAAACTATCCATACCTAAAAGGCTCGCCGCAATTCTCAAGAGCCAAGAGATACCTGAAAGCCGGCAGCGGAGTTCTGACATTTGGGCCGCGGGGCGGGAGGCAGGCCGCGGAAAAACTGATGAATTCCCTGAAGCTTGCAAAGATAGTGACCCATGTCGCGGATTCGCGCACATGCGTCTTGCACCCGGCGAGCACGACTCACAGACAGCTGTCGGACGAAGAACAGATTGAGACCGGAATATTGCCCGAATTGATAAGAGTATCCACGGGCCTCGAAAATATAGACGACATAATCGCGGACTTCGATTCCGCTCTGTCGGCAATATAGCCGAACCAATGCGCGGCGCACCATCGATGAAAAGCACGGAGAAAGTCGAATACAGATATTTTAACAGGGAACTCAGCTGGTTGGCATTCAATAGGCGCGTTCTAAATCTCTGCTCAAATCCGAGGTTTCCAATTTTGGAAAGGGTGAGATTCCTGTCGATAGTAGGAAGCAATCTCGACGAGTTTTTCGAGATAAGGGTAGCCGGGCTTGAACAACAGCTCGAATCCGGAGTTTTGGAGGTGGGATTCGACGGGCTCGGACCCCGAGAACAACTGCGCAGGATAAGCGAGATTTCATCGGCGATGATGAAAGACGCATATTCATGCTGGAAATCCGAACTAATACCGGCCCTCGAAAAGGAGGGGGTCTATTTCAAGGCGCCTTCAGCGTGTTCGGCGTCCGAAAAGGAATTCCTGAAAAAATATTTTGAGGACAACATATTTCCGGCGCTGACTCCGCTCGCAATAGACCCCGCGCACCCATTTCCGCATTTGAGGAACAAGGGGCTATACGTCCTGCTGTCGATAGCGGAAGCGGGAGTGAGAAGAGCCCCCGCCCAAATAGCGATAATTCCTGTGCCGCCAATATTGTCGCGCATAATAAAGCTTGAGACGGGAGACAAGAAAAGCGGAGAGCGTTTTGTGTTCTTAAGCGATACGATAAAATATTTTTCAGAAGCCTTGTTCCCCGGATGCAAAGTCCGCAACGCCGCGATTTTCAGAATAACAAGGAATTCGGACTTATACTTCGACGAAGAGGAGACAGAAAATCTCCTGCAGACAATAGAAAACGAACTCCACAACCGCAGAAAGGGGGCTGCTGTCCGCCTTGAAATAGAATCTTGCGTTGGCGACACCATGCTAAAATCCCTTGTAAACGCCATAGACTTGGACGAGAGTTTTATTTTCAAGACAGATTCAGGCCCGATAAATCTTTCCCGGCTGTCCCTTGCGTACGATAACATTGAAAGGCCGGACCTCAAATTTCCTCCGTTCAGGCCCTATCTGCCGCCGGAATTTCAATCGCGCGAAGATATATTTTCCGTAATTCGTGAAAAAGACAGGCTCCTACACCACCCCTACGACAGCTTTGCTCCTGTGGAAGATTTCATATCGCAGGCGGCCAAAGACCCTTCAGTGCTTGCCATAAAGCTTACACTTTACAGGACGGATTCGGGTTCTCCCATAGTAAAATCGTTAAAAGAGGCCGCAGAGAACGGCAAGCAGGTGACGGTGCTCATAGAGTTGAAGGCGCGCTTCGACGAAGAAAACAATATACAATGGGCCCGCCAGCTCGAGGAGCGCGGCGTGCACGTATTGTACGGAATGGTCGGATACAAGACCCACTGCAAAACCTGCCTGGTTGTAAGGCGCGAGGAAAACGGCGCGCTGAGGCGCTATGTGCACCTTGGGACGGGCAACTACAATTCAAAGACGGCAAGAATATACACGGACCTCTCGCTATTTACCGCCAACGAGAGCATATCACAAGAAGTTGCAAATCTCTTTAACACGCTCACCGGAAAAGTTGTAAGGCCGCATTTCGACAAGTTGATGGTGGCTCCTTTTTGTTTCCATTCAAAATTCATAGAGCTCGTAAAGCGCGAGACGAAGAACGCCAAGGCGGGGAAGCCCGCCCGCATAATAATAAAAGTAAATTCCGTAATAGAGCAATCGTCGATTGACGCCCTCTACGAGGCTTCGCAGGCGGGAGTTAAGATAGATTTGATAGTCCGCGGAATATGCGGGTTAGTTCCCCAAGTAAAGGGAATGAGCCAGAATATAACGGTAAAGAGCATAGTGGGGGTGTATCTGGAGCATAGCCGCATATACTACTTTGAGAATGGCGGAAATCCGGAAGTATATGCCGGAAGCGGCGACATAATGACGCGCAATATGTTCAAACGAATAGAATGTCTCTACCCCATAGAGGACTCCGATATCAAAAAACGCATAGTAGATGAAATCCTCGCGTCAATGCTCAAAGACAATTTATTTTCAAATATTCTACATTCAAACGGAGCCTATTACCCGTCGCCGGACATGAAAAAACAGGAGCCATTCTCCTGCCAACAATATTTTATGGATTTGTCCAATGTCCGCTCAAGCGAGGCTGCCTCTTACTGAGGCCGCGCCTTGAGAATATTTTGGGTGTTTTGCCTTTTAAACATAAAACAGTTTCAGCAAAACTCCCGGAAGAAAATTATTTCAGCCATTTGCGCCAGTCTTTTATAAACTCCGCAACTTTATCGGGAGAAGCCTGCAAAGGCGCAATCTCATATATCCGCTCTTTTGGCTCCGTTTTTTCAAACACTTTTTCGGCCAAAGCGCGGGCGGCAAAATATCCCCAACCGTAATAATCGTCATACACGCACAAGTCGAGCTGCCCAGATGCCAGATAAGAATCGAGCTGGGGCAGGACTCCAACGCATACCGCGAACCTTCTGTCGTGATCTTCGGACAGGGGAATCACATCGGCCAACACGTCTGCGCCCAAGAATAATATCCCGTAATTATCGTACCTGGCTATTTCTATCGCATTGGCCTTCCAATACCCGGAGTAGAAAGGAAAAGCCGCAACATTTAGAATTTTATAATCCCCAAGGAGTTTTTTGTAGGAATCCGCGGGCAATATGGGAGGCAATGATTTCCCGTGGGACGACAAATCTGCAAGCGATATCTTATCGGCAGATTCCCGAGACTTAAAATAAACGGCGAGAGGATAAAGTCCTGAACGCGTGAATTTGGATAGGGCTTCCCGCAATACTTCGAGCGTTTTTTTAGAATCTGTCCTAACGCAATAAAACGCCCCTGTTTCCGGAGATTCCTCCCCAAGGGCGGCCACGGGAAATCCCGAAGCGGCAAGCTCTTTTATCTTGGCTTTTATAGAAGTTCCGGACACAGGCAATACGACGGCCGCCCTCGCCCCATCGGTAAACGCCGAACCGAGCTCAAGATTTTGTTTATCCGCGGAACCGTTCGCCGAAACGTATCGAACTTCCATAGTTTTTCCGAATCGGGCTTTCATGTCCTCAAACGCGTCCCGCATACCGTTGTACACGGCGGAGGTCGCCGGGCTCAAGGAATCGGCCGCCACAAAAACGACTTCGTCCTTGGCGCGGGAAAGTCCGCATAGTAGGCAGATTGCAAATACCAAAATGTAAAAACGCGTATTTCTCATAAATAATAAAAAAGTAGTAAGATATTTCATTTTTTTTGCGAAGGAAATGCGAGGCTCTCCGCGAAAGTTTTGAGCGCCTTCGCGCACAGTTGCGAAGCCTCCTTTGAATTTCCCTTAGCGAACGCTGCAAATGCCGCGTTAAAGCGCGGGAAAACCGCAATTATATGGGCGGTTTCCCATGCGTAATCGCCGCACATTTCAAGTTCCCTATCGGCTACCGACGAATTCAGCCAGATGCCTCCGCGCCTGTCTTTGCCGGAAGCCTTCCTACGCAGAGAAATTTCCGGATTCCCCGACGACGTCTCAAATTCGAGCCACTTTGCCAATCCGTTTTTATCGATAGCGAAAGCCGACGCCGCAAATAAGGGATCATCGACATTTACAAGAGATATGTTTTGGGAAATGTCAAGAGGCGCGAACACATACTTTTTCATTGCCGAGACAAAAGCTTTTTTCAAATCTTTATCTGGGGACGGCGACTCCTTAAAAAATATATAACCAATTCCATATGCGCCCAAGCATAAGGAGACTTTTGAATATTCAAAATCCCCGCCGGGATATGAAACCGCCGAAATCTGCGCGGCGACATCAAACAGCTCTTCGGCGGAAGCCTCCCGCGGCACAAGCGAATCCGCATGTGGATCCACTCCCGCGCGCATGCCAAGAAGATCTTCGAGAGAAGCCAAGGAAGATTTCCCTCCCATTTTCATTCTAAAGAGAGAGCATTGGGAGGAAAACGGGGCTCCCGCATTTAGCTTTCCGCTTTTTTCCATTTCCGCCGCGCAAATCCTAACAAGCTCCGCCGATGTTTTTCCAAGCGCGAATTTTTGGCCATTTCCTTCGGGCGAATCGCTGATTTGAATGTGTTCGGCCATAATAGTACGCCCGTTCCAAACCGCGCACAAGGCTCCGGAACCGCACCCCGACTTAAGCATTCCGTCGGCAAATTCCGCGAGAATAAAACGGCAGCGCTCCGCGCTTACGGCAGGAGCCGGGAACTGTGCGGATTCCGCAAAGAGGCGCATGCTCGCAAAAACCAAAATGCTTATGAATCCGAGCCTCATAGAGTGAATTACCCGATAACGTACCTCTTTATGGGAGCGCGTCCGCCTTCCGACTTGAGCCACCCTGCAAGATCTTCCGGGAGGTCCATTTCAGGAAGAAGCTCGTTAAACATACAGGAGCGCGTTTTAACCCGCGCGGCCAAACACGACATATCCAAACTCAAATCGCAAGGAGAATCGCCCTTAATCTCCTCCACATACTTATCCGGATTGAGGCCGAAATGCGCGGCTATTCTGCGGGCCATCTCAAAGCGGCTCAAGGATTCCAAGCCCGCAAAATGGTATATGCCACTGAGCCTTTGGCGCATGCATATCTCGCACAGGAGGTCCGCCAGCCTTCCGGCCGAGAGAGGGCGCTTTATTTCGTCAGAACGCTGTTTTGATTTTTGGCCCGATGCCCATTGGCGCAAGAGCTTCTCATGCAAAGAGCGGCGGCCGGTGAGGCTGTTGCCGCTCACATGGCTAAGGCGAAGCACTACGGTTGTTGAAGGCGAAATTTTTAGAACTTTTTTCTCCGCGAGAAGCTTTGTTTGCCCATACAGATTAAGCGGCATCGGAACATCGGTATTCTTATACGGAGGGCAAGTACCGTCGAAGACCATATCGGTGGACAAATGTATAAACCGCGCATTAACGTGATCCGCCAAAACTGCAAGATTCGCGGGAAGGGCGACGTTAAGCTTTTCGGCAAGCTCCGGATTCGCATCGACGTCGGCCGGATGGGAAATCGCCGCGCAGTTCACAATAGCCTCAGGAAATGCGTCGAGAACCATGCGCTGGACCGCTTCCGCATCGGACAAGTCGCACGACACGCTTTTAACTCCGCGAAGCGGGGGCAGTGCATTCTTTCCGCACACTGCAACCACATTATGCCCCGCGGCGGAAGCCGCCTTAACAAAATTATATCCGACCAGTCCGGTCGCGCCTGTGCAAAGTATCAACATAATTCGGTTATTTTACAAAAATATCTGCGCTTGCAAATATTAAAATTGTCTCCGATAATACGGGCGATATTTATTTTGCAAAATATGAAACTTCAAGATTCGCTAAAAAAACAAATAGCAACCCTTCCCGTCTATGAAACCGGGAAGCCGATAGAGTATGTGGCCAGGGAATTCGGTCTGGATCCTGACGGAATACTTAAAATGGCCTCCAATGAAAATCCGCTCGGGCCGTCGCCAAAAGCTGTGGAAGCCGTACAAAAACATCTCGGCGGGCTCAACTATTACCCTGACGGCGGCTGCTACGAGTTAAAGCAAGAGCTGGCTAAAGTCCGCAATGTCAAACCGTCGCAACTCGTGGTCGGAAACGGCTCCAACGAAATTCTCGAATTTATTCCCCAATGTTTTGTCGAGGAGGGAGACAACGCTGTGTTCGGAGCGCAATCATTTATTGTTTACAAGCTCGCAACGATATTCGCGGGCGGAGAATGCAGAAGCGTCGCCATGCCCAACCTGAGATACGACCTCGACGCAATGCTCGACGCCGTGGACGAAAAAACTAAGATAGTGTTCATGGCAAACCCCAACAATCCGACCGGCTGCGTAGTGCCGCAAGACGAAGTTTCAAACTTTGTAAGAGCCCTGCCCGACCACGTCATATTCTGCTACGACGAGGCCTATACCGAATTTCAAGAACAAGAAGTCGATCTATTGCCGCTCATAAACGAAGGCCGCAATGTAATATGCCTGAGGACATTTTCAAAGATATACGGCCTCGCCGGTCTCAGGATAGGATACTCGTATTCCTCCGAGGAACTGGCCGGATATATCAATAGGGTGCGCGAGCCGTTCAATGTAAATACGCTTGCGCAAGTGGGGGCTATCGCGGCTCTCGACGACGCAGAATTCGTAAACGAAAGCAGGCGCTCCAACAGGGCGGGAATGAAACAGCTTTCCGAAGGATTGGAAGAGCTCGGCCTTGAGCACTTTTCCGAAGGCGCAAACTTCGTAATGGCTAAAGTGCCGGATGCCGCGGGAACATTCGTATCCCTGCAAAAGAAAGGCATAATAGTGCGCCCGAACGTCGGCTATGGCCTTCCCGACTGGTTGCGCATAACCATAGGGAAACCCGAACAAAACCAACGTTTGCTCGACGAGCTTAAAAAGTTATTTAGGTAGTGGACGTCTATCTGCATACAGTACTGTTTGCGCTGGGCATGACCCTCTGCATGGCGGCGGGAGCGCTTATGGCTATGCTAAGTTTTGCAATAGCCTCCCACAGATTCTCGGTGCTCGGAGCTTCGTCCAAACACCGCGACTCAGATAAATCGTCCAATCGCGAACTCACGCCCATGGCGAGATTTTGCTTGGCAAACGCGTGGAAAATAGCCCCGATAATATCGCTTGGCCGCCGCTTCGCATTTGCCGCCGCCGCTGGATTTGCGTACCTCATGACGATAGAACTCTGCGGAAGCTCTTTGTCGGGCTGCTCCGCATGGGTTTATCCCGCAATCTTCTGCCTGTCCACTGGCGCGGCTCTGGCGGCAAACTACGTTTTCTTCGACCTCCCCGCGGCCCATTACGGCAAAGAGCACAGTTTAAAAGTTTTGAATGCCCTGCCGGCTTGGTTAAAGGCGGCATACTATCCTTCAATCGCTTTGGAATGGATGCTTAGAACGGTGGGTAAAAAAATCTTTGGAGCCAAGGCTTACAGGGAATCGGCATCTTTCAACTACATGGACGTTGACGTGGGACTGCGCGCGCGAGAGACGGAATCCGATTCAATTTCGCCATACACCGGAAAAATAGTGACGAACGCCCTGAAGTTGCAGGAGCTCGACGTAAGCGACGTAATGTTGCCGCGCAGCCAAATAGTGTATTTCGACACGAACGAATCCGCGGAAGAGAACCTTGCAAAAGCCCGTCGCACAAAGCATAACCGCTACCCGCTGTGCAACGAAGATCTCGACAACTGCTACGGCATAGTCCATATAAAAGACATTTTTCTCGGGAACGAAGAATCGTCGGAGATTGATTTCATGAAGATAAGGCGCGACGCCATGCGCCTCCGCGAAACAGACAAGCTTGAGACCGCCCTCGCTAAACTGCTCAAATATAAACTGCAAATGGCCCTTGTAGAAGACGAATTCGGCGGAGTGATAGGCGCACTTACGCTCGACGCGGCATTGAGCGAACTCGTGGGCAAAATACGCGACGAGTTCGACACGTCACCGGACCAGACGATAAAATCTCTGGGCCGCGATTCTTACAAGGTATCCGGGCTGGCCTCCCTCAGGAAAGTCGAGGATTTTCTCGATATAGACTTCGAGACCGACGAAGTATCGACTTTTGGAGGGCTTATAACAATGTCTCTGGGGAGATTCCCGGAAAAGGGCGAAAATATTTATTTCAAAAACCAAAATCTTCGCGTAAGCGTTGACGAGGTTGGCGAACGTATGATAAAAGAGTGCACAATAAAAATGGAGGAACCCAAACAGGCTTCCGATATATGAACAACCCACTTAACACACTTAGAGAATTTTCCTCCGCGGAAAGCGGGGCAAAAGGTTATATATACAGCTTGAAGGCTCTCGCCGAAAGCGGTCTAAACGTATCGAGGCTGCCCGTCAGCATAAGAATAGTTTTGGAGAGCCTGCTCCGAAACTGCGACGGCAAACGCGTATGCGAATCCGACGTCCGCAGACTTGCATCATGGAAAGCCGATAAATCTGGGAACTACGAAGTTCCATTTGTGGTGTCCAGAATAATTTTACAAGACCTGACGGGGGTTCCATTGCTCGCCGACATAGCCGCAATGCGCGACGCCGCAAAAGAGCTCGGCGCAAATCCCTCCACCGTGGAACCCTTAGTTCCCGTGGATTTGGTGGTTGACCACTCCGTGCAAATGGACGCCACAGGGACAAAAGACGCGTACGATATAAATCTCGAAAAAGAATTCTCCCGCAATCGGGAACGCTACGAATTCCTGAAATGGGGACAACAGGCTTTCAAGACATTCTCCGTAGTGCCTCCGTCAACCGGGATAGTCCACCAAATAAATATGGAATACCTCGCAAAGCTCGTATTTGAGAGGAAAAGCGAAGATGGACAATCCGTATTCTACCCAGATACACTCGTGGGAACCGACTCACACACGACAATGATAAACGGTTTGGGCGTCGTGGGCTGGGGCGTGGGCGGCATAGAAGCCGAAGCCGGAATGTTGGGACAACCCGTGTGCTTTAAAGTACCGGAAGTCGTTGGGGTGCACATATGCGGAAAAGTCTCCGAAGGCGTGACAGCAACGGACATCGCCCTAAACATCACAAAAATATTAAGGGAACAAAAAGTTGTGGGAGCCTTCGTGGAATATTTCGGAGAGGGGGCGCGCGAACTCAATCCCGCAGACAGGGCGACTATCGCAAACATGGCTCCGGAATACGGGGCAACCATGGGATACTTCCCGGTTGACGAAAAAACCCTTGAATACATGCAGCTAAGCGGTAGGGAGCCCAAACTTGTGGCCCTCGCCCGCGATTATTTTAAAGAACAGGGAATATTCGGAATTCCGCTTAAGGGCGAATGCGATTACAGCAGAATTGTGGAATTGGATCTATCCTCCATAAAGCCATGCATCGCCGGACCAAAGCGTCCGCAAGATAAAATCGAACTTTTCCAGTCGAAATCTGCCTTTGCAAAACTCCTGTCGGACTCGGGAAAGAACCCGCCTCAAGAGGTTCCCACATCAAAGGGGACAATCCGCAACGGAAGCGTGCTAATAGCGGCGATAACCAGCTGCACCAACACTTCAAATCCGAACGTCATGGTGGCGGCAGGATTGCTCGCAAAAAAAGCTGCCGAGCTTGGATTGCGCCCGCCGGCATATGTAAAGACAAGCCTCGCCCCGGGATCGCGCGTCGTCAGCGATTACCTCGAATCCGCAGGCTTGCAAAAATACCTCGATATGCTCGGCTTCAACCTCGCCGGATACGGATGCGCAACGTGCATAGGAAATTCAGGCCCCATAGACGCTGAAATATCGGACGCCGTTAAGAAAAATGATCTCGTATGCGCAAGCGTTCTGTCGGGCAATAGAAATTTTGAAGCCCGCGTGCACGCGATTCTAAAGGCGAACTATCTCATGTCCCCGCCGTTGGTGGTTGCGTTCGCCATAGCCGGAAGAATAGATATAGATTTTGAGAGCGAACCTATAGCAACCGCGCCGGGAGGCAAAAAAGTATTCCTTTCCGATATTTGGCCGACTTCCGCTGAAATATCGGACGCCGTGTCTAAAAATCTCAACCTACAAATGTTTAAAAACCGCTATTCAGACATAGGCGGGCCGCAGCTTTGGCGCATGATAAAAAGCCCTTCGGGCGACACATTTGATTGGAATCCAGATAGCACATACATTCAAAAGCCTCCTTTCTTCGAGTCGGCAAAATCCCCGACCCCCGATTGGCTGAAAGATTTGCGTCCTTTGGCAATACTCGGAGACTCCGTCACAACCGACCATATTTCCCCGGCGGGAGCCTTCGCCCCAGAGACTCCTGCAGGAAGATTCCTGCTCGAGCGCGGCATATCCCCCAAGGATTTTAACACCTACGGTTCAAGACGCGGCAACGACCGCATAATGACGCGCGGCACATTTGCCAACGTGCGGATAAAGAACAAGATGGCGGCAGGAGTTGAAGGCGGATTCACAAAGATAGACGGCAAGGGGAAAAATGTATATATATATGACGCCGCAATGGAATACGAAAGGCGCGGAGAAGGCTTGATAGTATTCGGCGGGAGGGACTACGGCATGGGAAGCTCGCGCGATTGGGCCGCAAAAGGGACAAAGCTCTTAGGGGTGAGAGCTGTCGTGGTGAAGTCGTTTGAGCGCATACACAGAAGCAACCTCATAGGAATGGGAATACTTCCATTCGAGTTTGCGGACGCCGATACAGATGCGGATTCGCTCGGATTGACCGGCGCGGAGACTTTCACAATAGAGGGCCTGGAAAATGGAGTGGTTCCGTCGCAGAAGGCGGTGCTCTCCATTTCCGACGGCCGCAAAATTCCGCTATTATTGAGAGTGGATACTCCGATAGAGGTTGAATATTTTAAGGAATCTGGCATACTTCCCTACGTTCTGAAGAAAATCGCGGGCAAATAGCCAAAATGCAACTTCAAACAAAATACTATGTAAAACACGAAGGCAATTCCGCGGAAATGCGGGTTGTCGGGAGGGCAAGCTATCTAAATTGCATGGGGATAGGAGAATTCTTCGACCGCATGCTCGACGATGGCGTAAACTCAATAAATGTTGACTGCTCGGAATGCACGGGAATGGACAGCACGTTTTTGGGCATAATAGCTGGAGCGGCTCTGAGGCTTGTAAAGACAATCCCCAAGGGCGAAATGACCCTGATAGGATTAAGTCCGCGCAACAAAGAGCTGGTGGAGAATCTTGGACTCGACAATTTTGTGTCTATAAAAGAAGTGCAGGCCCGCTCCGAAAGCTCAGAAAGCGGAGAAGCTATTTCCCAGGGAGGGGCAAAACCGGAAGACGTCTTGCGGGCCCATGAGAATCTTGTAGAGACGGACCCTTCCAATAGGGAGAAATTTGAAGACGTAATAAAATTCCTAAAAAGGGAGATAGAAACATCAAAGAAATGATGGCTCTGGCAGTAATGATTATGGGGATTACCCTTGCGGCAATAGCTTTCTTGATGTTTTTCAAGGAAAAAGCTCTGGCAATGTCCATAAGGGAAGAGCTCTACCGCACCCGCCAAGAAAAAGACATAGTGATAGAATTTCTGCACAAGACGGCGGGAAATCTTGGCGAAGACGCCGAAGGAGAAAAACTGTACGCGCTGATAGTAAGGGCGACTGCGCTCGGCTGCGGCGCGATGAGCGCCTGCGTATATGAGCGCAATCCCGACGGATCGTTGACAGCAAAGGCGGTTGAAGGGCTATTCCCGCCGCAAACAAGAAAAATTGGGAAGCCTCCCGCGGGTGAGAGCCGCACGCACTTTCTCGAGAGCGTAATAAACAACGAGACCGTAGAGCCAAACGAAGGCGTGATAGGAGCGGTAGCGCACGACGCAAAAGGGGTTCTTATAAAAGACGCCACAAGAGATCCGCGCATAATTAAACACGACGACGACTCCCTCCACACAAAAAGTCTGATAGTAGTGCCTATGACTTTTGGCGGGCAAATGCACGGGGTGCTCGCCGTGGCAAATCCCATAAGCGGAAAAAGTTTTACGGATACGGATTTTTCTCTCGCGTGCTCGCTGGGAGAACAGGCCGGAGTCGCCCTGCACCACAAAGAGGCGGTTAGCGCCCTGCTGCAAAAAAACAAGCTCGACTTCGACCTCCGTCTGGCCAGCAGCGTTCAGCAATATCTCCTGCCGCGCACGCTTCCGGAAAATAACGACCTCGACTTCGCCGTAAAATACATTCCCCAACAGCTCATAGGCGGAGACTTCTACGATTGCTTCAAACTTCCCGATGAAAGAATAGGAATGGTAATAGGAGACGTATCCGGCAAAGGCATTTCCGCCGCGATTTTGATGGCCATATGCCAAACTAAGCTGCGCTACATAGCAATGACAAAGAATACGCCTTCGGAAACGCTGGTGGAAGTGAATCGCGAGCTGGTAAACTCCATGAGAATGGACATGTTTATAACGATAATCTACGCGATAATAGAAAAAGACGCTTCAAAGATAACGCTTGCCAGAGCCGGGCACGAACGCCCCCTGCTCTATAGGGCCGAAGACAAGAGCACAACGGAAATAATGAGTCCCGGAATGGCCGTGGGCATGGCGGGGCCGGAGATTTTCGACAACTCCATAAAAGATATAGAAATCGCCTTTGCCCGCGGGGATATGTTCGTCACTTACACCGACGGGCTCACAGAGGCAACTAACGCCTCAATGGAGGAATTCTCAAGCGAACGGCTTTCAAATACCGTGACAAATCTCGGCACGCGTTCCGCCTCGGACATGGCGGACGAAATAATAAGCGCCGTGAATAAATTCACCCACCGCAAATCTGAATTTAAGGACGATCTTACACTATTGGCGGTAAAGAGAATTTGATGCACCCGCATCGCAATCGAACAAAAATACAAACAACTAAAACAAGGAAAACCATGCCGGGAGTCGGTAAACTTTTAAAACAGGCACAAAAAATGCAGAAGGCCATGGAGGCCGCGCAAGAACAGCTCGGAACCCTTGAAATAGAGGGAAGCGCAGCAGGCGGAGCCGTAAAGGCGACCGTGAGCGGAAAAGGAGCATTGAAATCAATAAAGCTCGATCCGGAATTTCTCAAGGAGAGCGTTGAAGATATAGAGGCCTCAATAGTGGCGGCCGTAAACGACGCATGCGCAAAAGCCCAGGCGAAGAGCGAAGAGGAAATGTCGAAAATCACCGGAGGATTCTCCATTCCTGGCCTTATGTAGCCGATGAGCGAAAGTTTCGACAGGCTCAAAAACATTCTAAAGAAGCTCCCCGGACTCGGATATAAAAGCGCGGAGCGCATAGCCCTACACCTAACGCTTGAAAATAAATCCGACGCCCGCGAGCTTTTTGAGGCATTGTCCGCGGCGGCAGAGCGCATAACCGAATGCCCCGTATGTTTTGGGCTGTCCGAAGACGGGGAAGTCTGCGACACCTGTCGCGATTCTTCGCGGGATTCCTCTAAAATATGCATTGTGGAAAGCGCCAGCGATATTTCCTCCATAGAACGTTCGGGAGCCTGGCGCGGCAAGTATCTCGTGCTTGGCGGCAAGCTTTCGCCCCTTCATAAGGTGGGCCCCGAAAAGCTCAAATTGAAAGAGCTGTCAGAGCGCATAGCCTCCGGAGAAGTATCCGAAATACTGCTGGCCCTTTCAAACGATATTGAAGGCGAGGCCACATGCCACTACATAAGAGAACGAGCTTTGCCGAGAGACAAGGAGATTAAAATCACACGCATAGGATTCGGCCTTCCAAGCGGCAGCCAACTTGGATTTGCCGACTCCGTGACAATCAAGAGCGCCCTCGACTCCCGCAAGCCATTTTAAGATATGAGAATAGCCGCCATAATCACAGTCTTCCTTTTTGCATGCGCGGGGGCTTTTGCAAAATCCGGCATCAGCTATGCCGACGCCACGGCATTGGGACTTGTTGAAGGATTCACCGAATTTCTGCCAGTATCGTCCACCGGACATCTTCTCATAGCCAACGAGTTTCTCGAATTAAATTCGGAAGAACCTCTCTTAGACTCCAAATCTAAAGAAATCATCGACGATAGCGGAGCCAGCTTTACTTTAAGAAGAGCCGCAGAAGCCTATGCAATAGTAATACAGATAGGGGCGATATTGGCTGTTGCGCTCATTTATAAAGCGGAAATACTCCAGATATTGGCGGGAATACTCGGGCGCAATCCAAGCGGGCTTAAACTGGCCATAAACATATTGGTGGCTTTTATGCCCGCCGCAATTCTCGGACTATTATTTGACAAACATATCGAAGAACATCTATTCGGGGTAAAACCGATAATTGTAGCGCTTGCGGCAGGAGCCTTCCTAATGTTCATAATGCAGAAAATCTACGACAAGCGTATAGCCTGCGACGGAAAATTCTCCACAATAAGCGCTATGACGCCCCGCCAGGCCCTCTTAATAGGCCTCCTGCAATGCGTGGCAATGTGGCCGGGTACAAGCAGGTCTATGATGACAATACTCGGCGGATACGCCGCCGGACTAAAACCCGCCGATGCTGCAAAGTTCAGCTTTTTACTCGGTCTGGTGACGCTGTCGGCGGCGTCATTTTACAAAGCCGCGCAAGACGGGCCCGCAACGCTCGAAAGCATATCGCCTATGCCTCTTTTAGTAGGCATAGCCGTAGCGTTCGTAAGCGCCGCGATTTCAGTAAAATGGCTTGTCGGATTTCTTACCAGGCACGGGCTTGCGCCTTTTGCATGGTATAGGCTGTTTCTGGCGGCGCTTCTTGCGGCAATGCTCTACTTTAACTTCATATAACATTGAAAATAATAGACGCCCACACACATTTTTTTCCCATAGAGGGAGATAAAACCGCATGGGCGAAATCCGCATGCGAGACATATTGGGGATTTATAAACGGCCCGCGCCCCGACGGCAAACTATCATTGCAGGGCTTTCCCACGATAGACAAGTTTCTGCGCGACATGGACGCGGCAGGCATAGAGAGGGCTATAATTCAGGGGTGGTATTGGGAGCACAATTCCACATGCAGAGAACAGAATCGCAAGATAGCCGATATAATACGAAAACACCCCGATAGACTTTCCGCGTTCGCGGCAGTAAATCCGTCCGACGGCAAAGGGTCCCGCGAAATTGTGGAATCGGCCCAAGACATGGGATTTTCAGGTTTCGGAGAATTGCACGAAGCCGTACAGAAATTCGACATAATGGACGATATCTTCGCGGAATTTGCCGAAGCCGCCGCGGCAATTAAATTTCCGATTTGCCTGCATATGACAAAGCCCGAGCCCCGCCAATATTTTGGGAAGGCTGACACCCAAAACGACAAGATAATTGCCGCAATTGCAAAATTTCCGCACAATACATTCATTCTGGCCCATTGGGCGGGAGGAGAAATATTCGGAGACGGCGGAAAAATTTTCAGGGAATCCGGCAATATTTTCTTCGATTCCGCAGCCACTCCGCTTTTGTACGATACCAGCGCATGGAAAAAGGCGTGCAATTTGTTTTGCAAAAACGTCGTTTTCGGTTCTGATTATCCGTTACGGCTCTATCCGCGAAAATTTAAAACCGAAGAACTGATTACAATAACCGATGAAGCCCTGCGCGAAGTTCCGAAATGCTGCGCAGAGGCGTTCTTTTACGACAATATAAAAAAGCTAAAAATATGAAGAAGATTACAAGTATCATAATTGCCGCAATGCTTTCGTTTCATTTATGCGCGGCCTTTGAATTCGTAAACGCCAAAGCTGATTGGAGCGGAAATGTAAAAGAAGGAAGTATGTTTGTGCTTGGGAGCGCAAATGGACAGGACGGGAGAATAAGCGCATCGCTTAAGATTTCAAAATTTAACGGCCAAAAGCTTCCCTACTTGGGACTCATAGCCGTATTCCACCCATTAGATGAAAAGATATCCAAGAACTGCCCTTCAATAACAGTGACTTACAAAGGTCGCATAATAGGGGCGATTACGTCGTGGAAAAAGCGCAGCGCCGGAAGCGTGGATATAACGCGTTTTTACAATGCCGCCATAGAAAATGAAGAAGCAGTAATGAATTTCGAACTGTCTCTTGCAGGGGCTCCCGAAAACCAGACCCCCATAGCTGTGGAACTTATAGAATTCAGGGGAGCCACGGAAGTGGCCTACGAACTCGACAAAATAATGCGCCCGATTTGGAAACCCGGAATGCTCACCGACGAGACTTTTTTCTTTATAAGCGGCGTAAATGGGACTCCGTCCCGGGCTAAAATGCTGTTTACTCCACAAAAAATTCTCTCTGCGAAGCGCTATTGTGAAGACGGGAAAGTCGAAGAATATAAACTCGGCAAAGATTTTATAGTAAAAGACGGCGAAATCGAGATATGCGAAGGCAGCAAAATAGAAGTTTATCCCGAAGAATACATGTACACTTCCGATCCCCAAAAGGCCAAAGAACTTAAAATGACCATGAAATTCAATCCGATAAACGGCTGGGGACTTTTCCACGAGGGACAATGGTTCGGCTCTCGAGATATAAGAATAACTTACACGCATGACGGTTCCAACTGGAACTACGAAAAATTTGGAACAAAGTTCGATAAAAATCTGCTCCCTAAAACACTAAAGAAGTTAAAAGCCAAAAAGCCCCTTAGGATTTGTGTTTACGGCGACAGCATAGCATCAGGGGCAAATTCGACAGCCAATGATTTTAGGAATCCATTCCAACCCACGTGGGCAAATCTTATAGGAATGGCGCTTCGCGACTATTACGACTACGACGAAATAGACGTAATAAATCGCAGTCTTGGCGGCTCGGGCTCCCAATGGGGCCTCGAACACGCTGCCGATAACGCCGCGCCCGACAAGCCCGATCTTGTGATTCTGGCCTTCGGCATGAACGACCCCCTAAACGCCTTGGAACGCACTACCTACATTAAGAAATTGATGGAGAAGTTCCGCGCGGAGAATCCCGACGCCGAATTCATAATTGTGACCCAAATGATGGCCAATGAAAAATGGATGGATCCGCAAAGACACGATGCTTATATAGATTCAGACAAGAATTTGGAAACCCAAGGCATAGCCGTAGCCGACGTTCGCAGCATACACAAGTATCTTCTAAAGACAAAGGGATATACCGATATGACCGGCAACAACGTAAACCACCCCAACGACTTCCTCATAAGAGTATACGCCCAAGTCATAGCCTCCAAACTAATGAAATTAGACTAATGCCAAGAGGAATTTTCATTACCTTTGAAGGCGGGGAAGGTTGCGGCAAGAGCTCCCACATAAAGGCTCTCGCCAAATACTTCGACGACAAAAACATTCCCTATGTCCTTACCCGCGAACCCGGAGGCACGAGGCTCGGCGAAAAAATCAGGGAGCTTTTGCTGTCGCGGGAAGACGGCGCGGAAATGTCGGCGCGATCGGAGATTCTGCTCTTTGAGGCCGCCCGCGCCGAACATGTGGAACACCTCATAAAGCCCGCCCTAAACGACGGCAAAATTGTGATTTGCGACAGGTTTGCCGACTCTACAACTGCATACCAGGGCGCCGCGAGAATGATAGACGCCCAATCGACAAGCCTCCTCAATTCCTTCGCCACGGGAGGATTGAAACCCGACCTTACCATAGTGCTCGACATTCCGGTGATTGAGGGTCTGGCCCGGGCAAAGAGTCGCGACCGCGGGGCTTCTGACAGAATGGGCTCCCAAAAATCGGAATTTTACGAAAAAGTGCGGCGCTCATTTTTGGAACTCGCAAAATTGGAACCTGAACGCTTTGCAATTGTCGATTCTTCGGGGGAAAAATCGGAGACTTTCGCAAAGATACTCTCCATAATAAAAAACAAGTTCAATGTCTGATCCTTCAAAGGCGATTCAAATTCTCACGTCCGCAAAGTCCGCCGGGAGATTGCACCATGCCATACTATTATATGGCACTTCTCTTGTCGCGCTTGAGAATGTCGCCAAGAGCGCGTCGGAAATTTTGCTCGGAAAATATCCCGGACGCCACCCGGACCTCTTTGAATTGCGACCAGAAGGCAAGGCCCGCCATATAAGGGTTGGGGCTGAATCGGACAAGGTTGGGGGAGACTGGCCGCCCAATACGATGAGGCGCATGATACGCGACCTCCGCCAAACGTCAAATATGGGCGGCGAAAAAGTGGCGATAATATACGAAGCCGACAGAATGAATAATGTCGCCGCAAACGCCTTTCTCAAAACTCTTGAAGAACCGCCTTCGGGAACCACAATTTTCATTCTTTCCACACGCCCCAACGATCTCCTGGACACAATACGCAGCAGATGCATAGCCATGCGCGTAGATACGCCGCCCGAACGCATCGATGACGAAGAATGGAAGCTTTGGCTCGAAGACTTTAAAAAGTGGCAACAGGCGATAATGCGCGGCGGACACACGCGCTCCTCCGCAGGAAATGCCGCAATGCGCGCATACGGATTGTTGTCGCGCTTCGACGCTATACTTTCGCGTTTAACGGAAGGCAGCGCAAATCTTGACGAAATCTCAAAGGAAGAACTGGACGACGAAGTCGTGGAAGCCATAAACTCCGGCGAACGCAGGGCCATACGCAAGCGAATGTTGGGAGATATCGAGGAGATTTGCGTAGAGTGCGCGCCATCATGCGGAGCCATTCAAGCTTCAAAACTATCGAGATCCGTGCAGGAATTGGAGAAGTCGGCATCTCTAATGGAACTCAATATGGCCGACGTGCCGGCCCTCGAACAATTCATGTTGAATTCCCTAAGAATTTGGATGAGACAGTGACAAAAGAACCCATAATTTCTCTTTCCACAAGCTATCTGCAAGATAAGTTCAAGCATGACGGATATGCCATGCTCTGCAAGGCTGCCGAAATGGGATTTTCCTATGTGGAGCTTGGACATTCCACCACAGTCCAATCCCTTGAGGGAATCCAACGCGCCCTGCAAGAGAATATAGTAAAAGTTTCATCGCTGCACAATTTTTGTCCGATACCTCCGTTTGCCAGCGGCGCATGTCCAAATCTATACTCTCCCTCCACAAGGTCATCGAGCGAATCCGAACAGTGGAGGAGGCATACAAAGACATCTCTTGAATTTGCCGAACAGTGCAATGCAAAAGTCTTGGTCTGCCATATGGGGTCGCTCTCGTATTTTTTCAGAAAGCCGGACGCCGATCTATCGGAATATTTTGCGGACGAGAAAATCCCCGACTCTGAAGAGCTTGAATCAAATCCGCGTTTTCGCTATACGCGCGACCAATTTCTAAAAAAGTCGCTAAAAAAGTCGGAAAAATCCTACGCCCGAATTAAAGGCAACATAGCCCAGTTATACGATTTTCTCTCTAAAAAAAATATAAAAATAGGAGTAGAGAACAGGGATAACGCCCCCGAACTGCCCCTGGACTGGAATTTTGATAGCTTTATGAGCGGGCTCTCCGAATTTCCTCTCATAAAAGCGTGGCACGATATAGGGCACTCAAAAAAGAAAGAGCTCATGCGCCTCAACTCGCAACTTGAACTAATAGAGAGCACCATAGATAAAATTGTGGGCTGGCACCTCCACGACTGTTCGAAATCCGGCAAGGACCACATCGCAATAGGCAAAGGCGATATAGATTTTACCGCATTATCAAAATTTTTTAATCCGCAGAAACATATTTTTGTTCTCGAGCTTAATCGCGCGGTTCGCACCCAAGACGCCATAGACTCGCTAAAGAGAGTACAAGACATGCTATGAGGAAAATATCCATTTGCAACCGCAGCAGAATAGTAAAAGCCGACCGCGCGGCTCTGAAGCGTTTTATCGGAAAACTCGACGGCGAACTTCCCGAATCTCTGCGGGCTCCGCACGGAGAATTGTCGCTGGCAATTCTCGACGACGATGAAATCTCCAAAATACACGCCGACTTCATGGATAACCCCAATCCAACAGACGTAATAACCTTTGAGGGAGACAAGGGCGGAGAGTTCGCCGGAGAGATTTGCGCAAGCGCCGAGACGGCGCTCCGCCAAAGCGCGGATTTTAAAACATCGCCAAGTTGGGAACTGACCCTGTACTTTGCCCACGGTTATCTGCATCTGGCGGGAATAGACGACATCTCCCCGGAAGACGCCATAAAAATGCGCGCGGCGGAATCGTCCGCCATGCAGATTCTATCGCGCAATTTTTCCAAGCCGATTTTCACCTTCAAATAAAAATAACAATGCTAAAGCGCATAGGCAATTTTCTACTCACGGGAACGCTGATAGCCCTTCCCCTTACGGTGACGGTATTTGTGGTCGTGGTGCTTATAAACAATATAGGCACCCCCGTAAGCAAAATATTTTTCGTGCCGGTATTTTCCCTATTCGACGCGAATTTTCCGGCGAGCGGATTCGGCAAAATGATGCTCGACGTCTGCGCCACACTGATAGTGCTTGTGATAATTACCGTACTCGGATTCCTCTCGCAGTTTTTTCTCGGGAAAATGCTCATACGCGTATTCGAGACGCTTATAAATAAAATTCCCGTTGCCGGGCTCATTTACAGAACTGTAAAACAAATAGTCGACACTTTCTCAAAGCAACAAAAAGCCGTATTCCAAGAGGTCGTACTCCTTGAATTTCCAAAGCCCGGCCTCTATGCGGTAGGATTTATGACAAGCACCGCAAAGGGCGAAATACAGGCCCGCACCGGAGAGGAAGTTGTAAATGTATTCGTCCCCACTACGCCCAATCCCACCAGCGGATTTCTTGTAATGGCTCCGGTAAATAAAATCGTAAAACTCGACATGAGCGTAGGCGACGCGATGAAACTCATTATATCCGGGGGCGCCGTAATCCCCGAATGGAATAAAGACCCCAATACAATAGAAAAGCTCGGCGGCGCACCAAAAGAGCACCACAGCCAGACATGCTAAAATATAGTGCAACCGGCAAATGTATCGTTCTCGACCGCCAAACGCGCGGAGAAAAACATCTGCTCCTTGCATGCCTCTCGCAAAGCCTGGGCTTAATGTATATAATGAAGCGCTTGTCGAATTCTAAAACAAGCCCGCTCCCAGATTTATTCGACGATATCGACGGTTTTACATACATAAGCTCGGAGCAGTCGCCCAAATTCCTGCACGACTTTCAAATTATAAAGCGGCGTTTAAATCTAATAAAGAGATATGATGCTTTTCAAATCGCATCTGAAATAGCCGACAAAATAATCAAGAATGCCCGCAATATAGAAGACATACCTCGGCTCTACTTTTATGCCCATAAAGCCATAGACGCCTTGGATTCACTTTTATCCCCACAAGCCGTACGCATAAAGTTCTTATACGCTCTTACAAAACAAGAGGGCTATCCCGTAATAGAGGATTTTTATGAGAACTTATCAAAGCCTATGCAGCAACTTTTTGCATACATTGTAAAAACCCCAACAAAAGATATGCCTGAAATTGATTCGCGGGCAGAAGCCATTGCTGATAAGTTTGTCGATTGGATAAAATTCAACACCGATATTATTTAGGCACATAAAATTCGCCGAAATACTAATTTGGCGCAGATAGAAACAAAAAGAGGCCGCCATATGGCGGCCTCTAAACCCTTTTAAAGAATCGGAATCTTAACGGTTCTCAGCTTTAGATTCAGCCTTTTACAACTCGTTGGAAAAGGCTAAGAGTATATTATCTGCTGACAGAACCCGAAGTGACAATCGTAGGATTGGGAACGGGAGTCGAATCTGCGCCCGGACCGCCGGTGACACTTCTCTGCGAAGTGGGAGTAGTAATATCATTAGCGGCCTCAGTTTCAGAGACGTCGCTAAGAGTTTCGTCTCCGACCATTCCACTCACGGTGCCAGATGCATCAGTTGTAAGCATAACTGGCGCCATTGGAGCCTTTACACCGGAAGGGCTTGTGACTTCCATATTGCCGAGTGTATTTGAAGTTCCATTTTCGTTAAAAGTTGTCTTTGTCTCGGCAGAAATTTTCTGGCCATCAATAGAAGCCTCGGTGGAAGCGAGCATAACAGACGCATCAGTGGGCTTCGGGAATTTTACCTTTATGGATATGGGTCTGTCAAGAGGAGCGTTCGGATCGGATATAGCGGTCTTAAGCAGACTGGATATAGTACCAAAAACCGACTTTGTCTTCTCTGCAGAAAGAGCCTTCATGACAGTATCGACTATTCTCTTGTAAGCTTCACCGCAAGAGAGCGACTCGTTCTTATTCATAGAGATTTCCAGATGGACACTTCCGTCTGAATTCTCCAAAACAGATACGGTCACGCCGTTTTCCGTTTTTGTAATTTTATTGGCTTGAGGCGCATTTCCGGCAGAAGCTGGAGCATCCGCCGCAAATAGTGATGCTGAAACGAACAGCGCAAGCAATATAGCGATTTTTTTGAACAGTTTCATAGTTTTTATTCCTATCTTTCAGGGTAAGTTGTGAACTTCCTCTCAATTTGTGCGGACAATATCGGCTATTTTATTACGAATTACAAGCTTTTTTCTTAAAAAATTTAAGATTTGAGAGTAAACTCTCCAATGAATATTGACCAGTTTATTGAGAAAAAACGCTCATATGTAAAAAAACTGCTTGAAGAAAATCAGCTTAACGCAAATATTCTATACTCAAAACAGCTATAAAGAAACAATAGGCAAGCAATAATAAAAAAGGCGCGATATGGCCGACGACCCAAAGCAAGAGGAACAAAAACCCGATCTCAGCGAACTGACAAGCCTGCAATTTGCCACGGCGTGGACGCCGAGTTCAAACTCCGCCCAGCGCGACTTTCCGCCGCGCCGCGAACGGGGATTTGACAATCGCAAACCTAAGTTTAGCCAACAGAAGCGCGACGGCGAAAACAAGAAAGACAGGCGCAATGCGGGTGACGGGAAAAAGGGGAAGCGCATCAAACACGATAAAAAGCCGCCTTTTAATTTTTCAATGGAGGTTTTATTTTACCCTGACGACGCCCCGATAGACAAGCTGGCTAAAGTAATGAAGGCCTCTATGCGCACATACCAGCTCTTCGATATCGCCCAGCTCGTACTCGAGAAGCCCGAGCGCTTCGTAATTCTGGCGAAGAACCTCCCCGACAAAGAAGGAAACACCGCTCCCTTATATTGCGCCCAACCTTATAATTTGCCTTTTGAAGACGAACAGAGCGCAAAGAGCGCTGCAGTAAAATTTTTGGTGGACGAAAAATTTGAGAAAGTCCAGCAGGAGTGCGAGCCTCCCAAGGGAAATTTCCAAATTGTAAACCGCAGCAAGATAACTGGTGACCTCCTCGGAGCCCCAAATTGGCACAAGTACAACGAATATCTGCACGAATACCACCGCGAAAAATGCCCGCAGATTCCCTTTGAAAAATTCGCTTCGGAGGTCGAGGGCGTCCGGGACGCCGACGAAATTTCCAAGTGGGTGGAGCAAATGAAAGTCCGCACGGTCTATAAATTGAAAGAACCCGGTGAAGGCGAAAATTCCATATTTGAGACGCGCGAAGCCGCAATGAACCATGTCGCCCACAAATGGGGAGCCGAACTCGTAAAAAAATACGACCAGGTCAGATTCAAAGGCGCAAATCTCGCACGCCTTCCCTTCGGAAGAATACGCAAAAATATCGAGGAGGCATGGCACAAGCAAAAGCGCTTCCCCATCGTCACCGCAAACAATCTCCGCGGCAGGCTGCGCCGCACGGGCTTCGCGGTATATAAGCGCGGAACCAAAGGATTCGCATTTGTATCAGCGATAAAAAGAAAATTCCTGTTTGAGGGAGATTCTCTGGCGGAAGCCCCACAGAAGATATTCGATTTTATCTCTGCGAATTCCGGCATATTGGCGGATCAGCTACCGTACAAATTCCTGGGAATGGAGGCTCCAAAATCCGAATCAAAGCCCAAGCCGCTTTCCGAAGAGGCGGGCTCAGATAATATTGAAAATACCGGAGAACCGCCATCTCACCCTGAAGAGCTTTCCGACGAAACCAAAGCCAAGCTTGCAGCTGTATGGCGCGAGCTCGCATGGTTGATTTCAGAAGGGTACGTAGTGGAATACGCGGACGCCTCTTTGCAGGCAAATCCATATCTGGCAAAGCCAAAAGACAAGACAACCGATGCCGCTAAAATCGAGCCTGAAGCGGAATCGGACGAACCCGTGCTCGACCAAAAGTCGGAAACCGCCGTGCAAGAAGCCGCCGAAAAGACCGACGGGGATTCGGAAAAGATTATCGAGGCCGCCGCCGCAACCCCGGCAGACCCCCAGGAATCCGAAACCCCAGAGGACGAAAGCTCCGACGAAAAATCCAAAGAGGAATAGAAGCAAGAAGCCCCCACCCTACGACGGGGGCTTCTTATTTGGAAAGTTTTCCGAAATCAATACAATCGCCCTTAACTATACGATATTTTAAAATGTCGGCCGAGCATATTTGCCCCAGCAAATTATAAATTATTTCGCAGACATAAAAAATATAATTAAATTCGGATATTTCGTTTTTGCAATGAATTGAGGACTTACAGTTTAGCTGGAACTATCCGCGCAGAAAATCGCGGGAGAGTCCCGACAAATTTTTTATCGTTTTCTTAAATTTTGTCTTACTTTTTGAAACTGTTCCGGATTTTTTACGGGCAATCTTACTATTATCCCCGCCGCCTTTTTTATCGCCGCAAAGATTTCCGGCCGCAAGCTTAGCAGGTTCTTTTTTTCCGGATTCGGAATTTTTGGATTTTCTGCGGGCAAACGGAGATTGCATAACTTTCCCCAGATCGAGAGCCAATATGTCCAAAACGTCAAACGGAGAGCTCTCACGCCAACGCCTTCGCGATGCCAAAGAATTTTTCTCGACCGCCAATTTAAGCTCTCTGCCGCTTTTACAGGCCAATTCAAAAAGTTCTTCGGGGGAAATTGTAAAGACTCCAAAACTTGACGCCGTGAGGCGTATGAGCCCGTCGCGAGTGGCAACGGCGAGGGAATCGGGATTCTTTGACGTGGCGCAAAGCCCCTCTATCAATTCGTCGGCAGTCATTGAGGACGGAGTAAAAACTTCGGAAAGCGTAAGGGAACGGTATGGGCGCACTATGGATATCTCCTCACCGCGGCCGTCGTAAACGATTGTAAGCCGCGCCCCTCCAAAATCGTGAATAGGCGCGAGCCTCTCTAAAAGCATTGCCCGAACAGCCTCCTGCGAGCTCCTTTCAAAAGCGCGCTTCAATTCGGAATCGGAATGGACAATATTCCAACCGTCCACAAGCAAGTGCTTAAAATTCATTATGCGGACAAGCTCCCATTAAAAAAAGAGCGCGGAATTAACCGCGCCCCAAGCAAATTAGAATTTTCTAAAAAAGCCCAACCCCGAAAATATCAATAACGCACGGGGTAAGTTTTATGGCGAATCCGCCGCCTTTTTCCATTTTCAGCTTCAGCTTGGATTCGGAATTTACGTCTATGACTTCCTGCTTGTAGTCGCGCGGAAGCTTGTCGGAATTGACGGTATCGCGCACAATTTCGGCTTTTGCAACGGTATCCTCCGGAAGTATTTTAGAGAAGTCTATCTCGACCTCGCGGGCGTCTCCGCCATTCATGCCAGCTATATAATATGTATCACCATTGCGGCGAACGAGAACTACATACTCGCCTATTTTTCCCTCTATAGCTTTGGAATCGTCCCACGTGGTGGGAGTAGTGGCTATAAACTCAAGGAGTTCGGGATATTTGAGATACTCTGTCGGAGAATCGCACATCATCTGCAACGGCGCGTAATAGGCTATGTACATTGCCACTTGGTGGGCTCTCGTTCCCTTTGCCATAGGCTGGTTGTTGCAGACATAAAATTCGTTATCCCTGCAGTTGCGCATCACGCCGGGAGTGTAATCCATGGGCCCTTGAAGCATTCTGGTAAACACCAAATCCACATTGTGCGTAGGTGTGAGGCCGCCTTCCTTGAATTTATTGAATTCGGCGCCTTTCACACCCTCGAAATTCACGACATTGGGATACGCCCTGTACAGGCCGGCGGGCTTCATGCAGCCGTGGAAATCCACGAGCATCTTACGCTCCGCGGCGAGTTTGGCCATCTTCTCATAAAATTCAACGGCGAGCTGGTCGTCCCTGTCTATAAAGTCTATCTTTAAGCCGTCAGCCCCCCACTTCTTCAGTATATCGAAGCTTTGGACAGGATACTTGTTCATGCTCTTGCCAAGCATCCACAGTATGACTTTCACATCTTTTGAATGGGCGTATTTTATAAGCCCAGGCACATCGATATAGGGCTTTTCTTTTAAGAGAACTTCGTCAGTTCCAAGCATATGGGCCACATCAAAACCCGACAGCCAACCGGCATCGAAAAGCAAGTAAGGTATGCCGTGTTCGGCCGCATAATCTATGTAATACCTATAAGTTTCTTCATTGATGCCAGCCTTAAAATCTACGCCTTCAAGATTCCAACAATTCCACCATTCCCAAACGCATATGCCGGGCTCTATCCATGAAGTGTCGGAAATCTCGCTCGGGCGAGCCAAACGATATACCAAATCATTTACGGCCAAATCGGAGTCGCGCCTCGCGGGAATAAACGCCCTCCACGGGAAATCGCGCGTCCCCGATGTTTTAGCTATAAAATTCTCGCTCTCGCCGATTGTCATAATATGGCGATTCTCTTTAAATGACTTCGGATATTTAACAAAATAAGAGTCGAGACCGCCCTTCTTTCCGTGCTTAAAGCGCAAGCCCGGATAATTCCAGAGATCAGACTCAACCACCGCAACTTTCATGCCGTCTTTCTCGTATATCAGGGGAAGCGTAATGCTGTGGTGTTTTGCGGCTTCCGAAACCTTCATGCGGAGAAATTCGTGTTCAAACGAATCCATGTCAGAAGTCACCGCATGGGCTATAATTTTGTCGGACGAATCAAGGGGCAACAGGAGAGTTTCATCGTTCACTAAAAGTTCCCCGCCTCCGAATGATGTCGAAAAGCGGTAGGCGACGGCGTCATTATACGCGCGCAGCGTAAGCTTATAATTATTTTTAAAATCGAGAACGAGTTGGTTGTAAACTTCCGGCACGGTTTTGCGGATACCCCACACCGGGGTGGACTTTGTATCGACAGAAGTTGCCGAAGAGCCTATTGCAGTAGCGCCGACTCCAAGTTTACCCTTGCTGGTATCCATTGATATCTCCGCCGAATCCAGCACGACTTTACCGTCCACGAGCACGGTCAGCTTTAGCTTATCTCCATCGCTGACTTTTGCCTCGATAGTTCCGTCTGGAGATTTTATTTGATAAGTTTCCGCAAAGGCCTGCATGGAGAGCAGGCCCATTGAGGAAATCAGGATTGCCAATAATTTCTTTTTCATAATATGTAGGCGGCAATGTTATTGGCAGATAATCTGCGGGTCAATCCAAAATTATCGAAGCACCTGGCGGCGCAAAGGTTAAGAGTCCTAACCATATAGGCTCTGCGGAGATAGGAGAGAAGAATTTTCGGGGTCAAAGCCGAAATATGCGAATATAATCTCAAGCATTGAATATAATTCCGACAACACAGCCGGAAGGAAAGGTAAAAGCGCCGCTAAAAAAATTCTAAAAATTAAGAACAAACAATGGGAGTTAGAGCTTGAAAAGCCCGCTCAAAGTTTTTGTATGTTTTCTTATGCCCCAGGAAATAAGACAGACTGTCAAGACGGAACAGGGCTTGGCCATAACGCCGCAGCTCAAACGCAGTCTGGACATTCTCCAAGCTCCCGCTCTCGAGGTGGAAAAGATTATAGAGAATGAGATTCGGACAAATCCGCTTTTAGAGGAGGTCCCCAATGAGCCGAACCCTGCTCCCGAAATGCTTGGAGACGGTGGGGAGCATGAAGATTTTGAAAGTTCCGAAGAAAAAGTCCCGGCAATTCCAAAACGCGAGAGGCGCGAAGGGATAAGCTATAGCGGTTCCTCACTTGACTCGGACGCCCAAGAAAAGCGCGATTTTTTCATAAGCTCCATACCTGACAAAATTTCGCTGCATGAATATTTGCTAAATGAGGCCGCCATAGACGCGCCGACTCCCGGTTCGCAAGCCGCATTCAAGGAATTGGCGGGATTTCTGGACGAGAGGGGATTCCTGCCCGGCGACGCCGCAGAACTTGTCCGAGGCAAGGGATTTTCAGAATCGGACGTGAATGCGGCCCTCGAACTTCTCAAGAATTGCGAGCCCGCGGGAATAGGAGCCAGAGACATGCGCGAGGCTTTAATGCTGCAGCTCGAGAGAAAAGGCATGGGGAACTCCCTTGCGTACAGGATTCTTGAAAATCATTTTCCGCTTTTATTAAAGCGCAAAGTCGAGGAAATCGCAAAGTCTGAAAACTGCAAAGCCGATAAAGTCGAGAAGGCCATATCCGACATATCCAAGCTTAACACGTCGCCCGCGTACGGGTTTAAGCCTGAGGAATCTGAAGCCATACTGCCGGACCTTGTATTTTTCAAAGACGACAACGGCGAATTTGACGCGACCCTATACGAGGACTATATTCCCAAACTCCGCATAAACCCCGAATACAGGCAAATGGCCGCCAACGGCAATCTCGACGAAGAAACCGAGGAATATATACGCCAAAAGATACGCGACGCGAAGTCTGTCATGGACGCATTAAAACAAAGGCAGGCGACTCTCCTGAAGATAGGCCTGGCAATATTGTCTAAACAGCTCGATTTCTTTGCGAAAGGGCCCTCTGCCCTAAAACCTATGACAATGCAAGACGTGGCCGACGTTGTGGAATTGCACCCCACGACCGTCGGGCGGGCCATCTCCGGCAAATACGCCGACACTCCGTTCGGCATAGTGGCCTTAAAATCCTTTTTTAGCGGCGGATATGAGACCGATAAAGGGCAGGAAGTAGCCAGCGGCTCCGTAAAGGAAAAAATAAGGCAGATAATAGACGCTGAATCCCCCCATAGCCCATTGAGCGACGCTAAAGTCGCGGAAATGCTTTCGCGCGACGGATTAAATGTGGCGCGGCGAACGGTCGCCAAATATAGGGACGAGCTCGGTATAGCCCCAAAAGCTCTTAGAAAACGCTTCAAATGAACACGTTCACATGCAATAGAATTCTGTTGAGCGATCCGTGCGGGACAAGAGTGCGCATGGCAATAGCCGAGCGCGGGGAAGTTGTCGAGGAAATCCTAACCGGCGAACCCGCGATGGAAAGTTTTGCGGAATCGGCATCTCAAATATGCTCCCGCTGCGGAATTCGGATAACCGATATAGAATCATTCGGAATTGCGCAGGGGCCCGGCTCCATGCTGGGAGTGCGCATAGCAAGCGCATACTTGTCAACAATAGCAAAAAGTTTTGATAGGGACATTTTTGTTTGGGACTGCCTTGAAACCTCTATTTACGCGCTTGCGGAAAAATATTCCCTCTTAGATTTGGAATGCGCGGCGCCATCGCGCAAGGGATTTTTGAATTTGGCAGTTTTGCGCGGTGGAAGGCTTGTATCGGAAGAGGAAATAGAAATCGAAAAAGCGGAGGAACTTTTTAGCCCGCATACGTTTGCGCTCAAGCAACGCCCCTGCCCTATTCTTGAAAAACTGCCGGCGGCGGATATATCGCTTGCGGAAACTCTAAAAGTTATAAAAATAAAGGATATAGCCCTGAAAAGCGAACTTCCGCCAGACGCGAAATCGCTTTCCAAACGCGAATATGTGAAATGGAAGGATCAAGCACACATTTAAGGTGTTCCGTACGCATAGACTTATGCGCCCTGGAGCGCAATCTCGGCAAATTGAGAAGTTTTCTACCCGATACAAAGGCTTTCATGGGGCTGGTTTCTGCAGACGCATTCGGGTGCGGAGTGGAGGCGGCCGTCGTGCGCCTGATGCTGAGCGGGGCCGACGCATTTGCCGTCACAAATTCCGACGAGGGGAAATGCGTGAGAGAAGTCGGAGAAGGCTGGCCAGTGATAGTGATGAGTTCGACTCTCCCTGGAGAGGAACGCATATATTTTGAACAAAAGCTGACACCCGTACTCGTAAGCGAAGAAGAAATCGCGCGATTTGAAGAGTGCGCAATGAATATGAATCGGAATCTGCCCGTACATATGCGACTCCCCGTAAAAGGAACGGCTATCCCGTCGCCGGAAGAAGCAAAAGCAATGCTCGTAAGGCTCGAAAAATCTGAACGTCTGCGCCTTGAGGCTTTTTGCCTTCCGGGAACGGGAACGGGAGCCCCGACAGAAGGCACCATACCGGACGCGGGATTTCTGGAATTCGCCGCCTCGAGAGTAGGAAATCTCAATCTGAAACCTTACATACACCACAGCGACGTTGTAAATCTGGCAGGATTGCCTCCGGAATTTGGGCGATGCCTCAGAATAGGGCTTGTCTTATTTGGAGCAAAGCCATCGCAAAATTCTATACTGAAAGGATTTGAGCCGGAACAGGTTCTGACATTCAGAAGCTCTGTAAGCCAAATAAAAACCCTTCCGAAGGGGGCGACAGTCGGATACTCACGCAAATACACCATGCCGAAAGAATCGAAGGTGGCGCTTATATCCGCCGGATACGGCGACGGTCTCGCCCGCGGAGCCGGGGGGAAAGCCCATGTATTAATACGCGGCAAGCGCGCTCCCATAATAGGAATCGTATCAATGGATCAGGCCTCAATAGACGTGGGAAATTTCGACGAAATAGAGGTTGGAGACGAAGCCATAATAATAGGCGAATCCGAAGGTGAAAAAATATCAGTAGAAGAT
The DNA here is from genome assembly GCA_944389885.1 of uncultured Opitutales bacterium. Classification (GTDB taxonomy): domain Bacteria; phylum Verrucomicrobiota; class Verrucomicrobiia; order Opitutales; family Intestinicryptomonadaceae; genus Merdousia. The sequence continues at coordinate 66,072 of CALXNZ010000002.1, forward strand.
TACTGCAATGCCTTATCAATAACTCCGGCTCAAGCCCTAACGTCGATAACTAAACGAGTCGCGAGATTCTATAAGACGCTCTATTAACGGTTTAACTATTTAATTAATATATGGGGTTAAACACTTGACTTTTACCTAATATGCACTTAGGAATATTAATCATGAAACCCATTCATTTTCTAAAAAAATATTCACTTTTCATTCTCGGTTGTGCTTTACTATTTACACTTCCGGTTAAAACACACGCCCTTACGTTTCTAAAAACAAATTCCGGAGACTTGCGCTGGAGCGCAAATTACAATTGGCGCGTAATAGGCGACACCGAACCGTACGAAGCTCCCGAAACCCCTCCTAACGACAATTCCTGCAGAGTGGAAAACGAATACAACGCCTTCAGCGTTCTCGTTGACGGAGAATATACCGTAGGCAAGATGTCGTCAAACTACGATACTGGATACGCGGATCAAACTGGTACATTTACTTGGGATTTAAACTATTCCGACGGAGCCTCCATAACGCACGGGACGATTAACATAGACGCCGCCAATTATTCCGGATACGGCATAAGTATGGCGCTTGGAGGCAACAGCCAGCCATTCATGTACTCTCAGGGCATAGTATATTCTGGCGGAGTAATAAACTACACCAACAGTTCCGATCCGGACGCGATAGTCTGGGTGCAAGTTGCCGGGAGATCCCAAAACGCCGAAGACGCGAAGATACACCATACCAAATCTATAACATTCGATGCCCAGAATACGCTCAATATAAGCAATTATGTGTACTTCAAATACGATACCGAAGCCGGAGAATATAATACCGGAATTCTAAACATGTTCGGAACAGTCAATGTCCTGAAAGAAGAGAACGACGCCATATCATACAAGGACGTACTAATAGGCGCCTACTCCGCAACCGACTACCAAAACACAATATTTAATATAGGCGACCCTTCAAGATCCGCCGCAGAAAATACTACAGCAATATTCACTTGCGGTTCCTTTAAGCAAGAAGCAGCAACCGCCGTAAACATAAACGGCGTGTTGAATGTCTATGGTTCATATCAGACAATTGCCAACAGCACCGGCAAGGCGGGTAGAACCAGTCTATATGTTGCAGAAGGCGCCCAACTCAACATAAAATCCGGAGACACCAGCGTAAGAAACTCCTTTAACATATCCGGGACCGATGCTGTGATAGCCGGAACTGTGAATATAGACCACGGCACCGTAAAAGGCGAAATTACCAGCTCCGGAGATTATATTGGCGGGGGTTCCGTTCTCACAATCAAGAACGGAGGTTCAATTACACAGACCTCTTCAACAGGTTTGGCACTTGAATTTGTCGTAGGAGTTAATGCTACTCTAATAGTCGAAAAGGGAGGATATTTATATTCAAGGAACCAAGTTCGCTTCGGAGGCGACAATTCAAGAATAGTTTTATACCAAGAAAACGCCCTGACATCTGCTGAAGGCGTGTGGAAGGTCATAAGCAATTCCGCTGCGAATAAAGACGTATATTTGGAGTTGCATGCTAATCAGGATCTGCTGTACTTTTCATGGTGGGTGACATCCGAAACCGATACCAGAACTTTCCATGTAGATATAGGCGATGAAGTGACCCTGATCTCAATGGAATATCTCACCGAAAGCAACGGATCCGAAGGATTAAATACAGATTACAGATTTATATCGTTCACAAATTTCCGCAATAATATCATCAAAGTAGATAACGTAAATCCATACGAGCTCGAAAGGCTCGACCAGATTTCCGCCGAAGGCTATGAAGACTTCCGATTTGACTTTGTAAACGGAGTGGACGGAACGAATGGCTATTACTTAAACGCTACCAAGATAATCCCCGAACCCTCCACTTGCGCAATTCTAATTTCATTGTTTGCCTTATCTTTTGCCTTAAGGAGACGCAATAGGAGATAGCCTATGAAAAAGGGAATAGTCGCCGGGTTATTATCAATCATATCGTTCGCCGCAGGAAGTATGGCATAAAAGATTATAGGGGACAAATTCGTAACAGAGTGAGCATAGAAAGCAGACCCGAGATAGTGGCGGAAAGATCTAGATTTGGAGATTGGGAAGGAGATTTGATAATGGGTAAAAATCACAAGGGTGCGATACTGACGCTGGTAGAGCGGCGAAGCAAGTATCTATGTGCAACTTACTTGTCGGGGAAGGATGCGAAAGCTACGAAAAATGGCGTAATAAAGTTGTTGCGCGGAATGAATGTGAAAACGATAACCTTTGATAACGGCAAGGAGTTTGCTTATCACGAAGATATGAGTAAAAGATTAAGGAGTGAAATATACTTTGCACACCCATACACTTCTTACGAAAGAGGTCTTAATGAATACACAAATAGATTGTTGAGACAGTACTTTCCGAAGGGAATGGATTTGCGAAAAGCGACAGAAAGGGAACTAAAATTTGCGTTGAACGAGATCAACTCTCGACCGCGAAAGAGTTTAAATTGGAAGAGTCCAAGCGATTATCTTCACGAACTAAAGTGCGCCGCCCCCTAGGGGGCAATTAGTAAATGAATCAATAACTTTAATCTTTACAAACAATCAACAATATCTAAAAACATCTACCGTCAGTTATGCACTGGCGTTTTGAAAAAAGGAAACAAAATCTTTTAAGATACATCACAATGAAAGCCCCAATTAACATACTCATACTAATATCAACATTTTCGATTTGTTATAGCGCCAATGCGCTGACTACGATAAAGACAAACAATGTCAGTGGCGGAATGTGGAGCGTCAACACGAACTGGCATATCGGAAATACTTCCGAAATCCCCGAAACTGCACCGAACAGCAATACGCTGGAAGTACAGAACGAATACAGCGCAACCAGTATGGTGGTTGACGGAGAATTCACGGTAGGCCGCATAGGGGCAAACTCTGATACGGGGCACTCTAACAATACCGGGAAATTCGTATGGGATCTCAATCCGACGGCTCCCGATGCAGACGCAGGCGTAATAAACATAGATTCTGCAACCCTTACAAATACAGAAAATTCGGCTATAGATTTTGGGTTCCTCGGACAAAGTAAACCGGAAATATATTCGCAAAATATCACATTTTCCGGAGGTACTATAAATGTATTCGATAGCCTTGATTCCTCAAAATCAAGCGTTATAAATATAAATGGATCGTCCACAGCAGCCGAGGAAGAAGGTATAAGCTATGTGAAATCGATTACATTCGACCTCGATAATACGCTAAATATAAGGAACAATACAACTTTTAAAGCTTCGGGTGGGGCAAACCAATACAAATCGCAAGTATTCAACCTGTTTGGCACGGTTAACGTATTTGATACCGTAGATAATGAAGTGGTCTATAAAAATGCCGGGCTCTATGCGGCAAGCCAATCGGCGGCTTACACCGGCGTAATTATGAATATAGGCGACACTTCAAAACCGGCAAATGAAAACGTAACCGCAATTTTTACATCGGGCAATTTTACTATGGGTGCAACTTCCGTATTAAACATTAACGGCACAATGAATGTTCACGGGAAATTCACTATGAATGACGGTTCTGAAACGGCCGCCCGCACCCAGCTCAATATAGCCAAAGGTGCGTCATTAACAACACAGTCGGGCGCCCCCGACGTGAATAACAACTTTGTTTTAGGTTCCTATAGTGATACTATAATTGAAGGGTCCCTCCTTGTAAATAACAACGCCACAAAAACAACTTCGCTGACCGACACTGAAAACTCTTTGAATCAATGGGCAACTCTTACGATAAAAAAAGGCGGCAATGCGCAGTTTATTTCCGACACCGAATTGTCCGTATATCTTATGTTGAGAAATAATTCTACGTTAACCGTAGAAGAGGGAGCTTCGTTAACCGTGCGCAGCCAGTTGAGATTCGCAGGCAGCGACGCCCGCGTAAAAATTTACGAGGCAAACGGAATAAAATCCCAAGAATATGGCAACAGATGGAAGCCCGTCATAGTGACATCTGGTGTAAAGGACGTATATATAGACCTCTACGCAAATCAAGATTGGGTATATTTATCGTGGTGGGGTGCGAACACTGAGGAATTGACTTCTACTTTCCACATATATCTTGGAGATGACGTTTCCATGATAACCCTCGATACTCTCACTGAATCGAATGGTGTGAACGGACTCAATAACGACTATCGCTTCATAATTTTAGACAATTTCCGAAACAATACAATAAAAGTCTCAAAACTGAATCCATACGAGGCCGACTATATGGACCAAATATCGGCAGAAGGATACGAGGACTTCCGCTTCGATTTTGTAAACGGAGTTGACGGAACTGACGGGTACTGGCTAAACGCCACGCAAGTGATTCCCGAACCTGCCACATGCGTTATTTTGTGCGGATTGGCGGCTCTGGGATTCGCGGTGTTCTTCCGCAGAAAATAAAAACCAAAAATTGCGAAAGACGTCCGAATCAAGCCGGACGTTTTTTTGTAATCGCGCAGGATTATCCTCAGGAGGATACACTGGATATTCCTCTTTGACTGGAAAGAGATATTCTTTGGAATTTATTAAATATTTACCCCGAATATACTTTTTAAATCCATATCCGTTTGGATAATCTGCCAAATATAAAAAGACACTTCCGTTTTCGCAATCGCCGATTCATATTGCGGATATTTTGTTATTTTTCCGGAATTACCTTATACTCCATTTTACGGCAATCGAATATTCATTGCCTTACACGGAACTTATAGAACGAATCTTACATATACTTCCATATGACCGATATTATAAAAAACATATACAATTTAATGGTAAAATATGGATCACCATAATACTACAAGAACATATGCAACACGCTTTTGATGCGGCATATAATATTTATAATATATTTATATTAAATAAATTACAAATTACACTCTCAAAATTTAGTTGACTATGCACTGCTTCCTATTATCCTGCAAATTCAATAATGTCGCAAAAGTGCGACATTAATTTTATCATTTTGGCTCTCCGATTTGTCGATTTCGTAAAATCAAAGATGAAAAGCAACGAGGAAATTTTTAGACATTTTTATAAAGATTGTTAAAAAAACATTGACACAGGTGTATATACACCTACAAGGGTTAGAAAGGAAATAGATGTAATATGCCGAATCAACGCGATAAAAATAAAAGGGGCGTTTGCATCTATATACCTAAGGAAATGAAGGAAACGCTTCAAACAATAGCCAAAGAGAGAGGAACTAACCTTGCCGCATTAACCCAATTTTTGTATGAAAGAATGATTGAGGAGGTCATTAATGAAAAAAGAGCCAATAATACTAAAGGTAAAACAAAAGACCTTCAAACAGATTAAGACCCTAAATTTAGACTTGGAAAGCCTTGTGGAAGAAGCTTTCCTGCGAGGTGTTAGTCACCTTAAAAAGAATAAGGATTTCATTGCAAATTTGCTCTCCGAAAAAGGTTTAAAAACCGCAAAAGCAGAAGAAAAGAGTAAATAGAGGAATATTTTCATGCTACGGGGTGGAAGTCCGCGGCGGTACGTTTGAAATAGCCAGATACTCCTATTCGGACGCGACCATAACAACCGACAGTTCAGCTTCGCACGGCAATCTCACAATGCTGGGAGGCAGATTTAAATTCTCTCCCGGAGACGGAATTACCTCTGCGGCATTTGGATTTGATAAGCTCGAGTACGCCGACGGAATTATATGGCTCAACATAAACCAAGACGGAGCCGATATGATAAAGCTCCACAATGGCACTATCACCGCCCTCGACGACTTCACTGGCAAGGTATTTTTTGAATTTGACGGCAATGTGGAATTGCTTCTCGACAACTATGTCAAGATAGTTGACTGGACTCAGAAGTCGGAGCTCGGAAACAATAATTTCTACGCCGACGACTACGGAATGAACAAAGCCGTATTCGACGTTCGCGACGACGGCTTGTATGTAAAATACTCCGCCATTCCGGAGCCGGCAACTTGCGCGGCGGTTTTGGGAATATTCTGCCTGGCAATCGCAGCCTGGAGGCACCGCAAATAAAAATACAATATGCCCAAAAAGCGCGGAATTTGCTTCCGCGCTTTTTTTTGCATATTCAACAAAAAACTTGTCATATCCTCCCCTCTATTTAAAGTTTTTCAATCATGGCAAAAGTTGATATAGAACTCGTAAAGCTGGTTCTGCAAAGAGCCGACCTCGATGCGCGCAAAGTCGCACAAATTATCGAGGACATAAATTTTGAGGCTAAAAATCAAGTTTCCGACGAGGAAAAAGAAAAACCCGTAAAAAAGCAGTATGTAGTCGTGGTGAGCGATCCCAATGGACGCTTTACCGATGCCGACTATGTCGGATGGGTTCTGCAAATTCCGGACGACGAGAATCCTGCCTCCGCTCTGGAGAAAATCCACAAAGGCGCATACGACTTCAACGCATCGCCCAAAGGACGCCGCATGCCTTTAAAGACGATTGCCGAAGCATGCGAATTCGGAAGCGCAAAAATCTACAAGAAGCACAAAGTATGGGTAAAGACAAAAGAGCCCGTGCTGATAGTGCGCTCAAACAATAAAATACCGCGCGGAGAACCCACCGAAGAATAAATATGCTTTACAGAGTGACCAAATACGGAGAACCCGTCCTAAAAACCAAGTCGCAGAAGGTAGAGGTATTCGACGCCGATTTAAAGAAGTTCGCCGGGGATCTCTACGAAACCATGTGCCAAGAGAACGGTCTGGGCCTGGCGGCTCCGCAAGTGGATTCGGCAAAAAGCATGTTCGTGATAGATATGCGGCGCCGGCTCAATCCCGAAAGTCCCTGCAGATTCACTATAGACGGCAAAGAGCTGCCAATGGATATAGCAATGCCATTGTTTGCGGTAAATCCGAAAGTCGAGGAGATAGGTGAATACGTTGAAGTCGGTGAAGAAGGGTGCCTTTCTTTTCCCGGCATATATGCGGAAGTAGAAAGATCCTACCAAGCGAAGCTGAATTACCAGGATCTCGACGGAGCCGAGCACGAACTGATATGCGAAGGGCTCTTCGCCCGCTGCGTACAACACGAGAACGACCACCTCAACGGAATTTGTTTTGTGGATAGATTGGAGCCGAAAGAACTCTTTAAAATCGCCACAAAGCTCAGAAAATTGCGCAAGCAGACAAAAGATTTTCTGAAGCATAAAGATAAATAAAATACGCGGCAGGAACCGCCATACCCCACAACATGCTGATAGCGTTGACAGGCTCGATAGGAAGCGGCAAGAGTGCGGCGGCAAAAATATTCCAGGCTTGCGGATTCGACGTCGTAAACGCCGATAATATTGCGCGCTCGCTTCTTGAAAATGACGCGAAAATCCGACTGGCCATATCCGATATATTGGGCAAAGAGGCTTTTGAAAAAGACGGAAGCCCAAACCGCAAAATAATCGCCCAAAAGATATTCTCCAACAAAAAATTGCTCGAGAGAGTCGAATCAACCATGCATCCGGCAATAATGAAGACCGCCCTTGAAGGAGTAAATTCCGGCGTTCGCGTAGTCGAGGTGCCATTGCTATTTGAAAAAAAGCTTGAAGGGAATTTCGACCTGTGCATTATGGTTTATTGTAGCGACTTCCTTAGATTTAGGCGGTTGCGCATTGATAGGGGCATGAGCGACGCCGAGATATTCGCGCGCGACGCTTTGCAAATGCCCCAAAAGACAAAGGCGGAACTCGCCGATGTAGTTTTGTTCAACGAAAGCGGCCTCGATTTTTTAAATAGGCAGATATCGCTTTTTATATCACGTTTAAGCTAAACGCAATGGAAGAAGAAAACCTTAGCAACAACCCTCCGGAGACAGATTCGGAGAACGCTCAACAGCCCGTAAAAAAACGCAGGGGCAGACCCCCGCGCGCAAAAACAGAAACGCCGCCAGCGGAATCGGCAGATACAGAAAAGAAGCCCAAGCGCAGAGGCAGGCCCCCGCGCGCGAAAGTTTCACAACCAGAAGAAATTCCCTCCCAGGAGCCATCTGCTCCCAACGACCAACAGCCCGACCCCGAACCACAAAACCCCGAGACTGAAATTTTTGTGCACAGAGACGAGGGCGACGACTTCGCCTACGCTTCGCGCTATAGGGAAAATTCGGAAGAATCGACACCTGAAGAGGACGATTCCGAAAAAGTGCCCGAATATTTTTCAACCACCGACGAGGATCTCGATCCCAACGCCTACGCTTCACGCTACAACGAGGAAGACGCTCTCGACGATAGAAGCGCAGAAGAATCCCCGCAGTCCGAAGCCCGCCCGCAGGAAGAGCCGAGGCAGGAACGCGGCAACCAGATTCCTATGCGCCGCTTTGATAAGCAAAATCAAAGAAACCAGGGAATGCAAAATCGCGGCCAGGGCAGATTCCAAAACAACCGCCAACAAAATTACGGGCGCTTTCAAAATAACCGCGGCCAGCAATCCTCCCGCGGCGGCAATCTCCAGCGCAACAACCAAATCCAACAGCGGCAACAGAACATCAACCAACGCAATACCGGCAATCAACAAAAGCAGCAAATGCGCCAAAAATCGCGTTGGAATCAAAGTCAAAATGCTGAAGAAGATTATATAAATCCTGCGGATCTCCCGGAATGGGGAATCCTAAAAAGCGAGGATTTTATAAAAAACTATCTGCTGAGAAATTATTGCGGCGTAATAGACTTCCAATATCCCGAAGACGCCTCCCCAAAGAGTGACTCTCCCTTGCGCGAGAGCGATGCCCCAATTTCAGAAACTACGACCAGTGAAGCGGAAGTTCCGGAAAATACCGAGAGTGAAACGAAAGCAGAAAATACCTCGGTATGCGACATGCCCGTTCTCGCCTCCGAAGGCTCTGCCGACAATCCTCCGAACGATGTAATCGAAGAGAAATCATACTGGCAAACCCTGATGGGAACCCTCCCCCAAGAACACGCTGAAGGGGAAGAAAAAAATGATGGTGAGATATCGCCTACACCCGATATGGTCTCGGCCGCGGAAGCGTCATTTGTCGAAGACGACACTTACAAGGTATCGGACGCGATTACGCTCGAAAGTTTGTCGGATTTTAACAAGATTTACGCCCTGCCCTTGCCTGAGATGCGTGAGGCGATGGTAGAAGCGGGAATCCCATTCCGCGCAGGAGTTGGCAAATGCGGACTTGCCGAAGATTATTACAAATTTGCCCGGCAAAATAAAAAGCTCGTAAAAGTGTCCGGAATTCTCGACGTGTTTGGGAACGGGCTCGGCGGGGCCCTCGCCTTTGAATGCGACAGCTACAAATTACGTCGTTCATGCGCATACATTCCCCAGTTTTTTATAGACAAATACAAATTGTCGAGGGGCACATCTCTAAATGCCTTGGCGATGCCCCCGCGCGAAGACGGCAAAGAGAATTGTCCAATCGCCATAAAAATAACGTCAGCTATGGGGCTTCCTCCCGAAGCGGTAAAAGATTTGACTCCGTTTACGGATTTGACGCCTTACTACCCCACGCGCCGAATGATTATGGAACTGCCCTGGCAGGCTGGCAAAGACAATATATCAATGCGGGCCGTAGATTTGCTGACGCCGATAGGTCTTGGACAGAGAGCCTTGATAGTTGCGCCGCCGCGCACGGGAAAAACGGTGCTCATGCAAAATATGGCAAAATCCATAAGAGAAAATACGCCGGAAGCGCATTTGATGATATTGCTTGTGGACGAGCGCCCTGAAGAAGTGACGGATTTTAGGAGAAACGTCGACGCCGAAGTAATATCCTCAACCTTTGACGAAGACGCTCTGAGCCATGTGCATGCGGCGGAAATGGTTATAAGCAAAGCCCGGCGCATGGTCGAATGCGGCAAAGACGTAGTGATTCTGCTCGATTCCATAACGCGCCTCGCCAGGGCCTACAACGCGCTAATGCCCAACGGAGGCCGGACAATGACAGGCGGAGTGGAGGCTAACGCCCTTCAAAAGCCGAAAAAATTCTTCGGATCTGCCCGCAATATAGAAGGAGGGGGGTCTTTAACGGTTATCGGGACAGCCCTGATAGAAACCGGCAGCAAGATGGACGAAGTAATATTTGAGGAGTTTAAAGGCACGGGAAACCTTGAGCTGCATCTCGACCGCCAGTTGTCAGATAAACGCATCTTCCCGGCTATCAACATAGAAAAGAGCGGAACGCGCAAGGAGGAACTGCTCTACCACCCGGACGAACTCGTCAAAATATATGCGCTTCGCAGAGCCATGAAGGGGGTTCCCACAACCGACGCAATGGAAATGTTGATACAAAGACTGAAAAAAGTGAAAACAAATGTTGAATTTTTGATGGGACTCAATAGATAGTTAGGAATCACAACACAACACGGAATTTTTACGGAGACTTTTTGAAGTGACTTCAGCCGATGATTTTGTATTGCAACTCATAGAGGAAAAGGGGTTGGTGGCGCACGATATAATCGAAACGGGGCGCCAACAACTGCAATCCGAAGGAGTCAGCCCCACGGAACTCGATTCCAAGCTAATAGACTTGATTGTCGATAAACGCTACTGCAAGTACGACGACATCACTTACATTCTTGCTCAGGAATTTAACGTTCCCCTCATTTCGCTTCAGGACATAAGCGTTGAAGAAGACGTCTTAAAACTGATGAAACAGGAGGACGTCCGCAAATACGGAGTTTTTCCGCTTGCGGTAAATAACGGGCAGCTGGAGCTGGCGGTGTCGGATCCGATGGATATGGACACCGTGGACAACTTGAGCCATATGCTCAAGATGCCCATAGACATAAGGCTTGCCACTCCCTCTGCGATAAAAGACGCCATAGACGCCAACTACGGCGTGCAGGCATACGGCGACATATTCGGAGAAAATTACGGAGAATCCGAAAAAGCCAAAGACGATCTCGCCACCGGAAACGAAGAAAACGTATCCGAAGAAGAGGCTCCGATAATACGCTATGTGCACAAGCTGATAACAGAAGCCGTAAAGCGCAGGGCGTCCGACATACACCTTGAACCGCTCGAAAAGAAGTTCCGCATAAGGTATCGAATAGACGGCGTGCTAATAGAGGTTGAGAATCCCCCAAAGCGCCTGCAGCCTTCGATAATATCGCGCTTAAAGTTGATGGCAAATATCTCAATAGCCGAAAAGCGCGTTCCGCAAGACGGAAGAATACAAATTACTTATAATAATAAAGAGATAGACCTCCGCGTATCGAGTCTGCCTACGGTTTACGGAGAGAGCATAGTAATGCGTATTCTCGATAAGGAAGGTTTGCGCCTCGGACTTCCAGAATTAGGGTTCTTCTCCGACGACCAGTCAACCTTTGAGAGAATAGTGGGAATGGCCGACGGAATATTCCTTGTGACCGGGCCTACCGGTTCGGGAAAATCCACTACATTGTATTCCGCGTTGAATTATTTGAACCACCCCGACCGCAAGATAATCACAGTGGAAGACCCTGTGGAATATCAAATGACCGGCATAAACCAGGTTCAGGTTAGAAGGGAGGTAGGCATGACGTTCGCCGCGGCGTTGCGCTCGATGTTGCGACAGGCTCCAAACATAATAATGATAGGTGAAATACGAGACTTGGAGACAGCCGAAATAGCGATAAACGCCTCGCTCACCGGCCACATGGTGTTTAGTACGCTTCACACCAACGACGCTTCGAGCGCCGTGACCCGACTGGTTGACATAGGAGTGAAGCCGTTCCTCGTCAGCGCATCATTGAGGGCGGTTTTGGCGCAGCGACTCGTCCGCAAAATTTGCACAAAGTGCAAGAGCGTTTACGTGCCCGATCCGCGCGTACTGCAAGCCATAGGCATAAACGAAATAGAGGCGGCAAAAATCACATTCTACCACGGGGAAGGATGTCCGGCATGCCACGGAATAGGCTATAAGGGACGAATGGGCATATTTGAAATGTTCATAGTCAATGAAGAGCTTCAACAGATGATTTACGAAGGCAGAACCCTTGTGGAACTGCGCGCCAAAGCCCGCGAGCTCGGCATGCGCACAATGAGAGAAGACGGCGTGCGCAAAATAGGCGGCGGACTAACTACCGCCGACGAAGTGCTGAAGGTGACAATGAACGAAGCCTAAGGAGATCTTTCACAATGTTTGAAGACCATAACAACACAGTTTACGAAATGGTTGAGGCCAGCAAGCTCCTGAGCAAGGCGCAGCTGGACGAACTTAACGAGACCCACCTGAATACGGGGAAGTCGCTTGCAGACGCAATAATAGACTCGGGATTGATAGACAAACAGAAACTGTTGGAAATGACAGCGGATTATTTGAACTACGAGTTCATGCCAATTCCGCCGGCAAATATCCCGGAAAATATCTACAAGCAGTTGAGGCCCAACTTGGCGCGCACCTATGGGGTAGTTCCCATCAAGGCGGACGATACGTCGATATCGCTGCTGGCCCGCGACCCGTTCAACAACGCGATTATAGACGACATCACATTCACGCTCAACAAAGACGTCACGATAGTGGTAATGGATCCGGCGCAAGTGGATTCGCTGATGATCCAGTGCTACGGCGAGGAAGATTCGAGCATAGACGACTTGTTGGCGGAAATATCCGGAGTAAACTTCGACGACACGAATGAAGACGCCGCCGCGCTCGCCAATGAAACGCCTATTATACGCTTTGTAAATTTGATACTTCAACAGGCGATAAGAGACAAAGCCTCCGACATTCACTTTGAGCCGTTTGAAGACCAGTTCAGGATAAGGTACAGAATAGACGGAGCCCTCTATGAAATGGCGCCGCCGCCGAAGAGCCTCGCACTGCCCGTAATAAGCCGAATAAAAGTTTTGGCAAATCTGAATATAGCCGAGCAGAGAATACCGCAGGACGGCCGAATAAAGATGACAATTTCCGGGCGTCCTGTCGATCTCCGTGTATCCACGCTTCCGACACAATTTGGCGAGAGCGTCGTGCTCCGCGTGCTCGACAAGAGCGTGGTGAATCTCGACCTTGAAAAGTTGAGCATGAGCGACGAAGTAAAGGAGAGCATACGCAAGCTTGTAAAAATGCCAAACGGCATATTCATAGTGACCGGGCCGACCGGCTCAGGAAAGACTACAACGCTATATTCGGCTTTGAGGGAGGTAAACACAGTTGACATAAAAATACTGACCTCCGAAGACCCGGTAGAATATGAAATAGACGGCATAATGCAGGTGCAAATAAACCACCAAGTGGGGCTCGACTTTGCGCGCTGTCTGCGAGCTTTCTTGCGACAAGACCCCGACAAGATAATGGTGGGAGAAATTCGAGACCTCGAGACTGCCCAAATAGCGGTACAGGCGTCGCTCACAGGGCACGTGGTGTTGGCTACATTGCACACTAACGACTCCCCCGGCGCCGTGACCCGACTCATAGATATGGGATTGGAACCCTTCCTAATAGCGGCCTCCCTTGAAGGCGTATTGGGGCAGAGACTCGTTAGAAAGATATGCACGACATGCCGCACAGCATATGAACCGGACCAAGATATCATAGATATGCTCGGAGTGGATCCGATAGAGATAGCCGACAAGCAATTCTATTTTGGCAAGGGCTGCGCGGAATGTTCGGGATCAGGATACAAAGGGCGGCAAGGGCTCTTTGAGCTTCTGATGATGAATGACTCTCTGAGAGACTTGATTACGGCGCGAGCCCCAACTTTGGTATTGAAACAAAAAGCCATAGAAATGGGCATGCGCACTCTTAGAGACGACGGTCTGCGAGCAATATTCGACGGAGCGACAACCGTTGACGAAGTTCTCAAATACACCTAAATTTTCAAAGGCAATTCTTTATCTTTGAGTTGCCTTTTTGTAAAAAAGCTTTATCAAGTTTATCCCAACACTTAAATATATTCGATTATGGCAAAATTCAAATACATGGCGCTCGACAAGGAGGGACGCGAAATAAGCGGCGTGATAGACTCCACAAGCGAGAACCGCGCGCGAAAAGACTTGGCGTCGCAGGGAATAAAAGTTTCCCGCATAGCCGAGGTAACCGTCGCAACAGAATCGGGCGCGAAAGCTAAAAAAGGCAAGAAAGCCCTAATAGGAACTGGAATAAAGAACGCCGAAATCACGGTGTTTTCGCGCCAGCTCGCCACGCTGCTCAAAGCCGGTCTTCCGCTTTTGCGCTCCTTGGAAGTTATAGCGCGTCAGGAGAAAAACCCCTATTTCAGAACTATTATTGACCAGCTTGCCGACAATGTCCGAACAGGTAATAAATTTTCCGACGGACTTTTGCAGCATCCAAAGGTATTCGATAAGCTCTATGTAAACATGGCAAAGGCCGGCGAAGCGGGCGGTGTTCTCGACACGGTGCTCGACCGTTTGGCGACATTCCAGGAAAAAGCCCTCAAGACTACGAACAAGGTTAAGAGTGCTATGGTTTACCCGATTGTCATTATGACAGTGGCAATAGCAATCGTGATAATCCTTATGATATTCGTGGTTCCTCAATTCCAAACCATATTTGCCGGAATGTTGAACGGAGCCAGAATGCCAGCTTTAACACAGACTATCATAGATATTTCAGATTTTATACAGCACAACTATGTTGCGGCAGCCCTAATAGTGCTTGGCGTTGTAATAGTGGTAAAACTATTCTTCAAAACTAAGATAGGCATTCGAATTTGGGATACTCTGGCCTTAAAGCTTCCTAAAATCGGAGACATGGTGATGAAGTCCACGGTGGCGCGCTTTACGCGCACATTCGGAACCCTGTTAGCGTCAGGAGTACCAATTTTGGAAGCCCTTACCATTACGCGCGGAACTATCAAGAATTCACTTGTTTCAAATGCGCTCGAAAGGGTTCACGACAGAGTCCGCGACGGCGAACCTCTCGCCGCCCCGCTCGACCAGCAAAAAATATTCCCGACTATGGTGACAAGCATGGTTGAGGTCGGTGAAGAAACAGGTCAACTCTCAGAAATGCTCAACAGAATCGCCGACAACTATGATGAAGAAGTCGACAACTCGGTCAGCGCAATAACGTCCATCATAGAACCTATAATGATAGTATTTCTTGCGGTCGTGGTTGGTACTATCGTCATAGCGCTGTTCCTGCCAATCATCAAGATTGTGTCCACCCTTACAGGCGGTTGATTCATAAGCTATAAAATATTTGCAAGAACTTTTCTGGCTCCCATTGCGGGGGCCTTTTTTTTATCATATTAAGGCAATATTCTTGAAGGGATAAAAAGAATCGCCATATTGGGAAAGCATGCTGGCAAAAGCGCACTCAGGAGCTCTCATAGGGGTAGAAGCTATTCCCGTTGATATAGAAGTAAACACGGGGGAACAGGGAGAGCCGCGCACATTTATTGTAGGGCTTCCCGATACGGCTGTAAAAGAATCGCTAAACAGGGTATCGTCGGCCCTGTCAAACAGCGGCTTCATAATGCCCCTGACAAAGACTACAATAAATCTCGCCCCGGGCGATATACGCAAAGAAGGCCCGATATACGACCTCCCGATTGCCCTTGCAATACTTGCGGCTATGGGCAAATTGAGCGCCCCGGAAAAACTTTCGGAATTCGTCATAGCCGGAGAGCTTAGCTTGTCGGGAGGGCTCCGCGGGATATGCGGCGGAGTATCGCTGGCGATACTCGCGAGGAATTCGGGGAAGAAGAAATTGATACTGCCGGAAGATTCAGCCGCGGAAGCTGCGCTGGTGGAGGGTGTGGAATCGTATTCCGCCAGAACGCTGAGAGATATAGTGAACTACTTCAACGGTGACGGCGAACTTAAAAGAGTCACGCAGAGCGACTCTCCTTTCATGAGCACTCCCGATCCCTCAAAAATACCCGATTTTAGCGAAGTGCGCGGACAGGAGAGCGTCAAGAGGGCAATAGAAGTGGCAGTAGCCGGCGGGCACAACCTGCTCATGATAGGGCCTCCCGGATCGGGGAAGAGCATGATGGCAAAGAGAATACCCTCTATAATGCCGCCGCCTTCAATCGACGAATACCTTGAGATTCTCGGCATATATTCAGCCGCTGGTCTCTCTCAATCGCCGGAATGTAAAATGTTTTACAGGCCATTCAGGGCCCCGCACCATACTATAAGCGACATAGGGCTCACCGGGGGAGGATCAAATCCGAAGCCCGGAGAAATATCGCTCGCTCACAACGGAGTCTTGTTTCTCGACGAGCTACCGGAATTTAAACGCTCGGCGCTCGAAGTTTTGCGCCAGCCTCTCGAAGACGCGACAGTGACAATATCGAGATCGGCGGCAAAGATTACAATACCGTGCCGGTTCATGCTCGTTGCGGCGATGAATCCCTGCCCTTGCGGATATTTCGGAGACAGGCGCGGCAAATGCAAGTGCACGCCGCTTCAAATACAGCGCTATAAGTCCAAAATATCCGGGCCCCTGCTCGACAGGATAGACATACATGTAGAGGCTTCTGCCATTCCCATCTCAGATATGGCCAGCCCATCGTTAAAGTCGGAGAGTTCCGCGGAAATGCGCAAGCGCATAGAAGCTGCTTACGAAATACAACAATCCAGATTTTCGAACTCGCCATCGATATACCGTTTCAACGCAAGAATGAGCTCGGCGCAGATAAAAGAATTTTGCCCGCTCACAAAGGAGCTTAGCGACACTTTATCAATGGCGATGGAAGAGCTCAACTTATCGGCGCGGGCCTGGAATAAAATAATAAAAGTTTCCCGCACGATTGCAGATTTGGACGCGAGCCGGGAAATAAAGCTGCACCATCTTCTTGAAGCCATCAATTACCGCTCCCTCGACAGGCAATAGGCCCACGCGGAAATGCTGAGATTTGGCGACCATCAATAGGCGGCAAAGACCGCTTGGGGAAAACTTATAAATTGCGGACGTTTAGGAGAAGCACAGTTCAGACATATTTTTGACCTCCGGATTATCGGAAAGCCTTTCAAATACGCTCCAGGCGAATCCCCGCACTAAAAGTTTCAAGGCCTCTTTGGGAGGAAGCCCGCGAGACATCATGTATAGGAGCTGCTCCTCATCGGGCTTTGAAACTGTACAGCCATGAGAACACGCCACATCGTTTGCCAATATTTCAAGAATCGGAGAAGCCTTAGCCTCGGCTTTGTCAGACAATAGCAGGCTGCGGGCGCTTTGATAAGATGACGTATTCTGGGCCGCGTTCTCGACCCTAATCAACCCTGAAAAGGCAAGCCTCGAGGAGCCGTCGAGAGCAGATTTAACCGCAATATTGCTCGACGCGTCGGGAAGAGTATGGTGCTGCAAAGTGCGAATATCGTGGACCACAGAAGCCCCTCCGCGCACAAATACGCGCGAATCCACCTCGGCTCCCGATCCGCGCATATGGAAATTGCGCTCAATGCGGGTGTGATCGCGCCCGACTTCCGCAAATGCGTCAACCACCTTTGCAGAATCCGCAACAAAGAAATCGTCGCGGACCCACCTGCGGGAATTTTCCGCCGATGCGGACAGCCCGGCCAATTCGAGAACTGACCCTCGCCCGAGAAAGAATCCGAAGCGCATTGCCTGAAAAGCTCCCCCGAATGTAAGGAAGTCGCGGGCGAGTTTAAAAGTAGCTCCCGGAGCAATGTCGAACACCACATTCAAAACGCCGAGCGGAAGTTTTCCTATAAAAGCCGCCTGAAAAGACGCGTCCGATTCCACTTTTACATAGAAACCCGTGCTCGCCCTTGACGAACAAAGCACTCCGAACTTGCCAGACGACAAAGAAAAGAATTCAGCGGCTTTATCGGGAAATAATCTTGACGCTTCCGGCATGCCGAGAATGGATATGCCCGAAGGAACGTCCGCAGACACTCGCTGAGAGTCGTAGAACAGGCTCCACAATCCGCCCTTGACATGGGATTCAAGGGAATCCAAAAAGGAATCTGACGAGGTTTTTGTAGCGGAAGTAAAAAACGGGAACAAGGAATCGACATTCCAAGCGTCGCGTTTTGAAAAGCGCCAATACTGATCCTTGCGGTCGGGGAACGGTATTTTTGAAAAATCTCCCCGCGCCCGATTTTCAACAATGCCTATATCGAACTCGCTCATCCTACGGATCCTTCCATTTCAAGCTCAATGAGCCTCTTCAACTCAACGGAATACTCCATTGGAAATTCCTTTATCAAGTCGTTGACAAATCCGTTTACAGACAGGCTCATCGCCTCGGTCTCGGACAAGCCGCGCTGCCTCATATAGAAAATCTGTTCTGCGCTAAGCTTTGAGACGCTCGCCTCATGCTGGACGCTATTGTTTTCGCCGGAACATTCAATGGCAGGATAGGTATCAGTGCGCGAATTTTCATTTACCAACAGAGCGTCGCACACCGTATTGTTGCGGCAGTTTTTAACATTGCCCGGAATGTACACAAGTCCCCTATAAGAGGCCCTTCCGTCACTTATGCTAACGGACTTCGACACCACATTTGAAGTGGTATCGTCGGCCAAGTGAATCATTTTTGCCCCGGTATCCTGATGTTGCCCGCGATTTGCGAGCGCTATTGATATGACTTCTCCGCGGGCCCTTTTGCCCTTAAGGACAACCGCAGGATATTTCATGGTAAGGCCGCTGCCTATATTGCAATCAATCCAGCGTATCTGGGCGTCCTCGGCGGCTTCCCCGCGCTTTGTGACAAGATTGTAAACATTGTCGGACCAATTTTGAACCGTCACATATTGAATTTTTGCGCCTTTTAGCGCGACCAGCTCGACAACTGCCGAATGCAATGTGCCCGTGTCATACTTTGGCGCGGTGCAGCCTTCCATATACATTAACTCCGAGCCCTCGTCGGCTATTATCAAGGTTCGCTCGAACTGTCCAAAGCTTTCGGCATTTATTCTAAAATAAGCCTGCAATGGCTGCATCACCTTGACGCCCTTTGGCACATATATAAAACTTCCGCCCGAAAATACCGCGCTGTTTAATGCGCTAAACTTATTGTCGGAGGGAGCTATGACTTTTCCAAACCACGGGCGAAATATATCTGGATATTTTTTTAGGCCCTCAGTCGAATCCACAAATATCACACCGTCTTTTTGCAGATTCTCCTTCATATTTGAATACGCTGACTCCGAATCGAATTGGGCGTCAACGCCCGCCAAAAAAGCCCTCTCCTGCTCCGGCACTCCAAGGCGCTCAAAGGTGCGCTTTACGTCCTCCGGAACTTCTTCCCACGTCTTCTTTTTCTTTGCGCCCTTCGCCAGATAATAACGTATTTTGGAATAATCCAATTCGTCGAGGCGCTCCGAAGCCCAATGTGTCGGATTTTCCTTCTCAAGAAAAATCTTTAAGGCCTTCAGGCGAAAATCGAGAATCCACTGCGGCTCGTCCTTCACTTTGGAAATATAGCGCACAACGTTCTCGTTCAATCCGACTCCGGCGTCGTATGCGTAGTCCTCGGCGTACCTGAAATCGCTTGTACTGCGGTCGAGGTTCAGATTGGCTATCTGCTCTTGCTTATCTTCGGACATATCCGTTATCGCCCCTATCCGGCTATCCAATCATAACCTTTGCTCTCCAATTCAACAGCCAATTCCGGCCCACCGCTCTTGACTATCTTGCCGCCGCTCATAACATGCACGGCATCCGGCCTTACATATTCCAAAAGCCTGTGGTAATGCGTTATCAGCAACATTCCCCTATGGTGGGAGCGCGCCTTGTTGACGCTCTCGGAGACTATCCGCAGGGCGTCGATGTCGAGTCCGCTGTCTATCTCGTCGAGCATTGCAAAACTTGGATTCAGCATGAGCATCTGGAGGATGTCGCACCGCTTTTTCTCGCCGCCAGAAAAGCCCTCGTTTACGCTGCGCGACGTAAATTTCGGATCCATTTTAAGCTCTACCATTTTTTCGCGCAACTGGCGGTAGAATTCTGGAGCATTTACTTCCTGGCCCTCCGGCAATCTCGCGTTTAAGCATGCCCTTATGAAGTTTGCAATGCTGACGCCAGGGATCTCCACCGGATACTGGAATGCGAGAAAAAAACCCTTTCGGGAAATTTCATCGGGAGAGAGCCCCACGAGACTTTCTCCATTGAGAAGAATTTCTCCGCTTTCGACGGGATAATTGGGATGCCCGGCTATAGCTTTCGACAAGCTGCTCTTCCCCGTGCCGTTGGGACCCATTATAGCGTGAACCTCGCCGGCCGGAACGCAAAGATTCATTCCGTCAACAACCTTTTTACCGGCTACTTTAACCGTAAGATTTTTTATCTCCAAGCCCTGCATTATAACCTCTTCCTTTTAGGCAAAAACGGTTTCACAAACGCCTCGTTAAAATCATACCCGTTATCAAAATCCTCGATTTTATCGTCCTCGGTTTTGCGCAACGCTCCGGCGCTTATCAAGTTGAATACGATGTCCCCTATGTCCCTGCACGATTTCACACCCCATTCGTCAAATAGAACTTTTGCCATAGGGCCGAAAGACTGCAGGGCAAAGATTCTTATCCCGTCCAAAAGCTCTCCAGCCGAAACGTGCCTATCGCGCCTGCCGGGATTGGACGCGCACACATTCTTCACTGTGAAATCCAAAGCCATACGCACAAAGACATATGCCCCCACCTTAAAGCGCTTGTCGTCTTTAAGTATGGATTCAAGCATGCTATGAAACTCCCTGTTTCCCATATTATAGATTTATCGGAATTTTTAGGAAAAGTTGCGTATGCCACGCCATCTGGCAAGTTCCTCGGAGGGCTCGTTCATATACGATTGCAGCGATCTAACTTCCAACGGCTTGCTTTTTAGAGCTTTTATGCCCTGTATCGCGGCATAGGCTCCCATGATTGTAGTTATCATACACACCCTCCCAAGAAGCGCGGCCTGGCGAATTTTGTTTTCGTCCTGGCGCGGCATCATTCCGGACGGCGTATTTATTATGATCTGCATTTGCCCGTTCTTGACCATATCTACGACATTCGGCCTGGCGCCTTCGCTCAGCTTGTAAGTCTTGGTGACAGGAATTCCCCTGGCTCCCAAAAATTCGGCAGTCCCCGAGGTGGAGAATATTTCGTATCCCATTTTCGAGAAAGCCATGGCTATTTCAGCCGCGGCTTCTTTATCGTGGTCTTTTACGGATATAAATACGTTCCCTGAAGTCGGCAGGCTTGGCTGCGCGGCCATTTGGCTCTTGGCAAACGCCATTCCCAATGAGTCAGAAAGCCCCATGACTTCTCCGGTGGAACGCATTTCCGGCGTGAGCATTATTTGAGACCCCAAAAAGCGAACGAACGGAAATACGCTCTCTTTAACCGCTATGCAGTTTGGAATAACTTGGCGCGTAAAGCCCAAGTCCGCAAGCTTTTCTCCCGCCATTACTCGAGCCGCCAACTTTGCCAGCGGCACGCCTATTACCTTTGAAATAAACGGTATTGTACGCGAAGCGCGAGGATTGACCTCTATTAGGAAGAGCTCTCCTTTTTTCACAGCATACTGGACATTCATCAGGCCCACGACCTTCAAAGCCTTTGCCAAAGAGTAAGTAGCCCGCCTGACCTCTTCCAATACGTTCTCGGTCAAGGTATGCGGCGGCAAGACCATGGCGGCGTCCCCGGAATGAACGCCCGCATATTCTATATGCTCAAGCATGCCGCCTATTACGGTTGTTTCGCCGTCGCTTATCGCGTCGACATCAAGCTCTATTGCGTCCTCTAAAAATTTGTCTATTAGTACAGGTTTGCCGGGAGCCGCGTCAAACGCGTCGCGCACCACGCGCTTCATCTCGTCCATTTCGTCCACTATGAACATGCCCCTGCCGCCCAGTACAAAACTCGGCCTCAACAATATGGGGAACCCTATCTTTCCCGCCAATTCATAGGCTTGCTCAGGAGTCGTAGCAGTGGCGTTTACAGGCTGTTTCAGCCCAAGCTTGTCGAGAATCTCTTTGAACAATTCCCTGTCTTCAGCCAAATCTATCGACTCTGGAGAGGTGCCTATTATATTCACTCCGTTCGCCTCAAGTTCCGAAGCCAAATTGAGAGGCGTCTGCCCCCCAAACTGCACTATTGCAGCATCGCATTTTTCCTGATTGTAAACCTCAAGAACGTCCTCCAGCGTGAGAGGCTCGAAGAAAAGTTTGTCCGACGTATCGTAGTCGGTCGAGACGGTCTCGGGATTTGAATTTACCATTACCGTCTCATAGCCGGCCTCCCTAAGGGCAAAACTCGCGTGCACGCAACAGTAGTCAAATTCTATGCCCTGCCCTATTCTATTCGGGCCGCCGCCTATTATCATTATCTTCTTCTTGCCGCCGACATGTTCTGGCCTTATCTCATTTTCCGCGCCGTAAGTGGAATAGTAGTATGGTGTATAAGCCTCAAATTCGGCCGCGCAAGTATCCACAAGCCTGTAAACGGTGGATATTCCGTACTTGGAGCGCAACTGCTTTATATTCCTTATTTTTGTGGAACATATCTCGGCTATTTGAAGATCGGTAAAGCCGGATTCCTTGGCCCTGCGCAAAAGATCCTCGTCGAGATTTAAGATTCCGGCGGCTGCAAGATTGTCTTCTATCTCGACTATTTGGCGTATCTGTTTGAGAAACCATCTGTCGATTTTAGTTAACTCAAAAATTTCGTCGTCCGACATTCCCGCCTTAACTGCATAGCGTATGAAAAATATGCGTTCCGCGGTTGGGCGAACCAATCCTTTGCGGATATCGTCTTTCGGCGGAATCTCTTTCCCGCCGAATTTTCCGCCGCCTCCTAATCCGCGCGTTCCTATTTCAAGGGACCTCAAGGCTTTTTGCAGGGATTCCTTGAATGTGCGCCCTATTGCCATAGCCTCGCCTACGCTCTTCATCGAGGACGTCAAAGTATTATCCGAACCCACAAATTTCTCAAATGTGAACCTCGGAATTTTAGTGACCACATAATCTATGGTCGGCTCAAAACTGGCCGGAGTTTCGCGGGTAATATCGTTGCGCAATTCGTCAAGCGAATATCCCACGGCAAGTTTTGCGGCTATTTTAGCGATTGGGAATCCGGTGGCCTTTGACGCGAGCGCAGAACTGCGCGACACTCTCGGATTCATTTCGATGACTATCATTCTGCCGTTTTCCGGATTTACCGCAAACTGTATATTTGAACCTCCAGTTTCAACCCCTATTTCGCGGATTACGGCAAAACTTGCGTCGCGCATTAGCTGGTATTCTTTATCCGTAAGAGTTAGAGCCGGGGCTATCGTTATTGAGTCTCCAGTGTGTACTCCCATAGGATCGAGATTTTCTATGGAGCAAACCACAACGCATTGGTCTTTGTGGTCGCGCATCACCTCCATCTCGAATTCTTTCCAACCCAAGAGGCATTCTTCCACAAGGACTTCGCTGACGGGGGACACTCCAAGCCCGAAGGCAACCATTTTTTCGTATTCCTCCCTATTGTAGGCTATTCCCCCTCCCGTTCCACCCAAAGTGAAGCTCGGCCTAATTATTACGGGGAAGCGATTCCACGACTCAATCCAATCCATGGCCTCGTTGAGAGAGTGAACCGTCTTGCTGTTGGGAATGTCCAGGCCTATATTCAGCATAGCCTGCCTAAAGAGCTCGCGATCCTCCCCCTTCTCTATGGCCTCCTGCTTCGCTCCGATTAACTCGACGCCGTATTTGGACAATATGCCGCGTCTGGCAAGTTCCAGGGAAAGATTCAATCCAGTCTGTCCGCCAAGTGTGGGGAGAAGGGCGTCGGGGCGCTCTTTCTCTATAATCTTTTCTAAAACTTCTGGGGTAAGAGGCTCTATGTAAGTCGCATCGGCAAATCCCGGATCCGTCATTATCGTGGCGGGATTGGAGTTTACAAGCACTACCTTATAACCTTCTTCTCTAAGCGCCTTACAAGCTTGCGTCCCCGAATAGTCGAACTCGCAAGCCTGACCTATTACTATAGGCCCAGAACCAATTATAAGAATGGTTTTTAAATCTGTACGTCTTGGCATAGCGCTTAATATAAAAAAATCTGTTAGACAATACGCAAATACCATATCCCCGCAAGCTTTTTCACTATTTTCCCACTCTTGCCTCCAATATTTCCCGCTCTCAACGGTAAAAATCTTCGGAAGCTATCCGACATAACCCTTTTTCAGAAAGTTGAAAAAAATAAAATTGCCCTCGGCGAACGCATCGCACAGAATCAGACCCAATGCGGAAATTCGACAGAAGACATTTTATCAGGGCAGGCGTTTTCGCAGCCGCCGCGACACTCTTGCCAAAGCTCGCGGCAGCCGGCGAAACTTCGCGCATCAAGGTTGCAATAGTCGGCTGCGGCCGCAGCGGAATAAGGGCGGCAAAATACCTCATGATGGACGGGAGGGCCCGCATAGTTTCAGTGTCCGACGTATTTGAAGATATAGCATTAAGAATGCGCGACGCCATGCGCGCCGAATCAAAAAAATACCCGGATTCCGGCGGCAGATTCGATGTTCCCGATTCCCGCGTATTCAGCGGTCTCGACTGCTACCTCAAGGCCGCCTCTACCGACGCCGACTTGCTTGTTCTGGCAACGCCGCCCGCATTTAGAATGCGCGAGTTCGAAGCGGCCATATCTTCCAAGAAACATGCCTTCTTAGAAAAGCCTATTTGCGTTGACTCCACGCAATGCAGAAAGATGCGTGAATTGTCCCGCCGAGCGAAAGAGCTTGGCTTGACTGCGATAGTGGGATTGCAAAGGAGGTATCACGCAGGCTACAGGGAGGCCATGAAGCGCCTCCACGACGGACAAATAGGCAAAATACTATCCGCACAATGCTTCTGGATGCTTCCAAACTACGACGGCATGGATTTAAAAACTCCCCCTGGATTCGACCCGCTCGAGTTGGAATACCAGCTGAAGAACTGGGCGGTTTTCGTATGGGCGAGCGGCGACCATATTGTAGAGCAGCAAATACACAATCTCGACATAATGCAATGGGGGCTCGCCCGCCCGCCGAAATTTGTAAACGGCATAGGCGGGCGCGGAGTCGATTTGCCGATGCCCGAATACGGCAACAGATTCTCGCATTTCGCGGTTGATTTCGATTATGGAGACGGGCTGAGAATGCAGGCATTTTGCCGCCAAGAGCCCGGCACCACGCATTTAGTTTTAGAGAGATTTGTGGGAACCGAAGGAATAATGGACACGAATCTATTCTCAAGGCAATTTATAAGGGGAAAGGTTGACTGGGAAGCCCCGCGAGCACCGAACTGCCACGCGGTAATGTTCTCGGAGCTTCTCGATTCAATAGAGCGCGCCAAGGCAATAAACACCATAGACGAAGTTTTAGATTCTAATATGCTTGCAATCTCCGGACGCCTCAGCGCATACTCCGGAATAAAATTTAAATACGAATGGGCTGAAAAGCGGTCTAAGGAATCTTTAGTTCCAAACGACTTAAAATTCGGGAAATTACCCGTCGCGCCTTTGGCCGTTCCGGGAAAATATAAGCTCGTTTAATATGGAAAAGAGCTCGAGAAGCCTTTGGACAGAAAAAATCCTCAACCGCGCAAAAGACTTAAATCCTAAAGATTTGTCTTTAAGTTCCTATCTGCGCAAAAAGTCAGAAGCCTACCAAAGAACCCTTACCGGTGTGAAGGTGTGCGGAGTGATACTCGGCATAGACCCAAGCCTTAGAGGAACGGGGCTATCCGCCCTTGAGGCAAAATCCGACGGCTCAATAAAATATATAGAATCAACCACGGTTAAAAACAATCCAAAGCTTTCAATGGCGGAATGTCTGGGCAGAATTTACCAGGAAACCGCCGCAATAATAAAACGCACTTCGCCGATTGCAGTGGCAATAGAGCAAAGTGTTTACGTTCAAAATTTCAAAACAGCAATGACACTCGGCTCCTCGAGGGGCGCCGTGCTGGCCGCAGCCGCATGCGCTAAATTAAAAGTATTTGAATACCCACCGCTGCGAATTAAACAGGCGGTAATCGGATACGGCAGGGCGAGCAAAGAGCAAGTTGCCCGCTCCGTGGCTGTCATGGTTTTAGGGGCGGGTATCCTGCCTCCGGACGAATCGGACGCCAGCGCAGCGGCCCTCACCCATATTTTCACACACAAGGAACTAAAATGAGCGCAACACTCGTAGCAATGGCCGCAGGCATGGGAAGCAGATTCGGCGGCCTAAAACAAACGGCAAAATTCGGGGACGCAAAAAAAACAATTCTCGACTTCGCCATTGAAGACGCGATTCGGGCCGGCATAGACAAGCTCGTATTTGTCATACGCAAGGCGATAGAAAATGACTTTAGGGAGAGCGTATCAAAAAAATACGAAAGCATTATAGACGTAAGATATGTATTCCAGGACGAGCGCGGCCCAAAACTGCCTGAGGGCAGGACAAAACCCTGGGGGACCGGACACGCAGTTTTGTCGTGCTCAAAAGAAATATCGGAACCATTCCTGGCAATAAACTCCGACGACTATTACGGGCGCGATGTTTACCTTCAGGCTGTCAAATTCCTCTCGGATTCAAAGCCGTCGCGCCACGCCCTTGCCGGATACAAACTAAAAAACACCCTATCGCAAAGCGGAGGAGTCTCGCGCGGAATATGCCGCTCGAATCCGCAGAGCGGGGAGCTTTTATCAATAAAAGAA
Organism: uncultured Opitutales bacterium; assembly: GCA_944389885.1. GTDB lineage: Bacteria > Verrucomicrobiota > Verrucomicrobiia > Opitutales > Intestinicryptomonadaceae > Merdousia. The sequence continues at coordinate 92,617 of CALXNZ010000002.1, forward strand.
TATTCAGGATTAAAAATGGAAAGAGAATCTCCCATGAAAATAGTCGGAGACGAATCCTGCGAATTCTCCGGGGACGAACTGACCTCCCTCAATTTCTGGGCTTTTGAACCCGACTTCATGCAACTCTTGGGCGCCTATTTCGACGACTTCATATCCTTGAACTCCAACGACACAAAATCCGAATTTTATCTTCCATCTGCCGTGGATAGAGCTATAAAAGAAGAGAAAGCAAATGTAATAGTGCTGCCCACCGACGAGGTATGGCAAGGCGTGACGTACAAAGAAGACGCCCCGCGCGTGGAAGAATTTTTAAGGCGAATAGGACGAATTTAAAAATAGACGCATCATGAGAAAAATAGTAGCCGCTATAATATCCGCTCTGTTTGCGATTTCCGCGGGAGCTCAAATTACGGTGCAACGCCAAGCCCAACCATCTACCCAGCATCCCGCCATAGGCCAGAAACCGCCGTCGCCATCGCGCCTATTGCATCCAATGCTTTTTGTCAGCGCCCAAGATCCGTCAATGGACTGGTGGTTTAGAATACCGTCTGATTCCGGACCGCATTTGGCGGAGATGCGACGCGCATTTTATGGGCAGGATTTCAGCGTATTCCCATTCGCCGAGGGCATGGGAGAAAAGGACGGCAAGTTCAACCTAAAATACGAGATAATCGTAAAGAAGCCCGACGGCAATAGCGTAAAAGTTGCGGAAGTCCCGAATTTTTCCGGAGAGCTTCCGGATCCAAACATGATTGTTGCATGCCCTGATATTGTCGGGACAAAATTCGACAGTTCATATCCCGAGGGCAAGTATATATTTGTAATGAAGCTGACAGATGCCACCAGCGGAAAGACGGCGGAAGATTCAACATATGTCACGCTTTGCAAATGGAGCTTTCCAAATCCGCTCGTTGGCGAAAGCACAGTTGCCGAATATATCCGCACATATTATATGCAGCCGAATCCGGAAAATCTCTACGCCATATTCTATTCAAAGAATCTGAATTTGGAACAGAGCGACGCTCCAAACAAGCTTAACTATATATATGTCGGTTTTCTCAAAGCCGCTTTTGCCAAGAATAAATTTTTGCTCCCAATAATAAGGGATAAATTTCCTACCATGGACAAACTTGACAGGATAAAGACGATATTCCTTCTGGCCATACTCGACGAACCCCGTTTTCCAAAAGAGGAAATCTCCGAAAAAGAATTTGAATACCAAGTAAAGATAAGGCAAGCCGACATTCCCAATCCCTATGCTGAATGGCATCCGATAATAGGGGCGGCGCAGATAGACCTTCTCTGGGGAGAATTTTTTGCCGACGGCACATACAGGCCAATACGCAGAATAATAGACCTGCTCTCCCTCACCGAGGAGGCAAATTTTGCGGACTCTATGGCGGAACAGAAGAAGCGCCCTTCAAATCCGGAAGAAAAGCGCAAATTCATGCTTGGAATATTGCATAAGGCCGCCTTGATGACGCTTGCTAAAAATTCTTATGAGATTGCCCTCGTGCGGAAATACTGCATGTGGGCTATGGAAAACAAAGATATTCCACAGGGCGCAAAATCCGAAATAAGCCCTATAATAGGAGAGGAATAGGCATTAAAGGGCAACTTCGCCCTTTTCGCCCGTTCTTATGCGGTACGCCTGCTCCACAGGAAACACGAAAATTTTACCGTCCCCAATTTTACCAGTCTGGGCGCTCTTCATTATGACCTCCACGGTTTTATCAACCATATCGGCCGGAACTACTATATCGAGCAGTATTTTTGGTAGAAGTTCAACAGTGTACTCGCTACCTCTATAAATTTCGGAATGGCCCTTCTGTCTGCCGAATCCCTTGACCTCGGTGACGGTCATTCCCTCGATTCCTATATCTGACAGAGCCTCTTTAACTTCGTCGAGTTTAAAGGGCTTAATCACGGCTTTTATCATCTTCATGACTTTATTATTTAAAAATTTTTCAATCTTTGCAAGAATTCTCGCCAAATAAAAAACCTAAGATGAAATCCCCGGAACTTATAAAATCCGAATTGTTCCGCACAGCCATGAAATGCGGATTCGACGGATTTGGAGTCTGTTCCGCAGACGATTTTTCCGGCGCCGAACGCGCCAGACTTGACGCTTGGCTGGAATCCGGAATGTGCGCGGAAATGGGCTACTTGAGGAGGGGGGCCGACACAAAGTTGTCGCCGCGCAAATTCATGCCAAACGCAATATCGGCTATATGTCTGGCGGCCAACTTTTTCCGAAAGAGCCCTGAGACCCGCATAGCCCTATATGCCCAGGGGCCGGACTATCACCATGTGCTAAGAAACCGAATCCGCGAGGTTGAGGACATAATAGCCGCAAACGGGGGCGAATATAGAACCAGTATAGACGCCTCTCCCCTATGGGAAAAGGCTATTGCGGCAAGAGCGGGAATAGGATGTATAGGTAAAAATACCCTTATTATACGCAAGTTTAACGGGCCGTGGAGTTTCCTGTGCGTAATATTGTGTAATTTGAAACTTCCAACGGACGCTCCCGCTCAAGACATCTGCGGGAACTGCGACATTTGCATTAAGGCCTGCCCGTCTCGCGCCATATCTTCAGCCGGCATAGATGCCAGAAAATGCATATCCTATCTTACTATAGAAAAAAAGTCCGCCCTGAGCGAAGAAGAAACAAAGCTCTCCCACAACAAGATATTCGGATGCGACGCCTGCCTGAGAGCCTGCCCTTACGGCAAAGATGCTCCCGAAGCAGCGATTGAGGAGTTCCGCGGCACAATCCAGCTCCCTCAAAATCCCAGCCGCGACGACTTATTAAACGCTGCCAGGGGGACTCCCATGTGGCGGCGTTTCGGCAAAAGAGAATTTTAATTGAAATCAAGACCTTAAATCAAAAAATAGAAACAATTATGGATATAGAAGAAAGATTGCATACATATCTCGACAAAGATCCCCAAATAGACCCGTCGGCCTATGTAAGTAAAACGGCGGTGCTTGTCGGGGACGTAAGGATAGCAAAGGACGCCAGTGTCTGGCCGAATTGCGTGCTTAGGGCAGATATAAACTCAATAGAGCTTGGCGAATGCTCCAATATTCAAGACGGTTCAGTGGTGCATCTGGCCGACGACGCCGGCGTAAAAATAGGCAAAAACACCACCATAGGGCACGGCGCAATAATACACGCATGCACGATAGGCGACGGCTGTTTGATAGGAATGGGCGCCATAATTCTCGACAAGGCCGTAATAGGCGACCATTCAATAGTAGGGGCCGGAGCCCTCGTCACAAAGAACACAGTTATTCCGGAAGGTTCGCTCGTGCTGGGATCGCCCGCAAAGGTTGTAAAACAGCTTGACGCAGAAAAGCAAAAGGGCCTCGAATACTGGGCCCACAAATACGCAAAGCTCGCCCGCGCAAACAGAGAAAAGGAAAACAAGTGCCAAGAGAATCGAGGTTAGAAGAGGCTCTTTTACGCCGGGCGGAACGGATACAATCTCTGCGCGAATCATGCAGCCAAATATTTTCTTTAGGCCGCAAAATAACCCTTGAAATAGGCTGCGGCAAAGGGCATTACCTCAGCGCATACGCCCAGGCCAATCCGGAGGAACTATGCGTGGGGATTGATCTCATAAGCGAGCGCATAAGGGACTCGCGCAGGCGCGCCGAAAGGCGCGAAGCCCGCAACGCCCATTTTTTCAAGGCCGAAGCCTTTGAATTTCTCGAGGCAATGCCCCGGGATTTGAAGCTCGAAAAAATTTTTATATTTTTTCCCGATCCTTGGCCCAAGAAGCGCCACCACAAACGCAGGCTCATTCAGGAAAAATTCCTTAACGATATCCGCAAGTTCACAAGCGTCGGCACCAAGCTTTATTTCAGAACTGACTACGCCGAATATTTTGAATGGGCACTTGACGCCATAAAAGCAAACCCCAACTGGGAACTCTTAAACGACAATACTTTGCCCTTCGAGGAAGTGTCGCAATTTCAACGCATACTGCCGAATTTTTCGACACTCGTGGCGGCCGCCAAATAGCGTCTATCACCTCCTACTTTCATTTGGCGGAAGAGGCATAGTTGCCATTTGCGCACAGGGTTAAGACATAAGCATAACAATGGAACCCGCCGCAATTAAAGCTCCGCCCAATAAAACCTTGCCCGACACCGGTTCCCCTAAAATCACAAACGCCAAAAGCATTGTAAATACCACGCTCAGTTTGTCAACCGGCGCCACTTTTGACGCATCGCCTATCTGCAGGGCCTTAAAGTAAAACAACCACGACGCCCCCGTGCATATGCCTGATATCACTATGAAGAATAGCGACCAACGCGGGATTGACCTAATATCGCGCATTTCTACGGTAGCAAACACTATCCCCCATGTGATAAAGAGGATAACGAGCGTTCGCACCGCTGTGGCAAGGTTTGAGTTTACATCCTTCACGCCTATTTTTGCGAACAGGACCGTGAGGGCCGCAAAGAAAGCCGATAATAATGCGTATGTCTGCCACATAATATTTACGAGAAAATAATTCCGCTGAAAGCCATTAGAGCCATGCCAAGAAACACGCCCACTATTCCATAATGTTCATGCCCGTATTCTTTTGCCATGGGCAAAAGTTCGTCGAGAGAAATGTAAATCATAATTCCGGCAGTAAGGGCGAGAATCGCCCCCAATAGCATCGGCGTAAGAAATGGCGACAAGAAAAGCCACGCGCAGATGGCGCCGACAGGCTCGGCGAGCCCCGATAGCGCCGACATCATGAATGCCTTCTTTTTACTGCCCGTGACATTATAAACCGGCAGAGCCACGGAAATACCTTCCGGAATATTGTGCAAGAGCACCGCAAATCCCACTGCTATGCCTATATTTATATCGCTAAGGCTCGTGGCAAAAACCGAAAGGCCTTCCGGGAAATTGTGGATTCCAAGGGCAATTGCGGTTATCAGGCCCGCCCGGGCGGTTCTGTTGCATTGGGCCTTCAAGTGCGTTTTATGCCCGTTTCCGACAGGACAGGATTCGCAACCGGATCTCAGTGAACCGTGATTCATGCAATTGCATACACCATTATCGCCCCTGGCCCCTACCATATCGGAATCTATGTGCTCCGGAACAAACCAGTCTATTGCTCCGGCCAAGAGAACCCCCAAAAAGAAGCTTGCCACACAGATTATCTCAGGCCATTTAGTCGCTTCTTCAGCCTCCGAAGCAGCGAATTTTACAGCGAGGGGCATTACGTCCATAAAGCACAGATAAATCATCACACCCGCGGAGAAGCTCATGCCCAGCGCAAGAAGCTTCACGTCGTTGCGTTTTATTATAAAAGTCAGCGCGGCGCCCACAAGGGTCGACATTCCCGCGATAAACGTTATAAAAAGGGGCATGAATACGGAATTTTCCATAAAGAGCCTATTTTTTCTTAAGCAAAACACTGGGTTGGAATGAAGTCCTTTGCGCATGTTGGCATTTACGCTGCATAAAATGCTTGACGGGCAAAGAACTTTGTTTTTACTGATATTAGTAATCATTACTAATGAGAGTCAACACAAAAAGCGGGAAAAGTTCAAGAGCGGAGAATTGCAATAAGAAGCCCCTGCTCCTTGAATTCTTGCAGACCCACAAATTGGATCATCCCACTGCGGATAAAATATATTCGTCGATGCGAGAGCTATATCCCCGCATAAGCCTTGGAACGGTTTACAGAAACTTGAATGCCCTTGCCCGAGAAGGCAAAATCTTAAAGATAGAAAACCCTTTTTCCCCTTCCCGCTTTGACTTTAGGACAATTCCACATTTGCACATATTCTGTAAAAAATGCGGGAAGATATTTGACATTTCCCAAGAAGTATCAAAATATATAATAAAATACTTGCCGCAAGGATTCGCGTTAGACGATTTGCAAATTTGCGCATCCGGGCTATGCCCGTCATGCTCGAGTAAAATAAATAATTCTTCAACAAAACAAACCACGAAAGGAAAACGACATGGCAACACTAAAAGGAACAAAAACTGAAAAGAATCTGATGTCGGCATTTGCCGGCGAATCCCAGGCCCGAAACAGGTACACATTCTACGCAAGCATAGCCAAAAAGGAGGGCTATGAACAGATATCGGGAATATTTCTCGAAACTGCCGACAATGAGAAGGAACATGCCAAACGCTTCTTCAAGCTGCTCGGCCAGGTTGGAGACGTGGAAATAACGGGCGCATTCCCGAGCGGATTGGGAAATACTATGGAAAACCTCGAAGCCGCTGCTAAAGGGGAGCATGAAGAATGGTCTGACCTTTACGAGCGTTTTGCAAAAGAGGCGTCCGAGGAGGGCTTTGAAGAGGTTGCAACCGTATTTAGGAAGGTCGCCGAAGTCGAGCAACACCACGAAATGCGTTATCGCAAACTTCTCGAAAATCTGACAAATGGAAGCGTCTTCAAAAAGCCCGAACCCATAAAGTGGAAGTGCCGCAACTGCGGATTCGTATTCACTGGAGAAGAAGCTCCGGAAAAATGTCCGGCATGCGCCCACCCGAAGGCTTATTTCGAAATCCTTGCGGACAATTTCTAATATTGGCGCGGCAATCGTTCCGCAATAAAATCTAATAAAGGGCAAATCAAAAGGGCGAAAGTTTTAAAACTTTCGCCCTTTTTGTGGACATACCGTTTTTCTATTCCACCTTGAACTTTACAAAGACCTTCTTTCCAGATACCGGGAGAGAAACTTTATATATGTTCTCGGATTCGGTTTCGCCGACTTTTACTCCATCTTCCGGACTGTCGAACCACGATACCATATCATAGGAATACATTACTCCCACCGACACGTCTTTTACATACTTCCCGACGGGGAATGTCACCTCAAATGCTCCATCGCCGGAGAATTCGTACTTGAAGTTCGGATTGGAAGCGTAAGTGGTCGGCTTTGATGCGTCGAGGTTGAAGGCGTATCTTTCTATATTGCTTATTCCGTCTCCGAACGGAATTGCTTCCGCGGAAGCCTCAAGAGAATTTGCCTTGGCCCAATCCGCAAAGCTCTGAGAGACCTCAAGGGTTATAGAATCGGAAATCACGGCGGCATTTGTCGGAGAGGCTGTTTTTGCGGTCAGCATGCAGCGATAACTTGTCCCGTTGAGAGAATAAGTTGCCGGAGCCACTGTGAGGACGTTTTGAGTTTCGCCGCCCACATCGTTCCACGAGGAATCACCCGATGCCTGCGACTGCCATTGATACAGGGCATTGGAAGAGGAGCTTACGGAGAATCTCGCGCTTGCTCCCGCCGCCACAGACTGTGTTCCGCTAATGGCTACTTTTACTATCAGCCTGGCGTCATTGCTGATTACAGAACCGCTTGCATTCGTTGCCGTACAGCGGAACAGCCTGCCGTTATCCGATATTGATACGCCCTTAAGCGTAAGGGTTTGAGAGGTTCCACCGGTCACGTCAATCCATCTTCCATCTGAGTCGCTCCATTCAGACCAGTTGTAGCTTATGGGAGTTTCTCCCGTGACGGAGAATGTAAATGATGCGTCGGAGCCTTCGTATGCCGTTGCGCCCTGCGGTTGCGCGACTATCGCCGGGGGCCACTGTATCTTAAGAGTCACTTCCGTAGAAGTGGCCGTGGAGCCGGACGGCGGATAGCCCGTGCCGTTAGATATCGTACAGCGATATTTTGAGCCGTTGAGAGAGTAGTCTGAGGTATCCACTCTTATATAGTAGTCAGACCCTTCAATATCTTTCCACTCCGATTCCCCTGCCAGCATGCGCTGCCATTTATAGGTAATTGGGCCATCTCCAGCCACATGCATTGCAATGACCGCAATTCCTCCTTTGTTAACACTTACAACATTTTCATAAGGAGAAATCGCGACAGTCGCATAAGAGCGCAGCCATATGCTGACAGAATAATTTGTTGATGAGCCGTTAGACACTTCGCACATATAATGCGTATTTGCATCTTGGGCGTCCGCTACAACTTCAAGTTCGGCGGCGGTTGCCCCGGATATCTTCTGCCATGTATTCGTAAGCGGATCGTGAACATACCACTGGAAGGAGGTCGCGTTTTCGACGTCCGCCTTGAGGGTCACAATGCTACCGTCGTAAGCTTCCACAATACTTGAGTCGCTGTTTACCACTACTTTCTCAACAACGCTCAACAAGGCGGTATCGGAGGTCGCCGTACTTGAAGTAGAGGCGCTTGACACCACGCAACGATATGTATTTCCGCTCATTGACAAGTCGACACCCGGTATCGACAAGCGTGAAGAATTTGCCCCGGATATATCTTTCCATGCGTTTCCAACCGGATCCCACAATTGCCATTGGTAGGAGAGCAAATCTCCTCCGGCCACGACCTCAAACACTGCCGTCGAACCGACTTCAGCGGTCAGGGCTTGCGGATGCGAAAGGATCTCGGCCTTACTGGACACCGACAACCATGCGGAACCGGAGGTCGCCGACAGTATGCCGTTGCTATAGACTAAGCACCTAAATGTCACATTATCCAATGTACCGTCAACTTTCACATTCACAGTCGAACTTTTATCGCTGCCGTCGGCGGCGGCATAATTGACCCATTCCTTGCCGTTATAATATTGCCATTGGTAAGTGATGCCAGAGGATTGTGAAGTCTCCGTCGATATGGAGAACTGAACAGTATCCCCCGTGGTTCCCGACGCTTTTTGAGGTTGGGCGGTTATCGCAACACTTGCCCCCACTTTGATTGTGGAAGCCGATGAATAAACCGCACCCCCTATGTTGTATATACTATTCTCGGCGCGGGATATTACCACGCAACGGTATTTCGCCCCGTTATCGGTAAGCTGAGCTCTCGCGGAATATGTTGCGGCAGTAGCCCCCACTATGTTTTTCCAAGAAGATCCGCCGTCGTAAGAAACCTGCCATTGATACGAAAGTCCTCCTCCATTTACGCCTATGGACAGGGAGAATCCAGAGCCCTCTACACAGGAAACAGATTCCACAGGCTGGGTGGTTATTATGGCTGTCGGTTCCACAGTTAATGTCGCCACACTCGAAACCACGCGATTCCATACGAAATTCGACGCTGTCTGATAGGCGTAATACCTATATTGATATCCGTTCAAATCGTATGTCGCTCTCGATATCGACAAAGTATTTGAATTTGAGCCTAAATCGAACCATGTTTTCCCTCCGTCCGCGGAAGCCTCCCAACCGGAAACTACGGCATAAGCAGAATCCCCTTTCGCCGCTGCCGTAAACGATACGTCCCCGTACAATCCTACACTCTTTGAAACAGGATTTTCTGTTATCGACATTGCTCCAGTTGATACAACAATCATATCCGATGAGAACACATAGCCGCTGCCGTTTATGGCAAAGCATCTGTATTTGCGGAAATCCTGCTCCTCTTTCAAAATTCCCTCCAGAGTATAGACATTGGAGGTGGCTCCGGATATTGGAGCCCAATCTTTCCATTGTATTTCGCCGTTAACTATATTCACCGTACCGTCGGCATTAGTGTCCATTTCAGCCATGTACCACTCGTAGCTTATCTCAGCATTGCCGACTACCGTGACAGACAAATCCACATTTGAACCTTCGGCCGCATAATTAGCTCCGGCAGTTTCAGCGCTTATCATTGGAGACTGCGTATATGTCATTGTGGCAGTCTGCGAAGCTGCAGAGTAATCCCCCTGTCTTATGCGACAGAAAACCGTTGTACTCCTCAAAGCCGAAACTTCGTCAGCAGTAAGAGAGAGAGTAGATACATTATCTGTAATAGACTCGGTCTTATATACTCTTCCCCCTGCAATCCATTCGTATGTTTTTGCTATATTCGACCCTCCGGAAACCTCCACGGTAAATTCAGCAGAATACCCGCCTCCAACTATTATGGACTTAGGATTCGATAGCACCGCAAATTCGGAATAAACATTAAACATTGCCGCATCAGAAGCTTTAACAGTGTTGCCTCCGTTGCTCACCAGACACCTATAATAGAGTCCTGACGATGGTACCCCTACCGCATTGTTTATAACGTAAGTAGACGATACTGCGTTTTCGATATCGTTCCATGTGGATTTTCCATCGCTTGAAACTTGCCATTGATATTTAAGTTTGTCGGCATTGTCGGCAACGACAGTAAACGTGGCGCTTCCACCTACCATAGCCGCAGCATCCTTTGGCTGTTCCGTGATATTTACAGCTATGTCGGGATAAACCGACAGCCGCGCGGGATTAGAATATATATAAATTCCCTCCACGCTGCATATCTTGCACCTATACAAATTCCCATTCATCGAGGAATCGGCTTTAAACGAATACGTCCCGTTCACTTGCCCGGAAATATCCGACCAAGTTTCGCCGTCGTTAGAAGACACCTGCCATTGATACGTTCCCTCGCTGGACAACAATACTATAAACTCAGCCTCGTATCCCGTCGTCACAGACTGGTATTCATTTTGATATATTATGGAGAGATCGGTAGCCACTTGCAACACGCTCGCATCTGTGACCGCTGATCCTATAGATATTGTAATCTTGCATCTGAACGAATCTCCATTCATTGAAGCGGTGATGTCGGAGAGCGTGTAATTGGCCCCCGTAGCTCCGGGTATATCAATCCACTCAGCCGTACCGGAAGCTTTGCGCTGCCACTGGTATTCCGCGCCGTCTATCGAATCGACAGAGAACGCAACACTGTCACCAATTTCTACACGAGGATTGGAAGGCGTTATTTTTGACAGCTCCTGAACGCTCAGCCATATGTCAGATGTTTCTACACTTTGAGCGGCGTTGGATACCACGCACTTATAACGCGTATTATCGTCTCCGTTTTTGCGGACTTCCTCAACTGTGATGCTCGGAGATGTCTCGTTGCTCAAGGCGAGCCATTTACCGGACGAACTATCAAAGTAGTACCATTGATAAGAATCCGCATTTGAGGCGACTACGGTCATTGTGACATCCATTCCGTCGTATATTTCAACAACAGACGGCATTTCCTGTATGGTTATTGGCTCCAGAACCTTTAACGCATAAGGTTCCGAAAGCCCGACTTTTGATCCGACCGTCACCCGGCAACGGAACAAATTACCATTCATAGAGGAAAGCGCATTTATTGTAATCGAACTTAAGGAGGAGGACATATCGCTCCAAGTAGAGCCCCCGTCGGTGGAGGTCTGCCATAAATACGAGGCTCCCGAATACGCCTCTACCGACATTGTGAATGGCTGTCCGGCACATGCCGCATCAGCAGAGCCGGAAATCTTTGGAGAAGAGAATACACTCAAATATGCGGAAGCCGTAGTCACAGACATTCCATCGTTTGAAATCACGCAACGATATTGTCCGACATCGTCAGAATCCGCCGAAGTCAACGTGAGTGTTGCCGAGGTAGCCCCGGATATATCAACCCAAGAGTTGCTGGCCTCATCGAATTTCTGCCACTGGTACGAGCCCACTATGCCCGATGCCGATACGCTGAGAACAGCCGAATCACCGGCAAATATTGTAGAGCTTGAGGGTTGTGAATCTATAGTTATCGAAGCTTCAACATGCAGCCAAACCTCGTCGGAGGAGAAGTTCGATATAAGGTCATTTGAGAGCAAGCATCTGTATTTTGTATTTACATTGTCGATTTTACCCATTACGCGAAGAGTTGGCGATGTTTCTCCATTGAGATTCACCCATTTTTCGGTAATAGAATTGAGATACTGCCATTGATAGGAAGTTGCGCCCGCAACATCTACCGTGAATGTGGCATACTCCCCAGCCTTCACGGTTTGGGAAACCGGCTGCGAGGCTATCTCGATAGACGGAACGGCTTTAAGGGTCACCGTATTGCTCACCACCGACACTCCGCCGGCCGTACATACGCACGCATACTTTGTGCCGTCCATATCTGTTGAAACAGGAGATATGACATACGTTGCGGAGGTTGCTCCGGGAATATCAGCCAAGGAAGACGAACCTTTTGCCATCTGCCATTGATAGGAAACCGCACCCGATGTATTAACTTTCAAAGTCACAGATTCCCCGGCTACGCCCTCAGGATTCTCGGGCTCTATCGACGGATAAGAATGAACTTTCACGGTCGCGGGAGCGGAAGTCTGAGTATAGGCTCCGTTCTTTACCACACATCTGTACTGCGACGCGTCGTCCTCGGAAGCTCCGGGAATCTCATATGTGGGAGAAGTCGCGCCGCTTATGTCAACCCACTGGCTGCCTTCCAATTTCTGCCATTGGAAAAGTATGTCGGATCCGGAAGCCGATACGCTGAGAATGATGGAACCGCCTTCAAAAACCTCCACATCTTTAGGTTGCGAATTCAATGAGACCTCGTCCACAATTTTCACCTGCGCCGACGAAGAATATACGCTGGCTCCGGAATTCGACACCATACAGCGATATAAGTAGTTTGAGGTAGCATGAGTTGGAGTCACAGTCAGGGAAGCGGAATTTGCCCCATCTATATTTATCCATTTCATTTCCCCTTCAACTTCACGATCTCCTGTATGGGCCTGTCCGAACACGAACGTGTTCTTCAATTGTCCGCAAGTCGGGCATGTCCAGGTTTCAGGCAATTGATCCCATTCGTTGAAGTCCGTAGTATAATATCCGCAATTTCTGCATATAAGGGCGTCTGAATATATCGGCTCTAATACGGTGCCAACCTCTCCGTCGGAATACTGCCACTGATAAGTTATCGAATCGCCTTTGGCTTTTACCGACAAGGTATGGGAACCGCCCTCGCCCACTTCCGCTCCGGAAGGATGCTCAAGAATTGTCGCAGGGGTCAGAACCGTCAACCACGCCTGCGCTACATTCTGAGGATTCGACGTGGTTGAAATACCCATGTAGTTAGACACCACGCACCTAAAGGCGCAATTATCCATGTCGGCAGTGGCCGTAATGCTCAAGTTGGCGGTTCTATCAGAGGAATCCAAGCCTGAGACATTGCTGAATCCAGTCGGACTCGACGGGTCCGTCTTCTGCCACTGGTAAAGTATTACACCGTCTTCACATTCCGCCTCGACAGAGAACTTGGCTGTGCGGCCTTCATATACCGTAGTGGGCTGGGCGTGCTTTGTAATAACTACAAGCTTTGAGACATTTAGCGTTGCTCCGGCCGAAGTCACCGTAGTGTTCGGATTGCTTACTTGGCATCTATAAATGTAGCCATTGTTTTCGTATTCGGCAGATTTTACGGTATACGACGAGGAATTTGCCCCCGCAATATCGGTCCAAGTTATGCCGCCGTCCGATGACACTTGCCATTGGTAAGTGAGTCTGCCTCCGTTGACGCGCACGCTGAATGTGGCCACACCGCTCTCAAGCACGCTGACGGAAGTCGGCTGAACTTCTATGATTGGATATGGGTTGACTGTAAGGGTAGCCTCATTCGACATGCCGGTGGCAAAGTTGTCGAGTTCGGTTTCGGACTTATAATCCGTGACAAAGCACCTGAACTTATAACCGTTCATGGAGCTTGGAATATCGTTTATGGAATATGAAGAAGATGTCGCATTCGGAATAGTTTCCCAATTTACGCCGTCCGGAGAGCGTTCCCACTGGTATGTGAGCCTTCCGGTTCCCGACGCCTTTACTGTGAATGTCGCCGAACCGTACACTCCGACAGTGCAACTCGCCGGATGCTCCAAGAATTCGACCGGAGGATTAACATACAGGTAAACCGCATTTGAGGTGACAGTCCCGAGATCGTTGGCCACTTGGCATCTGAATTGATAGCCGTTGCTCACTTCCGTGAGATCTTCGAGCAGGAGGGTGTCTGTAGCCGCGCTGGGATTCTCCGCGGCGGAAATGTTTACCCATTGGGAATCCGCGTCTATCTTTTTCTGCCACTGGTATTTTAGCGGGTCGAGGCCGCGGGCCACAACTGTAAACGTGGCGTCGTCGCCGATTTGGGCGTAAACATTGCTCGGCTGCATTGTAATTACAGGCTTATCCTGCAATTGAACCCCTCCGCTCTTAGACTCCGCCTTCTTGATATAGGTGACGCCGTCGACAACATAGGTCTGAGTCGCGGTTATCCTGGTGTACCCGTTTCCGTTCGCGTAATCGGTGACATAATCTTTGGGAACGGAGAATATTATTGTCTGCTCTTCAGCGGTGGTTGTTTGATTGAGAGTGTACAGAGTTCCGTTTCTGGTATATTGCGAATATATCTGATAGACGACAGGCACGCCTCTCACGCCTAAAATGCTGAATGTATACATCGGCGTTTCGCCCGTCGATATTATGGCGTCCTGCAAATCCAGAAGAATTTGCATATTGTAATAAACTATGAGTTGGGCGCTTGAGGAGGCGACTTCGCTATTGCCATTGCTCACCAAGCAGCGAATATAATATGGTTGCCCATCATTGAACTTTCCGGTGATAGTAGAACCCACTGTCACAGAAGTATCCTTTATCAAGAGCACATTGGTATTCGCCCCGGATATGTCGCTCCAAGTAGAGCCGTTTGAAGACATCTGCCAGCGATAATTTACGGCATTTTCAGCTTCTATATAGAAGTCAGCAACGTCGCCGGTAAGGATTTTCAAGCTTTGCGGCTGTTGCGTGATTATTACGGCTTTTACCACGCTCATCGTAGCGGAATTTGAATAGACAACACCGAGAGCGTTGCTAAGTTTACAGCGCACTTTCCAGCCGTTTCTATCGTATGGGGAATCGAGGTTCAGCACCGATGAATTTTCGCCTTCGAGATCTATCCATGTGACCCCGTCTGTGGAATACTGCCATTGATACTCTATTGCGCCTCCGTCGGCCACAACTGTAAATACTGCCGCGGCATTTTCCGTGACCTCGGTATTTTCCGGCTGTTGAGTAATCGCTATTTCGGATATTACCCCGAGCACTATTACAGTAGAAATTGCTTCGTTTTCCCCGGTTCCAGCCACGCATCTGTACCTGTACTTATCCATGTCCGCGGTGGTGACCAGAGAGTATTCTTTCGAGTTGGCCCCTGATATCGCGCTCCAAGTCTTTCCGCTATCTGTGGATTGCTGCCATTGGATTGGCGTCAGATCGGTATCGGCAAAGAACGTCACTGTCACGCCTATGCCCACTGTGCTCGCGGGAGAAACGGTTATATTAAACGAATTTGGAACGTATTCCCAATACTCCTCCGCTTCCTGGGCTCCGGCGCTCCCATTGTATCCGTCGAATTTTATAAAATTAGAATAGTTGGACCCCAATTTCTTTTTGAAATATATATGGTCCATACCGGAGACATAGTTTTTAATTATCAGCTCCGCCCCGGCTTCCTCGACAGACGCCGGACAAACGAAATCATCGAAATATACGTCTTGAGCCAAGTCGTTTTCTCCGAGGTCTATCACGGCCTTTACGGGAGCTTTACCGGCGCGAGACAGCGTCAGAGTCCCGAATATTTGCGAAGAGCCGTTTAAGTTGAGAGTCCCCGCCAGATTATCTGAATTTATGGGCTTTCTAAAAGTTAAAGCTACTCCATCTCCGATTTGGTCTTGTTCAGCAAACTTCACGGAAGCCCCCTGCTCTATTACAAGGGCATTCCCTGACAATGCTTTTGCCCCGCCCGTCTTTGCAAATTCCACGTTTGTAGAAGCTATGATTCTCCCTATTCTGTTGCTTGCGGAACCTCCAAAAATCACCGTTGGTTTTTCATATCCCCAATAGTCGGAATCCATTAGTACGACATCCTGCCCGTCGGCAACGACGGCTGCATTTATTCTAATATCCCCGCCTTTTGTATATTTTACTACAGTATAGTCGGTGTTCGATGTGCTTGTGGAATCCGTATAATACAGGAACGCCAAAGAAGAAAATGTCTCGAAAATCAATCCGTTCCCTTCCCCCGCCAACATTGCCGAAGTCAGGGTGCGGCCTTCTGAAAAGAGCAATTCACCCAAGCCCTTGTTGGAAAAAGTAGCCCTTTGCACGTCACCCAAAACAGACACGTTTACATTGAGGTCGAAGGTATAGCCGGCCAAATATATAAATGATTCCAAAGACGATTTTTTTATATATCCGCCGTTTTCTCCGCGCTGATTTTGGAAGGCCAAGAGATTTAATCCTTTTTCCACATATTCATCGCCGGAATACAAAGCGAAACTTATCGGATAATCGCCCGAAAGTATATAGGGCATAAAGGAGTGGTTTGAGGCCAAATACTGGGTTATCGTCACCGGCCCGCCTCCATCTCCGAGAGCCTCCGCAACATCCATATACAGGGTTTCTTCCTTATAAGAGCTCGGTTGGGGCCCGAATTTGACGCGCCACAAGAAGCGTGACGAAAGACCTCCCGGATAAACACCGTATTCCCAACGCTCTACTGAACCCCAATATGGCGACGACGATCCGCTGTCATATCCGCTGAGGCGAATGTTCTCAACTACAGTCCTGCTGTCCTGGTCCTGATCCTGAGCAAAGGCGCATGAGAATTGAGCCACCATAATGGCCGCAAAAGACAAAATTTTAACTATTTGCATTTTCATCTTGTAATAAAATTGTGCAATGTGAGGGGTATATGTCCGAAATACCGCGCAACGCATATGCGCGTCTATCGAAAATCTTTGCATTCTATCCTAAGTTTAAACCGCATTTCGTCAACTTTTTATTGAAGCTAATTTATCAAGAATTTGCCTGCGATATTTGTGGAAAAATCGTTAAAAAATCTGAAAATAATCTGGCTTTTTCCAAGTCTTCACAATTACATATTAAATGTATGAATTACTTTTTCTCGTTCAATATATTGGCCTCCAACATGGTGGATCATTTTGTGCAGTCAAATTTGGCGGGGCAGGCCATAGTCGTTATCCTGTTAATTCTCAGTGTAATTGCATGGGGAGTAATGTTCTGCAAAAATTCCGACCTAAACGCAATAGATCTGGCAAATAAGAAAACGCAAAACATATTATCGCGCTCCTCAAGCCTCATGGCGGCAGTTGACGGGAAAGACATCTCTGGCCCGGACGCCGCCCTGCTGAAGTGCGCAGTTTCGGAATGGGGGCGTTCAGGATATGGACTTGACGATTCCACGGAAAGCCGGGCTCTGCGCATGGGGCATGTAGAAAACGCCTTGCAGAGAACCCTCGCCCGCCAAACCATTATGTGCCAGTCTAAAATGACATTGCTCGGCACTATAATAAGCGGAGCGCCTTTTTTGGGACTACTTGGCACCGTATGGGGCGTAATGGACTGCTTCGGCTCAATGAGCGCCCAAGCTTCGGTCACTCTCCAGGATTTGGCTCCGGGCGTTGCGGGAGCTTTGCTGACGACGGTCGCAGGCCTGCTCGTAGCCATACCGTCGGTATTCGGATACAATTACCTCACTACGCGCACGCGTTCGCTCGTCACCGAGCTCGAGAATTTTGCAAGCCTTGTGGCGGACCGCCTCGAACTTGAGTCGCGGGCGCGCGATCTCAATACGCGCATAGAGAAGCGCAAAAACGAAATTCCGGCAGCTCCTGTAAAAACACCACAAGCGGAAACGCCATCGGCCGACGCAACAAAAATGATAAAATTCTCGCTCGACGACGATGACGACGATCCGCTTACGCGTAAGTTTGACGACTGACAATCAAATACTTAAATTCCGCAACCGCATACAAAGATGAAACTGCGCCGAACAGAGCAAACCGCTCCCATGACGGAACTAAACGTCACCCCTCTAATGGATTTGGCCTTCTCTCTCCTAATCATTTTTATGATAAGCACTCCGTTATTGGAGCAAACCATTCCCGTGCAGCTGCCAAGCCAGCAAAAGAACGCATCAAGCCAACGCCCGGAAGCCCAATTTCAGGTAATCTCCGTGAATGCTTCAGGACAGATTTACTGGGGCAAACAGGCCGTAGATCTGCCTGAACTCGAGAGATTGCTTGCGGCCCTCGCCACAATGCCGGATCCGCCGGCAATAAGTTTTAGAGGCGATAAATCACTGAGATACCAGCAAGTGATAGATGTCATAGACGCAATCAAGCGCCACAATTTAACAAAATTACACCTCGATACGGAAGTTCATTAGCCGTCCATGTATTCATCCGGAACAAAGTCTGGCTACTACTATTCCCTAACGCTACACATTTGTTGTGCGCTTGCCCTGTTTGTATTTGGATTTGTCGCAGAACTTTTCAGAACTCAAGAGGAGCCGCCCGTCGTATTTGAAATAGTCGAGCCCATTCCAGAAGCTCCGTCCAACACATCGGAAGCCCCAAAAGAACCCGACACCGAAGAGATAATACAACCTCAACTCGATCCCATAAAGCCGCTCGAACTCCCTGAACCGGAGCCGGAACCCGAGCCTGAACCTAAACCGGAGCCTGTTCCTCAACCTAAGCCTGAACCTAAACCAGAGAAAAAAATAGAGAAACCTCCTGTACCCCAAAAAGTATCGTACGCCGATTTTATAAAACAAAATCCTAAAAAAAAGCAGAGACCTAAAACAACTTCTTACAGGAAACAAAAAATCAAGTATGACAAAGTCTCCGCCGATACCGGAAGCCTCGACAATCTCGACGCCCGCATAACAAGCAATATCGGTAGCAATCGGGCGATGCAAAATGAATTGGGCGCGTATGTTCGATACATACACTCCATGGCGAAAAGGAATTGGGTAATACCCTCCTCAATAGTCGGTGAAGAGCTCACCGTGCGCATAGAATTCAGAGTTGGCGCAAACGGAACCATATCAGGCGTCAGAATTCTAAGCAAAAGCGGAAACGCGGATTTCGACAACAGCGTCGTAAATCTTTTCAAGGTTTTGAACTTAAATCCTCCACCGGACGGGAAAGCCCACACAATCACTCTAAATTTCCGCTCTCTTATTTAGCTCTCTTTAGAAACCTCCAATATTAAATAAAAATCCCAATCTTTATCTAAGACTACATTTTAACATTTTGCATGTTTGCATATTATTATTTATACTAATAGCAATTAAATCAATATGTTTACATTCTGGCGCGTTTTGGAATAGCCTTTTTCCCAAAGGCATAATGAGCCTGCCTACCTTCACCGCGCACAACTATGCGGCAACTTAAATTTCTCCATAAATTATAAATAAGCCGTCCTAAAATGTGAAAATATTTGACTAAGCCAAAGCTTAGAACAATATCTGATTACAGTGCTTTATATACGATATACCCTAATGCAATAAGAACTTCGGCAACAGATAAGCACAAAACCTTCCTTCGCTTTGAACACTATATGCTAAACATGGCATCTGATAATTAACTGTCCGCTTTTATTATCGCAAACGCCTATAGCTCCAGCACAAGCAAATTTAGCATTAGACCAAAATATTTAAGATGAATAAGTACTTAATTTCCACGCTCATGATAAATTTTACAATATCTATATTGTCAATAATTTCGGCTCCGATTTTGGTATTCAGCTTAAATCTGCCCGAATACGCGCTTACAGAAGGCGGTTGCCTTGAAATGACACAAGCTTTTGTATTAGTTTGCACGTTCGCAGTATATGTGGCAGCCCTGATGTGCAAAGGCGGCAAGGACGAAAAAATGATAACGCTGTTCTTCGCCGCTCTTACATACGCGTTTATCCTGAGGGAAGTGGATTTCGACAAGATGAATCTGCCTAATGTATTGTTATTTATGCTATATGGTCATGGCAGAACCGCAACACTTGCCATCGCCTTTGCCATAGCCCTCATCGGAGCTGCGATAAGATTTAAAACCTATCTAAACAGCACATTAAAATTTTTGTTCTCCACGCGCGGGCTCCTAATTGCCCTATCATGCGCCCTGCTATGGACAGGCTACTTTTTTGAGCGACATGTAGAGGGAGCCATGGGAGAGATTCTCGAAGAGACAAGCGAGCTCATCGGCTATCTAATGCTCCTGCTCTCCGCAGCCATTACCCTAAAGCGCTCACATTCCCAGCAGTAGCCTTGGATATTTAAACAAATTATTTCAGCACTTAATTTAGCATTAATCCATAAAAGCTATTAAACCGCTTGCAGTGGGATTTTCTTTTTTAGCCAGGATAAATTCCCGTTCCCATAGTACATGTATAAAAATATACATGGCATTCCGCAATCAACATATGTAGAAGTACATTGTATTCCAGTTTGCTCTAAACAAAAAATAAGTTGAATAGCGCCCGGTAAAAGTCCTACTTGACAGGCAATATCCTACTCAAGATAAATTTTACACAAAAAAAGAAACCGCAACTATGCGGCTTCTTTTTCAAAAGCTTGCCAAGAGACAAGTATTATATCCTATTTCTTGGAATAGAAATCCGTTATAGTCTTTATAAGATAAGAATGTTCCTGTTGTGATATCTTACCTTCTTTGCGCATTTGATCGACTTTCAATATATTTGAAGTCATATCGTTGAATGCGTTAAGCCCGGGATATTCCGGAAGGAAAGTTGGCTGCAAACCTGCATCGACCGGAGAAGGAGAAAGCTCTCTATAATACCCCATATCGACGAGAGGCCCGAATTTTACAAAAGAGTCTTGACGTATTGAAGCCAGACTTACCACCTTGTCTTTATAGCCTTCTTTAGCTAAACGAAGCTCGTATACGCCATTTTTATCGAGCGTAACGGTCACTGGAGTGCGACCTACCAGCTGGTCATTAACGAAAACATCCGCACCTTCCGGGGATGAATTTACGGCAACTCTTTCTTGGAATGCCGAATTGCAACCTGTGAGAAGCGCCGCGAGGGCAGTAAGTAGAAATAATTTTTTCATATACTAAAGTGGTGTCGTATTTCTGAATAATCTGAATGTTCTTTTAGAATTAGTCAAGCCTTTTGATTTAAAAATGAAAAAATCTTTACAAATTTATACGGAATACCCAAGTAAACCCTAAAATTTGGACAATTCGGCGGAGCGGTCGCGAGCTGCCACAAGAGCATTTTCGACCATCTCACGGAAATTATTTTTAGAAAAAACATTTAAAGCCGCCAAAGTCGTTCCTCCGGGGCTTGATACAGCCTTGCATAATTCGTCCGCAGACAGAGACGACTTTGTCAGCAACATCGCCGAGCCCAAAAGGGTTTTTTCCACGAGTTTTTTTGCTTCATCTCTGGTAAATCCCAATTTTAACGCCCCCTCTATCATCGCCGCCGCGAATTCAAACAAGTATCCAGGGCCGCTACCCGACAACGCCGTCACCGCGTCAAGTTTTGCTTCCGGAACTTCCATGAATTCCCCTATTGCCGAGAGCACGCTCTCAACTGTTTTTTTATCGGTTTCAGACAGAGGCTTTTCAGAGGCGTAGCAGGAAATCCCCTGGGATATTTGGGCGGGCATATTCGGCATCACGCGCACTATATTACCTACCCCCTTAAAGCACTGGCGCAATCTGGACAAGTTTGTCCCCGCAAGAATTGAAATAAGAAGCGGAAAATTCGCTGAATCTGCAGTTTTTGCGACCTCCGCAAGCTGTTGGGGCTTGCACGCCAAGACTACCGTCTGCGAATTCCCAAACAATTCAGCATGTGAGGCCGCGAGAGCTATGCCCGTTTGTTCGGACAATTCCCTGCCGGTATTGTCGTCGCCGCAAACACAGGCTATATTTTCCGCGCCTATTGAATCCAACATTCCCCTTACTATCGCTCCGGCCATTTTACCGGCTCCGACAAAACCGAATTTTTTCATATTATTCGCCTTTAGAATTTTTGGAAAATATTTTTGAAAAATAAAGCAGCTGGTAATCTATGGCATTGTTCCAATAGGCGCCGTCGTGTTTTCCGGGGCGGGCTATATAGACGTGGGGAATTTTCTTATCCAAGAGCCTATTGTGCAAATCGAGATTCACTTTATAGAAGAAATCTTCCGTTCCGCAATCTATATATATGTTGTAGTCCTTCCCGATTTTCGGAACAAGATTTACGCAAGTATGGGAATCCCATATATCGGGATTTTTTTCATATTCTCCCAAGTCGTCTTTCAAATTCCAATTCTTGGGGAACGGGCGTATGTCAACTCCGCCGCTTAGTATCCCGGAGGCGCAAAATAAATCCTGGTGGTTTACGCCAAGCCACATCGCTCCGTGCCCTCCCATGCTGAGGCCGGCCACGGCCCTCATCGATTTTCTGGAATCTGTTCTATACTTGGAATCCACAAATGGAATCAACTCTTTGGTGACATATGTTTCGTAGCGTATAGATTTATTTACGGGGCTGTCGTAATACCAGCTGTTGGCTCCGTCGGGGCAGACTATTATCATTCCGAGATCCGAGGCCAATTTTTCAATATCTTGGCGTATATGAACCCAGCTCATGTGGTTGCCGCCGTGTCCGTGGAGCAAATAGACCACCGGATACCTGCGATCCGAATCCTGCTCGTAATAGGTCGGTGTGACAACCACATTCTTTATCGATTTTTTCATCGACGGGCTTGCCACCTCAACGACTTCAATCTTAGCCGACGCAAAATTTAACGCCAACGCCAATAAAGCAAAAAAAGAAATAAATCTAACAGCTCTCATAGACCCACATTTGACTACTTTTTACGGGAAAGTCAACAGCGACCTAAAAAAAACTCCGCCTGTCAGCGGAGTTGTCTCAAAGCAAGATTGCAAAGGAGCGCCCCCATACAGGATTGTTTTCTGCTCTGAAAATCTCCCAATAAACGCTCCACGCAACGCTGAAGGTTGTCCTGCGGTTTTTCAGAATTGGTTCTATCTCATAGAATCCGGAAGCGCGCGCTCCGCGGCGTCTCTGGATATGAGCGACACCGCTTCGTCGAGAGACTTTGCGCCCTCAAACTCCTTGCGTATCCTCGACCTTACGGAAACCGTTCCCGACTCTGCCTCTTTCTTTCCTACAACAAACATATGGGGAATCTTTTCCGTCTCGGCCCTGCGTATTTTTGCTCCGAGTTTTTCGGCCGTGGCGTCGAGGCTGGCGCGCAAGCCTGCTTTTTTCAATTTTGCGCAAACATCGGCCCCGTACTGGGCAACGTCGTCTCCGAGAGCGATAACGCGCACTTGTTCCGGAGCCAACCATGTCGGGAAATTCCCGCCGAAGTGCTCTATCAAAACCCCCGTGAATCTTTCGAGAGATCCGAAGGGCGCCCTATGTATCATTATCGGACGATGCTGGGCGTTGTCGGAACCTATATACACCAAGTCGAAACGTTCCGGAAGGTTATAGTCAACTTGAACCGTTCCAAGCTGCCACTCGCGGCCTATTACGTCTTTTACAACAAAGTCTATTTTGGGCCCGTAGAAAGCCGCCTCTCCAAGTTCTTCGGTAAAGGGAACTCCGAGCGATTTTGCGGCTTTGCGGATTGCGGCTTCGCTCTTTTCCCAGTTCTCGTCAGATCCGACGTATTTATCCGACGCAGGATCCCTCAAGGAAATGCGAACGCGGTATTCCTTCATTCCGATTGTCGCAAACACGGCCTTAACAAGATCCAGACACCCTTGTATTTCGGCATCGAGTTGTTCAGGCGTGCAGAATATATGGGCATCGTCCTGGGTGAATCCGCGCACGCGGGTCATGCCGTTGAGCTCTCCCGACTGCTCCCAGCGATAGACGTTGCCAAACTCCGCCAGCCTTACAGGCAAATCCCTGTAAGAGTGCGGATCCGATTTATATATCTCCACATGGAAGGGGCAATTCATGGGTTTCAACAGATAACCTTCCACTTCGCCGGATTCCAATCCCGATTCAAATTCCGCGATGTCGGCATGCCTATCAGAGAGCGAACGCAAAGCGTCCCTCTCTATAATCGGGACAAACTGCGAATCCTTATAATACGGGAAATGCCCGCTCGTCCTAAAAAGTCCCAATTTTCCTATATTGGGGGTAAACACCTGTTGATAGCCTTGCTCGTTTAGAAGTTCGAGAATAAAATTCTGCAGGCACTGGCGGACTATCGCCCCTTTCGGCTTCCACAAGATGAGCCCCTGCCCGACCCTGTCAACTATGGTAAACAATCCCATTTCTTTGCCGAGCTTGCGGTGGTCCCGCAATTTTGCCTCTTCGATTTGGTTGAGATATTTTTCCAAATCCTCTTTGGACGCGAAAGCCGTGCCGTATATGCGCTGGAGCTGCTTATTGTTTTCGTCTCCCCTGTGATAGGCGCCCGCAACCGAAAGCAGCTTAAAAGCTTTTATGCGCTTAGAGTAGTCCACATGGGGCCCGGCGCACAAATCGCAAAATTCTCCATTGCGATAGAATGTTATCTTTTCTCCTTCGGGAATGTCGGCGAGCCTGCCGAGCTTAAACTCCTCCTGCCCGGATTCCCTAATGAGTTTTTCAGCCTCGCTGCGAGATAATTCAAAAGTTTCAAACTTCTGGTTTTCGGATATGATTTTCCGCATTTCGGCCTCGATATTTGCCAGATCCTCGGCGGTAAACTTATGGTCGAGATCAAAGTCGTAATAGAAGCCCGTATCTGTGGCGGGACCTATATCGAGTTTTGCTTCCGGGAAAAGCCTTAGCACGGCGGTCGCCAAAATGTGCGAGGCGCTGTGCCGTATTTTTTTTAAGTCTTCGTTCATGTTAAATCCTCCGGCTCCAAATCTTAAAAATTCGGAACTCTTGCATCTTGCAACTACTCTACAACTTGTAAAGCTTTTACTATATTATTTCAAGAGCTTGTCGCTAAAGCTGACCGCCGTTTATTCCCAATCCCATTATGAAATCGTTCATAAAGAAGCCGCCGCCTATGTCAAAATCTCCCTGCGACACTTTCTTCATTCCCTTGTGCCCGTAGAAGCGCAACGCCTTGCTGTTGTCCCTATTTACGTTCAGCTCCATAACGCACGGAGTCGCGCAGACTTTAGATATGTATTCCACTGCCTCGTCGAACATAAACGACCCCAATCCCAATCCTTGATACTCCGGCAAAACGTATATTTTTTGCAGGTGGAATTTAGCCCCGGGCTGCGGTTCTATTTCCGTATAAGCTGCAGGCTCGCCGTCTGCCATACCTATGTGATACACCTGCCCGGCTTTCATTTCGGAGGCTATGGCAGACTCCGAATACATCATATCCATCATATAGTCGGTTTGCCCGGGAGATAGTATATCGGCATAGGTGTGGCGAAACGCTATGTCGGCCATGGAATGTATCAGTGGAATATCGCCGGCATCGGCCAGCCTTATTGAGAATTTCTTTTTCATAAAATATCTTTCTATCGGAAAATATCGGGGCATATTGCGCGGATTTTTCCGGAAGATTCCGCCAATCCTCCAGGGCGCGCCCTCATCAGCCAAACGCGCTCGTACTCGCCTGCTATACGCTTAAGTTCGCCCTGCAGGGCATCCGACTCCACCCGCGGATCCGACGCCCTCGCGCACGCAAAATTTATCATATCCGCAGCAAGGTTAAATTCCGCCAAATTTTTGCCCGCATCAGGACATTTCATCGCGGACGCAACAGCTAAACTCCTGCAAGACTCCGCAAGCTCGGAGATTTCCGCCGGATTGAAATCGGGTCTGCCGTCAAGCAAATCGCCCGCCTCTTCCGGATTTGCAAAAAATAGTTTGTGGTAAAAGCAAAAAAGTTTCTTTTCCGGATCGACACGCCCCAGATTGCAGAGCGCGCGAGAGAAATTCCCAGACGCATCTTCAAACACAAACAAGTCGAGCGCTCTGCACACATCGGACTCCTCTGCGCAATTTCCCCACATTGCCGCGCCCGCAGCCGCTATCGCCGGATACATCGCGCACCACGGCTGATGGTTGCCTCCGTCCCCCCACTGGGTTAACAGGGCCCCTTCGGCCTTAAAAGCTTTCGCGCACTCGCACGCCACTTTTATATTTTCTTCAGCGCAACTCCAGCGGGAGCCGAAAGAATTCCAGGTGCTCGTTCCGGGAGCCACCATGAAATTTCTGCCGAGAGACGCCATATAGCGGCATTGGCTCTCATATGGGTGATCAAGGTAATATCCCCACAAAACAGGTGTCATATCTTTGGGCAGGCGCTCGGCAAGCTCCCTCTTCTGCATGAGAACGTCCGCCCACATATACGCCCGTTTGCCGCGCGCCGCTATTCTCTGGCGCAACCCGAGCATATAATCCACGTACACGTCGTACTTGCCGTTGGCAGAGGCCCCGCAGAGTTTCGCGCTGCGCCCCATTCCAAGCTCCCAGGGCTCGTCGCCGCCTATATTGATTTTGTCGGACGAAAAATTCGGCAAAAATTGGGAGTAGAGGGAATCCATGAAGTCAAGAGATTCTTTGCTCGGAAAGAGCGTAGTCGGGTATTTGCGCACCGTTCCAAGAGGATCCACAAACGGAGCGGTGCTCTCGGCAAGGTGGGCGTAGCGGGGATACCTCAACCAGCGCTCCATATGCCCAAGCCCGTTCATGTTGGGGACAAGCTCTATGCCTGCGGCATTGCAGAATCTGTCCAAATCCGCATATTGCGACGCGGTCATCGGCGACGAATCCCCCCACACTATCTGATGCCCCTCAAAAGCGTAGGTGTGTTCTGTATAAAGCTCCAATCTATTGTATTTAAAAAGCGCGAGCTTTCCCACCAGCCAAAACAACTCCTCCATCTTGGGGACCTTGCAACGACTTATGTCCAGCATGAATCCCCTGACGGGCAAGTCCGGCCAATCCTCTATTTCTACAAATGGCAGCCTGCCGCCTTCAGACGCCATAGACAGCTGCAATAGAGTCCTGCCCGCATGTTTCACGCCGATTCTGTGCGCGCACTCTATGCGTATTCCGCGTGAATCTATGACGAGCGAATACCCCTCTGGATTCGATATGCCGCGAGATTTTTCGACCCTCAGCTTTTCCGCCCGCGGCATTCCTTTTTCGTCAATCCAAACGCGCGAATCGCGGGCGTTGAGAAAGCCGTTTCCCGCTTTAAATTTTTTCGGGAATGGCAGGAGAAAAAGTTTTTCAGACAGCCCCATTTCAGAAGGTGTGCACAAAGAGGCCCGATCTCAACTTAGGTTCAAACCAAGTGCTTTTGGGGGGCATTATCTGTCCGGCGTCGGCTATCGCCATTAGCTGGGATACGGTTGTCGGATACATAGAGAACGCCACTGCAAATCCGCCATCGTCCACAAGCCTTTCCAATTCCCCGACCCCCTTGATTCCTCCGACAAAATCTATGCGCTCGTCGGTACGCGGATCGCCTATTTTTAGCAGCGGGGCCAAAACCCTATTCTGGAGCAGCGCCACATCCAAGGACGACACCGCATCTAAATTTTCCGTATCGGAAAATTTTAGCGAATACCATTTTCCATCGAGATACATTGACACCTCGCAGCTGCCCGACGGCTCTTTTACACCGCTTTCCGAGACCTCGCAGACTTTTCCCAATTCTTCGAGAAAAGAGTCTTTCGACATTCCCGCCAAATCTCTTACCACTCTATTATATGGCAGAATCTTCAGCTGTCCGGCGGGGAACACTACCGATAGAAACCAGTTGTAGTCCTCGTCGCCGGTGTGCGCGGGATTCTCTGCTTTGAGGTCGCGGGCGCACCTGGCATTGCTGGCGCTGCGGTGGTGCCCGTCGGCGACATAAGCGCAGGGAATTGCGGAAAATATATCCACTATTTCCGCGATTTTTCCGGGTTCGTCTATGCGCCAGACGCTATGGCGTATGCCGTCGGGAGCGGTGAAGTCGCAAATGGCGTCGGCGTCGGATTTTTCGGCGACTATAGCGTCGAGCTTTGTGCCGTCGCGCACAGCCAAGAAGACCGGACCGGTGTTGGCGCGCAACTTGCGAGTCAGGCGGTATCTATCGTCTTCCTTTGCCCGGCGCGTCTTCTCGTGTTTTTTTATGACGTCGGCATCGTAATCCTCGGCATTGAATACGGCGACCAAACCGGTTTGAGAATGCCCTTTCATCTCCTGCCTGTAAAGATACATACATGGAGATTTTTCCCTTACCAGATGCCCTTCCGATATCAATTTGCGGAAATTTTCGTCCGCATGAGAATAGACAGCCTCCGAATACGGATCCGTCCCTTCCGGCAATTCTATCTCCGAACGCACGACGCGCATAAAGCTCAACGGCTTACCGTCGGCCTGCTCCCGCGCCTGTTCAAAATTGACAACATCGTACGGAAGGCTTGCTATGTCTGCGGCCTCCCCTTTTTTAGGCACAAGGCCCTTGAATGCTCTTATTCTCATATCCGATCCATAAAAACAACATGCGTTTCTTTTGCAAGATTTGACTCCAAAAACTTCATTATGCGGTTAAAATGCTTGTTTTCCGCGAGGTTTTTACGATAATTGAAACCATGAAAAATATTGCGGCCATAAAATCGAGAAAAGGGGGTTGCCTCTTTTCAATATTCAAACTCTTTCTGCTTCTCGTCGTAATAGCGATTGTCGCAGTTTACTTCTTTCTCACTCCGATAGTAAACATGGCCTTAGTGGCATTTCTTGGAGACAGCGGCGTAAAGGCCCATGTGGGAGCTCTGAAATTCAATATCGCCAGCCAGGAAGTTGATGTGCGCGACTTTTATATAACAAATCCCCCGAATTACTCCGACACAAACGCCATGTCTTTTTCGCAGGCGTATGTAAAAACCGACCTCAATCCGATACATATATTTACCAAAAAGCTTGTGACGGTTGACGAAATAAAAATCGTAGGCCTTAATGCAACCGTAGAGCTTTCAACCGGCAAGGGCTTGGCCGCCCTCTTTACAACGCCAAAATCAAACCTTACAGAACTTGCGGCAGCTATAACACCCAAGTCGGACGGCGACGATAAAGCCGCAGAACCGCAACCCGCAGCCGCGCAGTCAAAACCGTCGGAAGGCCAGGATATCAAAGTCATAATAAAGAAAATCGTTTTTGAGGACGGCAAGACCACATGCGGAATTAACAAAGATTCATTCACTATGAGCCTGCCCTCCTTTACCATAGAAAATCTCGGCGTGAAGGAGGGGGGCTTGACTCCGTCTGAACTCGCCGCTCAGGTCATGGGAAAATTGGCGTCAAAAATCACCGTTGACGTCGCCCAAGAGCTTGTGAAACGCGGCATAAAAATCGGAGAGGGCGCCGGGAACGAAGCTTCTGAAGCCGCGGACGGCGCCGCCAATAAAGTAGAATCGGGGCTTAAAAACGTATCAAACGCCTTAAAAAGTCTATTTTAAGGCTTCCATGCAGGCAAAAAGCGCCTCCCCCATTCGGGGGAGCCGCTTTTTTATAACAATGGCTACATTCTCTGCTTGAAAGCCTTATCATGCCCGCAAATGCGGGGCGATTTAATATGCGACAAAAGAGCTCTAATCGTGACCGCTCACTATTTTGAAATTTTCCACATGGTAAGACGGATCCGCCCGGAATGTGAGCTTTATGTCGTAAACCTTTTCCAGATTCAAAAGGAATTCGTAATCTTCGGTCTGCAGCCTGCGGAGATTGTCCGGGTGTAGCATAATCAGCAAATTAAGTTCGCCCTTGGCTCCGGCGGAACGCAGATTGCGGCAGGTCGCCACTATCTTGCGCTGTATCTCTGCGCTCATTGTGCGCGTGCTCTTTACCAGACCCTTGCCCCCGCAATACGGGCAGGCCACATAAATCTCGCTCGAATTGCTCTTGGCGTGGCGCTGGCGAGTCATCTGCATTATGCCCAACTGGGAAATCGGCAGAACCTGGCTCTTGGCCTTGTCCTTTTCCATTTCCTCGCACAATCGCTTATAGACCGCCTGCCTGTCCTTGCGGCTCTTCATGTCTATCGTGTCGAGAATGACGAGCCCTCCCAAATTGCGCAGGCGCACCTGCCTGGCGGCCTCGGTGACGGCTTCGAGATTGGCCTGCAAAATAAAATCTTTTCCGTCGGCGTCCTTGCCCTTGTGGGAACCCGTGTTAACGTCTATGGCGACCAGCGCTTCGGTTTCGTCTATGACAATCTCCCCGCCGGAAGGCAAGGGAACCCTGCGCTGAAAAGTCTGCGCTATTTGGCGCTCTATATTGTAGCGCTCAAATATCGGAATGTTTTCCTTGAACAGGCAAATCTTGCTTCTGGCCCTGTGGGAGATTTCCGAAACTGACTTCAGTATGCGCTCGTAATCCTCTTTGCTGTCTATGAGAATTCTGTCGGTTTGTTCGGTCAGAAAATCGCGCACTGTGCGCTCTATGAGATCGGGCTCCTTATACAAAGTGGCCGGAGCCGGAGTGGATTCTATGCGCTGCTGTATCTGCTTCCAAATATTGAGCTGAATATGGAGATCGCGGACAAAATAGGTCCAACGTTTTCCCTGTCCGGCAGTGCGCACTATAACGCCCATGCCCTCCGGAATCTTCATTGAGCGCAATATCTTTTTTATTCTGTCGCGCTCGCGCCTGTCCTCTATTTTGCGCGATATTCCGCACTGCCCCCCGTAAGGCATAAGGACAAGATAGCGACCGGGAATAGCTATGTTTGTGGTGATTCTCGGCCCCTTAGTCCCTATCTGACCCTTGGTTATCTGGACAATGATTTCGGTTCCTATCGGAAATTTTTCGGGTATGTCTTTTGCGGAAAATTTGGCGAGTTTTTTCTGCTCTTTACTGCGGTTTTCGCGCACGACCTCGTAGGAATTGTCGGTAGAAGTGGGGAAGATGTCCCAATAATGCAGGAAGGCGTTTTTTTGCTGCCCTATATCCACAAATGCCGCCTTTAATCCGGGTTCAAGATTTTGTATCTTACCCTTGAATATGGCGCCCACCATGCTTTCTTCGCCGTTGCGTTCAATTTCAAACTTCTGCATTATGCCCTCTTCAAGAAGGGCCATGCGCTTTTCAAACGGCTCCACGTTTATTACAATCTCGCGATAGGGTTCGTTTTCGCGTTTGAGAAGCTTTATTATTTTTTCCAGAAGCGGGCGTTTTTTCGCCCTCAATTTCGCCTCTTGTATTAGCTGCTCTTCGGGAATGGGTTCAACAATCTGTTCCGGAGGACGTTTCGTGAGGTCGTCGGAGCTGTTATCAATTTCCTGTTTGTTCATTTTTCAGTTTCTTTTTCGGAGAAACTTTTGAATCAAACGCAAGTTTTTCTGTGCCTGTAAACGCTTTGAACCAGACCCAGTAGAATGCAACACGTCAAAACAAAAGTTCCGCCATAACTTAACATTGGCAGGGGCAGTCCCGTAATGGGCATTACGCCCATGGTCATACCCACATTTATTAAAGAATGAGTCATGAGTATTGCGGCTATGCCGATACACATGAACTGTCCAAATCTGTCTCCGGTAATCTGGGCGGTTCGCACGCAACCGTAGATTACAATGACCGACAATAGGAATATGACGGCCAGCCCGCCGACAAAACCAGATTCCTCGGCGATAACGGAAAAGATAAAGTCGTTGTAGGCAACGCTGGACGGGAGATAGCCCAATTTTGCCTGGGTACCCTCCGCAAGCCCTTTGCCGAAAATGCCGCCTGTTCCGACGGATATGAGGCTTTGCCGCTGGTTCCAACTCACGCCGAGCCCGCGAGGATCGGCTATGTCGGGGGCCACAAATGCCAATATTCTATTGCGCTGATAATCTTTTAGCGGCAGGCATAACGCTCCGGAATTTCCGTAGGCGTTCTGCGACGCCGAATCGAGCGCCGTCAGGTTTTCGCGTTTTAAAAACGAGCTGTATCCATAGATATCGGCGGCAAGAAGGCTTGCGAGCAATGCGAAAACCGCGAAAACCGCCGCAAAAAACCTCTTTGACAATTTGGATATATACAGCATTGCAAAAAGCATTGGGAAAAATACGAGGGTCGAGCCTAAGTCAGGCTGCAAATAAATCAATAAAATTGGTACAAAAAATACGGCTCCGAGTTTGAGCCAAAACTTATACGACTTCCCGGATCCGCTGGCATCTCCGCGGGCGAAAAGGGCGGCCGCCATTATGCAAGTCCCTATTTTGGCGAGTTCAGAGGGCTGAACCGAAAAAAATCCCAAGTCTATCCAGCGCGTGGCGTTAAAGCGCGTGTCCACAAAAGGAACGGGTATTCCAAAATTCTCCTTCAGGGCAAGCGGCACGAGCAACAGTATCGACAATAGATATATTATATGGGCGTACGGCAAAAAAATCCTATAATCTATCCACGATAAAAAGACGTAAATAGGCAGCCCCGCAAACAAGAAGAATATTATCTGTTTCACCCAAAATTGGTTTTTCAGGGGAATTTCGTCTATGTTGTATGTCTGGGACGAGTATATAAAAGCCACGCCTATTGCAAATAATATGAGCATGCATACGGGCACGACCCAATCTATTCCCATGCTTTTTAGCTTGGGAATCTTTTGTCCAAAGACTTTTTCGGGATTGTTCACCTCTCTATATAATTGAAGCCGCCATATTGCGCGATGCGTCCGCGGAGTCTCTACCGGTTCTGGCGCAAAAATCCGCTATCTGATCTTCCGCGATTTTCGCGTCTATATACCGCGCCGCGGGATTCCCTATCCACAGGGCGCATACGCTGGATTGGGGAGTCATCATATAGCTGCCGGTGAGAGATATTCCAACGGAATCTCTCATCGAGAGCAACTTTTCAAATTTCAGTTTTTGGGCGTGATCCGGGTAGCTCGGATATCCTACCGCCGCCCTTATACCGCTTGCGGCTAAATCCCCGGCCCCGCGCGCATTTGCAATCCCGAGCGCCGGCGCAAAAAACTTCAGCTGGACATAGCGCGACAGCGATTCCGCCACCATATCGCAAAGATTTTTAGCTATCATCTGCGAATATGAATCTCCTTCTTTTGCGAAATTTCCCACAAAATCGTCGGCTTCTTTGCCAACAGTCGCAGCAAACAACGCTATTACGTCCCTGCGCGGGCCGCCTTTGGGGGCAACGAAGTCGGCAATCGACGCGCATACTCCCTCTCTTGAGGGAATTTGAGTCCTTACCGTATTTAGGACTTCGCAAGGAATCTCGCCGCCTTTCTCGTAGACCTCTATGTCCTCGCCTGAGGATACCGCCTCATAAAATCCAACGCGGACTTTCAATTTAGCAAGCTCCGCCAATCGCGACAGAACCGCGCGGGTGTCCCCATAGAAATCGTCGAGCTCTCCGCGTTTTTCATTGGAGACGCTCCAAGCTCTAAAATACATGCCCCAAGGCAAAATCTTTTCTATTTCATCAAACCCAACATCGAAAGTTTCCACCCCGAAAAACGGAGCTTTTTTCGGCGCGAATTCAAATTTTGCGCGTCTTAAGCGAGCCTCCGCAAGCGGAACAAGCTTGGCCGAATTTATCTCTTTTGAACGGGACTCCTCATAGTCCTTCCGCAATGCGCTCTGCTCGTCGGCAATTTTCAAAGCGTAAATATCGCGCTTAGGCGATGTAAGGGCGGCACATACGCCGGCCGAAAGGCTCGCGTCTCCAACTCTCACAACTGTCCCCGAATACAGCGGAGCAAGCTTTACCGCTGTATGCAACGCGCCAGTGGCCGCCCCCCCAACCATTATCGGAACGCGCATGCCGGCGCGCTCAAACACTTCTATCGTATGGGCCATCTCGTCGAGTGACGGCGTTATGAGACCGCTCAAGCCCACTATTTGGGCGTCTTTGGCGGCTTCGAGTATCTTCTCGGCCTCCGCCATAACTCCTACGTCCACAACACTGTATCCATTGCATGCCAATACCGCGGCCACTATGTTTTTACCGATGTCGTGCACGTCTCCCTTTACGGTGGCCAGCACTATTTTGGGGCCGGACACTCCCTTGCTCAATCCCATAAGAGGCTCAAGCTCCGCCACTGCGCGCTTCATAACTCTGGCGCTTTTTACAACCTGCGGCAAAAACATCTTTCCCGCCCCGAAGAGCTCCCCGACCTTCTTCATGGCCGACATCAACGGAACCTCTATGACTTTCAGGGGATCCTTTAGCTCCTCGAGATAATGCCTGACAATCTCCGATATTTTGTCCTCCTGGCCCTTTACAAAGGCTCTTTCAAGGCGCATTTCCCAAGTCGCGGTAGCGTCATCGGCGGAATGCTCGTCCCTATGCGAAGCAGATGCCCCCTTATACGAATCCGCAAGCGCAAGAAGTTTTTCAGAGGCGTCGGCAGACGTATTGAGTATGACTGCCTCCACCGCTTCCCGCAGGGCGGGATCTATATCGTCGTACGCTGCGAGCATTCCCGCATTGACTATGCCCATATCGAGCCCGGCGCGGCGGGCATGGTAGAGAAACACGCTGTGCATGGCTTCCCTAACCACATTGTTCCCGCGGAAAGCAAAACTCACATTGCTTATCCCTCCGCTTACGCGGGCTTTGGGACATATGCGCTTCAGCTCCCGCACAGCGTTTATGTAGTCTATGGCATATCCCGCGTGCTCCGCCATTCCGGTGCCGACGGTCAACACGTTCGGATCAAATATTATGTCCTCCGGATCAAAACCCGCCTTCTCAACGAGAATCTTATAAGCTCTTGAGCAAATTCTAACCCGGCTATCAAAGTCGCTCGCCTGCCCGTCTTCATCGAAAGCCATTACTATGACAGCCGCCCCGAATTTTTTTATTTCCCCGGCTTTTTCAAGAAACGCCCGCTCGCCTTCCTTGAGGCTTATCGAGTTTACGATTCCCTTTCCCTGTATGCACTTGAGCCCAGCCAAGAGCGTCTTCCAATTTGATGAATCTATCATCACGGGCACCCTTGAAACTTCGGGATCGGAACCCATAAGATTGAGAAATTTCGTCATGCAGGCCGACCCGTCCAACATTCCCTCGTCGAAATTCACGTCTATTATGTTTGCGCCGTTTGCGACCTGGTTGCGGGCCACATTCAGGGCGTCGTCGAAGCGCCCTTCTTTGACGGCTTTGCGAAATGCCGGAGATCCCATCACATTTGTGCGTTCCCCCACAAAGGCAAACGGCGCGCCTGAGTCCTCCATTACAAAGGTTTCCAATCCGGACAGAACCAGCCCCTCTCGCGGCCTGCGCGGAACGCGCGGAGAATATATTTCGCAGGATTTTCTTATTGCGGCTATATGCTCCGGAGAAGTTCCGCAACACCCGCCTATTATGTTCAACAAACCTTCCCCGGCGTATCGGGAAAGGGTTGACGCCACCATGTCCGGAGTTTGGTCGTATCCGGTCTCCGAAAATGGGTTAGGCAAACCGGCATTCGGGTAGCAATGGGTATAGCATTCCGCGACACGGTCGAATTCCTCTATATAAGGCCGCATTTTCTCCGCCCCCAAAGAGCAATTCAACCCGACAAATAGGGGATCCGCATGGCGTATCGACGCGTAAAACGCGCTTATCGTCTGTCCGCTCAAAATTCTCCCCGAAGCGTCCGATACCGTCATACTCACCCCGATGGGTATACGCTCGCCGCGCTTTTCGCACACTGTCATATAAGCATGAAGCGCGGCTTTGACATTGAGGGTATCAAAAGAGGTCTCTATTATGAAGAGATCCGCTCCGGCGTCCCAAAGAGCCTCTATCTGTTCCAAATACGCTTCCTGCAAAATATCAAAAGACACCGCTCGAGCCGACGGATCGTCAACATCGGCTGCTATGCTTGCGGACTTGTTCATTGGCCCAAGCGACGCCGCCGCAAAGAAATCCCTCTCAGCGCCCCCAAGGCGTTTTTTTGCCTCATCGGCGGCTTCGCGTATAAGCCGGATACCCTCAACATTTATACGGCGCGTCAATTCCGCAGATATTCCGTATTCCGACTGCACAAGGCTATTTGCGCCAAAAGTATTGCTTGTGCATATATCCGCTCCAGCGATGAAATAGCGCATATGTATGTCGCGTATAACATCCGGACGCGTAAGGTTCAAAAGATCGTTATTTCCCGCCAAACGCCTTTGGTTCTCTACAAGCTCCATAATATTTCCGCGGAAATCTTCGTCTTTAAGGTTTCTGCGTTGAACCATTGTACCCATGGCTCCGTCGAGAAATACGATACGCTTTTCGAGCAATTCGCAGAGTTTTTGTCCGCGCGCGGTCAGTTTCAATTTAGACATATCTATTGTTTTTCTACGTTTTGCTTGGTCATTGCCGCGATGAGCCTGTCGTTAAAAGTTTTTGCGCCGTCGTGGCCCATGAGCCTTAGGGCGTGCACCATTGCCGCCACCTCCACGAGCCTTGCCATATCGCGGCCGGGGCGCACGGGTATTATGAAATGCGGAACCTGAATCCCCAATATGTCTATGCAATTTGTCTCGAGCCCCGTGCGTTCCTCCACTATACCGGGTGCCCATTCTATAAATGTCACCACCATATCTATGGACTTCTCCAAACTGACGCAGCGCACGCCGAAGAGCTCGGCAACATTTATTATGCCTATGCCGCGACATTCCATATATCCCCTGCTCAATTCGCTGCTGCGGCCCAATATTATTTTGTCGCTAATGCGCTCGCAGTACACATGGTCGTCGGCTACGAGAGAATGTCCGTGATCGATGAGAGCCAAGGCGCATTCGCTTTTGCCTATGCCGCTGTCTCCGCGAATCAGAGTTCCTATACCCTTTATGTCCATGAGCGTCCCGTGCAAGGCCATCTTTGGAACGAATAGCCTGTCGAGCCTTACCAAAACTTCGGCTGAAAATTCTTTTGATTTCATCTTCGTCCGAATGAGTGGTATCCCATATTTGTCGGCGGCGTCGAGCATCGGCTTTGTCGGCGCGAGATTGCGCGATATCACCATGCACGGAATCGACTTGGATATCATCTCGTCGAGCATTCGAGCCTGTTCCGCATCGGACAAATCCCGCATATACGCCATTTCCCCAGCTCCAAAGAGCTGTATGCGCTTTGCCGCAAAGTTCTTGTAGTATCCCGTTATGGCAAGAGCCGGCCTATTTAGACTCGGCTCGAGAATGATGCGATCCAAACCCTTTTCTCCCGCCAAGAGCTCGAGCTGCAACATATCTTTAAACTTATCGAAAAATTCTCTTACGGATATCTCCTCAGAAGGCTTTATCAATTTTGCAGACATAAACGCACCCTTTGTATTGTCCCAATATGCTACATTGTGAAATTCTCGCCCAGATAGAATTTGCGGCTCTGGGGATCGTTCACAAGGAAATCGCTCGTCCCCTCGCACAAGACCGAACCGTCGTGAATGAGGTATGCCCTATCCACAATGCTAAGCGTTTCCCTCACGTTGTGGTCGGTTATTAGAACCCCTATATTTTTCTCCTTCAATCCCCGTATTATATCCTGCACTTCCGACACGCTTATTGGATCGACTCCGCTAAATGGCTCGTCCATGAGCAGAAATTTTGGGCGCGCCGTAAGGGCTCTTGTAATCTCGAGGCGCCTGCGCTCCCCTCCGGATAATGTGAAAGCTTTTTGTTTGGCGAGATGCGCCAACGCAAGCTCGTCGAGCATCGAATAGACAAAATCTTTTACCTGGCGCTTTGGTATAGGCAGCATTTCCGCCACCGCGGCAATATTTTCATAGACGGTCAGCTTCCTAAAAACGGACGGCTCCTGC
Organism: uncultured Opitutales bacterium; assembly: GCA_944389885.1. Lineage (GTDB taxonomy): Bacteria > Verrucomicrobiota > Verrucomicrobiia > Opitutales > Intestinicryptomonadaceae > Merdousia. Next base: position 129,913 of record CALXNZ010000002.1, read on the forward strand.
GGAAGATAACCTATTCCCATACGCGAACGCTTGTACATGGGAACTTTTGTTATGTCTGTCCCGTCTAAAAACACGCGCCCCGACGTTGCCGGGACAAGTCCAACTATCATGTAGAAACTTGTTGTCTTCCCCGCCCCGTTTGGCCCTAAGAGGCCGACAATCTCGCCGGATTTAAGCGATATGTTTACCCCCTTTACCACGCGCCGCCTGCCGTATTCTTTTACCAAATCCTCGGTTCGTATGGAAACGTTGTTTTCCTTTAACTCCATGTCAGAAAAAGAAACAGAAAAGCCCGCGCCTTGCAATATTTTAATCTTTGCAAAACCAATGCTAAAAATTGCTCCTCATTTAACGCCTACACAGTATCAAAACAGACGAAAACAACAATATTCACAACGGTTAATCATGAAAAATCGGCCGCGAAACCTTGTAAAAATTTCCCTCCCCCGCAATTCAACAATCCCGCGGGAGAATTATGTGCCTGCGGCGCGACAAGGCCCATCTAAACGCATCTACAACGCAGAGGACATAGAGCACTATGGCCGACTGTATAAAAATTATCCCCAGAAGTATCATTCCCAGAAAATATATGATGCCATACTGTATGCGACCCTGCACGACCTGTCCGAGTCCCGGCATAAGCGCGCTCAAAAGCGCATCCAGGAAAGCGTTAAAATATACTTTTAATTTTTCGGACATGTTTTTTTTGACATTCAATTTTCACAAAATGTTTCAAAGAAGGCATTCCCGCCTAATTTTGCCAATAAAAAATCCCCGGCTTGCGGGGATTGCAAAAAATAAGAGCCAAGCTCCAATAACAGGGCAGCCTGCTATTTCTTTGCCGCAGCCGGATCGGAGGCGTTCACAGCCTTTATGACGTCCTCGGTTATATCGGCCTCCGGTTTGGAGAAAAGAGCCGCAGTTTTTTCGATTATAAAATCTGCCTTCTTTGCCGCCGCTATTTCGGAGACGACTTTAAGGATTTCCTGCATGTGAACTTGCCTTATGCTTCTGGCGTTTTGCTGGAGGCGTTGAGCCGCCTGGTTTCGTATGTTTTCCATATCGGCCTCAACGCGGCGGGCCTGCAAGATTTTCGGCTGGGCCTCGGTTTCTACAATCTTTTTCTTGGCGTCTTCGGTGAGAGCCGGATTGTTCACTTTCTCTTGAATGGCGTTTATTTCCTTTATGAGATCCTCTCTCTGTTTGTTCATTTTTTGTAGCTCTTGGTTGGTGTTCTCAACCGACGCGTTTATCTGCGACATAGCCTCTTTGGCTTTGTAATAGTTGTTGTACACCTTGCCCATATCCACAACATAGATTGTGGGAGCCGCACTAAGGAACGAAACCGTGGCGATGAACGCCGCCGCTACTGCTACTATTTTTTTCATATTTTTTCTCTTTGCCAATTAGTATTTGAAAATAGAAATTTGTTCCAATTTTTATTACTTTTGTGCAATTTGCAAATTAAAACACCGTTCCAAAGGAAAAATTGAACTGCACGCCGTCGTCGTTGTAGTCTCCGGCTTTTACGGGAAGGCCCACGTCTATGCGCATCGGAGCTCCCATTAAGAGCACTCTCAAGCCCACGCCAACGTCCGAATTGTAATCCGATGGATCCCAATCCCAATCGGCAACGTTCACAAATCCTATATCGTAGAACACCGCAAAACGCACGGGATTGAAAAGTTCTATGGAGTATTCGAGAGCTATAAACCCGAAGGTCTGGCCTCCCATAGGTTCTCCCGTTGCGGGATCTATAGGCCCGACTTTTCTATACTTGAATCCGCGCATATTATAGGCGCCACCCAAATAACAACGCTCAAAGAAAGGCACTTCCTTGCCGCCGTATCCCATCACCGTACCTGTGCGGCCGACTATTGAAAACACCTGTGAACCAAAATCGAAAGTCGGTATCCACCAGCCGCCGCGCGCCTCTATTCTGTACAGATTTGTCTGCCCCAGCAAAGGCCCTCCGGCCAAATCCTGTATAAATTCAAAGCGCGTGCCGCGCGTGGGCGACATAAAGCTATCCCTATCGTCCCTAAGGAACGATAGGCTTATCTGCGATATCGAGCGTTCGCCTTTTTCGTCTCTTATAAACTGCGGACAATCCGATTCGAGATCGTAGATATCCACAAGTTCCAGCTTATACGCCAACCTCGCCTCTACGAGTTCGACTATGCGCTTTCTGAGAAAGTTCACGGCTCCAAGTCGCACCTCGGAATAATAGTCCGAATAATATCCCGTATCAGTTCTATATACATCTATACCGTAGCCAAGTTCGCGATTGAATACCCACGGTTCCTCAAAGCTGACAATCACCTGGTTCGATTCCAAACCTATGGTTCCCCTTATCCTAAACTTCTGGCCGGCTCCCTGAAAATAATTTTTATAATTTTTGTAGTCGAAATTGCTCTGCGTGACCTCCACCGTGGCCACGAGGCTCTCAACCGTACTGAAACCCGCTCCAAAAACGAGATTGCCCGTGCGCCCCTCTTTCACCACAATGCGCAAGTCGCGGTGGTTCGGTATGTTTGTAGTTTCAGGCGAAAGCGTCACTTCATCGAAAAAGCGCGTTTCTTTCAATCTGTTTTCAGACGCCTTCATTCTGGCCAGATCGAAAATATCGCCCGGGGCAAGGGCAAGCTCCCTTATTATGACCTCGCTCTTAGTTTTAGTATTGCCGCGTATATTTATGGATTCGAGGTAAAACTTTCCGCTCTCTATTATATCTATCGTAAGGTCTATATCTCCCGTCTCAAGATTTGGGCGGCGCAACGCCCTGACTATAGTGTCTATATAACCGTACTCCCCGTAGTACGTCTTTATCTTGTCTATCATCTCATCGACTCTCGCAGGGGAAAACACTCCCCCCTTAGTCAGCCCATAACCCTCGACGAACGGCATCAGTTGTTCGGTGGTAAAAATTTTGTTGTTCTTAAATTTAACTTCTCCGACGTGGTACTGGCGGTTCGGAACAACGTTTATCACTATATCCATATCTCCGGGCTCGTCGGGATCAGGAAATTCAAACTTAATTTTCGACTCGTCTATTTCAACGTCGAGATAGCCCTTATTGCGATAATACTTGCGCAGGTTTTCTATATCGGTTTGAAACTCATCTTCTTTGAATCTGCCGTTGTCGGTAATATGAGATATAATCGGAATCCATGTATCCGTTTTCATCTCGTCTTTCAGCTTTATGGAGTTAATTTCTTCGGGATTGTCTTTGGCAAACATAGACTTCCACAGTTTTCCCCAAAACCCATATTCTTTCTCCGCGTTGGGGTCTCCGACAAAGCGTATATTTTGTATCTCTATGTCCCCGCCCTCGGTTATCTCAAAGAGCACCGCTCCAACTCCGGCTTCGTCGTTGCGCTCTATGGTGTAATTGACTTTGGCTAAAGAATACCCCTTTTTTACATAATATTCCCTTATTTTATCGGCGTCGCGCTTTACGGTGACCTCATTCAAAGTAGAACCGGCATACGACTCTATCTCGTCTTGGAGGCGCCGCGCGCTTATCTGTTCGTTCCCAGAGAAAGATATGGTATTTATCTTGTACTTGGCCACTATGACAAACTCTATATCCATTTTACCCGACGGCAGAAGCGTGCGCTTAGCTTCTATGAAATCATATAGGCCCGTATTGTACAAGGAGCGTATGGATTGATCCAAAGCTTTTTGATCGAACGCCATGCCCTTGCGCAAACGCACATGAGCGCTTACCGCAGATTCCGATATATTGCGCGGCCCCTCAAATTTATAGCTAATCTGGTCCACAATCGGAGCCGCTGCCGCCTGGGTCTGCGGAGCGCCGTCAACCTGCGCAAGCGCCGCCGGCGCCAAAAGGCCCGATACGGCAAACGCGGCCGACGCCAACGCGGATCCAATCGACCAGCGCGCGGCGGCGTAAAATATTCTTGTCTTAAATGTTGGCATCTTCTCTCTGCGTATAGTTTTCGTATCGGGTGTAGCTTCTGTTGAAAAGAAGCGTAGCAATTCCAGTGGGCCCGTTTCTGTTCTTGGCAAGTTCAACCCTTATCAGCCACTGGGAACTTGAAATAGTCTCCCCGTCCGTGTCGGCTTTACGTTTTGGACTTAAAAGCAATATGGCGTCGGCGTCCTGTTCTATTGCCCCGGATTCGCGCAAATCGCTCGGTCTCGGATTGCGGGTCTCCTTTTCACTCTCGCGGTTCAGCTGCGCCAATACTATAACCGGTACTTTTAACTCTTTTGCCATGGCTTTCATTCCGCGCGATATTTCGGCAACTTGCTGCTCGCGAGGAACTGAAGAATCCATACCGTTTAAAAGTTGGAGATAATCGACTATTACCAAGCCCAGCTTACCTCCTATTTGCTGGTTCAAGCGCCTTGCCTTTGCGCGCATTTCAAGTATATTTATATTGGACGTATCGTCTATCCAAAGCGGAACGCCTTTTAATTCTTTGGCTGTCGCATTTATATCGGCTATGCTGTCTTTTGAAACGAATCCCCGGCTCAAATCCCTCTGGTCTATTCTGGCCCTTGATGCTATCATTCTCTGATACAGATTCTCAGCCATCATTTCCAACGAAAATATCAAAGTCGGAATCGGATTTTTACTGAAAAGCGCGCTCTCTGCTATATTCAAAGCTATCGAGGTTTTTCCAGTCCCGGGGCGCCCGGCAATCACTATCATCTCGTTGGCATGAAGCCCGCGCATAAGGGCGTCGAGTTCAGTAAAACCGGTAGGCACGCCAGTGAGCTGCCCCTTGCTCATTATTTGCTGGTTAATAAGCTGCACCGCCCCTTCTACCTGCAAGCTCGCCTTCTTGACGGAATCTCCCACTTTATCTTGGCTTATTCCCAAAACTTTTTCTTCGACTCTGGCTATAAAGGAATCTATATCCCCTCTATTTGCATATGCGTCCTCTATAATCTGGGCGCAAGAATGTATAAGAGTTCTCAAAAAGTATTTCTCGCGCAATATTTCTACCCACTGGCGGTAATGCGCGTAAGTTTCTATCCTGCCGGCTATGCGCGCTATCGCCGCTACTCCCCCGACATCTTCCAACTTATTTGACGAGGACAGGTATTCCGCAAGCACGATTTCGTCTATGGGCTTGCCTTGGTTAAACAGCTCAACCATTGCCGCAAACATTACCTGATGTTGTGGAATAAAGAAATATTCGTCGCGTATTTTTAACGCGAGGCAGGAGTTTATCACTTCATTTCCACCGTCCAAAATTATGGAGGCCAAGACGCCCTCTTCCGCGTCCATGTTATACGGCAATTCCCTGCCCGCAATCTTGTAATCGCGAACATCGTCGTCGGAGCGCTTGCGCTTCCCCGAATTGCCTTTAACACTTCCCGCCATGAGTTATATTAAGTAAATAAGACTATCGGGCTTCCGCCTTGAAGACGATAAAGCCCCCATAAATCTATTCATTAAGATTCAGATATTCCGGACTCATTTTCAACCTTTTTTTACATGCGAATGCTTCCCCCAAGAGACTTTAATTCCAGATATAATAAAAATATTTATTACCTACATCGCACATCTTGTCATATCGAATACCGCGGCGATTTTAAATCTATTCTAAGCAATCTTTGAGCCGCAAACTTTGAACTGCCGCAGCACTCAAACATTTGCAAAAAAAATCCCGAACTTCACGTTCGGGATTTTTATCAACGCGTTTTCGACGGCTTAAAACTCTGCCTTGTGCATATCCTTAAACTTAAGGAAGGCCTCATGGAACGCGTAGGCATTTGCAAGGGTCTGCGGCGTATGTCCAAGCGGAACCGTAGCAAGGAATTTTTTGAGCAATTCCTTATAATCGGGGTGCGCGCAATTCTCTATGAGAATATGGGCCCTTTCCAAGGGGGTCTTGCCGCGTAAATCCGCAACGCCGTACTCGGTAGCCACTATATTTACGCTGTGCTCTGTATGGTCGCAATGGGATACATTCGGAACTATCGCGCTGATGGCGCCTCCCTTGGCTACTGAAGGACAGGTATATATCGAAAGATACGCCGACCTTGTGAAATCTCCGCTGCCGCCTATTCCGTTCATTATGTTCTTCCCCATAATGTGCGAACTGTTGACATTCCCGCTCAAATCAACCTCTATCGCAGTATTGATGGACACCACTCCAATTCTGCGCGCGACTTCGGGGCTGTTGGAAATCTCCTGGGGCCTGAGTATAATCTTGTCCCTGAAGAACTTGGGATTCTGGTAAATCTCCTGTATTTTTTCGGGAGTGACTGTGAGAGAAGTCGCGCTTGCGAACTTGATTCTTCCCGACTCCACAAGATTTATCACCGAATCCTGCAATACCTCCGAATACATACAAAAGTCCGGAATATCCGGATTGGCTCCCAATGAACCAAGAACCGCATTGGCTATATTACCGACTCCGCTCTGTATTGGCAAAAATTCCTGAGGAATCCTACCGGCCTTCATTTCTTCGGCGAGAAATTCCGCCACATTGTACCCTATCTTTTCGGTGATAGGATCTGAAGCCTTAAATGGTTTCACCTCGTCGGCCTTATTGGTCAGCACTATACCGGCTATTTTAGAGGGGTCTATCTTTACCACTTCCGAACCTATCCTATCGCCGGCCGAATATATAGGTATCTCGCGGCGATAGGGTGGATTCGCCGTCTCGTATATGTCGTGGAAGCCGCGCAACTCCTTTGAGTGGTACTCGTTCAGCTCTATCAAGACTTTCTTTGCCAACTTTAAGCCTGTCGGAGCGGTTCCAACAGACGTTGTCAGAAGTATTTCGCCGTCGTCGGAAACATCGGCAGCCTCGACTATCGCCCAATCGTACTCGCCCATGAAACCGTAGTTCATATACTGCGGCATCATTGACAAGTGGAAGTCGCAATAGTTTATATCTCCGGCGTTTATCCCAGCGCGGGTATCCGCATTTGTCTGGTAGGGATAACGGTGCGATACCGCCTTGGCTCTCGCAAGAACTCCGTCGCAGGAATCGCCGGTGGAAGCCCCGGTGGTAATCTTTATCTTAAATTCGCGCCCCGCCGCATGTTCGGCCTCGGCTTTGGCTGCTATCGCAACAGGTATCGACTTCGTGGCGCCCGCCGGAGTAAAACCGCTAAAGGCTATCTGTTGTCCGTTTTGAATGAGGCTGGCAGCCTCCTCTGGAGTCATTATCGTATAACGCATATTATTTCCTATTAAGTTTTATAAAAAAATATGGCGCAATGCGTAAGATTGCGCCATCGGTTCAATGTTTTTAATGAGAAGTCAAAGTGGCTATGAAGAATCCTGCGACCATTGCCGTTCCTATTACCCCCGCGACATTCGGCCCCATGGCATGCATGAGCAGGAAGTTTGAAGGATCGGCCTTTGCCCCCTCTACTTGAGATACGCGGGCGGCCATCGGAACCGCGGAAACACCAGCGGAACCTATTAGCGGATTGATTTTCTCCTTCAAAAATAGGTTCATAACCTTCGCCATTATGACTCCAGCCGCAGTTGAAAAACCGAATGCGACAACGCCAAGGGCGAGTATTGAGAGAGTGTCAACGCGTATAAACCTGTCGCCTGTCATAGTTATGCCAACGGAAGTGCCGAGGAATATTGTCACCACGTTTATAAGCTCATTCTGAGCCGCCTTGCTCAAGCGTTCACAGACTCCGCATTCACGCAAGAAATTGCCGAGCATAAGCATACCAATCAATGCGGACACGTCCGGAACCAACAGAATACAGAACACCGTGACAACAAGCGCAAACAGTAGTTTTTCCAATCTCGACACTTTTCTGAGGCTCTTCATCCTGATTTTGCGCTCTTTTACAGTTGTTAGCGCACGCATAATCGGAGGTTGAATTATGGGCACAAGAGCCATATAGCTATATGCCGCCACCGCTATCGGAGCCAATAGATGCGGAGCAAGTTTGTTGGAGATAAATATTGATGTAGGACCGTCCGCTCCTCCTATGATTCCTATGGAAGCCGCTTCCGGAGAAGTAAAATTCAGAAATATTGCCCCTATGAAAGTAGCAAACACGCCGAACTGCGCCGCTCCGCCCAACAATAGCATTTTAGGATTGGCAATTAGCGGACCAAAATCCGTAAGGGCTCCAACTCCCAAAAATATTAGCGGTGGAAATATTTCCAGCAATACGCCCATCTGTATGTAGTTGTAAAGACCGCCTGTACGACTGCTGTAAACGCTCATTACAGGAGTCCCCGCTGGAACTTTGTCGCCGCGCACAACCGGCACCGACACTACGTCTCCGGACGACTTAGCCCAAATGAACATATCTTCTCCCAAGAGCTCAAGCTTTTTGCCTTTGTAGTCTACTACAATCGCCAGCTTCTGTTCAGCAAGCTCCTTGGCCGTGGACGCAGATGGCTTATCCGGACGCACTATGGCCAACAGATCGGGAATACCTTTAGCCTTTTTAAAAGTGTCTTTGCGGGCGTCCTTTGAGGTGACGTCGGCAACCATTTTCAAATATGCCTCAACGTCCGACTTCGCTGTTGCGTCGCTCTTTATAATATCCGAGACTCTTGTAGGCACCTCGCGCACCATTCGCGGCACGAATACAGTATCGCCCTCTTTGAAGAATACAGAGCGAACTTCCGCAGCCTGTGGCACCACGATATCTCCAGCCGGCTTATTTACCACCCCTTCTGTCGGAAGATTCGCCAAAAGAGCGCCAAAGGCTATAGGCACCAGCAAGAGCGGTTCGTAATTGCGGAATACCGCAAGGTACAGCAAGACGAGCACAACAGCCCACATTACAAGCATTCGCCAGTCAACGTAGAAAAATCCCGTATCCAGCAACAAATCCAAAAGACTCTGTAGCATATTTTAAGTGGTTTGATTTTAAAACGGTATATTATTTGCGCCAATACAGCGTAAAGGCGTATAAAAAACGCGACCCGCCGTTTTTCGGGCCGCGAGAATTATTATTCGAAGCTCACCAAAGATTGCCCCTCTTGAACGCTCTGGCCTGCGGAGACGTTCACGGCCGCTATCTTGCCGGAGCGCGGCGAATTCACGGGGGTGTTCATCTTCATAGCCTCGAGCATGACGAGGAGATCGCCCTCTTTAACTTCCTGGCCTGGTTTGACATTGACGGAAACCACAACCGCCGCCAAAGGACAAGCTATGTCTCCGGTTCCTGCGGGAGCGGGGGCAGCCGCCGGTTTCGGAGCCGGCGCAGGGACGGGGGCAGCCACGGGAGCCGCAACTGGAGCGGCAGCTGCGGGAGCCGGAGCGGCCGCTACAACTTTTGAGCCGATTACCTCGACTTCAACTTCATATGTTTTTCCATCAACTGTAATGCGTAATTTTTTCATTGGATTTTTATTGTCTGTTAATTGTAAAAAGATGTCGCTTCCGCTTTCAAAAACTATTTTAGCGGAACGGAACGCGGTACATAATTTTTCGAGGAGAACAGCTGCTGCCTGCCCTGCCTTGCATAGTTCATATCCGGAGATATGTCCTTATAGCGGATTACTACACATTCTTCGCCTATAGCCGCATATGCCGCAGCCGCGAGAACCGCCACAAGTTCGCCTTCGTCGCCCAGCTGGGGCATTACAGCCGCAACCGCCGCCGATATTACAAGCTCGTGTTCCGGCGAAACGCCATTATTGCCGGAATCCGCGCTTTCACTCACAGAATCCGATTTCCTGAACGACCTAAAAAACGAAGCCAAAGCCTCGACTATCGGACGCTCAAAAATCACAACGGCAAATAGCGCTACCAACACTATTCCTATCGCTATCAGGCACGGAACCAGTGAAGGGTTTTGCTCTAATATAGATACAGCGCCGTCTTCCATATTATTTGTCTTTCTTTGCAGCTTCGGCCGCCTTGAAAAATACTCCTATAAAAGAAGATAAAAACGAGAGTATCACCAGAACAAACATCACTACCCCAAAGCCCATGAGGCTGAATATCAACATTTGCTCCATTGAAGGATGCGCGTCTATTATCGACAACAAACTTGCCATAGCGTACCTCCTTTACATTGGGATATTGCCGTGCTTCTTGGGCAGGCGGGTCTCGCGCTTAGACAATGTAGCGCGCAAAGCCATAGCTATTGCGCCCCTCGTCTCGGCGGGATCTATTACGTCGGTAATCATACCCTTGCTCGCAGCCTGATAGGGACTCTGGAATTTCTCGCTGTATTCCTCGCGGAGTTTCGCGGCGAGCTCCTCCGGATTTTCCGCAGTTTTAAGCTCTTTCCCGTACAACACATTTACGGCTCCCTTTGCGCCCATCACCGCGATTTCGGCGGTCGGCCACGCAAACACCATATCGGCCCCCATATCAACGCAGCACATCGCCAGATACGCGCCGCCATAAGCCTTGCGCATTATCAAAGTAATCTTCGGAACGGTCGCAGAGGCATACGCAAATAGCATTTTTGCGCCGTGGCGTATTATGCCGCCTCTTTCCTGAGCCAATCCCGGCATAAATCCGGGCACGTCCACAAGGTTTACTATCGGCACGTTGAACACGTTGCATGTGCGTATAAAGCGCGAGGCTTTGTCCGATGCGTCTATATCGAGGCAGCCCGCCTTGTACGCAGGCTGGTTGGCAATTATTCCAACAACCATTCCCTGGATTCTCGCAAACCCGGTGACTATGTTGCGCGCAAAATTTGCCTGTATTTCAAAGAAAGAATCCGCATCGACAAGTTTGGATATCACTTTGTAAACGTCGAGAGCCTCTTGCGGGCTTGCAGGAATCACGGCGTTAAAAGACTCGTCGCGCTCGCGCTTCACCGGTTGGGAGAAGTCGTGCGGAGGTTCCTGCATATTATTCGACGGGAGGTAAGAAAGAAGTTTCTCGGCCAGCAGTATGGCGTGCTTATCGTCATTGGCGACCAAGTGGATATTGCCGGAAACCGTAGCGTGGGCGTCTGCAGTGGCAAACATTTCCACGGAAGCCTCTTCGCCGGTAGCCGCCTTTATCACTTGCGGCCCGCAAATAAAGAGGTCCGAATTCTTTTTGGTCATTATGATGAAGTCCATCAGGGCCGGGCTGTAAGCCGCGCCTCCGGCGCAGGGGCCGGCTATAATAGAAACTTGCGGCACAACGCCCGACAAAGCCACATTTTGATAGAAAATCTGGCCATATCCGGCGAGAGCCTCCACGCCTTCCTGTATTCTTGCCCCGCCGCTATCGTTAATTCCGATTACCGGCATGCCGGTCTTGCCCGCAAACTTCATCAAATCCACGATTTTCTTTGCATGGTTCGAGCCAAGCGAGCCTCCGGATACCGTAAAATCCTGGCTAAACGCGGCCACCGGACGCCCGCCCACGAGGCCTATGCCCGTGATTACACCGTCCGCGGGAAGAACTTTCTTCTCCATGCCGAAGTTGTGGCAGTTGTGCTGCACATGCATGCCAAACTCTTGAAAGCTGCCTTCATCGAAAAGGGCCTCAAGCCTCTCGCGCGCCGAAAGCAATCCCTTTTGGCGACGTTTTTCAAGTTTATCCTTACCTCCGGCCGCGAACACCGCGTTGCGGCGCTTATAGAGTTCTTCCATCAATTTGTCTGCGATAGCCATAAAGCGTAATTTATATTCAGTTTTTCGCGCGCCGTCCGCAACGGCGGAATCCTGCGCGCTTATAGTTTGATTTTGACAGAGTGCCGGCGCGGCAAAATTACCCGCAGCAGCATTCTCCGTCTTGGCAAAGTTCCGTCAGCACTCCCTTTGTGCTCTTGGGGTGGAGGAAGGCTATTTTCTTGGAGTGAGCCCCGATTTTCGGAGTTTCATTTATGAGGAGAACTCCGTTTTCTTTGGCGCGCGCCAAGGAATCTACAACATCCTCGCAATTGAAGGCTATGTGGTGCACCCCGCCATGCGGATTCTTTTCCAGAAACTTCGCGATGGGGCTTTCCGGAGATGTAGGTTCAAGGAGCTCAAGATGAACTCCGCCAACGTTGAAAAACGCCGTCTTTACCTTCTGGTCGGCGACTTCCTCTATTCCTTCGCACTTTAATCCGAGGGCTTTCTCGTAATAGGGGACAGAATCGTCAATCGATTTGACTGCAATACCTATATGGTCTATCTTTTTAATCATTGCCTTAAACCTTTTCTAAAAAAAATTACTTTTGAGAATTATGCGTTTGCTCCGCATTGTCAACCTTTTTAAGATTCGGCCGTAAACCTGCCAAAATCTGGCCTTTGAAAGATTCAAACAAGGATCCAACAATTAAGCCCCGGAGTTTGCGCCGGGGCTTAAGGCTTTATTTGCGAAATCCGCCAAGGCTAAACCTGCGCCGCGGGAATTGGAGGAACTTCCCAACCCGCCCTTTCGGGTTCGCGTATTAGCTGGGCCGCTTCAGGCCTATTCGGAGAGACCATATTCTTCGCGTCCCATTCTATTTTCCCTCCCAAGCGCTGGGCCAAAACTCCCAGCAACGCGACTTCCGTCAGTTGCGACGCGTATCCAAAATTGGAACCGCATTCCGGGCCGTCTCCGCGTATGGCGTCGAACCATTCAAAATACAAGTTATCCTTGCGCACGCGCGGAATTGTCTTGGGCGGGGCGTTTCTCCTAAACTCCTTGAAGAACTCCGTATTCGACATTCTCGGGCTGAAATTGGGGCGACTTCCGGTTTCCATCGTATGCTTATCGCCGACCATCAGCATGGCTCCCTTAAAATCGAAAGCCCTATCGGCAGGCCAATCGTGCGGTTTCTTTGTGGGAATCTTTCCGCCGTCGTACCAGTACATATCCACCGCTTCCCGCTTATCGGTGGCAGGGAAGCTCCACTTTACAACCGACGAATTCGATATCAGAACGTTTCTATCCAATGAGGAATCCGACTCCAACAATTCCACCGAAACGGGATCTTTCAAGTCGAGACACCAAACCGGGGCGTCTCCGGTGTGGCAGAACCAGTCGCCCAACATTCCCGTACCGTACTCCCAAAAGCTGCGCCAAGTAAGCGGGTGGTAAAATTGGCTGAACTCGACGCTCTTGGCCTGGTTAAGCCACAGATCCCATTTTAGATTGTCGGGAACTGGAGAGCTTGGCGGGGGCAAGCTCGCGGGTTTTTTGAAGTAAACCGACGACCAATCGGGGCCGGTGCTCATTACATATACTTCGCGCACGGGGCCGAGCACGCCGCTATCGTACCATTCTTTTAACATTCTTATGGAATCGGTGGCATGCCCCTGGTTCATCATTTGAGTTTGAACCTTGTAATATTTGCGGGCTTTTGCGAGCTCGCGAGCCTGCCAGACATTATGGGTAAGGGGCTTTTGAACGGCAACATGCTTGCCGCACTGCATTGCGTCCATGGTTATTTTAAAGTGTGAATGGTCGGGAGTGGACACGCACACGGCGTCTATATCCTTGCCCATCTTTTCGAGCATTACGCGATAATCTTCAAAGAATGCGGCGTCGGGAGCAAATTTCTTGCGGTTGCCGGCGCTATATTTTGTATCCACGTCGCATATAGCCACGATATTCGCTTCGCCTTTCCCTATGCCGCTAAAGGTCATAGAACCTATGCCGCCCACGCCTACGCAGGCCAGATTTATCATATTATTTGGCGACTTGTTTTTGGCTATTGAAAACCTCGGCAAAACAAATGCCGATCCGGCCGCCAACCCCATATTTTTTATGAACTTTCTTCTATCCATAACACTCCTTAAAAAATGTTTTTTATGCAATCAAAACCAATTTAACAGCGTCTGAAAACTATGCAAAAGATTTTTTTATTACAGATTCCGTCTTTTGCCTGCAGACCTTCAAAAGTTCGGTGGGGGAATATTTGCTCCAATACCCTTTGTTGAATAGCTCCACCGACAGCGCCCCGCGAAATCCGTTCGCGTAAAGCTGAGGCAAAATTTTTTGAAAGTCGCATATGCCGTCCCCGGGAAATACGCGGTCGGCATCCGTCAATTTATAATATTCAGGAACCGCGGGATAATCGTTTATGTGAAAAACCGGAAGAGCCGCGCAATTTATCTGATTCAAGCTGTCAAATGAGTTCCCGCCTCGATAAAGATGATAGAAATCCAGCAAAAGGTTCGCATTGGGCCTGCCCGCTCCTATGGCAATAGACGCAACATCATCAAGCCGGTGCCACGCCCTATGCCCCCAAAGTTCCAAAAGAGGCACAACCCCGTGGGGAGCGGCAAAATCCAAAAGTTCGCGATAACGCCCTTTACACCATTCAAGCTTTTCAGGCGTAAGTTTTTCCATTCCGTACCCCGTAGCGGCGAGATATCCGCATTTCAAATCCCGCGCCACGAGAATCTCTCTCTTTATTTGCGCAAATCCATCGGCCGCGACCTTCGGATCGTCATGGCACCAGAGCGCAAATCCCAAAATATTGTAAAGCTTTAATCCGCAAGAATCCAACAGCCCGCGTATTTTTCCGCAGGTTCCTCCACCATCAATATATTTTACTATGTCCGGCATCCAAAGCTCTACACCGTCATAGCCGGCTTCCGCACACAAACATATTTGCTCATCGACAGGCAGGGCATAGTGTTTAAGCGTCCCAGAATTCATCGATATGGGAAAGCGCGCCCCGCCGGCTGCAGAACCGTAAACTTTTCCGCAGGCTCCTCCCATGGCAAGCGATAAAATCGCTGACTTCAGAAAAATTCTCCTATTTACATTAGCCTCTCCCATGCAAGCCAAACTAAGAAACTATATACATAAATTCAATACTTTTCCAAAAAACCATAAAAGCTTGACTAAATTACCCGAAAGTCCGAACCTTGCATTGTGGGAGATTCTACAATACTCCCTATACCTATATAATATTAGACATAAAAGAAACGCGAGTCCCCCGCAAGGGGGAATGCTTTGCTTTTGCCGAAAGATTTTTAACCAAAACCAAAACCGATGAAAGACGAAAACAAATTGTTCGCAGAATTCAAACCTTCTACATACGAAGAATGGTATGCCGAGGCAGTAAAACTGCTAAAGGGCGCGCCGTTCGATAAGAAGATGTACACAAAGACCCCCGAAGGTATAACGCTGAAACCGATATACAATAAAGAGGATGTCGATTTTGAAATTCCCCTTCCCGGCAGCGGAAACTATGTCAGGGGAACTAAGGTTGACGGAAACAAAACCGCCCCCTGGAAGATCTCGCAAGAGATAGCCGCTTCAACTCCAGAAGAATTCAACTCGAAAATTCTCGACGCCCTCAACAAAGGACAGACATCGGTGGAAATTGTCCTCGACTGCCCGAGCTCTTGCGGCAAAGACGCCGACGAAGCTGTCTGCGAACGCATCGGCAAATGCGGCTTATCCGTTTCTACGGCGAAAGATTTTGAGCGCGCCCTTAAAGGTGTCGAGACAAATTGCATAGACGTAAACATACATACCGGCTGCGCAGGTTCGGCGGTCGAGGCGATATTTTTCGCCTCCCAAAAAGGCAAAAAGCTCTCCGGCGGCATATACTTCGACCCAATAGGCAGGCTCGCCCGCCGCGGGAAGCTCTGCCGCAAGCTCGACTGCGCCTATGACGACATGTTCGCGATGGCTTCGTACAACGCAAAGAATATGCCGGACTTCGGAGCCATAGGCATAGACACCATGCCATATTCCAACGCCGGAGCCAGCGCCGTACAGGAACTTGGAGCGGCAATGGCAACCGCAACCTCATATTTGAGGGCTATGCTTGCGCGCGGCATGAATATAGACACCGCCGCATCGCAAACGAGATTCCGCTTCAGTTTGGGCTCAAACTTTTTCATGGAGATCTCAAAACTGAGGGCATCAAGAATGCTTTGGTCTAAAGTTGTCGAAGAATTTGGAGGCGGAGACGAGGCGAGAAAGATAAAGATGAACGTCCGCACTGCCAAGTTCAACAAGACAGTATGCGACCCCTATGTAAATATGCTCCGCACAACCACGGAGGCTTTCTCGGGCGTTTTAGGCGGCGCCGACAGCATGACAATAGGCGCTTTTGACGAAATTATACGCCGACCCGATGAATTCTCCGAGCGCATAGCCCGCAACCAGCAGATAATACTTCAAGAAGAATGCAATCTAACGGAAGTGATAGACCCCGCGGGCGGTTCCTACTTTGTGGAAGTGCTTACAAAACAGGTAGCCGAAAAAGCATGGGAATTCTTCACTAAGATTGAAGCTGCCGGCGGAATGGAAAAAGCCCTCGAAAGCGGCATGGTGCAAGACGCCATCGCCGAGACCGCCGCTGCAAGAAAGAAGCTCTACGATACCCGCCGCAGCTCCGTGGTGGGCACAAATAATTACGCCAACCTCTTGGAAAAGCCGCTCGCGGCTGCGCAATGCGCGTGCGCCGAGACGGCAAAAGCAAGGATTGAACAGGTCAAATCCGACAAATCTGACAAACCTGTGGATTTGGGAGGCTCGAAAGGAGCCGAAGCCCTTGAGAAAATGATTGCCGCCGCAGAATCCGGAGCAGGACTCTCGGCTCTGTCAAAATCAATATGCGGATGCTCAGAGGGAATAGAAGTAAAAGCCCTCGACGCCCATAGGGCAGTCGAGCACTTTGAGGCTCTCCGCAAGGCGAGCGCCGATTATAAGGCAAAGAACGGACACGGCCCAAAATTGTTCCTCGCCACAATGGGGCCCTTGCTCCAGCACAAGATAAGGGCGGACTTCATACGCGGATTCTTTGAGGTCGGCGGTTTTGAAGTTATATACCCCAACGGATTCGACACGCCCGAAGACGCTGCAAAAGCGTTTAAGGAAAGCGGTGCCAAATATGCGGTTATATGCTCCACCGACGCCACTTATCCGGAACTTGTTCCCGCGGTGACCAAGGCGATAAAATCGCTTTCTCCCGACGCGGTAGTGTACATGGCGGGAGCCCCCGCTCCGGAAGCCGAACCATCATACAAGGAGGCCGGATACGACGGCGGCATAAGCATAAAGAGCAACAACTACGAGACTCTGAAAGCAATGCTTACAAACTTGGGCGTCCTCTAATAAGAAAGGAAAATTTAAGATGAATAAGAATCCAGATTTCACAAAGATAGCCTTTGACGGCGGCGCCTCGAATATGTCTTTAAAAGAATGGCAGAGCGCCCTTGAAAAGAAAACCGGCAAGAACATAGACGACCTCATGTTCGACACCATGGAACAAATAGCCCTAAAGCCTCTTTACACAAAAGAAGACTACGAGGGCATGGAACATCTCGGTTTTACGGCGGGGATAGCGCCAAACCTTAGAGGCCCCTATGCGACAATGTATGTGGTGCGCCCATGGACCGTCCGCCAATATGCGGGGTTCTCAACAGCGGAAGAATCCAACGCATTTTACCGCAGAAACCTCGCCGCAGGACAAAAAGGCTTGTCGGTGGCATTCGACCTTGCGACACACCGCGGATACGACTCGGATCATCCGAGGGTGGTGGGAGACGTCGGAAAAGCGGGAGTCGCGGTTGACTCCATAATGGATATGCAAGTGCTGTTCGACAAGATTCCGCTTTCAAACGTGTCGGTGTCGATGACCATGAACGGGGCCGTTCTGCCGATAATGGCTTTCTATATTGTAGCCGGCTTGGAGCAGGGCGCAAAGCTTGAACAGCTGACCGGAACCATACAGAACGATATCCTAAAGGAATTCATGGTGCGCAACACCTATATTTATCCGCCGACCCCGTCCATGAAGATAATCGGCGACATATTTGCGTACACCTCCAAGAATATGCCCAAATTCAACAGCATATCGATTTCCGGATACCATATGCAGGAGGCAGGCGCAACCGCCGACCTCGAAATGGGCTATACGCTCGCCGACGGACTTGAATACCTGCGCCAGGGAGTCAAGGCAGGACTTGGAGTTGACGATTTTGCTCCCCGCCTGAGTTTCTTCTGGGCAATAGGCAAGAACTACTTCATGGAAGTGGCAAAAATGCGCGCGGCGAGAATGTTGTGGGCAAAAATAATAAAAGGCTTCGATCCTAAAAATCCGAAGAGCCTCGCCCTCCGCACACACTCGCAGACAAGCGGCTGGTCGCTAACTGAACAGGATCCTTTCAACAATGTGGCAAGAACTTGCATAGAGGCGATGGGGGCGGCCCTCGGACACACGCAGAGCCTGCACACGAACGCCCTCGACGAAGCAATAGCCCTTCCCACAGACTTCTCCGCGAGAATCGCCCGCAATACGCAGCTCTACCTGCAGGACGAAACGGGAATATGCAATGTCATAGACCCATGGGCTGGTTCGTACTATGTCGAAAGCCTGACCCAGGCTCTCGCAAAGCGCGCGTGGTCGCATATAGAAGAGGTCGAAAAACACGGAGGCATGACAAAGGCAATCGAAGCCGGCCTGCCGAAACTTCGCATTGAGGAGGCTTCCGCCCGCCGCCAAGCCAGAATAGACTCAGGCCAGGAAACGATAGTCGGCCTCACCAAATACAAGCTCGATAAGGAAGAAGCTCTCGATATTCTCGATATCGACAACACCGCAGTCCGCGAAGCCCAAATCAAGAAGCTCGAAATTCTCCGCAAGAACCGCGACAATACAAAAGTCCGCCAGATTCTTGAGGAGATAACAAAATGCGCCGAAACGGGACAAGGCAACCTGCTCGAACTGAGCGTTGAAGCGGCAAAGGCAAGAGCAAGCCTTGGAGAAATATCGTCGGCGTGCGAAAAGGTATTCGGCAGATACAAGGCTGTAATACGTTCTATAAGCGGAGTTTACGAAAAGGAATTCAAGAAGGACGGCGGAAATATGGCTATCATCGACTCTATCGCTAAGAAAGTAAAAGCCTTCGAGGAGAAGGAGGGAAGGAAACCCAGAATTCTCGTGGCGAAGATGGGACAGGACGGTCACGACCGCGGCGCAAAAGTTGTCGCCACGGCCTACGCCGACCTCGGGTTCGACGTCGATATGGGGCCCCTCTTCCAAACTCCGGAAGAAACAGCCCAAATGGCGGTCGAAAACGACGTTCACATCGTGGCAATGAGTTCCCTTGCAGCCGGACATAAGACATTGCTTCCGGCTCTTGTCGAAGAGCTGAAAAAGCGCGGGCGCGAAGACATAATGGTGGTTGTAGGCGGTGTAATTCCCGCGCAAGACTACGATTTCCTTCTCAAGCACGGCGCAAGTGCAATATTCGGCCCCGGTACGGTAATCCCGAAAGCGGCCGAAAAGATGCTCGACCTCTTGTTGGAACAATAAAATCAGAATATTGCGAAATCATCTCGGAGCCGCCGCAAGGCGGCTCCGTATTTTTTGTATTCATTGAGTTGTGCAAGTGTAGTTGACTGTATAGTTCTAATATTATGGCGCTTGTCGGGGGCGGAAAAAGTTAAAATAAAAGCTATTGCAGCGAAAAACATTGCGCCATTGCTTGCAAACAGGGGTTATAATGATTGAAAATGGCATAAGAATCATTTTGACTCTGCATAAAAAAGAATGAACAGCGCAATAACAGCAATAAGCTATGCCGTACCCGACGGGAGGCTGACCCATGCGGAGCTCTGCTCGCGCTTCGGGACTTCCGTAATGGACAAGGTATCGAAATTGAGCGGAATATTGGAGCGCAGGATATGCGCGGACGGCGAATGCGCTTCGGATTTGGCCGCACAAGCTGCAAAGAGGCTGTTCTATACGTCGGGAATCGGGCCGGACTCCATAGATTTGCTGTTAATGGCTACCCAGACGCCCGACTTTGCGATGCCCACCACAGCCTGCATTCTGCAAGATAGATTAAGCATAAGCAAGTCGGCCGCATGTCTCGACATAAATCTCGGCTGTACCCAATTTATATACGCCATTGCCACGGCGCAATCATGGATTGCTTCCGGCTTGGCCAAGCGCGCTCTCGTTCTTTGCGCTGACACCCCGTCAAAACTGATAAATAAAATGGACAGGAGTGCCGTATCGATTTTCGGGGACGCCGCATGCGCCATACTTATAGAAAAGAGCCGCCTTCCCTCAATTATAGGATTCGACTTCGGCAGCGACGGTTCCGGATACGATGCCCTTATATGCCCATGTTCGGGAATGAGAAATCCGCCTTCGCCTCCAGACGCTGAAGAAAAACGCGATGCCGACGGAAACGTAAGAAGCAATATGAACATGAAGGTTGACGGGTTGAGGATTTTTGCCTTTGCCTACAAGACAATCCCGGAATCGGTAAGCAATCTTTTAAATAAACGCGGGCTAAAAGTCTCCAATATAGACTTGTTCGTGTTTCATCAAGCCGGCTATAAGATTGTATCCGACGCCGCTGAACGTTTAAAAATCCCCAGAAAAAAAGTTTACTATAAAATGCACGACATCGGCAACTGCGGAGGCGCAAGCATAGGCATAGCATTGGCCGACGCCGTGTCCACAGGCAGATTAAGGCCGGGAATGAAAGTAGTATGCTGCGCATTCGGGGTCGGTTTATCGTGGGGGTCGGCCCTCATCGAATGGAGTGGAAATTTCCGTTCGGCATCACGCGTGGGAGATTTCTCGCGCAGTCCAGAAAAGCCAGAACAACAGCGCTGCGCGGATATGATATAATCAGGGCTCCCTGCCTATAACCAGAGCGTAATTATTGCCTGTAAATCCGGAAGAAATACACAGTATGCGCTTGGCCATGTCGGGGAGATGGGCCCCGTCTATATCAGGATTCCCGGTTATCTGGGGCCAAAGCCTATCCGCGGAAAGGGCGCAAGCCAAAGAAAGCATTGCCGAAGTCGTTTCAATTTTTCCCGTATTAAACACCGTAGTTATAAGCGGGACTCCCTCAAACATATCGGTTGCTAAATCCAACACTTTCTTATCCTGCGCGTTTCCAAAGGGGCTGAACACTATCAAGTCAATATCCTCCGCCGCGCACCGCGATTTCTCCAATGCCTCTATTACGGCGGACTTGAGGCATGCCCCTCCCAAATCCGGCTCGAGAAAATCCCCGCCGGACTGAAAAGCGCCGAATCCCATTATTTCTCCAAGTATCGCAGCCCCCCTGGTCTTTGCGTCGGATTCCCGCTCCAACATAAACGCAACGGCGCCCTCTCCCATGACAGTCTTTAGCGCATCTGCACAACTGAGTCTGAAGTCTTTCTGCTCCTCCCCTGAATAAAGGCGCCCCACAAGCGAATATCCGCAGAGTTCCTGGGCGTACAACTCGTCCGCGGCGACAGCCAGCATAGCAGTCGCCGCCCCGTCCGCTATTTGCCTGCGCGCAAATTCAACGGCTTGCAGCCCGCAGTCGGAGCCCGATGTAAGAGTAATATTTGCCCCCCTCAACTCGAGAGCTTTTGAGACCCAGCCCGCAGTGGAATTAGCCGTGACATTTGAGAAACACGCAACATTTCCCTTCCCGTCTTTTGACGAGAATACCGCGTCCATATGAGGAGCCTCGTTGGAGCCCCTGCTTACAGACATTGCCAACCCAACCTTATCGGACAATTCCCGCCTTATTTTGAGCCCGGAAGAATCCAGAGCCGATTTTGCCGCAAGAGTCGCAAAAATACTTATCGGATTCATTCCGCTGAGATCGAGCCTCCTGTCGAGGGAACGCGCGGAGGGTAGCCGCACATTTCCCGACATAGAATCTGAATGGAAACGTTCCGGACAGCCTATCGCCACAACTCCATTATTTAATGCCGATAAGTTATCGGCCACGGTGAGCCCGAGGGGGCTGACAGCCCCGACACCGCTTATCACAATTTTTTCGGAGCCGCTTTCCCGCGATTTTGGGAGAGGCGAAATAAAATCGCGCTTGGCCACCACAATGGCCGCGTTATTCCCTGCAAAAGCATAATTGGCCGATAGAAAGCAATCGTAAGAGACATCTAAACGCTTATCCAGCGCCTCAACCTTGCAGCCCGAACGCAGCCCTACATTATGAAGGGTCGCCGGAATAAAGTTTTCGTTCATAGCCAATAGTTGGCAAGTGGCTTCAAGTATGCCGGTGGCTCCCATACAGTGCCCCATATATGATTTCGTGGACGTTATAGGAAGTTTGGCGGAACCGAGAAATTTCAATATGCCCTTAGACTCGGCCATATCGTTTGCGGCAGTGCCGGATCCGTGGGCATTTATACAACCCAAATCTTCCGGATTAACCCCGGCATTGTCCGATGCGGCCTTCATCACCCTGAATGCGCCATCTCCGCGGGGATCCGGCTGCGTTGGATGATGGGCGTCGGCTCCGCTGGCATGGCCTATGACCTTCCCGTAGCAGCGCGCCCTGCGCAGTAGAGCCGCCCCCATATTTTCTATAATCCAGAAAGCCGCGCCCTCGCCTATATTCATGCCCTCGGGGGTTGAAAATGGAGCTATTTTATTGGGTGAGACAACCTTTATAGCGCAAAACCCGGCGTAATTTGACAAAGCCACAGCATCGGCTCCGCCCACGAGCACAATTTCGCAATCTCCCGATTCTATAAGCGACTCCGCCAAGCCTATTGCCGCCGTAGAGCCCGAACATGCCGTATTAACTACCCAGCAATCTCCAGATATTCCAAGGGCCGACGACATCGCTTTCGCCACGGCGTAGAACTCCGACTGGCTTGATACGGACAAATCAAAACGAGCCGACGAATCGCCATATTTCTTTCTGTATTCAATCTCCCCGGAATTTAAGCCGGCATTGCATGTTGCAAGCACCATTCCGAACTTTTTCCCAATATTACGCAAATCAATCCCGGCGTCCCTCAACGCCATGCGAGCCGCGCATATGGCCATGCGCAAATAAGGATCCGTAAAGGTCCGCATTTCACTTTCAGACATCAACAAAGACGGATTGAAATCCTTAACCTCCGCGCACAGATGCCCCACAAACCTTGAAGTGTCTATTTTTGACGCCTCGGAGATTCCGTCCCTACCCTCGCGCAAAGCCTGCACCACGCTCTCCTTGTCGCAGCCCACAGGAGACAATATGCCAATTCCCGTTATTGCCGCTTCATGGCCGACTCCACGTTTTTGCATGCTTTTGCTTATGGAAATCTCTCCTTTGTCCCACACCGACGGTTCCATGTGGGCTATATTTCTCTGGTGATTCATATCGTAAAACCCCTTCCAACAATTTACGAACTGCGAATACAAGGTGTCGGCCGACATTCGGGCAGGCTTGAATACGACATTCGCCCCATTGTATTTATGCCATTGGCGGGACGTTATCCTGCCCTGAGACATAAGCCTATCCCAATGCCTCGATCCGGGATAGGGGGAAAATATAAAAAATTCCGCGGTGTTTATATCGGCGTACGAGCAAAGCTCCAAAACTCTGTCCGATATGGAATCGTCGTCCCAATCCCTGCCTATTCCAAAAGACGCAAAAAAACCGATTCCCAATCCCCTGAGAGTGTCGGCAAAGTCTTTAAAGCGCGCCCTCAATCCCCTGTCATCTCCGCGCAAGAGCGCTATGGAAAGCGGATCAACATTCATAGTGCAATAAAAATTGCGCACTCCAGCCTTCGCGGCCTTCTCAATAAAATCCACACCGCAATTTAACGCGAGAGTGGAAGACACAAAAAACTTTTTTCCGGAATCGGCGATGGCGTCAAAAAACTTCTCCGCGTATTCCCTGACAGATTTCTGGGGAAAGAACAGTGAGTCGTCTGTAAGATACACGTTCTCGAACTTCAGCCTGGAAATCTCATCTACGGCCATATCAATCGGCTTAAACCTTATCCTGCCGCCCATGTGGCGCGGAATTATGCACATCGCGCAGTCGTAGTAGCAGCCGCGCGTAAGCTGTATAAGATCCTCGTCCCAATCGTACGATTGTTTGCCGTAAAACAAATCCCTGCGGGGTTCAGGCACATCGGCCATATCTACCGGACGCGACGCCTTGTATAAAGGCCTTAATTTTCCGGACCTCATATCCTCTATCACCTGGGGCCAGATGAGCTCCCCTTCCCCAACGCAAACGCTGTCCGCGTACTTTAGACATTCATCCGGCATGAAAGACGGAAACATTCCGCCCATAACGCACTTTTTGCCGCGCTCTTTGCACATGCGGGCAATCTCGAGGGCTCTCGTCCCCTGGGGGGTAAAGCTGCTTATCGCGTACAAATCGGATCCGTCCTCAAAATCCAGTGGTTCCCCGGCGTTGTCGTCGGTAAATGCAATATCTATATCCGGAGGCGTAATGGCCGCCAAAATCGGAATTCCGAGCGCCGGCGGACATGTAAATTTCCCGACTGTAAAAAATCTGCTCTCCTCCTTCATGTTTGCGACGGAATCGAGAAACTTTTCAAAACGCGGATATATAAAATTTATTTTCATTTTTCAAAGTCCAATACCCGAAGTTTAATGCCTAATAACGATTGTTCCGCCGAGATCTCCATAGGCGCCGATACATCTCCTACGCGCGCAAAATTTGAAAAGCTTAAAACCATATCGGAGGATTTTAGACGGATAGCATTTCCCTCTGCCGAATACTCGATTTCCCTGTCGCAAGAGCCGTCAACTATGCCCAAAGCCGCCCGCATAAAATCAGAGACAAAGCCGCGGGCGACATTCTCGGGAAAACCGTTGTAAACATCGATTTTATTTTCCTTGCCCGAATTGAACAGCCAAATTTTTGCAAGAGTACCGCCGTCGCTTGACAGGGATATTTTAAGAAATCCGCCGGAAAGCGCAGCGCGCAGTATTACAGGAAATTCCGAATTGCCGACCCTGAACTCGCCTCTCGCCATAAAATAAGACAGACGGGAAAGCCCGAATCCGTCCAAGCGCACAAAGTTCCCGGATGTACGCGGAGTCAATATGTTGCATGCGGCAACATTAAGCACAATGAGCACAAAGAGTATGCACTTGTAGAAATTCACGCCTTAAAACTCGAATTTTAGAAAATCAGGGTTTCTCTCGTCAAGGGCGCCCCCTATATTGGAAGGGTTTTCCTTTACCGAAGAAAAATCAATTTCCCTCGTATCCCCGTCGATATAACGGAGCCTTATTTTCTTCGGGACAGTCCCATTTGAAGCGTAAAAAGACTCTATGCTGAGCAGGCCAGAGGGATCGTCCTTTGGCATTTTTACAACAATCCCGCCGGCGATTTTTTCAAGCTTCCAGCTGGGATCCGCCTTTCCTCCCAATACCATCGCGGCTATTCTCTTTACGAGAGCTCCCGCTTTCTCGGACGCCGAAGGGGAACTCAATCTGCGCCATTTTCCGTCTGCAAATTCGTAAAACGACACTGAGCCGTCGGAAAACAGCGTTATGGATTTTGACGGGCTCAAAGTCTGCCACCGCACGCTTCCCGAAGAATTTGCCACCATAAATCCTGACGAGCGCAACGGCTTATCAAACATATTCGACTCAAGCCGGCTCTCAAATTTCAGTATCACTCCCGACAATCCCTTGAGTTCGGCCGCAAAGAGCTGGCTCCCAAATACCGCGCATAGCGCTAAAAAAATTCCCAATATTTTTTTCATTTTATACCCTTTCAAAAATCAATATTCCCACAAATCCCGTACTCGACAAGTTCCAGTGCGCAAAATAACGGCCTTCCGTCCTATCAGCGGCGCAGAAAATCCCACCGGACTTTGAATAGTTGTCCGACAGCGGAGAAATCATCTTAAAAGAATATCCAAGTTCCGACTGAAGGTTTTCCGAAAACTTGCGCGCGAATTTCCCCACGGGAGGCAGAGAAAAAAACGCGTCTATTTTAGACAAGTCGAATTCAAAACGTTTGAAGTCCTCCGCAATCATGTCGCGCTCAGCTTTCGGAGTCGATGCCCTCGCCCTATTAAAGACCCCGATTATCCTAAATTTAGGACGCATACCCGACATCAACAAATCGCCCCCCAGCAAGTGCGCGGCTGAATAATCCGACGACGGGTAGGCGGAAGAATCCCGGCGATATCTTGCAAAATCGTCCGCCCACTTGTTCGTCATATCTCCGGCACACGCAAGCACCGCATCGAGTTTTCCGGTCCGCAGAGATGAGAAGGCCTGCTTTAGGGCGCACTCAAAAGATATTTCGCCGGCTGTCGCCGCGGAGTTTAGACCCTTAAATCCGAAATGCATAGCCAATAACGATGGCGGGGCATTGTGAACGGAGTTTACAAAAGATGTCGGAATGGGCTCGCTCTCGCGCTTTTTTATAGTCGCAGTCAGAAATTTTTCGATTTCGTCGGTCATTCCAAGTCCGGTTCCCCAACACACTCCTATTCTATTGGTATCTATTCTTTCGGAAAGTCTGGATAACTCCAAAGGCCGCGCAACTTCCAAGGCCATCTGTTGAAGCTTTGCCCATTTGCGTTTCTTGAGCTGAGGAATATCCTTAAGAAGTCCCGAGGCGTCGATTGCGCCATTGCCCCCTATTTCATGAGAGCCAAACACATAAACAGCGGAAGTTTTCCCATGGCGGATTTCGGGGCGAGCTCGAACGCCGCGCCTTGAAACTACGGCGCAAGAATTGTTCCCGCCAAATCCGAAGCTCGCGCTCAATACATGCTCAATTTGCGCGTGAATCGGAGCTCCGACCGGGGACAATCCTATTTGCGGATCGACGGTTCTAAAACCCGCGCTCGGGGGAATTATGGAGCGCGATGCGCAAAATGCCGACACTATAACATTTAACACTCCGCTTGCGCCGAGAGTGTGTCCCACCACCCCTTTTATAGATGAGAATGGCGGCGGGACATCTCCGAATACACTCCGCAAAGCCTGAGCTTCCGACAGGTCGTTCCCCCGAGTTCCCGTTCCGTGGGCGCAATAAAAAGAGATGTCTTTCGGGGAGATTCCGGCAAGTTCAACCGCCAATTTCATCGCCCTGGCGGCGCCATCGCCGTCGGGACGCGGCGCGGTAGCGTGATACGCGTCCGCGGAAAGCCCCCATCCGGAGATATGCGCTATGGGCTTGAGAGAATGATTGTAGGCAAAAGATTCCGAAGCCAGAACAATCACTCCAGCTCCCTCCCCAAGATTTATGCCGTCGCGATTTGCGTCAAATGGCCGCGAATCCGAATCGGAAAGCAACATTAGAGAGCCGAATCCGTTTACGGTCGTGCGCGATAGCGAATCCGCCCCGCAGACTACCGCCAACTCGAGCTCTCCGGAAGATATGGCCTCGCACGCCTCCGCTATGGCTATGCCGGAACTCGAACACGCTGTGGAAAAAGTGCTGCAAGCACCCTTGCAACCAAGGCGTTTCGCCACAAACTCCGCCATATATGAACACTCGTACTTTCCCAATACGCCTATATCCGGAACACCTCCCCGGTCGAGATATTTAGCCAACATATTTTCGGCGTCCAATACGCCTCCTATGCTCGTACCAAGAAATACTCCAGAATTAGCGCCGCGCGGAAGATTCAGGTTTTCCAAAGCCTCGTCGAGAGCCGACAGCAAAATGCAACCGCAATTAGAAATCCCATGCCCGAGCCACGAATGATTTATCGGGGCAATGCCAAATTTTTTATTTCCGAAGCGGGGGCTGTCGAAAATAGTCTGCCTACCGAAGAGGGGACGCCCTTCGAGAACGGCATTCCACAATTTCTCCGCTCCCTGTCCGGCGCATGTGCATGCGCCTATAGAAACTATCAGCGGGGCGGAATTCATTTTGATCTGGCCATGACAAAATCGGCCAAAGCCGCCGGAGAGCGGAATATCTTTTTCACGTCGTCCTTATTGTCAACTGAAACGGAATACTTGGACTCTATCATAACAACGAGTTCAAGGGCATCGACAGAATCCAAACCGAGTCCGGAATCTCCGAAGAACTCCGCGTCGTCGGCGATATCGGACGCGGACATATCGCCGAGATTTAACGCGCTTATGACATTCTTTTTTATATCTTCGATTAAGCTTTGTCTATCCATACCGGTCATATCGCGCCACTTTAGGGCGGGAAGAATCATTATCAAGAATAAATATGCCTACTGTCCCCAAAAGTCGAAGAAATTGTACCACTGAAAAGGATGTTTTTTCAAAGCTTTAGAGAGTTCCGATAAGAATTTTTCCGCCGCTGCGGCGCATTCCCCAGCGGAGGCGTTTTTGCGTATGGGAATTTCAATCGCGCGCATGGAGTATTCAGCGTATCCTGTCTTAAAGCACACAACCAAAACAAGAGCCGCTCCGGACTTTGCGGCTAATATATATGGCGCAAGGGGAACGCGCAGAGTCGAACCTAAAAATTCCGCATTCACATAGCGTCCGCCAGCGTATCTGTCGGCATGCATTGCCACAATTCCGCCCCCTTTCAATACAGAATAGGCGGACAACATTCCTGATGCGTCCCCGGAGTCACCTATAAATTTTGGGCGGGCTTTCCTCATTCTCGATTCAAAGAGCTCGCGAATGTCGCTTCTCTCAAGCTCCGCCCCCACCAAGCCGACTTCCACCCCATATTTGAGAAGTTCTCCCGATGAAATCTGCCACCCCCCCGCATGAGCCGTCAGGACCACAACGCCGCAGCCGCGCCCCAACCCTTCGCGGACTACATGCTCGGCAGAATCCCTGCAACGTATCTTGCCGGAATCTGAAAAATAGGCCACCCTGTCTATTATCGACATTCCGAAAGAATAAAGCAGCCTGTATAGCTTAAAAGGCATAAAACCGCGTTTTTCTCCAAACAATTTGTCGAGATATACCCGCGAATACACGCACAATCCGCTCCTAAACACTTGAAAGAACCCCGCGACAAAGACGAGCAAAACATATGCGGGAAGAAGTCCAATTCTCAAGAGAAGCAAAAAACAAAAGTTTCCCCAATATCCGCCGCGGGTCCTACCCGTCCAACCCGCATTTGGATTCCCATCTCCTTCTCCCCGCGCCAACAGCGGGGGCACAGTGAGCAATGTTGCCGCATATATAAACACTATCGAAAGCCCCGCCGCTATTCCGAGCGAGCTCAAAACGGGGTGCTTGGCCGCAGCCAAAACTCCGAACGCTGCGGCCGTCGTCAAAGCCGAGGCCGCCGTAGATCTCAAAGACGCCGCACAATTCCCGTTTTTACGGTAATCGTAAATCATAAAGACGGCATAATCCTGGGCCAGGCACACCGCAAATACGACAAATACCGCATTCACCATGTTTACGGGTTCCCCAATCAAAGACATTGTCGCGAATGTCCACAGCAAGCCTATTGCCACAGGCGTCAAAGCCGTAAATGCGCCCTTCACTCCCCCGAGCGCTACAAATAGATAAATCGCCACAAGAACAAATGTAGCCGCCGCAAAATTGCGAAGCCAAACCGACGCGATGTCGGATATTTCTCCGGATAGAAAATCTGCATCTGCAAACGCCGCGTTCGGGAAAGAGTCCGAAAGAGACTTTGCAAATGCCGCCCTGTCCGCATCGTCTCCAAATTCCACTAATGTGAGAATAGACACTCCATTCGCGCCGCAAGCTATTCTTCCCTTAAAAATAGATTCGAGCTTGGAAGTATCCAGGGGAGTCGGAGATGCGTCTGCAAGCGACATGGAATCGGAAAATACCGCCTCCTTCACTCCGCATTCCGCGCACGCATCTTTCAAGTTGCGCATAAAATCCGCCTTCCGCTGCGGACTCCAAAAATGTTTCCAACGCTCAAAGTTTTTTCCCGCCGACGAAGCGTCGGGAAGCAAATGGGCGAGGGAATAGTATTTTATACCTTTTATTCCTGACAGAAAAGAACTTAACTTAGAATTCTCCGCAAGCGCCGAACTCATATCCGAACCGCGCGCGATTATCGCCGAACGCTTCAAAGCGCCTCCCCAAATTTCACGCAGCTTATCGGAATCATTTTGGGCTTCAGGGCCGAGGCCGTTAAAGGAATCCGGCGAACCGTCAAAATTCAGATTTTGAATTTCCCACAAAGACAATCCCGATAGAATCGCGCAAGCGCAAAAACCGCGCAATCCCAGTCTTTTGAGCCGTGGATAGAATGTCTCTGCCGCGATTCCGAACGCGCTTCTGCCGGATTTTTTCAATCTGATTCCCGATAAAAATGCGGGCAGGAATAAGACGCACAGCAATGCCGAAAAAGTTATGCCAAGCCCGCCTATAACTCCAATTTGAACAAAGCCTGATTCACCCAATACAGCCATGGCGGCAAAAGCGATGAGTGTGGAACCCGCCACCACAGATATGGGCCGCGCAAACATCTCCGAAGTTTCAGCGGCAAGTTTGGGCGTTATTTTTTCAAAAATGTCAAGCCTGCTTAAAACATGAATTGCGTAATCTATGCTCACACCCACAGAGATGCCTGCAAACGCCGAAGCTATGGGGGATATCTCCGTAAAAAAGCAACGGGAACACGCGAATCCAAACAAAGCCCCAAGCATTGACGGAATAATCGCCGCAAAAGCGAACCATACATTGCGGAACGCCAGAAACGTTATTGCCAACATAGCCGCCAGGGTAAGAAACAGACAAAACTTTGAGTCCGCAGAAGCAGTCGAAAAATTCTCCGCGGCAATCCGACACGCCCCCGACCAGAATATTTCCGCTCCGGTTTTTCTTTCTATCTCGCTAACGGTATCGGATATGCGCTCCGAAATCTTCCGAGCCGCGGAAGCGTCCGAAGTATCGCTTAAAAGCTCTCCGACAATTAGTATCGCCCTGCCGTCAGAACAGCCCGACATCTCACTTGAAAATGCCGACAAGTCCGACGGCGACACGGATTTCTTTAATTTCTGGAGCCAGATTCCCAAAATATTTGCCGGATCCCCCGAAAACACCCCCCTCAACTGCGGAGACGCCCCCAAAGCCATGCGCTCTTTAAAATATTCGATGCGCCGCTTTAGAAAATCTTTGCGGATACCCAATTCCAAAGAAGATTCAGCCTCAGAATCAAAAATATATGGGAATGCCGAAATCAAAGCCCCGATAAAATCGCCATTGAGAAATTCTCCGGCCCCATTTCCCGGGAAAGACGCCAGTTTTCCTCCCTGAAGTTTTTCGGTGAGCAATTTAGCGGCGGCGGACGAATCCTCTGCGCTATTTCCGCAGACCCCGAAAAACACTGCGCGAGTTTGGCCGAATAATTCCGCAGCCCCCCTATAATCGTCCAACACCGAATTGCGGAACGGCAATATGCCGTATATGTTTTCGCCATATCTGGCTCCAACCGCAAAAAAAGCCGAAACCGCCGTCGAGATTGCCAATAGGGCGATGAACACAAATTTGCGGGCGCATACAAGCTCCGCTATTCTCCTTGAAACTCTCATTTCCCGAGGGCGATTTTCCTAAGTTTTTCTCTCGAAAACACGAGGCTTTGAAACCAAAGCTTCGCATTCATTATCGAGAATTTCACGGTGTCTGCAATGGGCCTATAATGGGATCTCGCCAGAACACCGGCATTATATATTGTCGGAATCTCGAGTGGAATGATACCGATTCCAGCCCAAGCAGCCTTCACAAGAAGCTCGCTTTCAAATGTAAATCCGTCAAAAGACATGTCCAACCCGGATATTTTGGAAATTGGATAACACCTGAATCCGCACTGGGTATCTCCCAAACGAACTCCCGTTTCAGCCTTGAACCAGAAATTGGAAAATCTGTTCATAAACCTGCGCGATACGGGAACGGTGGAATCCGAAAAATTGCGCACACCCGCAACTATGCAATCCGGATTTCCAGCGGCGGCCTCAAGAAATCGACCCACCTCGGAAGGCGGATGCTGCCCGTCGGAATCCATTGTCACCGCGTGCGTGTAGCCATCGCATAATGCCCTTTTAAAAGCCGCCTTCAATGCGTAAGCCTTTCCATGGTTTTTATCAAACCTAATGAGTCTGACGCCCCCAAAAGTATCGGATATCGACACGGGCGGAACGGAGCCGTCGTCCACCACAAAAATATCCGCGCCGGATATTCCGCCCAAGACTTCCGCAAGGGAGTCCCCGTGATTATGGCATGGAATAATGACGCAGAATCTCATGACACTTGATTTTACCTTGAAATGGCCCTACAAATCTTTTTTATTTTCCGACAGTTTTTTACATAAATTTATTTTTGCAATTACAAAAAATGCCAAGCAATACGGAAAGATTTGCCGAGCGCAAAGAAATAACTGAAACACTGAAGGCCAGACTCATAGAAAACCTGGATATTCCATACCGCCCGGACGATATAAGCGACGACGTTGCGCTGATAGGTTCGGGGCTCGGGCTGGATTCGCTCGACGTGCTGGAGATAGTTTTGTGCGTGGAAAACAATTTCGGAGTAAAAGTTCCGGAATCGAGTTCCCATATACTCCGTTCCCTGAACACCTTGGCGGATTTCATAATGGAGGAACGCGGCAAATGCGCAAACTGACACTTGAAAAACTCTGGGAGGCGGAGGGAGCAAACTTCGGGCAAGCGGGGGGCGCGCAATGCGTCGCTGACTTCGGGAATGCCGACGCCGAATACGGGAAGCTTCGCAACAGCGCGGCTCTCTGCGATTTTTCATTCACCCAACGCCTATCCTTTGACGAATCCGACGGAATCGACTTTCTCGATTCAATGCTCGCTGCCAATATACTGAAACTGCGATACGGAAGAATAACCGACACTTATCTCGCCGACGAATACGGCAATATTAGAGCCGAAGTGCTCGCCGGAAATATAGACGATAAAATAATCGCCGTACTCGAATCGCTCGACGACTCATGCTCGAAATGCCTTTCTGATGGTTCCGCACAATGCTCCGATTTAACAGATTCCCATATCCTATTATCGGTTGACGGCCCGGATTCATGGAAGGTCGCAGTGGCGGTATTCGGAACCGACATACTCAACCTTCCATTTATGTCGGTAGAAAAGTATCGCTATGAAGACGCCGACACTTATCTAATGCGCAGCGGAAAAACCGGGGAATACGGCTATCAGTTCATGGCCCCAAACGCGATTGCGGAGAAACTCGCAAAACGCCTTTTGGAGGAATCTAAAAAGCTCGGGGGCGGACTGTGCGGAATGGCCGCGCACGCCCTTGCAAGGCTCGACGGAAATTTTTTTAATATATACGGGGAAGGCGCAAGAGTACTGAACCCTCTAAAACTCGGCCTGCAATGGATGACGGATTTTGAAAAGGAAAAATTTCCGGGTTCCGAAAAAATATACTCGGAACGCGACTCCGGTATTTCACAAAAAATCTGCGCCGTGCAATCGGCCGGAGACACCCCCCTCAATCCCGGGGATAAAATATTCGACTCCGACGATGAAGTAGGGGAAGTTGTACACGCCCTAAGATCTCCAATATCCGGGAAATGGACCGGGCTCGCCCTCATGAAATCGCATTGCGCGTTTTCCGGTTTTGGTTTTTCAAGAACCCCAAACGGCGGCGAAGAAATATTCACCGTTTCACGCCCGACAGTGCTCGCCAAAAGCCTCAGCAAACCTATGCTTCAAGAATAATGCCGCGAAGAATAACACGCAGGCTCGAATTCACACCGGAATTCAGAGAATTCGACATGATGGGCGTAGCCCATAACGCCGCTTATTTTAATTGGTTTGAAAGGGGGAGATTCCAAATACTCAACGATATAATGCCGATGTCGGAATCTTTAAGAAACAAGCTCGCAGTGGTCGTTCTGGAAAATCGCTGCAAGTATGTGGAATCAATCCGATACGAAGAGCCGCTCCTGCTGATTACCCGCCATAAAATAGACGACTTTTACACGGGCCGCCTCGAGTTTGAGCATGAACTCTCAGGCCTAAACACAAAGCGCCTGCACGCTACGGGATTTTGCATGTGCTCAATAATAAATACCGACACCGGCGCTCTCGCCCGCGAATTCCCGCAGGAATTATGGCAGAAATACTCTTCTCTAAAATGAATCTCGAAGGAAAAACAGCAATCGTAACAGGTGGCTCGCGGGGAATAGGCGCGGCCGTCGTGGAGAAATTGTCGGAGCTTGGCGCAAAGGTCTATTTCACTTATCAAAAAAGCGCCGCCAGCGCCGAAGCTTTGGCCGAACGCTGTAAAGCCCGCGCAATGCTATGCCCCCAATCTGACGGTGAATCCATATCGAAACGTGTAGCTGAAATACTTTCTGAATGCGGTTCAATAGACATTCTCGTAAACAATGCGGGCATCACAAGAGACACATATCTGCCTCTCATGCCGGAATCCGAATGGAACACGGTAATAGACACAAATCTGAACGGCGCATACCGTTGGACAAAAGCCGTATCAAAATCTATGTACTCAAACAGGAGAGGAAGCATAGTATTCATATCCTCTGTATCGGGCCTGGTGGGAATTCCCGGGCAGACAAACTATGCGGCGAGCAAGGGCGCAATATGTTCATTTATGCGGGCTATCGCCGCGGAATTCGGAACAAGGGGAATACGCGCAAACTGTGTGTGCCCGGGGTTTATTTCCACAGATATGACCGCAAAAATCCCGCGGGACATCGCAAACGCCCAAAAGAAAAGGATAGTTATGGGGCGTTTCGGGAATCCTTCTGAGGTCGCCGACGCGGTGGCGTTTTTGGCCTCTGATAAAGCATCGTATATAACAGGCCAAATACTCACCGTTGACGGAGGCTTGACGGGCTGCGCCTAAGCGTTTCCGCGGGGAAAAATGCGATTGAGCTTTGCCATGAGCGACAAGTCTCCCTCAACTTTCAAAAAGCCTTTCTTCATCTCCTCAATAGCATTTTTACGCCCCGAAGACAGCCCTACCCAGACTTCCGGAGCGCAATACACGGCCAACTGCTCCTTAAAATCCGAACTGCGGCAAAGTTCGCACGAGCCTTCAGCGATTTTTATGGAATAGACGCGCGAATCCCCAAAGTCAAAGCGTATTGACGCGTTCTTTGGCGAGTTTTGCGGAGAAAACCTCTTGCACATTTCAGAAAGAAGAATTCCCATATCTTCGGAAGCCGCCCCGGAGGAAAATCCACCACGACTATCCCCGCGTTTCCTCAAAGCCCAGAATACTTTAGCGTTTGCGGCAAAGGCTGCGTCGCTCTCAGCCAATTCAAGTTCCGCCGTTCTCAATGTGCGCGGCTGTATAAAACCTTCCAAGCCGAATTGCTCTCCGGCCTTCACCATTGCGTCAAGCACGCGCCGGACACGCAG
The DNA here is from genome assembly GCA_944389885.1 of uncultured Opitutales bacterium. Classification (GTDB taxonomy): domain Bacteria; phylum Verrucomicrobiota; class Verrucomicrobiia; order Opitutales; family Intestinicryptomonadaceae; genus Merdousia. The sequence goes on from CALXNZ010000002.1 coordinate 164,802, forward strand.
GGACATTCCGCCGAGTATGGAAAAATATGGAGACTCACCACGCCTAATGTCGGCCACATATTCTATGCCCAAAGCCCCGGCTATAGATGCATATGTCGCCGACATGGCATCAAACGAACCTCTCAGCCTCCCGGAAGCAATGCTTATTGTGACAAGCTTTTTAGGCTTTAGAGGAAATGAGGTTATATTTATCAAATTGCCCTTTTCCTTATCGAAGTCGTATCCCTTGACGAAAGGAAAACATCTGTCAAAGAACGCCTTCATCTGGGCGCTCATTCCATAGAAGTATACCGGTGAGACACAAACTAAGGCGTCGGCCTCCTCAACCAAGGGTATGATGGCGCGCATATCGTCGTTTATCGGGCAAGCTCCGCGCGCGCTGTCGGACGAAGAGCATATAAAGCAACCTCTGCACGGGTTTATATTTGACGAACACAAGTCTACATCGTCCACATGCGCGGGAGTTCTGCGCAAGCCTTCCGCGAACAGATCGGCCATTTTGTCCGATACCCCTCCTTTGCGGGGATTCCCTCTCAGAATCAACACCCTCATATTGCGACATTTTCCGCAGACACCAAAACCAGCACTCCCGAAGCCACAAGGCGCTGTTCGGACAATGCCTCCACCGAGAAACGGCAGAGACCGCCGTATTCGCGCTCGAGACGAGATTTAAGCTCAAGAGTTTCGCCTGCGCGAGCCACGCTTACAAATTTAATATTGTTTGACGCCAGAAAGAACATTTTGTTCCCGGGTTCCGAATCTGCTTTTAGAGCCAAAAGCAATCCGCTCGCCTGGGCAAGGGCCTCAACTGCTATAACTCCGGGAAGTATGGGCATGTTCGGGAAATGCCCCTTAAAAAAGGGCAATTCCGGTTTTAGCTCAAAAGTTGCGCATATGCTTCCGCGCTTCTCGAAAGACGCGACCGAATCCACAAATAAAAACGGATCGCGATGCGGTAAATAATTCTTTACGCTTTCCCTATTTAAAATCATCTGCTACGTCATTTAAACGATTGGCGCAGTTGGGCAAGTTTTTTCGAAATTCTCGAATAGGCCGCGTCCGACATTTTCCCATACGATAATCCCGATTCTAAAGGCGGCAAAAAGTCTATTATGAATTTGTTTCCCTTTTTTTGAGGAAGCCACGGTTGCCCTTTTGAAAGAAATGGATACCTTGAAAATACCACGCAAGGATAAACCGGAGCATTGCTCTCATGGGCAAGCTTAAACGCGAGCCCCTGAAAGTCTTGAAGCCTGCCGTTCTTGCTGCGTTTGCCTTCGGGAAACACTATCAGATTGCGCCCGGAAGCCAGAATTTTACGCGCGGAGGAAAACGCCGCAGCCGCGGCTGCGGGAGAGCGACTGTCTATAACGCAGAAGTCGAATATTTTTATAAGCACCCAGACCGCCAACCAGTTCTTATATTTTCTTTTTATGACAACCCCGGCGTTTGGAATCAGCGACAACAAAAACAGCGGATCCAAAAGCGACGAATGGTTGCATACATAAACGCAGCCGGATTTCTCACTCAAAGCCGGAGGCAGTTCGATTTCATACATGCCCAGCCGCGGCCAAAGCTTGAGAGTTTGGAAAGCCAATATATGCCGGAGAGCGCGGGACAAAAACAACTTGCGTTTATGCGGAGCAAACGCAACACATATCGCGGCAGATGAAATTATAAATATCAGATTGGCGAAGATATAAATTATCCCGCAGGCTATAAATTTGAAATTGAAGAGTGCCCCGCCAATTCCGGAAAATTTTTCTGTACGCTCCATTTTTTATAATAGAGAAATCACAAGCGAGCACCCTTTTCAAGGCTTAACCTATCCGCAAAAACCAATCCGAAATGCCGGAATATCGCCAAAACCGCAACCAATAGCGCGAATACGGGAATTCCCACCCACGAAGAATCGGCCGCCGCCGCCCCAATGCAAATTACGGCCAAAGCTATGGCTCCCTGAACAAACAGCCCTACAAAAAAGTAAACTCCGAACCTGACCGACAAGGCTCCAAGAAAAATATTCTGCAGCCAGTAGGGAACACCCGGCACGGCTCTAATAAAAAAGCATATGTCAAAATCCGCTCTGGCAGTCCCGATTTTACCGACGACATTCCCCACTCCCATTTTAGCCATAACACCCGACAACGCGGAACGCTTTAGACGGGATTCCGCCCAGCCGCAAGGGAGAATAAAGCGTCCCGCAAAAAAACCCATGGTTGAACTCAAAACCAGAGCCATGAGGCACAAGCCCCACCCTTCAAGTATTCCGAAAGCCGCCCCGGCCGAAAAATAACACAGTGAAACCGGCAGCCCCAAGGCGCATCCTATTCCCATTCCCAAGAAAAACAATTCCGCGCTACCCGACTCCAACGCCAACATTTTCATTTCTTCAAACACCACGCCCCAACCGAATGCATACTCCACAAGCGCAATTATAGAGCAAAACAGCGCCACTCTCAAAAAGATTTTCATATAAATCTCAATATTCCCGAAGAATTCACGTCCACAATCCACAGGGACACATTTTCAGTGCCGAACAGTTTCCGCGCCGCGGTTTTATAAGCAGACATCTGCCCGGAATACTTATGGAGCAAGTCGGCCCCGGATTCAGAGGACGCCTTGAAATCGAGAACATCTACCTCTTTGCCTCCGGATTCCGAAATCCTAATATTTACGCGGTCGAACACTCCCTTAATTAAGGCCCCGGAATCGGAGCACACAAATGGATACTCCCTGTAAATTTCCGCAAATTCCCCCGCGTTGAAATAACGCGATATATCAGAATTGGACAGGCACGATTTTACAAGTTCAACCGCTCTCCCAGAATGCTCCGACAATCTCTCAAAATTCTTAAACGGCACTCCGTCAACATCGGACGTATCTTCCAACAACGCAAACGCCCTGTGCACGAGTTCGCCGAAATCGGAATGCTCCGTACAAACGGCTCTCGAGTATCTCCTTCGCGGAAATTTCATATTATTATCCGACGGACGCATAAAGACAAAATTCGGCGCAGGTTTGCCCGCATTCGCAATTAAACTCCACGGCGCGCTTTTAACCTCCTCGCGCGGTTCGGTTAGCGCGGGAATTTTTGAGAACCAATCCCAATCACCAAACGCTACGCGAGTGCCCATTCCGCACTTTACACTCTCCGGCGCAAACTCAAATGCTTTCCCGGCATGCTCGGCGAAAGAATACGCGGCTGTCCCCTTTTTCCATGAGCCGTCGGATATCAAATACAGGGCTTTCTTCGATCTGGTGACCCCCACATAGAAAGAGCATATCCGCCCCAAGGCCTCCGTCTCCCTTATCTTTTCATAGCACTTAAAGAGCTGGGGGTCCATTGCGCATATATTCGACGGGGGAAGTGCAATGACGACTTCACCGCCGTCCGAAGCCTCCATTTTTACCAACTTTACGGAATCCGACGCCGATCTCGGATTGTCGAGTTGGGGCATTATGACAATGTCAAAGCCAAGCCCCTTTGACTTGTGGATAGTCATAACCCTGACCATGTTTCCTTCGGTGCGCTCCCTGACTGTATAGGAGGCGGCATACGATTCAAACGAATCAATGTCCAAGCCGCATTCCGAAGCGTCAAATTCCGCGGCGCAACTCGACAATGCCGACAAGCGCGCCAGGGAAAATTCGTCTGAAACCGCTTTTAAGACATATTCCCCAATAACCCCGACCGCTCTTTCCATACCGCCATCGGAAGCCGCTTGCAGAATCTTCGCGCGCCATGCGTCTCCATCTAAAAATCCGGCCAGAGGAGTCATTCTAACATAGGCCTCGGCGGCGCTGTCCGTTGGATGGAAAGCGCAATGCAACAGCTTTAGAACAGCCGGAACAACCATGTTGTCGCCAGTTATTCCGCTCTCCAATTCGGAATCGGCGGAGAATCCCACAAGGCCGTCTCTATCGGCAAATCTGCGCAAATCCTCAACTATGGAAACCGCCAAATCATTTCTTTGGACGAGAATCGCGCAGCTTAGACCGCGTACCCACGGCTTTATCTCGAACAATATCCTATACACCGCCTCCGCGACACTCTCCCCGGACTCCCTCTCCAAAAACGCCGCGCAGCCATTGTTTCCAAGGCTCGGGTGGGAACTGTGCCGGCTCCACATGTCTCCCCATACTTTCCCGGCCCCCTCATTGAATCCAGACAGGGAATCGGCGTCCGAAAATAAAAGGTTTACCGCGTCGATAACAGGTTTACTCGATCTGTACGATACGTTTAGAGGCTCGCCGTCGTTTATATTTCCATTGTGCGCATTGAAAATCTCGTCAAAAAGTTCCGGAGCCCCCCCTCTCCAGGAATACAGAGACTGCTTCTTATCGCCCACATAATATAATGTTCTCTCGCCCGACGTATCCTGTAAAATTTCCTCAAGAAGCCCCGACAGCGCCCTCCACTGGAGCCTCGACGTATCTTGAAATTCGTCCAAGAGCCAGTGATCGTGCCTGGCGTCCAGCCTGTATTCCACCATGCCGCGCTCCGCGTCAAACGACGGATCGGAAAGCAAAACGGGAATGTCGTCGAACCTCAGGAATCCGGCCATTCTCACCCTTCTGGAATATTCCATTTCAAACCGTTCTGCAAATTTCCCCATAGCCGAAGCCGCGCGCAGGGAATTTCCCAGACAGGCTCCGAATAACATTTTCGACAGGCTAAGAAGAAGTTTTTTTTGAGTCTCAGAAAGAAGCGTTTTCCCGATGCTAAGTTCCGCAGAACCGCCTTCGCAAATCCTACCGTCCCTCAACATTTCAATAAATTCCGACAGCCCCTTCGCCTTTGAAGAACTGACATCTCCAACGGAGGATTTCTTGAAAAAGGTCAATATCGACCCGACATCGCGGCTCACTTTACCGGAAACCTTATCGCGCAAGGATTCCTCAAGCTCGCCCAGGCGCGACGCATACGCCTCCTGATCCCATTCCTCTACGGGAAAGGCCGTATTTGAAAGCAGCTTTACATTTCCCCAACGCCCCTTGTACGGAAATGAACAGTAGATAGGATATATCCACTGCAAGAATTTAAGCGCCCTATCGAAGAGCCTCTTGCTGTTTTTTCCACCGGAGATATGCGATAATATCTCGTCGAGTCTCGATGAATCGGAAGGGCTGCGGTTTGCATCTTGGAACACCGCCCTCAAGGATTCCGCTTCCGCCCGTTTCCGTTCGAATTCCCCTATTATTTTTATTCCGCCGAGAATCCCGAGCTCCGAGGCAAACGCCTGCACAAATCTCGCCTCAAATGAATCTATAGTGCGCAAATCCAAGCGCGGAATATCGCTTACTATTTTTTCCAATAATTCCGCGAAATCGCCACGGGACATTCCCTTGCGCCCACCAAGTTTTTCGACCTCGTCCGCCAATCGGCGCGCGTCGCCCTCCGATTCCGCGGCTCCGGCAATTCTATCGAGTATTTTATCCATGAACTCCGCGGCCGCCGTTCTGGAGAAAGTCAGGGCGCAAATGCTGCGCGGGGGATAGATTGTGGACAAGGCTATAAAACGGCTCGTTAGGGCGTAAGTTTTGCCCGAACCCGCCGATGCCACGGTGCGCTCATTGGAAAATATGCGTCCTCTTTTCTCTGATGTCATTTTTCAAACTCCAAAAATTTACCCAATGCGTCACCGGCAAAATCGAAATATCCGCTATAATTATCATATTTAGGCGCCTTATCCAAAGGCTCAAAACGCCTTTTGAGAATACAATCAGCTATTCTCCCGGCCTCCGACAGCGCAGATTCCATTTCTTCGCCGGAAATGTCCCAATATGACATGCCCGTATTATTATCGTCGGCCGACACCAAGAAATATGCGCACACTATCTTTCTGCCAGGAAATGCCGCAGAAAGAGCGGCCCTATTTAACGGAAGCTGCAAATCCTCCCACACTTTTCCCTTTGAGCCGTCTGGAAGACGCCTTGAAGGGTGATGCGAATCCTCCGCGGCAGAAGGTCCTGAAATCGAGTCCTTAAGTTTGTAGTCTATCACCAAGAGGGACGAATCGGGCGCGACGTCTATTCTGTCAATTCTCATGCGTATGGGAATTCCGGATATTTCTATTTGCGGGGGAGTGAATTCGCTTTCCAAAATGCGATAGCCACTCGACCTCAAGTCCGCCTGTTTACGGGCAAACGCCGGTATGCGACGCTTCAGGGAACGCAGCTGAAAAGCCAGCGCGGCCGAACATGAACGCCCGTACATCGAGTAAAATTCCCTATCCAGACAGTCCGACAATGCCTCTGCAATCTCCGATTCGTCGGAGGAATTTGCAAACTCCCCTTTGGAGAAATGGTCGAGGGCATTGTGGAAGACTGTTCCTATCGCGCTGTCGTCAAGCTCGTCGTAGTCGGGGTCAAAGCGCCTCAATTTTAAAACGTAATCCAAGTAGAATCTAAACGGACAATTTAAATAAGACTTAAACGCGCTCGGAGAAAGGGTCTCGGGCAGGCTCCCAAACGGAACCTTCAAATTCCACGATTTGTGAAAAAACAAGGCCGCGGTATTTTCCGGCGGATTGCAAAACAGCTTTTTTACCCGCGACGGCAAGAGTTCCGCAGGGCACTGAAGGAGTATGCGCGATGCTATCGCCCCCTCTCCTTCTCCGTTCTTTCGCGGAAAGCAAATCAATACTCTCCCCCCCACAGCCCTGCGCGATTCCAACATAACGCAGAGCATATAGGCATCGCGCGCATGTCTCATTTCCGAAGTTTGCAAGCCAAGAACCTCCAACGCGGCAGGAGGCAAAAATGGATTTAGAGAAGGCGCCCGAGGTACGATACCGTCGTTCATGTCCGCCAGCAGAAGCTGGGATTGAGGCTCCCAAAAAATTTCGACCCAGTCCAACAATCCCACGCTTCGGCCGTCCTTTTTAGGAGATGAGAACATGCGCAGCGACTGCTCCCTCAAAGATTTTAAGGCGTTAGGAACATCGAGCGCCGCCTCCAATGAGCCCTCGGAATCGGCGAGAGCCTTTAGAGACGCGTCCAAGAAAATCGAAACTTTGTCCGCCGCATTCTCATCGTCCGGGCCATCGGACACTTCGCCAAAGAACGCATTAAACACGCCCTCCAAAAAAATCGACGCAGATTCTTTAGGGGCGAAAACGGCTTCCGTTTCATCAAAAATGCGCCTCTCCAAAGAACCGGGCGCCGCAAGCGCCCCAAATTCCGCAAAACTCATGGGCATGCGATTTTCGCGAAAGTTATCCACAGCAGACAAGATATTTTCTGAACTTTCACCCAACACTCCCGACAAATAGGACAACATGTATGGAGAGCGCAACAATACGGAAAATTCAGCCATACCTTTGTTTTCGTAAAAATTTCCTAATATTCCCAGGAAAGAAATGCGACCGTCGCGGGCATAGGAGTCATCGCGTGGGCAATACGAAGCTATCCCACGCTCTTTAAGGCGCAATCCAATCAGTTTTGACGAATCCCCCTCCCCGCACGCCACCGCGCAGGAATTCGCCGCGTTTTCACCCGCCTCCGCGAGGGCTTCGGCAACCTTTGACGCCTGAGCGGCAACGCTTGAAAACACGGCAATCGAAGCATCGTCCTTGCAGGCGAATTTAGACGCCCATTCATGAGAAGGCCTTCCCCACTCGTCGAACATATTTGAATCCGAAGGATCGGCAATTACGCACACTTCCACGGATTTTTCTCTCAATCCCGATATTGCGCGCAAAAATACCGGGGCGGGATCGCACACGCCGAGCAGCACAATTCTGTCAAAGGGCACAGTGGAAGCTTGCGCAGCTATCCCTTCGATTCCGAGGGCCAAAGAATCCGGAGGATTAACCTTGTTGCGCTCAAAAATTGATAGATAGCGCCGCTCCAAGCCGGCGAGATCCGCAAGCCTGCGGGGATCGTCCATATCTTGGAGTTTATTCTGTAAATCCTCCATGCGCAATCCCACGTCCGAAAGCAGTGAGCGCAAGCTTGATAGCGTTTTCGCCAAAGCAGGATACTCCCGCGGCAAAGGCAGGCCGCGCGGAAACAAACCCGACACATCGGAAGAACGCAATTTCTTAAACACCGAAATCCATGCCGACAAGTTGTGAAATTCGCCCGCTTCTTTAAAATCCGCTCCGAGAATCGATATAAAGATTTCCGGGGTGACAAGAGACAATCCGCCAAAAGGTTTCAGATCGCCCTTCAAAACCTTGTCAGACAGAATGGTCGTCACGTTGTGAACAGCGGAGCGCGTGGGCAGTATATAAAATGTTTTTGACAGGGCCGCCGGCGCAAGAGACGATATTTCGTCGGATATAAAATCTGCGGCGATGTAAACCGGAGGTTTTTGTGCGCCTAAGAAACGCATTAAAGGCATAGGTGGAATAAAAAGAAATAGAAGGAATAATACAAGTTGAAAGTGGAAAATGGGAAAAAATGGATTGACTAACTTTTTAAGAAAAAGAAAATTCGGTTTTAAAAATTTGTGCCGAAATAGCTCAGTTGGTAGAGCAACGCTTTCGTAAAGCGTGGGTCGTCGGTTCAAGTCCGACTTTCGGCTCCATTTTTAAATTACGCAAATAATCGGGATTCAAATTGCACTAAAACTATCCCGGCATTTAGCTCAAATTTTACGCAATACTCGAGCATCTTTACTGCATTTTAATATGCGGCTTCTTCTATTCCCGCTTTAGCTTATTGCGGAAATTCTTAAACTAAGTCCTACTTTTCAAATTTTGCCTGTTTTTTAGTTATATAAATATCAATCCAAGCCTTTACCCACGCCAAAGCCTCCCTGGAATTATTGCGAAGCTTATATGCAAAAGGCACGTCGGCAGGCGCCTCAAATGCGGAAGCCCCTTTTATATTATTCTTATCGCATAAAAATAACGCCCTCTTTGCGTGATAGTATTGAGTCACTATAATAGGAGCTTTTATTCCAAATACGTTTTTTGCCCGCCTTACTGAATCAAGAGTCCTAAGTCCAGCATAGTCGCATATTATGGAATCTTCGGGAACTCCCTTGTCTATTAAATCCTCCTTCATCGTCTCAGGCTCATTGTAATCCGACGAAGAATTATCTCCGGAGACCAAGATACTTTTTACTTTGCCGCTCTTGTATAATTTAGCGGCAGCTTCTATGCGCCCCCAATAATATTTATTAGGCCTTTCGTTCCCAACAAATTTTCCTGTCCCCAACACCAATGCCACATCGGACGAACTAATTTCGGAAATATCTTGATAAACTTTGTACGACGATATTTCACAAAATATGTATCCTATAAAACACACACCGCATATTATAAGTACCGTTAGAAATTTTTTTCTCATTTACGCAATTTAGATAAAAGTTATTAGGCAATATATTAACATGCCCCGAATCCAAAGATTCTCTATTCTTTTACATACCCCTTCGCTACATCATAGTGCATGGAACAAAATATTCTTCAAAGAAAAAAAGGGGTTCCCTGTTTCGAGAACCCCTAAAAATAACTCCAGGCTTTCTTACCTCATTCTCCTATACGCCACCAATGCCACAGCCAGAACTCCAAGCATTACAGCATATGCAGATGGCTCCGGTATCGCAGCATAACCGTACTCAGAAAAGTGGGAAACTATAAACGAAAGATATTCGCCGTCATACATTAAGTTGTCAATGTCATCGGCAACCGCCCATTCCCCGCCTTCAGATCTATGGTATATTGTAAAGTCTGCGGCATTCAAAGTAGAGTCTCCTATTAGAAAACTCAACACAACGGTATCGCCCGCATTCATCGTCACGTCGAAACTATAGGCTCCCATCGCAGAAAATTCAGAACCTATTGCCTCTTGCAAGGATTGAGTTGTCGTATTTACGGCGTTTACAGTAGCGCTACCGGAATTGAAGGACATCACTATTGAGGCTTCTCCATTGCTCAACTCTACGCGCCCATTATCTGCCACGCTCACGCTCTCGCCCGCAACATCTATAGACATACTTTTGGCTTCTCCAACCTTGAATATGTTTCCCTCAAGATTGCCACCGTATGTTTTAGTTGTCCCATAGCTGCTTATACCGCTGGCTGACACAGTATATTCTCCGGCGGAAAGCCCCGCGCCTGCAGATATGGCAAGCGCGCCATTGTTTGAAAGCGTAAGAGCCGAATTGGAAAGGATATTATTGCCATTTACCTGCAAAGCAAGAGTAGCCCCTTGAGCGATTGTTATGGAGCTTGCGCCAAGCCCATTATTTATATTAAGCGTGCCTTCATTGACATTTAAGCTTCCAAAAAACTTATCCATCGACGAATTCACGGTAAGTATGCCAGTACCGCTTTTTGATATCGCAGATTTGTCAACACCCTCAATCGAATCGGTCGCAGCATTAGCAGCGCCTATAACGAGATTAGCGCCGCCAGATACGTTAAATGTGGCACTTGAAGCGGTAGAGCCGCTCTCGTCGTAATCCAAGAAAAGGAAGCCGCCCTCTTCCGCGCTATTTCCGGCATACTGCATGTCTTTTGTCGCATTGAGAGTCATAGTGGCGCCTCCCAAATAAATAGCTCCGCCTTTCGTATCGGCCGAATTGGAAGTAAACACTGTATCTGTTATAGACAGGCTCACATCTTTTCCCCTATTGTATGCCATTATAGCTCCGCCCATAGTCGTGGCGCCGGACTTTTCTGAAACGATTTTATTCCCGACAAAAGAGCTATTAGAAACATTCAATGCCACGTTGTCGGCGCTTTTGCTTTCTATATAAACCGTGCCGCCTGCCAAACTCTCGTTAGCATAACCGACATTGCCTTTAAATTCGGATCCTTCTATTGTTAAACTATGGTTATTTGCATAGGCCACAGTGCCGCGAACTTTATCTCCGGTGGCGCGAACCGTATTATTTTCAAACGTAGAGTCCTCAAATTTGAAATCGGAACTAAGTCCATAGAAAAATCCGCCTTGGGCGTAGTTGTTTTCAATGACGTTGTCTTTCACTACAGTGTTGTTAAACGTCACAAAAGTACTTGCAGGGTCGTTCGCATAATCCGTAAAAATACCCCCGAAACCGGTTCCGTTATTATAAACATTGCCGATAAATTCGGAATCCTTAAACACCACGTTTCCTCCCCATATGTAGGAGGTAGCATTCTCGGCCTTAATGTTGTTCATCTTCGCAATAAAAGTGATATTGCCTTGGATAGACGAGCCCTGCAACATATCCACATAAAGATTATTTATAACAGCATCGCCAACGCCGGAAAATGAGTTAAAGCCGTCAACCTTCAACCCGGATATGTCTTTATAAAATTGTATTGAAGACGTCCCGGAAACAGCCGCTTTTGAACCGGCTTCTTTCCCGCCGTGAATTACCCCCGAAACAGTCGCGTTTTCGCTGTTGTCGCCAAAGATTACACTAACATCGCCCAAAACTGTTCCGTTATTGCCGGCCGCATAGATATCCCCGTTTAATATACCCGAATTCATCGATATGCGCGCGCCTCCAACCGTCGAGCCGTCGCCCACGCCGTACAAATTACCGTTAAGCGTTGCGCCCCTCAGCGAAACGGAAGAAACGCCAACGACCTTATCGTTTATTCCGGAACCATAGACATTACCGTCGATGACGCCCGCATCCAAATATACGTTGGATTTTCCTTCTATAGTGCCGCCGTTCCCGCCGCCGTGAATGTCACCGGTGAGAGTTCCGTTGGAAAAATATATGTTTGCATCACCCTTGACCGAAGTATCTCCCTCGGATCCTCCGGAAAATATATCGCCTTTTATGGTGCCGCCGCGAATCGAAATACTTGATGCTCCCACGTACGCGCCATTATTTCTGGCTCCTGCATAAATATTGCCGGTGATGTCGGCTGTGTTAGAAACGACAATATCCACAATACCCTCAACATTAGAATAGGAACCTCCGCCGCCGCGGATTGCATCGGAGCCTTTCCCGGTAATTGTACCGCCGCTTATATTGATTTTCACGCTGTTCACAGATGACGATATGTCGGAAATGTTGCTGGCACTATTGATATTGTTGCCGCCGCGAATCATATTTACCGTGCCGCCGCTCATGTTGAGCACAATATCGCCGAGCTTGGCATCGGAACTTTCGCCTACATTCAAATATGTGCCCAAAACAAGCCCGTCGCTTGGCGTGAGCGTTCCGCCGGAAAAATTCACGGTTATGTTTGTGCCGTCGGGAACTATCGGCAATGAATCTCCGGAAGTTGTTGGCCACCAGTGCGACCCACCGGCAATATTATGCCCGATAACCGCGCCGTCCTTTATGTTCAAAATTATGTTTCCGCCGTCGTAATTCGTGCCGACACCGTAGAAATCATAATATTCGGAATCCAAAGTAGTAATATAGTTTGTTCCGCTATACTCACCGTTTCCCACATACTCCGTCACCGTTGCAGTTTTACTTCCAGCCGCAAACATTGAATTTGCAAGCAGCGCCGCAGACGCCGGAAGCAATATCTTTATATATTTAATATTCATATTTATAAACACTTTCGTACATTTAATGATGTATTTAAATGTAATTTTAAATACAAGTTTAATTAAATTAAGAGCATACTCATATAGTTGATTGTTAGTTTGTAAAGATTTTAATTATCTATCGAATTTTACATGCTTAATGCGGATGTTAAAGTTCCTCTTATGTAGAATATAAATTTTCATTTTCAATTCAAACTAATTAAATTATAAAATAAATTACCTATATACATATTAGTTATATATTTTAACAATAGAAAACTTGATAATTTAATATATAAATATGGTTTGTCGAATTAATGTGCCGGGAAAGAAACATACACCTATATATAGGCCATAATGCTTTTATACCAAATGACTTATATTTTTATATTTACTATACATATATTGCAGAAAAAGAAAGCTTACAAAAAATGCGCATGCAATTATCAACCTTATCGACATTTTCTCACGCTCCAGGCCCTTTTATTTCTCTTCCGAATAGCATTTTCTGAAATGAAAAATTCAGAATATATCAATTTTCTCGTTATCAATTAAATATTTTTTCGCGCATCATATATCCAAAAGAAAAAATTATAAACTCACACTGCATAAATATCCACTTTTGTAATCTTATAAACCAGACAATATCAAGGTTTGCATTATAGATTCTAACAAATGCATAAAAAGTGAGCTGCTCATTAAAAGGCTATATATTTTTTAATTCGACTTTTGGGCAAAATTGTATTCTCATTTTGAGAATGGCCGCCAATGTCAAAAATCCCAGATGGTATCACTATCTGGCAATATTTCCGTTATTTGCCATTATACGCATATGGCAGGCCTCATTGCGCCTCGTCCCCCAAAAAGGCTCCAAACGCTATATGATCTCTCCCGATAGAATGGTGGGCATAGCATGGCACGACTCCATATTCTTTCTGCCAATGGCAAAGCGGACCTTTCGCAAAAAATTCCCCATGGCCGGCCTCGTGAGCGCAAGCAGAGACGGCTCATACCTTTGCGCTTTCTTTAAATTCTGCGGCATAGGAACCGTAAGGGGCTCAAGCAGAAAACGCGCCGCAACTTCCGCAATCGGACTAATCGACACAATCAGAAAAGGATCCGACGTATTTATAACCCCGGACGGCCCATTGGGTCCCGCCCACAAGGCAAAAAACGGCTTTCTGACCGTCGCCAAAGAGACGCAGTCGCGAATCCTACTCCTGCATATACGCCCAAGACATTTTCGGCGCCTAAAAACATGGGACGGCTTCATGCTCCCCTTGCCATTCAGCCGCGTGGACATATCTGCGTTTGAATTTAAAAGTGCGGATAGCCTCGAAGAAATCGCCCGCGCGGCAAACACATCCCCGGAAGTATATGTGGGACGCTTCCTATCAAACGGCTCTTTTGAGGCGTGACATGTTAAAATCGCCTTCCCCATAGATAATCCTCTCTTATAAACAATAAAAAGCTTGTAAGAAAGGGGAGAATTTCATTGAAAAAGAATATGGAAAAGCGGGCATTGATATCTGTCAGCGATAAAACTGGCGTTGTTGAATTTGCGAAGGAGATTGTGCGCAAGCACGGCTATTCGATTCTTTCCACCGGAGGAACGGCGAAACTATTGGCCGCCAACGGAGTTCCGGTGACGGAAGTAAGCGATTATACGGGATTTCCGGAAATGATGAACGGTAGGGTGAAAACGCTTCATCCAAAAATTCACGGTGGCCTGCTTTGCCTCAGATCTTCCGAAGAACATATGGCCCAAGCAAAAGAGCACGGCATTGGTATGATAGATCTCGTGGTGGTAAATCTTTATCCATTCAAGGCGACAGTCGCAAAGCCGGACTGCACACTGGAGGACGCAATAGAAAACATAGATATAGGGGGCCCGTCAATGCTCCGCTCCGCGGCTAAAAATCATGCGAGCGTCACGGTTGTGTGCGACAGCAAAGACTATCCGCGCACCCTTGAAGCCCTGCGAAAAGGCGGAGAAGAACTCCAGAGTCTCCGCAGAGAGCTCGCCCTCAAAGTCTATCAGCGCACAAGCGCATACGACGCTGCCATTGCCAATTACCTAAACGCAAAATATAAAAATAACGAACTTCCAGACACCTTAAATGTTGGGTTGCCACTCGTCCAAAAAATGCGCTACGGGGAAAATCCCCACCAAAACGCCGCCCTATACGGAGATTTCAACAAGAAATTCAGGCAGCTTCAGGGTAAGGAACTCTCTTACAACAATATCATAGATATAAGTGCAGCCGCAGAACTCATCTCGGAATTCGAAGCTCCTACAGTCGCCATACTCAAGCACACCAACCCCTGCGGTGTCGCCAGTTGCGACAACCTGCTCACGGCATGGGAACGCGCCTTTGAAACCGACAAACAGGCTCCTTTCGGCGGCATAATAACCGTAAATAGAACCCTCGAAAAAGATTTGGCCGAAGCCATAGCCCATATATTCTGCGAAGTTATCATTGCGCCAAATTTCTCGGACGAGGCTCTTGAAATTTTCTCTAAAAAGAAAAATTTGCGACTAATGATATGGGATTGCAAGAAAGTTCCGCACCGCGTGATGAAAAGCGTTCTCGGCGGAGTTCTCGTGCAGGATTCAGACTCCATTGAGGAATTGCGCGCAAATATGACTGTCCCGACTAAACGCCAACCTACCGAAGAAGAATGGAAAGCCCTTTTATTCGGCTGGAAAGTCGTAAAGCATGTAAAGAGCAATGCCATAGTGTACGCAGGGCAAGAACGCACTCTCGGCATAGGCGCCGGGCAGATGTCCCGTGTTGACAGCTCTCAAATCGCCGTATGGAAGGCCGGAAACGCCAAATTGGATTTGAAGGGAGCCGTAATCGCCTCCGACGCATTCTTCCCGTTCGCCGACGGACTTGTAGCCGCCGCGGAAGCCGGGTGCACCGCAGCCATACAGCCAGGAGGCTCCGTTCGCGATGCAGAAGTAATAGCGGCCGCAGACGCCAACAACATGGCAATGGTGTTTACCGGAATCCGCCATTTCAGACATTAGTAAAACGATGTTCGGCATAATTACAGATTTGTGGAAATGCGTTATAACAACGGCCGCAATGCTGTTTTTATGCCTTTATATAATGGGGGCCGGCGGCTGTGATTTCGGAGAGGGGGAAGTCGTAAAAGAAACGGGAGAGCCGTCGTTTTTGCGCGGAAAGGAAGAGTTGCAACGCGGGAACACCGCAGAGGCGATGTCCGCTTTTTTGAAGGTCGTTGAAAAACGCAGAGACGCCCCGGAATCACACTTTGAACTCGGCCGCATATATTTGGATCAAATGAACGACCAAATAGAGGCGATACACCATTTCAGAAAGTATCTGGAATTAAAGCCGGACTCCCAAACATCGCCTATGGTGCGCCAAATGATAGAAACCGCGCAAAAGAAATACGCTGCATCGCTTCCGGAAAGCCCATTTGAAAATAACATACGCCGCCTTGAACTCGAGGAAATAGTCCAAAAGATGCAAAAGGAGAACCTCGAGCTAAAACAGAAACTCGCCGCGGCAGTTGAAACCATAGATAGGCTTGAAGCCACTCAACGTGTAAACATAGCTCCGCAAAGGCCAAGGGCAGAAGCTGTTAATACCTCGCAAGTGCGTCGCACCCAAAATGCGGTACAGCAGACCCAAGATAGGCAAAATGTAAGTGTGCGCCCGGATACTCCATCAACATATACTGTAAAAAGCGGCGATACCCTATCCACAATAAGCCGCAAAATATACGGCACTAAAAACCGCTGGAAAGAGATTTTCAGGGCTAATCGCGACAGAATGGCCACACCTGAAGCCTTGAGGGCCGGACAAATACTGAGAATTCCACGTTAAAAATATTATTATATTTCTCAATAACTTCCAACATTTATAGTACACTTGGCCTCATGCACATAAGATACTTCTTCAGCATAAGCATAAGTCCTCGGAATTGTGACGGCCAATTTTATGGAAGATCCAAAAAATGAAATCTCTTTTTCTTCTATAACCTTGTAATCAAAAGAATCCTCAGGCGGACGAGAAGACGATATGCTGAGACCGCACGATAACACAAACATTATATCAGGCTGGAAATAAAACTGCATATCTTCAAGCTTGGTATCCATCGAATAGGAGCGCGCAAAATACGGGCCTGAAATGCCTGCCCATGAAGCCGCCGTATTGGGATCTCTGGCGAAAGCCAAGGACATTGAATCTTTGTATTTCAAGCGCATATGTGGAGATAGTGCTGCAAGGCTCTCGTTTTCGTCTATGCTCACACTCCATGACGAATCCTCATTTGCGATTTCAACACTGCTGCCGGAAATATTCTGCCAAGCCCTAAAATATAAATAAGCCTCCGCCGAAAAAGAATTCATACGCCAAAATATCTCCGTGGCCTTTGCCGCTGAATAAGGCCCAAACATTGGATTCGTGGAAGTCGGAGAAGCAACAACCATTGGAAAAGGCAACGGCAACAACGATATAAAACTTTTAAATTCCGCCATAATCAGACCTTCTCCGGTTCCGTCATAAGCACTTTAGCCTTGGCCAAGAATCCGTCGCTGCAAACATAGACTTCTTTAAATTCGGCTTTATCGGACTTATTCAACTTGCCGGCGTCAATATCCACCTTCGCATCCAGAGAATCGCAATTTATCACAAAGCGCTCGTATCTGACTGTCCCGTGGGATTCCGTATAGTCGGGAGTATCGCCCTCTATATGGGTCGAAGCCGAAGTGCCGCGCCCGCTTATTCTCGACGTCGTGGAAGCCGGAGCGTTGCGGTTCCTGTTTATGCGAAACAGTTCCGCGATGCCGTCGGGATACAGATGTTTTGGAGGGCCGAATTTCAGGCGCAAAATGGATTTAGACAAGTCCTCTTCAGTGCATATCACCGGCGCCGACACATTTTCCTCCAAGAAGAGTTTTCTGGCAAAGAAATCGGAAGACCGGGCGTCGACAAGCGTACACTCGCCCTCGTATTTTAAATCCGAAGCCGCCGAATATACCGCCTCTGCCAAGCCTGTTGGAGTCTCCTCAACGCTCTGGCTTTGAGTCCACAAGGTGTGCGTGCCGCTTACGGCATTTGTTGCGACAAGAGTTATAGCCACTTTTCTGCGCACCGACGACCCATCTGAATCAGTATAACGCACGGTGGCAGATATTCTATCGCGCTGGGTCTTATAGTTTAATTTTGAGCTTACTGTACCCCTTACAAGCTCTCTCGGCAATTCTGGGTACAGGCGCGACCAGGATTCTATTACCAATCCATATACCTCCTTTAATACGGGTATGTGTTCCGACCACCAATTAGAGCTGTCCATGTCTATGGGGTCGCAGACTATCGTATTTTGCTGGCAAGCGGATTTGCTTCCGGCAAGCTCAACGCTCATGACGAGCGCCCGAGCTTGTTTTGCGTCGAAATCCGGAGGATATTTATCCTCTTCAAGGGTTATCCAGGAAAAATCTTCCGCCTTGTTTTCGCGCTCGTATTTTATCACCACGCCCGATACTTCGAGGTCGTGCCTGGCCCAATATTTCAGGGATTTTACAACGCGTCCGTCAAGATTCCCCTCAAGGGCATTTTGGCGCATTATGATATTTATAGCCGGAAGTCCTTCTTTAGAATAATCAAAGTAAACCAAGGTGTTTGGAAGCCATTTAAGAACCCGCCTAATACATTCAGCGCAACTCAAATCTTTGGCCTCGTCCAATAGCATCTTGGCATCGGCGGATATTTCCCCGATACAAAATTCCGCTCCGCATGATACGGCATATTCCAATATATCCATCAGTTGCGCTGCAACTCCTATCTGGACTCCATCGGAATTTTGCCCCAAAACTACCTTGCTTCGATAGACAGGGGAAAGCACTGCCTCTCCGGACGCCGTATCAGCGCTCTGCCACAGTTGCTGATATATAATTTCCGACATCGTGCTCCATGCATTTTCCGCAAAGAGCTCAACAGTCCCGTCGAGAGCCGATTCACCTAAAGGCAGTTTTAGGATTTTGCCGGAAAATGTACGCACTCCGCCCTGAAACAACTCTACAGAGTCCCCCACCGACAGGCCGGCAGTGTCCGCGGCCGATGAAAATCTTAAGTTCAGAGAATCCGCCGCGCAATTTTTGCGCACCAAATTAGCTCCAACCACCCCCCAATCGCAAGGGGATTTTGACACGCCGGAAATAATTAAAGCGGTGTCCATATCATTCGCCAAGATTTATATTTTTTATTTGGTCCACACTTTCTGAAAGTTTTTCCTCTATTTGGGAAATAGAGCCCTCAAGGTCGTCGAGTTTCTGTTGGATATCGTCGAGGGCATCGTTCAAAGATTTTTCTAAAGATGTTAAATCGTCGTTCATATTCTGTTTATACTTTCGCCCGAAAATTCGTAGCTTGTTCTTGTCAGAATGCCGTCGCATTCCGTTCTAACCCTTGATACGGCGGCATTAGATAGGATAAAAGAATCCTTGTTCACCGAAAATTTGAACGCCGGGGTGGATAAGTTAGATATTTCCTCCGCGTGGGAAGCTGCAAAATCTTCGGCCAATGATTGGGTAGCGTGGGAACGCTCTATTACAAAGGACACCGCCACGCTCTTATTTTGCCTGTCGAAAATTCTGGCGTTTGGGGATCCTATCGCGTATTCGGTCTGAATGCGCCTGCGCATATCCACACAGAAGTCTTGTGGAGTTTCTCCCCCGCCGTTCAAAAGAATTGATCCCAATGTTATCTTCATTGCACTAACGACTGCGTTTTAAAAGTTAACTCAATGAGGGACGACATCTCCGAAGATTCGAGAGTTTTCCATGGAGATGTCTCCGCTAAAACAACTTTGCCGTATCCGCATTTAAGTGGAGGAATCCAGTTGTGAAGGGAGCGCGACACCATCTCGCAAAAAAATATTTCTCCTGGAACCCGGCTTGCGATATCGTTATGCCTCAATACTCTCACCGCAATTTCAACTTCGGAGAATGTAGTCCCGGCGGCATATTTAGAAACCTTTGTCGGCATCGGGGAAACTACGCATATATCTATGCCCAAAGCTTTTCCGCCCCTCACGGGGCCGTCGCAATCCGAATATATATCCACGCATTTTAAGTCTCCTATACTGCGCAGGTGATCTCGAATAGTGTCCCGCAATATTTCGAGAGAACTCTTCATAACATTCCCAAAGATTTGCGGCTCGATATTGTGGCGGAATTTCTGCCGCATTTTACGCCCTTTTTACTCGCCGTTCTAATTGCCATAAGCGGACGCGATACTGGGAGTTCCCCGGAGGCCACGCGCAGCAAAGTTTCCCTTGCGGCGTCGGCTTGCCTGCTCTGCGAGGCTGAGATTTCCATGGACGGAACCCGAATCTGCAAAGCTTCTACGGCGAGGCGTAAAGCGCAATCCTTGAGTTCCGGAGGAATTCTTGAGTGGTCTGTATCGAGATAGTTTATACCGCTTGCGGCAATTTCGGCCCTGACGCGGGCTACTATATTGCCTATAACGTCGAGGGCGATGTCACGCCCGTCTCCACGGAGGGCTTGGGCTTTCAATATATCGAGTTGCGGTTTGTTTAATGCCGACTCAAGATCGTCGGCGGAAAGTCTTATCCAGTCCATATGAGAAATAGTGGTTAGGCGGCGGCGAAGACTTCGCCGCCGCTGTTTTGTTATTGGGCCGACACGGCCAGTTTGCGAACGCCGAGTTCGCTCGTGGCGACTATGCTTGAATAATGTTCGACACTGATGTCGGTATATTTTGCATATTCGTCGCAATAAACCCTGAATGCGGTGCCTTCCTCCGCCGGGGTATAAAACCTTTTAAGATTAGAAGGTTCGTCTTTCGATATGGAATTCTGGGCAAAGAACGCATAGACGTTCATTCCGAGAATCGGCGACTTGCCGCTTGCAGTCTGATAGCGCGAAGACACGACTCTGCAGGAATCGAGCATGAACTTCGCGGCAAGTTCATCTTGGGCCATAGCTCCGGCCTTGAAAGCAACGGCGCTGTTCTGGGATTCCAATGCGCTCATTCTCAAATCCCATGCTCCCTCGCCGAAAAGCAGTCTGTTGGGACGCACCCCGCTCTCATTTCCGGCTTCCATAAGCATATTTCGGATTTCAGCGTCGGGATTGGACGAAGAACCCCAAACTCCGTCGGCGGAGGATTCCGCAGCTATTGTATCCAGAGCCTGAATTGCCCTGCGCAATTCGTTGCGGAGAAGTCTTTGCATGAGCATTTGAACATAACGCTCCTGCCAGTCGTCTCCGGCGACTTCGTCGTGGTCAACTCTTATCGTCAGACCCTTATTTAGAGTCTTCTCGTTTATAGATTCGCCGTCATAGCGCACGCGTTTAAATTCGGCGCCCACTGCGCGGACATCGTCGTTTTCAGAGTAAAAAGCCTGGGCGTTGTCGCTGCGCTTGAATTCAAAACGCCTGCCCACGGGAACCGGCGGGGCTATAAAATCAAGCAGTTCTGCGATATTTTCCGGATCCCTCCAACCCACCGTAAACGCGGTAAGGGCTTCGGAATAATTGCCGGCGGTAAATCTGTTTTCGTTAGCGCTTATTATTTTTTCTTCCGACATTTTTAATCCTTAGTTTTTGCGTA
The DNA here is from genome assembly GCA_944389885.1 of uncultured Opitutales bacterium. GTDB lineage: Bacteria > Verrucomicrobiota > Verrucomicrobiia > Opitutales > Intestinicryptomonadaceae > Merdousia. The sequence goes on from CALXNZ010000002.1 coordinate 185,849, forward strand.
TTACCATCCAAACTATTTTTTCAGTTCCCGCGGAACCGGCGGCATTGAGGGTAAAGTTTATTCCGCCGTCCCCGGCGCTCGCCTTCACCGACGATACCCCGCTCGACGATTCCTGAAGAGACGCAAACACGATGTCGGCGGACGACAACCCGTTTACTTCTAACGTCTCCGCGGAATCCGATCCCTGCCAGGCATAGATTCCGCCTGCATACAACCGGAATGCGGCAGTGCCGAATCCCTGCGGATCGACCTCCACAACGCATCCGGCGCTTGACGGGCAAAGAGCTACCCCAATCTTATAAGAGCCGTCTGCGGCAACGTTGCTTACTTTGCCGGAATCGGCCGTATATAGAGAATCCCCCGCTTCGATTGTAGTAGCGCTCACGCACATAAGAGTGCTGCCGCTGCATCCGCCCAATATTACCGGAAGACGTTCTCCTTCGGCGCCGCAATCGTCGCATACGCCTACGGGTTTGCTCGTTGCGCCGGCTATGACTATTTCATTTTGAAGGGAACCGACAGCCACAATGAGATGCGGGGTATCTATAGACTCTCCCGCGGTCATTGTGACGCTGCCGGCATGTGTGCCTTCGGCAATATTGCTGAAGGTGTTTTTTCGGATACATTTAAGAATCCGTCCGAACAATGTTTTTACATTTACCATATCACTCCTTGTTTTTGTTAGTTCCACCCGCGACAGTAGCGGGAGAAATTTTACCGAATTGGCGGCGAACCGCCGCAAAGCTGCTCGTGTAGGGTTCGCCGAATTTCCTGCTGCGCTCCAAAGCCAGCCTGCTCAAATTAAATTTTCCCGGGCGTTCGGTTGCGCGGGTTTCCGCCCGCGCGGCAACGCGAGACGCCACCACTGCCGACGAAATCCTAATTTCGGCTTCATTTGCGCAATCCGCACAAGCCTTTGCCCTATCCAATACTTTAGAGAATCGCCCCACCGTCTCCGATATTCTCGCCGCGGCGGCATCTATGCGGCCACGCTGGCACTTATAAACTCGTATCACTTCTCCGCTTCCCTTTATGTTGGGATTGCGCGTCACCCCCACCGATATTAGCTTGACTGGCCTGTATTCGCCGTCCGGCAATCTCTCCATCTGCCATCTGGGAGACAGCGCCGTACCGTCCGAACGCAGGAAACTGTCTCTTATTTTGGGGTCGTAATACTCCGCGATTATCGCGATGCCTCCCTCTGTTCCGCAGATGCCCTTTACACGGCCAACAGCCTTACAAGGCATTGAGGGATTGTCGTCGGGATGTCCAACATATATTGGCACTCGCCTCCCGAACATTTTCCCGAAGGCCTTTCCCATTCTATTTGCGGCCTCGGCATCAACCATCTGCATTCCCTGCGGATGCTTCCATCTCCCGTAAGGAGTCAGAACCTGAAGGAGCCTATTAGAGTTCTCCGCCATCGGGCCTGTCCTTTCCTTTAGTTAGCGGATAGGCGAATTTCTCCGCCAGAGCCACTGCGTCTGGTTTCAGGCCCAATTTATAAAGCCTCTCGATAATTTCCAATTCGCACTTGTGTTCCTCGTAATCGGGAAGTTTTAATCTGAAACGCGCAAGCGGAATATCGTCGCCAAGCCCCAGACGTATCACTTGGGGATCGACCCAGCGGTTCAGAGTATCGCTTATATTTGCGGCGTCGTCCTCTTCTAAAATAGTTTCTTCATATGCCTGCACGCTTGCACCGACCTTTCCGGAAGCGCTCATAGATGACAAGTCGCTGCCCCTCCACAAAGTGCACAAAAGCCTGTCAATGCGCTCAACCAGCGCAGGATAAGGCAGCTCTCCGCGCGTGGAGACATCTATGGCCTCTATATCCGTACCCTGCGACAGCACCGCGTGAAATTCCGCTCCGAAATCCCTGACAGCCTCGCATGCGGCCTCCCACTGCGGGGAATCCGGATATGCGTCGGTCTTGGCCTTGATTCCGGGCATTCCGTTGCGCTCGCAATAAACAAGCCAGTCCCTCAAAGGAAGTTGCTTGAAAAGATACGCTATTGACGACGCCACCATAAGGCCGTCCCCACAACACACCATCCACGATTCCGCATCCAATCCCCTGCCGGGAGTAAGCTGACCTTCTTTATCCAAAAGCCGCAAAACGCCTTCGGTATTTTCAAACAGCCACAGCGGATATTGGCAAAAAAGACCCCTCACGCGCCCTCTATCCTCAAGGAATTCAAGCTTGTGGACAGAGTATCTATATCCGACGGAATCCATCATCTGTGAAATCAGCAAACGCAGGCCCCCGCGTTTATTTGCGTCCGCGAAAGAAGTGCACTCAAGTGTAGAATAAAAATCGCGCAGAACTTTTCTATGTTCGCGGGCCCTGTCGGAATCCTCGAGAAGGATAATTTCATGCTCGAGCCTGGCCACTGACTTTTTTCGCTTTAGAGACAATCCGCTTATTATGTCGTCCCTGTTTATGATGGCTTCAAACATTCTCGCGGCGGGGCCGAGCCTTCCCTCCTCAAATGAATCTAATGCCCTTGAGAGGGTTTCAGGGCGCAATCCGCGGACAGGATTGAATCTCGAGCGCGGCGGGCGCGTCGATGCGGTTGGTGCTTGAAATTTGGCGTTCATGCCGCCCACTATACCACAAGCCAGGGAACGCCGCAAAATTACTTTTGATATTTTTGATTAAACTATAATATTTGATATTTTTGATTTGCAAGAAGGGCCGCGCCGGATTCCCGATTCAAGCCATATCAAAGTTCCGCCGCCGCATATGCGGGCCAAACCGGCATTGGAGTAGATTGCTTTCTCTAAACGCCAAAACTGCGGGGATATTATAAGACAAGCCGCATATTCCAAAGCGGCGCAAGCCAATGCCCCGTTTAGGCTGGCAATGCGCGATGCAAAAAAAACGCCGCGCAAAATCTTGCGCGGCGACAACGGTTCAAAAGTTAAACATTAAGCTATATACAACCCGTCGGAAATCTTAGGCTTTGTATTCAAGGCTTTCCAACGCTCGACAAAATCCGAAACATTGGAAGCGAATAGCGGAGATACTTCCACGTTTATTGATGGAACCCCATCCGAATCAACCTCGATATTTTCGCCCGCGGCTTTGAGCCACCTCGCGAACTGGGCCTTCTGGTGTTTTTTGCATGTTTGCGGAGAATCCAATCCCTCGGCATTTTTAACCGGAGAGAATTCGTCGGCTCTGGCGCCCTCTATTATTACGGGAGATTTAGCCATTGGTAGGGCATCGAACACAAACATTTCAAATTTTACGCCGTTTGGTTTTTCGGGTTTTACAAGTTTGCCGTCAGAATCCAAATAAGGTATTTTCTTATCGGCGCGGTGGAATGGAAGTTTCATAGTAGAGCTTCCGCCGCCAAGTTTGGATACAAATGCCGTATCGAGAATATGAATGGCCACGCTTCCGGCGACAAATTTAAGAGAACCGTCGGCATTGCGCATTTCCTGATATTCCTTTGGCAGGTCCGAATACTCCACCACGCAGTACTTGCCGTCTAAGACGCAGAAATGCCCGACTTTTTCCGATGGATACGCCTTAGGTATCATCTTAGACGACATTTCCGATTTGCCCAATATATGGAACCCCAAGAAGTAAGGGTCTATTATATCGACCAAGGGGTTGTCTACCTGAAAATAGCTGATACAGTCTATTCCGCGCCTATCAAGTTCAGCGATTGCCCCGCTGCGGCACATCGCTCTAAGGCAGCCACCGTGGCCGTCGGGAGTCATGACTATTTTACCTTTATCCTCAAGGATGAATTTCCCCTCTGAATCTACGGCGGGCATGAGTCCCTGGGTAAAGAATATGACATTGTCTCTATTTAGGCCGAAGAAGGAATTTTCCTCAAAGTACGCCCGTGTAGCGGCATCGTTTATATGGCTTGTCATAATCAGCCACGGAATGCGCACGCCGTATTTGCGTGACGCCGACAGTATCTTTTCGGCGAACACGTTAAAGAGACTTTTATTCATTACCGGAGTAATTTTATAGAGCCCTTTAGGCGCGTTAAATCCGAGTCTTGTACCTTGTCCGCCGGCAACTACAAAAGCCGCAAGTCTTCCTGCGCGAATCGCCTCCTCTCCGACTTCTTTCGCCTTTCGCCACTCCTCGTCTAAGGCTCTATTTTGAGGCAAAGGTTTAAACGGTGCGGGCTCCAATTTTGAGAAATCCAACGCAATTTTTGAATTACCTTTAAGCAGAGTCGCCTTAAGTTCGTCTATTTCCCTGAGATCAATCTGTTCAAGCTGTTTAAGAAATGTATTTTTTTCGGCTTCGTCGAGTTCGTTAAAATATTTGAATACATGCCCTTGTCCGGCCGATTCAAAATTTTGTCTTAAGAGTTCGAGTTCCATAGCGTCCTAATCCTTGAATCCTTCCGGATTATTTTTATGCCATTTCCAAGCTGTGGCAATAATATCGCGGACATTGGTATATTTAATTTTCCAAGCCAATTCAGTCTTTGCCTTTGTGGAATCAGCAAACAGGGCATCAGGGTCTCCGGGGCGGCGCGGAGCTATCTCGTAGGGGACTTTGAGCCCGCTGACATCTTCCACACCTTTTATTATTTCGAGAACGGAATTTGGGGTTCCGGTTCCGAGGTTGTAGTGGAGGAACATTCCGTCTCCATTTAATTTATCGAAAGCGGCTATATGGGCCCTGCTGAGGTCGTCAACATGCACATAATCGCGCAGGCAAGTTCCGTCGGGAGTTTTATAGTCTTCGCCGAAGATTTTGAGAGACGGGCCTTTTCCCATGGCGGCAAAGATTGCCAATGGTATGAGATGAGTTTCAGGTTTGTGGTCTTCGCCTATGCTGCCGTCTTCCGCCGCTCCGCTGGCGTTGAAGTAGCGGAATGCCACGGAGTTTAATCCGTAGGCGCGCGCGCAGTTTTTAAGGAAATTCTCTACGTCAAGTTTGGTCTGCCCGTAAGGATTTATTGGATGCTGGGGCATATCTTCCACCAGCGGCAATTTTGCGGGGATTCCGAATGTCGCGCAAGTGGAGGAGAATACGAATTTTTTGACTCCATGATTCAGCATTGTCTCCACCAAAGAAACGACTCCGCAGACATTGTTGCGATAATATTTAATAGGGTCGCGCACAGATTCCCCGACGTTAATATAGGCGGCGAAATGCATTACCAGGTCTATTTTTTCATCGTCGAGAATTTTGCCGACCAACACGGGATCGTCGAGATTTCCGCAGTAGAATTTCACGGACGGCAGCAGAGCTCCCTTATGCCCGTAAACAAGGTTGTCCAATACGACGGGATTGTGTCCGGCTTCGATTAGCTGCCTTACGCAATGGCTGCCGATATATCCCGCACCTCCTATTACCAGTACATTCATTTTACGATAATCTGTTAGGTTAAATTTTAGGCATAAAACCTATATATGCTTTATTACTTTTGCGCCATCTCCCGATGCGCATGTAAAAATCATAGGGCGCTTTCCGAAGCGCGCCTCGTAAATGTCGGCTACTTTTTCGGCGTCGTTTTGCGAGAACGAGGAATCCGCGAGAGCCACGACGGCACCGCCGAATCCTCCGCCGCTAAGCCTTGCTCCAAAAATGCCGTTCATCGGAGTGACGGTATCCACCAAGAAGTCCAATTCCTCGCATGAATTCTCGAATAGCGTTCTCGAGCTTTCATGCGATAGGTTGAGTTGTTTTCCCACTCCCGCTATATCGCCCGATTCAAGCAATTCGCGCACTTTAAGGACGCGGGCATTTTCCTCAATAACATGTTTTGCGCGCTTGTAAGACGCCTCCGGCATTTTGGATTTAGCCGCCTCCAAATCTGCGGAAGTAAATTCGCGCAGCAGGCGTTCCGGACCGCCGTTTGACAATATTTTAGCCGCGTCCATGCACTCGTTGTGCCTGGCGGCGTAAAGCCCGTCGACAAGCGCATGTTTTTTTGTGGAGTTAAACAGCCAGAACTTGCAATTATGAGGCAGCGGATAATTGGAGAATTCCTCTTTTAGGCAATCTATAAAGACGAGGGCATCTTTTTTGCCGAAGCCCGAAACTCCTTGGTCGAGAATGCCGCAAGGCATGCCCACAAATTCGTTTTCGTCTTTTCTACCCGCCCGCACCACGGTTTTTAGGTCAGGTTTAAATCCGTACAGTTCGGCGAAGGCGAACCCGCTGGAGAGTTCTATTGCCGCCGAGCTGCTAAGTCCGGCCCCGGCAGGGAGAGAGCTGGCGTCGAACATATTTAGGCCGCAATCGGGTTTCATGCCGGCCTCGCACATGAATTTAAACATTCCCAGAGGATAGTTCACCCAATTATACTTGCGTGGCCGCGGGGATAGATCGTCCATATCCACCAGCACTTTTTCTCCCGCTTTCAGGTTTGTAAAACAGAGCTTTCTATCCGGGCGTTTTGCGACCGCGCACATTACGACTTTATCTATGGCCACTCCCATAGTATAGCCGCCGTTATAGTCGGTATGGTTGCCTATAAACTCTATTCTGCCCGGAGCCTGAGCCACAACTTGCGGTTCCACTCCATAGGCATTTTTAAAATTTTCCGTTATTTCTTTTAACATAATCTAATTCGCATTCCGCGTTTTTGCGCGGAATGCCGTTGGGAATCGGATTTAGAAGAATAGTCCAGAGAATGTGATATACAGGGCGGCGCATATTATGAGAATGCCCGCTCCGGCAAATTTAGCGCCTTTTGACGACTCGAGATTCATGGACTCGTTAACCGGCATAACCACGTCTTGTTTTAGCGGCTTTACCAGAGTCAACAGCAGCATTACCAATAGCGAGCACCCAAATGTTATAGCCATTCTATTGAGGAAGGCAATATTACCGGCAAAGAACAGCAACAATCCGTAGACTATCGGAGAAGTCAGGATGCCGAGAGCGCCTGAAAATCTTGGGGCGCGTTTTGAGGCCATGCCGAATATAAATACCGCGAGTATTCCGGGAGAAAGGAACCCTTGGAATTCCTGTATGAATGTAAACACGCCGCCAAGATTCGGATTTGCCAGGCATGGAGCCACCATACAGCCTATTATGGCGAACACGACAACGCAGAGCCTGCCTACCATAACCAGAAGTTTATCGGAAGCGTCCGGAGCTATGAATTTTTTGAATATATCTATAGAGAAGATTGTCGAAGCTGCATTAAGCATGGCAGCCAAAGAGCTCACAACCGCTCCGAGCAGGGACGCAAATATGAATCCGCGCAAGCCGTATCCATCGGGGAGGACTTTGCTTATAAGCAATCCGAATGCGGAGTCGTATTTATATCCGAATAGATGTTTTACCACAGCCCCGTCTGCGAGCTTGTCGGAGGAAGCGTTCCATGCATCGACGAGCGGCACGAGATCAGGGTTGAGAGATGCCCAACCTTTATCGTAGGCAAAAGAGGTCTTTTTCAGTGTTCCGTCAGCTTTCGCCTTAAGATAATTGGCATGGAGTTCTTTGGCGGCATTAACTGTAAATATCGGTTTTTTAGAGCCGTCCTTGGCGCCCGTCTGATAAGAGAACATTTTTACAATATCTTCCGCCACAAATGGCTGTTTTGATTTATCCAAGGAGTCGAAATAAATAATAGAGTAATTTTTAGCATTTTCTGTCAGGATTTTGACATCGCGCTGGGCGGCTGCGCTTTGATCTTGCGCAAAGAGGTTGAAAGCCAATATGCCAGGGAATACGATTATGAAAGGTATTATAAGTTTCAATCCGGCCGCCAGCATGATACCTTTTTGACCTTCCGCCAAGCTTGAAGCGCCGAGTGTGCGTTGAATTATATATTGGTTAAAGCCCCAATAATAGAAATTTGGTATCCAGAGGCCGATGATAAGGGCAGTCCATGGAACTTCAGGGTGATCCGCCGGAAGGAACATTGTGAGTTTATCAGAATTGAGAGTAAAGAATTTCTTGATGAAACCCGCATCGGAAAGGCTATTTAATGTTTCCGGAGATATCGATGCAGTAGTAGTTATTTCAGCCAAGGGAGCACTCGCAAAAGCTTTGAACGAGAAGTACGCTATTATGCCCCCGCCAATTATGAGAGCCGAACCTTGCAGTAAATCGGCCCACGCGCACGCCTTGAGGCCGCCGGCAAATACGTAAAGAGCCGCTATAATTCCGATAATCCAGCAACCCAGAGTGATGTTAAATTCAAACGGCATATCCGCTGAATTTCCAAAGACTGTATCTGCTACAGTGGCGCCTGAGTATATGACAGCCGTGATATTTACACAGACAAGCACCACAACCATCATTACCGACATAACCGTACGCGATATACCGTCAAATCTGTATTCGAGAAATTGCGGCACCGTGTACATTCCGCTCTTAAGGAACTGAGGCAAGAACAAGAAAGCCACGAATACGAGTGTAATCGCGGCCATCCATTCATAGCTGGCGATAGCCAATCCGGACAATCCCGATGCGCTACCGCTCATGCCCACGAATTGTTCCGTAGAGATATTAGCGGCTATGAGAGAGATACCTATAAGCCACCATGTAAGGCCGCGTCCGGCGAGGAAGTAATCTTCGCTGCCGTTTTCGCCCCTGCTCTTTATAAGACCCACTGCTACAACCAGAGCGATGAATACAACAAATACTAATATGTCCAAACTCATAATGAGAGAAACATTGTCAATTTCGCCGGTTTTGTCCATTCTTTATTTTATCCCATAATTTCCGCCTGAAAGGGGCAAAAATATATAAAATCGTCGATAAATCGCCAACGGGGTAAAAATAGGATTGATAAATTCCGAAGTAATTTGCGATAATTGCCGCTTAAAAGTGATGCTCTCGTAGTTCAATGGATAGAATGATGGTTTCCGGTACCACTGATGCGGGTTCGACTCCCGCCGAGAGTGCCACTTGAGATTTCAGGGGACTTGCGCGCCATAATTGGCTATGAACCAAAACTTTGTTAAGGCAACCAAACTTCTGACATAATAGTAATCCCCGTTAAATAGGGCAAGCCGGAAGGCGCATAAATTGTTGACATACATGCGCGCTGGCAAGGGACCGTTTATCGCGATGCAGATGCAGAGAAATTTGTTGCCTTATTGGACTTCTGTTTTAATATAGTTTTTATGAGGCGGACATACTTTTCTTTTCTCTTATTTTTTTGTTTTTTATTCACAGTGCATGCCGAAGACGGTTTTGACGTTGCCGCGATAGTATGGCCGGCATACCACCCGGAGCCTCGATGGAAAGAGCTTGGGATATTTGAGCATGGCACGGGGGAATGGCAAAATGTCTATCAGGCGGAATCTAAGCGCGATGGGCACATGCAGCCCATAATTCCATTGTGGGGATACGGGGACGAATCCGACCCAATAGTAGTAGCCAGACGCATAGACGCCGCTCTCGCCGCCGGGATAAATGTATTCATGTACGACTGGTATTGGTACTGCGGCCGTCCGTTTCTCGAAGGCGCGTTAAACGACGGATTTTTAAAGGCTCCGAACAATAAACGGGCGAAATTTTTTATAATGTGGGCCAATCATGACGTAAACGGCCTGTGGGATAAAAAGGTGGGTACGCGAAGCGGCAAGCATAATATAAGATGGAGCGCAGATGTTTCATACGAAGAGTTTACCCAAAAGATAGTTCCGCGCTGGATAAAATATTTTCGCGAGCCCAACTATTACAAGATTGCCGGCAAGCCTGTTCTTGCAATATTTGAGTTAAAGAATATGATAAGAGGCATGGGGGGCGATCCCGAAAAGGCAAGAGATGCTTTTGAATACTTGAGAAAAGAGTGCGTAAAGGCCGGGTTTTCCGGGCTGCATTTGATGTCGATGCATTGGGGGGGATCGTCTGCGGCAAAGATAAGCGGCTCGGAAAATCCCACGCCCAAGCAGGTAGCCGAATACTACGGATTTGATTCCATGACAACCTATAATTGGAACGGGAGCCGCGAAGGCGGATACGAGAAGTGGGGGGAGAACAGTATGTCTTTATGGGACTCCTACAAAAAAGATTTTGGCACGTTTTTTCCGATAGTATCAACCGGGTGGGACAATAATCCGCGCTATCCGGCGGACGAATTCACCCCCGTAGTAGAGGGAAAATCGCCCGAAGCCTACGAGCGCATGTTGAGGAAGGCTAAGAGCTGGGCTGAGAGGAATATTCCCGCCGGTTCTCCTAAGCTGTTAATAATAAACGCATGGAACGAATGGACTGAAGGCGAGTACCTTGAGCCCGACGAGCGGTTTGGCTACGGATTTCTAAATGCCACCGCCCGAGTATTTGGCGCGCACGGACAATCAAAATTTTGATAAATCCAACATTTTATTATTTATAATTATTTTAAAAAAAATAAATAACAGCAAGATTTCGGCTTAGAGAAAAAAGTTGCAAAATTAAGAGTTTGCGACGCTAATGCATAATATAAAACCGCTGAGACATGAAGATTTCGATAGTAACGGTGACATATAACAGCGCCGCAACCATTAAAGACACGATAGAAAGCGTACTCTCCCAATCCCACAAGGATTTTGAGCATATTATAATAGACGGCGTTTCAAAAGACGGGACGATGGAAATCGTAAAGAAATTTGAGCCATTCTACGACGGGAAATTGCGCTATATAAGCGAACCGGATACGGGGATATACAACGCGATGAACAAGGGGCTCAAAATGGCGGAAGGAGAAGTGCTTGGCACTTTAAACTCGGACGATATACTTGCGGATTCTTCAGCGTTGTCACTCATAAGCCAGGAGCTCGAGGACAAAGATACAGATTGTGTATTTGGCAGGCTTTACCTCGTAAGGCCTGACGACATGACAAAAGTGCTGCGCGAGAATAATTGCGGGCCATATAAAGAGGGGGCTTTTTTTAAGGGCTGGCATCCTCCGCATCCGACATTCTACGCGAAATCCGAATGTTACCGCAGGCTTGGATATTTTAACGAGAGCCTGAAAATAGCATCGGACTTTGACTTGCTTTTACGATTTTTAGAGAAGAACCATCTGAAAAGTAAATTTATAGACCATGTATTGGTAAGGCAGAGGGCCGGAGGGGCGAGCACAAGTTTTTCAGGGCATGTAAAGGGAAATTTAGAGGTATTAAGGGCATTCAAACTAAACGGTTTTAAAGTCCCGGCGATGTGCATACCCGGGAAAGTGTTGCCCAAAGTAAAAGACGCCATAAAGCGCAAAATCGGGCTAAGATAAACTACAGGGTTCCAGAGTCCACAAATATATTTTGCCCCGTAATCGACTTGGAAGAGTCGCCGAGCAAGAACACGACGGTTTTTGCCACTGAAGCAGTGTCGGCAGGGATTTTCAGCGAGGTTCTATTGAATATTTTTTCTTTTTGTTCTTCAGGGAGAGATGCGCTCATATCTGTCTCCATAAATCCTGCGACCACGCAATTCGAGCGTATTTTGCGGATTCCCCATTCCCTTGCGGTATTTTTTGAGAACGCCTCGATTGCACCCTTTGTGGAGGCGTACATGGCCAATCCCTTATATCCGGTATGGGCGCTTACAGACGATATATGCACTATACTCCCCGAGGAATTATGGAGAATAAAATTGCGGATAGAATACTTTGTGCAGACCATTGCCGAAAATACATTAACCTTATACAATTCCGAAAGTTTCTCGTAATTGAGGTTTGATATGATGTCGTCGTAGGCAATAGCCGCATTGTCCACGAATCCGTGCAATGGAGTTTTAAGGCCTATGAAGTCTTTAAACACGGCGTCTTTGATTGAATCCACACGCGACAAGTCGAAACTGAGAAACTTTACTGACGACGGATATTTCTCTATGAGGGAATCGAGGGCCTTAGAGGAATTTCTTGCCACGCCGTAAACGAAATCTCCGCCTTCCACAATCTCTTCGGTTATTTTCAAGCCGAGTCCCCTCGACACTCCCGTCACCAAATAATTCTTCATAATTTTCTACTTATTTTGCCTGTTCGCGTTAATTCAATGGAATCCACGAAATTGAATATTCGCGGTATTTTGAAATTTTGGAGTGAATTTTTTAGCGCCATTCTAAGGGACGCCTCATCTAACGATTTATCGTTTGAGACGATGTCGGCGCAAAGGATTTCCCCCAATAGCCGGTTTTTTTTCCCGTAAACCCTCGCTTCGGCTATTCCGGATATAGAGCGGAGAGCAGCTTCAACTTCGAGAGGGTTCACTTTGTATCCGCCGGAATTCACGATTCCGTCGAGGCGGGATACGAATCTGAAAAGCCCATTCTCCGCGAGCTCCACCATATCTCCCGTGCGGAACCACGGGTTCCCAGTTGCCGACAATGACTCACCGAGTAAAGATTTATGGATTAAGAGCTCTCCGGCTTCTATCTTAATCGCGTCTTTCATTTCCGGCGGGATTTTGAAAAATTCCCCCTCCGAAACTAAAAGCGAGCCTGCTTCAGTGGAGGCATAGATGTTCGCCGTTTTCGCCCGCACAAACATTTTTTTTAAATTTGCAATGGTTTTGGCGTCAAACGCTTCCCCGCCCGAAGTAATCCTGACAACAGATTCCAAAGGTTTCGACGGCGGAAGCAGCCCCCTAAAAAATGTAGGAGTCGCCGATATGTGGGTTATATTCAAGGCCTCGACTGCCCTGAGAACATCGTCGCGCGGGAGTCCGAATACGTTGACGATTGTATTGGCGTTCATAAGGGCCTGAAAGAATACCTGTATTCCGGCCATATGTGCGGGGGCGTACGCAAACGCCCACACATCTTCAGAATGAACCGGGGCAATTTTCACGGACCGGGCCAGAGAGCGGAAATTGTGGCAAATCATTTTAGGCAGTCCCGCTGTTCCCGAAGTGAAGAGTCCTATGGAGAAGTTTTTTGCCGCTTTAAGTTTTCCCAAAATGTCTTCCATGCCAGACAAGTTTGAAATATCGGCGCCGCAAGGCTCTTCGAGGTTGCCCTGCAAAAAAGAATCCGATTTGCCCTTGATATTTTCCGGAGCTTTGTCCGCAAGTACGATGCTTCCCCCCGAAAGCGCTGCGAGAACTATCTGTTTGAAATAATCATAAGGGAAGTCGGAATAAAAAACCTTTCTAAAATATTTCGCCGACTTGATGTCGTCGATAAAGTCCGCATAAGATATTTTAATCTTCTTTGCCGGATCCGCGAAAAATGTTTTATTAAGGTTCATTGAAATTGATGCGAATTTCGTGTATTTTTGCTTATTATTTTCCGTAAGAAATTCCGTCAACAGTTTTATGCTGATATTGCAATAGGGTGGATAAAAAGTTTCCAAGAGAATAAAAAGACTGGAAAAAGGGGAATAATGGGATATATAAGGAGCGTAAAATAAGAGGAAATACGGAATGCCTGCTAAAGTTTTCGCCATAGCCAATCAAAAAGGCGGGGTCGGGAAAACGACCACTGCCGTTAACCTGTCGGCGGGTCTTGCCAGACGCAAGAAGCGCACGCTGTTGATAGACATGGATCAACAGGCGAGCGCCACGAGCGCCTTAGGCTACGAGCGCAAGAGGGGCGCAAGCCTATACGATGTTCTGCACGGTGAATGTTTGGCGCGCGACAAAGTAATTAAGACGGAGCGCAAAGACCTCTGGCTGATTCCCTCCGAAACGGACTTGTCGGCCATAGAGGTGGAGTTGTCTGGAAGCGAGAACTATCTGATACGGCTGAGAGAGTGCATCGCCCCTCTAAGGGATTCCGGAGATTTTGACGCGATAGTGATAGACGCTCCTCCGTCGCTTGGATTGCTGTCCATGAATTCCCTGGCCGCCGCCGACTACCTTTTGATAGCGCTGCAGTGCGAGTATATGGCTATGGAGGGCCTGGGGCAAATTATGAGCGTTGTGGACCAGTTGAGGGAAGCCGGCGTAAGCAACACGCTGGAGCTTGGCGGAGTTGTCATGACGATGTTTGACTCGCGTACGAATCTATCGAAGCAGGTTGCCGAAGAAGTCAGGAGCTACCTGAAAGATAAGGTATTCAAGACGATGATACCCCGGACGGTAAGATTGGCCGAAGCTCCGAGCTTTGGGAAGACCATATTTGAATACGCGCGATGGAACGAGGGCGCGTTTGCCTACGACAAACTCGCAAAGGAAGTCGACAAGCGTTTCTTACAATAGCAATGGAGCTAAAAAAGTACATCAAGAGGATGTTTAAACCCTCTGTGACCAAGCGCGCCAAAGCGATGAAGAGGGCCAGAAAAGCGCGCATTGGGATGCTGGGAGACATACATCTGCGCGGGGATTACCAAAAGCTCGAGAAGAATTTGGGATACGAATTTTCCGACATGGAACTTCTGAAGGAATCGCTAACCCACCCTGGTCTTGTGGGTGTTTCAAAAGTGAAGGTGAAGTCGAACCAGAGGTTGGAATTTCTTGGAGACGCCATACTGCAGGCGATAATCACCGAAACCGTATTCAGAAAATTTTCCGACGTTGATGAGGGAGAGCTCACAAAGATACGCATAGCATTCACCCAGGGAAGTTTTTTATCGCAATTATCGTCGGACTTGGAGATTCCCAAATTTTTGATTTTGCCGAAGGGTGCGGAGAACATAAGGGAAATTCCATCGGCTGCGGAAGACGCAATAGAAGCCGTGATAGGCGCGATTTATTTGGACTCCAACTTCGAGACGGCAAAGAGCGCGGTTTTAAGTTGGTACAAACGCAAGTTTGAGAACGCGCCCGAACTAATAGACTCCCAGAATCCGAAGGGGCATCTGCAAGAGATGGCTGCACGCAAAGGCCAGAAGGTTGAATACGCCCTGCTCTCCGCCGACGGCCCCGACCATATGAAGACATTTGAAGTGGAAGTGCGGATAGGCGGCATACCTTACGGTAGGGCGAGCGCCAACTCCAAGAAATCCGCGGAATCGAAAGCGGCCAAGGCCGCGATAAGGGATTACGGAAAAGCCGCACTTTCCGGGGTGCCCACACCCAAGATTTCCTCTGGCAAGAGGGGCGGGAAATCCTAACAGGCAATCCTAAATCCGGCTGGACAAAGCAAAATGAGAGCTCTTCGGCCCAAAGAATCAAGAAGCGTGTTTTATCCCGATATTACCGATGCCGCATGGGGGGTTTGCGTTTCGGACATAATTGCGGAATCGCCGCGCAAATTGACGATAATATGCCTCGACAGCATAGGGGCATGCGAGAGTTTTTACGGCAGGCTCGAATATTTTTTAAGGTTTGCTGGAATAAACGCCCGTGTAAAGTTTTTGCCTGAGAGCGGAGGTGAATCAGCTTCCGCGGCATTCGACGCTCTGTGCGAGCGCACCGGAACTTTGAACGCCATAGTTTCATGCGCCAAGGCCGAAACTTCTGACATGTTGGCGGTAATCTGCACGCCCGAATCGATTTTTGAGCCTGCCGGAAGTCCTTCCGGGTCGCGTTTTATAGAATTGAGGGTCGGGCAAAAGATAAAATTCGACGAATTAAAGGCGCTGCTTTCGGAATATGGATACTACAACGAGACTGTCTGCGAGACAGTTGGACAATTTGCGGTTAGGGGCGAGATAATAGACGTATATCCCATAGCTGCTGCTGCTCCGTGCCGAATCGATTTCTTTGGGGACGAGATAGAATCGATAAGGAATTTTGACCCCGACACCCAACTCACCGACGCGAAGATAGAGCGGATACGCATAGACGCGGTTGCCGAAGGCGGCGCCGATTCCGGCTATACCGCCTACGATTACATAGCGATGTCTCCTTCCGCAAACTGGATATTTCTGGAGCCTGACTCCCTGTGTTCCAAATATTTTGAATACTTTAGCGCACCCGAGAACCTATGCGCGCCTTTGAAAAGTTTTGCGCGGGCGTTTTCAAGAGGCGAAGATTTTTTTTGGGGGATATCCTCGCTCCAGCTGCGCGGGAGTGTTTTTGAGGACATTCCGCAGGGGTCGCCCGGCTACATTGCGTCGCCGTTTGATTATAGGCAAGGAAGCGCCGAAACGGATATAGGCTTTGAAAGGTTTAATATTGAGAGGGAATCGCGCATAGAGCTGCTGAAGAAGATATCCGGATTGTCAAGCGGCGGCGCGCAGATAGCCATAGGTTGCGACTCTTCCGCCGACGAAAAATCCGTCAGGAGAATATTTTCCGACGAGAAGCTCAAATGCGATTTTACAGCGGTCGGCGGCGGATTTGGAGCGGGATTTCTACTGTCAGATCTCCCCAGGGATTCGCGATGGACTCCTTTTCGAAGAGGAGCCAGGAGAGCTTTATTTGCGAGTTGTTCGCAGTTGTTCGGCAGGCGTACAAAGATAAACTTATCCCCGCGCCGAAGGGTTCACTCGCGCAAGGCGCAAGTCGACCAGCTGTTGGACTTTTCGGAATTGAGCGAGGGCGACTACGTGGTGCACCTGGGACACGGGATATGCCGATACCACGGCGTGCAGAAACTTCCCACTGACAGCGGAGGCACGCGCGAGGCTCTAAAGCTTGAGTTTGAGGACGGCGCAACGCTCTTTCTTCCGCTGCACAGCGCCCACTTAATAAGCCGATACATAGGTTTGGACAAGCGCCATCCCAAGCTTTCAAAACTCGATTCCAAGGGGTGGGCAAAGACCAAGAGCGCCGCGGAGCTTGCCACGCTCGACTACGCTGCGGAACTCTTGGAGATGGAATCGAAGCGCGAGGTAAGCGAGGGATTTGCATTTGCGCCCGATGACGACTGGCAGCGCGAATTTGACGATTCTTTTCAATACGTTGAAACGCCCGATCAGATAAGGGCGATAAACGAGATAAAATCGGACATGGAATCGAATCGCCCAATGGAGAGGCTCCTATGCGCCGACGTTGGATTCGGCAAGACGGAAGTCGCCATGAGGGCGGCATTCAAGGCGGCGATGAGCGGCAAGCAGACGGCGGTTTTATGCCCAACCACAATACTTGCGCAGCAGCATTTTAGGACATTTCGGGAGAGAATGGCGGGCTATCCGATAGTAATAGAGATGTTGTCGCGTTTTAGGACAGCCGGGGAATCGGCCGAGATACGCCGCCAACTTGAGCAGGGCAAGATAGACATACTGATAGGGACGCACGCCATACTTTCCGACAAGATTCATTTTTCGGATCTCGGATTGCTTGTGATAGACGAGGAACACAGATTTGGCGTCAGGCACAAGGAAAAGATAAAGAAGTTGAAGTCGTCGGTCGACGTACTTTCCATGAGCGCAACTCCGATTCCCCGAACTCTTTATTTTGCGATGATGGGAGCGAAAAAGATAAGCCTTATGGAGACTCCTCCCAAGAATCGCTTTCCGGTTGAGACAACCGTGCGCGAGTATTCCGACGAAGCCGTAAGGAGGGCGGTAGAAACGGAGATTTCGCGCGGGGGTCAAGTATTCTATCTGCACAACAGGGTTAAGACGATAGACGCGAGGGCTGAAGCGTTGCGGGCAATGTTTCCGAACCTGAGAATTGCGGTTGGGCACGGCAGAATGGACGAGGCCCGGCTCGAGAAGTTGATGGCCGAATTTGTGGACGGCAAATTCGACATTCTTGTCTGCACCACAATAATAGAGTCCGGTTTGGACATACCCAACTGCAACACGATAATAATAGAGGGGGCCGACAGATTTGGTTTGGCGCAGTTATACCAGTTGAGGGGACGAGTCGGGAGGTTTACGCGCAGGGCGTATGCGTGGTTGTTTTTGCACAGGCATGCCGCGCTTGTCGAGAGTGCAAGAAAGAGGCTTGGAGCCATACGCCAATACAACAAGCCTGGGGCGGGATTTAGGATAGCCACCCGCGACCTTCAGCTGCGCGGTTGCGGCAATTTATTGGGGGCCAAGCAAAGCGGCCACATAGCCGGAGTGGGATTCGATTTATACTGCGCTTTGCTGAAGCGGAGCATATCGTTGTTGAAGGGCGAGGACGCCTCGAAGGTAATATACTCGAAAGTGGCCCCAGATTTTGTGGAATTGGGGGATTCGGACAAAATGCGCACCGACGTATCGCAAGCCGAGAACTATTATCAAGAGATACGCATGAGGGAAGCCGCTGCTGGTTCCACAAAGACATTGCGGGCTTTTATATCGTCTGAATACATTCCCCAGGCGCAATTGCGCATAGACACATACCGCAAGATAGCCATGGCGGATTCCGAAAAGGAATTGGACAGGCTTGAGGCGGAGACGTCCGACAGGTTCGGGAAGATACCCGCCGAAGCGCTCACCTGTTTTAAGCTTGCAAGGATAAGGATATTGGCGCAGTTGAGCGGGATAGTGTCGGTTGAGACCGAAGGCGACGTTCTCAAATTGAGACTGTACGGGGCGGGCACGAACTATTTCAGGATAAACGGACATTTTCCTCGCTTGACGAAACGCGATTCGCTCGCCAAACTTTCAGAGATTGAAAATTTTTTAAGGAACGTTTTGCCCAGTTTGAGGAAATAAGAGATGAGATTGTACGCCTGCGCATTTTTACTGATTTTATCAATCCTACAACCGTGTGTCGGCCAGGGGCTTTTAGACAATTCTCCCGCCGCGTTATCGCGGCAGGACGCCGGCTCGAACAACATAATAGCCATAGTGGAAGACAGGGTAATTACGCGCGAGGAAGTCATGCGCGAGGTTGCCCCCTTCATTCCGCAGATTCGTTCGGCGTCGCACTCGGAGTTTGAGTTCAACAAGCGTCTAAACGGCTATGTGAATGAAATCGTCCAGAATATGGTGGATCGCGAGCTGATAGTCAAAGACTTCAAGGACAAGGGCATGAGCATTCCCGAATCATACCTTGAGTCTAATTTCGAGGATTATTTGAAGAGGGAATTCAACGGCGACAGGGCAGAATTTTTAAAATACCTGCAATCGCAGGGCAAAACGATAAAACAGTTCAAAGAGGACCAGGAGAAAGACATAATAGTTGGCTACATGCAAAACCAGAAGCGGCAGTCCGTAGCCGAAATAAGCCCGCAAAAGATAAAGGAGTATTACGAAGCCAACAAGAACAAATGGTTTTCGCCGGCATCGGCGCATGTAAGCATGATAACATTGAAGCCGTCGATGTATTCGAGCCTTGAAGAGAACAAGAAGCTCGCTTCCGACATAGCAGACCGCGCTCGCAAGGGTGAAGATTTTGCCGAACTGGCCAAGAAGTACAGCAAGGACGACAGCTCCGCAAAGGGTGGGGATTGGGGCTGGTATAAGAAAGGCGAGTTAAATCCGCAACTGGACAAGTTAGTATTCGCCCTTGAAAAGGGCGGGATTACCGATCCTGTAGTGATAGGAGATATGATATTTATTCTCAAACTTGAGGACAAGAAACCCGAGGGCGTGCAATCCATAGACGACGTGCGCGAGCAAATAGAATGGACCATAAGCGACATGAACGCCAAGGCCGCCAACCAGAAGTGGCTCGAGGGGTTGAGGCGCAAGGCGTTTGTAAAATACTTCCAATAACCGCGCACTGCAATTTTCCGCGGCGCACAATATTATTAGCTTACCCCGTTCACCAAGTTGCGCAACTGCCGCCCCGCTCTCGGGCGGGATATTAACGCGCATATGGCATACGGGCGCCTGCCGCCCATGAAAGGCGCGGGGCGAATGCCGATTACCCTCGGACGAGGCCGCCATGCGGCCAATGTCCTACTTATCGAGCAGCTTTATAAAATAGCCGCCCACTACGCTACGTGCTATAAAGCCGCGATATTTTGGCTTATCTGTAAAATACCAATCGCTCATGGGAACTCTGTCGACAGTTTCATTATAGAATTTCCACAGGGGTTCCACAAATTTCTCAAAAGTGTTTTTATTTCCTGCGAGAGTCGCAGTCCATATTATCCAATCCGACTTGCTATAGGTCTGGCGATTGTCGAGAGGCAGCCCATAAATATTTTGTTTTTTGAGATAGTAGGCAATTTCCTTGCCGATAATTTTTTGGGGGAATATATTTAAGCCCAGTAGTCTATCCCATACCATATTGTATTTTTGGCTCCATGTACCCGGTTTATCGAAAGTGAGTTTGTAATGGTCGCCATCGTTCGCCATTTTTTCCCATTTTTCAGACATAACTTTGGCTATATAAAAATATTTTTTTGATATGCCGTCAAGCCCCAGCATAGACGCGAGTTTGGCATAAGAAGCTATGCCCAATATAGCTTTCACGGAAAGATTGGCATTATGGGCAAAATGTCCGGCAAAATCGTCCGTACAGAGTTGTTCCGCCGGATCCAATCCGAACTGCACAAGATAGTCCGCCCAAGCCGAAAGGGCATTCCAATGCAATTTAGCGTATTCTGCATTGCCCTCCGCATTTGCAATGGCAGCACATATTATCAGCATGTTTCCGGCTTCTTCAACAGGCATATCCTTAGGATAAGTCTGCCCTTCTGCTATGGGATAAGTTCCCACGTCGTGCGCAGGGAATGGCTTTCCCCATCTTCCGCTTTCGGAATAGTCGAATATGAAATTTACAAGGGCTTTCACGAGTTCCGGATTATATCTTAAAAACAGTGGAATCGAAGGATATGTGACATCAACAGTCCCGATAGAGCCGTTGCTGAAATTTTCCTTAGAAAAGAACATAAGGTTTCCGTTGGGAGCCAATACAAGCTTATGCGCAGAAATGGCTTGCCTGTAGGCCACGGCGCAAAGTTGCGCATATTTTTCGCCGCCCGCCCGCATTGCTTCAGAATACAAGCTTTTGTCGAAGCGCCTGCATTCCCTCATCAGAGAGTCAAATTCACCTGCGGCGGACGCAAGTGCGGACTCTATTGTTTTCTGGCCGCTTCTATTCCAATATGGGCGAAGATTTTTGCCGAAATAACGTATTGAATACACGTCATCGTATCCGAGCATTGCGAACGATTGAGCCGAATTGACACTGCCGAGGTTGTCGCATATTGCAACAGATCCATTATCTACAAATTGTGAATCTGTTTCAAAAGGCTTGTGCGAAAGAAAGATGTCGCGGAGTTTTTCCGGGCTTGCCGCGGCAACCGACGCAGTATCCTTATTAGATGCGAGGCAGAACCAGCCCCAATCTATGCGCACATTATCGCCTTTGCGGCCGAGTATTTTTTGGTCAACACTTCCGATCTTAGCGATTGAAAGTCCGGCTTCCTTTGAAACCGCCGCCCTGCTCTTTTGCTCCGGAGTATTCAAGGCCCAATTTGGAGCGGCCTCTATATAAACTCTTACATCGTGCTTACAGCCGTCCGAAGATTCCACCTCGTATGAGATATAGTTGACCGGCCTCGACAACAATTCGAGATTGTCAAGCATAAGCGGCGCTGCGAACACAAGTTTCAAGCTAATTTTTCCCCCACAATTAAAGGAGTAAATTGTGCGGGTAGCCTGAACATTAACCGATGTTTGAAGAGCTTTTTCAGCGAACCTCGCATCGTTTGTCGCGCCCATAAAGCGATATGGTTTTCCATCAACCTCTATTATTCCCAAAAGAGGAAAATCCTTTCCGGTCCAATGCGTCACAGAAGAGTCCGCGAGATTGTCGGTGCGCGACCACGCACTCGTAAACGGATCTATGCTTATTAGCGGATACGCGCTTGGGCGCAAAGTATTGATAAAATCATTTTCGGCATATATCGAAGATATAGACAGAAAAAATATAGCAGTCGTTTTAATTAGAATTTGAACAAATTTCATGAATTTAATTCAAATTAAATGCGAGGGCACTTTCAATCTCAATTATTAGATTTTTGGCGCCTGTCAACAACACGGGAGGCGAAATATTATATTTTTTGTAATTATATTACTATTAAGATAATAGGTCAGATGACAAAAAATTATCTCGCCTGTATGCCATATTTATTTTATCGCATTCAGAGCAAATATTTTGGTAAGAGGCGAAAAACATAAAAACAAAAACCTAATGTATTAAGAAAGATGTTTTTTTATAGAGTTTAAATAAAATGAGTAAAAATAATATAGAAATTGCGCAAAAACTCCTATATCACTCTAAAAAAACGGTTTAGTTTAACGTTTAATAAAGAGAATTAAGCTAAAATAATAAGATATGTCGATAAAAGGAGTAAAAATCAAGAATGGAGACTCAGCGATTGAGAATTGACTTAATTGTGCTGGATATTGAATCAAACGGAACTAAAGATTCGAGTCCTGTTTTAAGATTTTTCAATTTTGCGGTATTTGATAACAATTCGTCATCGCCTATCACCAGAGCCAGATTCGCCCCCACTGCGTCCGCCTGTTTAAACTGTTTACCGAACCCCGACAATTTAAATGGATAATCCACAGTTATACCCTCGGCCCTGAGATCCGACGCAATAGACACCGCCTTATTCCTTGAGGCTTCTGAACCTATTACTACAAATACCTCCGGAGATAGTGGCAGCGATTTCTGTTTTCCCACGAGTTCCAATAGGTCGGATACGGTGACATCGCCCATGCCGAAACCCACGGCGGGCATATCTTGATAACCAAGCTTTTTCACAAGGGCGTCATATCTGCCGCCGCCTGCGAGAGCTCTGCCCGAACCCACAGTTTGAAAGGCTTCAAAGACAAAACCCGTATAGTATGCCAAACCGCGAACTATGCCCAAGTCGGGGCTGACAAATTTCGCCAAGCCCATTGAATCGAGTATATTTAAAAGTTTCCGCCAATCGGCAAGCCGAAGTTCGGCTTTTTGAGATGCCGCGCTTGAAAAATTTGCGGATATATCCTCTATACTCTTTAATTTTATAAAATTTCTAATTTTTGAAGCCAGAGAAGCTGCTGGTATGGAAGTACCCGATATTGCAGATGACAGTATTTCGTCGAATACCTCACTTGGAACTTTAGCTATTTTATCTACTGCCGAAAGCGCCGGAATTATAGCTGATTCTGGCAAACCGCAATCCTCGAGGAAAGCGGCCCAAATATTTCTATCGCCGAGTCGCAGTTGAAATTCGTTTTCGGAAAGCCCCAAAGCCCTCAAAGATTCTATGAGCAAAGCGATAATTTCGGCATCCGCGTAAATAGAATCTTCGCCTAAAATATCGGCATTATATTGAAAGAATGCCCTGAGCCTACCCTTTTGTTGGCGTTCGTATCGAAAGTTTTCGCCTATTGCAAACCATTTCACGGGTTTGCGTATGCCGGAAGCTTTTTCACCGACCATTCTGGCCAGAGACGGAGTCATTTCCGGGCGGAGAGCCACAGCGCGGCCACCTTTATCTACGAATTCAAAAAGCTGCGATTTTATCTCTTCGCCGCTTTTCTCGGTGAACAGGTCGAGAGATTCCAGAATGGGTGGGTCAAACTCCCGGAAGGCGAAAGACTTTGCAGCCCTTCGCCAAACGTCGAATATATAATCGCGTTTCGAGCAATCTTCTGGAGAAAACGCTCTAAAACCGGGAAGTGTTTTGAACATTTTTTACTTTCTTGCCCTGGCCTGCTTGCTTTTTTCCACGAGAGACAGGTCGAGTTTTTTAAGAGCCGCTTTTAATTCTTTACCGGCCTTAAACTTTACGATAGCGCGTTTTGGGATAACTACATCTTTGTCTGGTTTTGTGGGATTTCTTCCTACTCTTGGCTTGCGTACTTGCACCTCGAGAACGCCGAAATTTCTAAGTTCCACATTACGGCCTTGCGCAAGGGAAACAAGGAGGATGTCGAGTATGCGGTGTACAATGTCTTTTACATCGTTTTGCAATATTTCACCTTGCTGGCATTCTTTTTTTTCTTTGTAAATCTGTTGAACAATTTCCCTTTTTGTGAGATTTTGCATGATTAATATTCCTATTAATTATAGTTAGTTTGTTACTAAGATTTTTCAAAAATCGAAATATATTTTAGAAAGATATAACCGAATTTCTCGAAAAAACTTAGTGGTTAAGCAAAAAAACATTTTATTTTTTGTCAACATTAAAACTGATTTGCCAAATATTCTGCACAAAACACTTGTGAAAAAATTCCACTTTATTGCATTAAACGGCTCAAATTTACGCCTCAATTTGCTCAAATTTTGACCTGCTCGCATCAATTTTTTGAAAGAGAATCTATTTCTGACAAAGTCAAATGCAAAAAAAGCGCCTAAGCTTATGATAGTTAAATGATAGAATTGTGTTTAAAAATTTTAAGAGACGCTTGCGTTTTTACGAAGTTTTAAAAATATAGAGAAAAATAAAAAAAGATGGATACGGAAAAAGACAGAAAAGAAGAAGAAAAGAAGGAAAGCGCCCCGCAAAA
The DNA here is from genome assembly GCA_944389885.1 of uncultured Opitutales bacterium. Lineage (GTDB taxonomy): Bacteria > Verrucomicrobiota > Verrucomicrobiia > Opitutales > Intestinicryptomonadaceae > Merdousia. Next base: position 209,950 of record CALXNZ010000002.1, read on the forward strand.
CCCGCTGGAAGATTTGCGCAGGAATCTCGAAGGATTATTCGGCACAAAAAATGTGCGCTTTGAATTTCCCAACGCCCCTATGGGGGAGGCTCCGGAACCGCAGGAGAAAGACAACTCAGACGAGGTCTTAAAGCGCATAAGGGAATTTTCCATGAAGCCGCGCGAGATACGCGACTACCTCAACCGTTTTGTGATAAAGCAGGACGAAGCCAAAAAAGTGCTTTCGGTTGCAATCTGCGACCATTACAACCATATTCGCCGCTGTCTGGAAAATCCCGAAGCCGAAAGCGGCGAATACGCCAAGCAAAACATTTTAATATTGGGGCCGACCGGCGTCGGCAAGACCTATCTTATGCGCACGATAGCCAAATTGATAGGGGTTCCTTTTGTAAAGGCCGACGCCACTAAATTTTCGGAGACGGGATATGTGGGGGCCGACGTCGAAGATCTTGTCAGGGACTTAGTTAAGACCGCCGACGGCAATGTTGACGTGGCCCAATACGGAATAATATACATAGACGAGATAGACAAGATAGCCGGCCGGGGAGACGTAGGGGGCCGCGACGTTTCCGGCAGGGGAGTACAGATAAACCTATTAAAACTCATGGAGGACTCGAACGTGAACGTGGTGAGTCCGCAAGACATGATGGGGCAGATGCAAATGGCGATGAATGCGCGGCGCGGCAAGAAGCAGAAGCGGACTATAAGCACGCGGCACATACTCTTTATAGTCAGCGGGGCATTCGACAAGCTTGGCGAGGATATTCAGAAGCGTATGAATAAAAATCCGATAGGTTTTACCGACGACGCCGGAGAGCGCGAGGACAGAGAGCCTTCGGACTTTTTAAAGTTTGCCGAGACGTCCGATTTCACCAAGTACGGATTTGAAGCCGAATTCATAGGGCGCCTGCCCGTGCGGGTGGCGTGCGAATCCTTAAAGGCCGACGATCTCGCCGATATTTTAGTGTCGTCGGAGGGTTCAATTTTGCGCCAATACCGCGATGATTTTGCCGGCTACGGCATAGGTTTCAACATTACCCCGGAGGCTGTAAAGAAGATATCGGAGCTCGCCTATTTGGAAAAGACCGGAGCGCGCGGCTTGATGACGGTGATGGAGCGCACTTTGCGAGACTTCAAATTTGAATTGCCGTCTTCGGGGATAAAGAGTTTTGAACTGGACACGCAGACCGTGGACTCCCCGAAAGAGTCGTTGAAGAAGACGCTCTCCGAGAATATAGGATTGCGCCACAGCGCAATGCTTGAAGATCTAACGCGTTTCCGCGAGGAATTTCTGGCGCGCACCGGCTATGCGCTCAATCTCGACGACAAAGCAAAATCCGCGATAATAGGTAAAGCCGTCGAGGAAGACAAGAGCCTTATGACCGTATGCGAAAACGTGTTTAAAGATTTCGAGCACGGGCTTGCGATAGTTTCGCGGAACACCGGCAAGAGCGAATTCGACATTACCGAACAGGCCATAACCGACACCGACAAATTCCTGTCGGATCTCGTGGTAAAGTCTTTTAAGGAAAAGGAAGCAGATGGACACTGAGCCTTCCGCAGATCCCAAATTGAGGGATTCGGAATCCGTAAGCGGAATGTTTGCCCGAATAGCGCCGTCTTACGACAGGATAAACCGGGCGATGTGTTTTGGATTGGACGTTCTCTGGCGCAAGAAGCTTGTAAGGAGCGTCAAAGAATGCGTTGGTTCGAACGGAATCGAGATACTCGACTGCGCCTGCGGGAGCGGGGACGTATGCTTGGAACTTTCGCGGTCAATTCCCGGCGCCTCGATAATCGGAATAGATTTCTGTCCTCAAATGTTGGCTGCCGCCAAGGAGAAAGCGGCAAAATATGCGCCGAATTCCAAAATTGAGTTTCTGAATGGGGACTGCTGCGCCCTTCCCTTTGAGGACTCGCGCTTCGACGCCGCCACCATTGCTTTCGGGTTTAGGAACTTTAATGACAGGCGCAAATGCCTTGAGGAGATCGCGAGAGTTTTGAAGCCCGACGGCTTGCTTGCGATTCTGGAAGTGGCGAGGGCTGGCGGGATTTTCGCTTTCTTCCAAAGAGTTTTCATGTGCGGCGCGGTTCCCGCAATAGCCAAGATTTTTGGAGGCAGGCGCGAAGACTACAAATATCTTGCGCACACCACAATGGACTATCCGCACAATCCCGAAGTTATGCGGATTTTGGAATCCGCGGGATTTTCAATGGTAAAGATAGCGCCCATGGCTTTTGGAATGGTGGCCTTAAACACGGCGCAAAAGAAACGGGAAGACGACAGTGAATAGGGAAAAATATTTCGGGAAAGACGCGCCGCTCGTAGATTTGGCTGAATTTCCGTCGTGGATAATATACGAGGACGAACATTTCCTTGTTTTAAACAAGCCTGGCTGGCTGGTCTGCCATCCGTCGAAGAACGGGCCGCTCTCGAGTTTGGTGGGAGCGGCGAGGGAATACCTGGGGCTCGATTCCGTGCATCTTGTAAACCGTTTGGACAGGGAGACGAGCGGGGTGACCGTCATAGCCAAAGACAGGGATAGCGCTTCAACGGCGCAAAAGGCGCTCGACGCCGGCAAGGTGCGAAAGAGCTATATGGCATTGCTGAGGGGAAGAATGGAGGGGACCAGAACAATATCCCAACCGCTTGCCGACGACAAAGACTCGATAGTATCGATAAAGACATGCTGCGCCATGCGCAAACCGAGCGCCAAGAACGCTATAACGATATTCACGCCTGTTGCATATTCCGAGAGCGGGGAATTTGAGCCCGCGACCCTCGCGCGCGTGGAAATTTTAACCGGGCGCAAACATCAAATAAGGGCGCATGCCCTTTGGGCCGGACATCAAATTGTCGGCGACAAGCTGTACGGGCCGGACGAGGGCCTTTATCTGGATTTCATAGAGCGCGGATACGATGAGGAAATGTCGAAGATACTCCCCATGGCGCGGCAGGGATTGCACGCCTATGAAATGGATTTCGGCCAAGTTCTTGGCGGATTAAAATTCAGGGCGAGCCTGCCGGAAGATTTTCTCGATTTCATGCGGACGCGGAAGATTGCATTTGATGAATAGTAAAATATGTTGCATAAAAAAATCCAAAAAATTTGACAAAGAGGCAAAAGACTACTTATTTCAAACTTTTAAAAGCCTATATGCAAAAGCCAAAATATATATTCACACTGCTGCTGTTATGCGCATGCGCATTTGCGTACGCGGCAAAATTTAAGGTAAGAGTAGAAGTCTGCGTTGGACTCCGCACGGAAGACAAATTCTATTTCGAGATGGACGAAGGCGAAATCCAACAAAAAGGATACGACGGTAAAATGCTTGCCAAGCGCTATCGCGGGCACGGATTTCCACATCGCACAATAAAGTTTCAGGAATCCGAGGAGGAGATAGAGAAGCAAAAGGCCGAAATAGCCAAGCGCACACCCGCCGAAGAGGCGGACGCCAAACTGTTCGAGCTAAACAGGAAAATAAGGGAATTCGACAGGCGAATAGAGAGCGCGAAGTCAATGTCTGACAGCATTGTTCAGAAGCGGGATATCCTCGCAAAAATAATAGAGAAAGACGGCAAGAATCCCCGCGCCTTAAAGAAATCATTCGACGATTTTCTTGAGAAATATGAAAAGAAAGAGGCCACCGACGAGAATTACGAGCGCCTTATGCGCCGCATTCCAAGAGACACCGGAGACGTGGAGGAAATAGACGTCGGCTCATATTTCGACATAAAAATATTAAAGGCGTTTGAGAAAGGCGTGACGGCGGATGTAAACATGTCGTATTCGCGCATGAACTCGTGGTTTTATTCGGACGGAAACAACAACGACAACACCATAACAAAACAGCCCATATACGAGAAGTTCGAAAAGCTCGACGTAAAAGAACTGCCTTTGGAATTTGGCAAGTCCTACTGTTTTCAATTTGGGCGCCCAGACCAGAAGACGGCGCGCTCCTTGAAGGAAGCCGAATCTCGCACGCAGCTATTTGGAGAGAGCCGGGAAACCCTCAAGGTTGAGGAGACCGCCGAAGCTCCGGCACAGACATCGCCTCTGGACGCGCAGGGACCGCTTTCCGAAATCAAAAAAAAGTTTAAGTCTGACGAAGGAAAGACGATCCGCTTTATAATAAAGGTCACCAAGATTTCATAAGATTTGCCGCAGGGAGCTTTTAGGAAGGCTCTCCGCAAGAATAAAAATCCGAACAGACAAAAGGATAGACGATGAAAAAGTACAAATGCAAAGTTTGCGGTTATGTTTACGATCCTGAAGCGGGCGATCCCGACAACGGAGTTGACGCCGGAACGCCATTTGAATCGATTCCGGAGGATTGGGTATGCCCTCTGTGCGGCGTAGGCAAAGAGGAATTTGAGGAAACTCAAGAGTAGAAAGCTCGTCCACTATGACGGAGATCGCCAACGGCGTATTCTATTGTGGAATTCACGATAGAGACAGAAAGGTTTTTGACCAGCTTGTTCCCCTTCCGCAAGGGACAACTTACAATTCATATTTAGTGTCGGGAACAGGGAAGACCGCCTTAATAGACACCATGTACGAAAAATTCGGCGGAGAGTATCTCGACATGATTAGAAAATCCGGATTCCGGATAGACTACATAATATCAAACCACGCCGAACCCGACCACAGCGGAATGATTCCCCGCCTTTTGGAGGAATTTCCGGACGCCGAAGTGCTATGTTCTGCTAAATGCGCAGAGAATTTGACAAACATGCTCCATGTTTCTCCGGAACGGATAAGAACAGTCGCCGACGCTGATAAACTTGAGCTTGGGGGAAAGACTTTGCGTTTTATATCCGCTCCGTGGGTGCATTGGCCCGACACCATGTTTACGTACCTTGAGGAGGAAAAATTCCTGTTCAGCTGCGATTATTTTGGTGCGCATTACACGGATTTTGAATTGTACGCCGACGAGTCCCCGGAACTTGCAAATGCCGCCAAGAGGTATTACTCCGAGATAATGATGCCTTTCCGGAGCTTCTGCCGCAAATATTTGGTTAAGGTGGAGGAGTTGTCGCCGTCTATGATTTTGCCGAGCCACGGGCCCGTTTATAGGAATCCGTCTTTCATTGAGAATTTGTACGATGAATGGACTTCGGAAAGCGTATCGCGCAAAATTCTCTTGCCCTATGTGTCGATGTACGACAATTCCCGCATTATGTGCGAATACCTTGCCGGCGGGCTCAGGAAGAGAGGGGTTCAAGTTGCGACCGCCGATCTGATGGAGGCCGACGAAGGCGAGCTTGCCATGGAGTTAATAGACGCTGCGGGAATTGTATTTGGCACGTCAATGGTGCTCACCGGGCCGCATCCGAAAACTGTTTACGCGGCCTATTTGACAAACATATTGCGGCCTAAGATAAAATTTTACGCATTGGTGGGGTCATTTGGATGGGCCGGAAACCTGAGCGCTCCCGTGGACGCGTGCTTTACCCTGACAAAGCCCGAAAAACTTGCGCCTGTCATAGCTAAAGGCAAACCCACAAGCAGCGATTTTGCCAAATTGGATATATTGGTTGACGAGATAACATCAAGGCTCGACTCACTTGCGAAAGCCCCGTAAGATTTTCCAAACACAAACCACGAAGCCGCCTAATAATAGGGATTGTGATCTCTACTCGTAAAATATGTCCATAGCGCACGACTTGCAATCAAAACGCAAGCGCAGATTTGCGGATTCAGATTTAAGGAACAAGGGTTCTTTTATTGACGGCGGAAATTTTCCAAGAGTTTTGCAAATTCCAAGTTCTCTCAATATGCAGAGCCGCGTTCGCATAACGCGGCGGCCGCGCATATCAAGACACCCGCTTTCCGGGGAGTATTCGGTTATATTAACACTAACGTCCGAATAAAATTCGCGGGCAAGGGAATTCAGACAATTTGCGCGATAATCGCAAGGGAGGGCGGCTGCAAAGTGTTTTGCGGCCTCCATATCCGGCTTGCGCGGGACAAAGCTTCTTCTCGAAATATCGTATTCCCTCAATATTTTTGATTCCAATTTTTCCGCAAGATTTCTTCTAATGGAGTTAATATCGGATATCTTTAGATACGGAATAGATTCGTCCGGAATTTCGATGTCAATTTTTGTGCACTTGAATGGAGTGGAACCGAGTTTTGAGAGATTTGCCGAGATTGCCGAGCGCGCAGTTTGCGGGTTGTCGGCCTTAATAAGGGCGCCGCAAGATAAAAGTATTTCCGAAAATATTTCGGGAGCGTCCGCCTGACTCATTTCAAAGCGCAGAGAGTCCGAAAGCCTGCGCAGAGAGATGGATACTTCAATTTTTCTCGCGGGAGCGAGTTTTGCGAGTTTCTCAAATTCCGCGCTTTTATTGCGCCAAATGCGGGTTCCTTTAGGTAGGCGCATTGCGGGGTATCCCACGAGTACACGCGCCCCATTCACGCCCGACACTCCGGCTCCGAAAATGCGCGGAGGAGTTTGCGGAGTTTCAAATACGAGGCCGTCTCCGTTTTTTAATATTTTGGAAGCGTTGTTGAAATAGAAAGCGCCCGGTTCGGATTTTTCAACGATACCGATAAATTCGCCGCGCGAGTTTGGGGCGGAAAAATTCGCGGTACCCGATTCAACTCCATGAAGGTGGTATTCGCAAAATTCCCTGCTGAAAGTTTTAACGGGATCCGGCTCAAAGTTGAGTATAGACTGTCCGTTAGAAAGCCGCTTGAGATTGCGCGAGGAAATTTGAGAATCAATAATTTTTCTATAATAAGCGGTTATATTTTTAACGTAAGAGGCATCTTTTAGGCGTCCTTCTATTTTAAATATTCGCACGCCCGCATCCAACATTTCCCCGATGGAAGCAGAGCGGTTCATATCGCGCAGGCTAAGGTAATGGGCGTCTGGGGCAATAGATTTTCCCGACGAGTCTTGGAGAGAATAAAGCATTCTGCACGGCTGCGCGCACGCGCCTCTATTCCCGCTGCGCCCGCCTATTGCCCAACTGAGATAGCATTGTCCGCTATATGAGACGCATAGAGCCCCATGGACAAAACATTCGATATTGCACGAAACGGCGTTTGCTATTTCCGATATTTCCCCGAGAGACAGTTCCCTTGCCAGAACGATAGTCTCGAACCCGCACGCCTCCAAGAATTTAGCTTTTTCAACATTTGAGATATGGCATTGAGTGCTCGCATGAAGGCGAAGAGGAGGAAGCTTCATTTTTAAGAATGCCATATCCTGAACGATAATCGAATCCACTCCCGCCTCGTAAAGCCTCCATGCCATAGTTTCGGCACGCCGCAATTCGGAGTCTTTTAGTATCGTATTGCATGCCGCGCAAACTCTCGCCCCGTAAAGGTGGGCTATTTTACAAACTTCAGCAATATCCTCGATGGGATTAGACGCGTCCTCGCGCGCGCCGAATTCGGGAGCGCCAATATATACAGCGTCCGCGCCTGCAAGGATAGCGGCTTCCGCTATTTCACGATTGCGGGCCGGGGCGAGCAGTTGGACATAACCAGTTGGCATTAAACTTTTTTCCCGGAGCGCTTAAAAGCGAAAATACAGAATAAAGCCACAAGGATTATAAGAGCCAGATATCCGTTTGTCATACCGGCGTTGCCAAATATATGCCGCAAAGGATCGTCGGAATAAATAGTAAAATATTTTCTATAGTTTTGTATGCAGAAGACAATTCCCGCATGAAGGGCCATTGGCGCCATGAGGCTTTTGGTGCGCAGATATATTGCGCACAGCAACATTCCAAACATAAAGAGAGATAGGAATGGCACGAGATTGAAGGTGGAAGCTATCGCGACAGTATCGTAATAGGCCAGAGAAAATCCGATATCCCACGGAGGATAGGATGCGAACGACGGTATATTATCCCAAATGCTGTCCGGAATTTTAAAATGCTTATATGCGAAGAAGAGCGACGAAAGAATCATAGCGCTCCACACGCCCCACGCCGTATAAATAGAGCGCATGATAAGCCCCCTGAATACGAGTTCTTCGAGGAATCCCAATATAAGGCCGCTGGCGAGTCCTGAGAAGAGGGTTTTTATCGCTAATTTTGCCGTGAAGTTGCCGTCATAGACAACCTTTGTAAATATAAGCTGCATTAGAAATATGAATGCGCTAAGTCCTATGCCATACAGGAAAAATCTGAGAAACATTCTTGCGTGGGAACGATCAAACGAGATTCCGAGATTGCGCAGGGAGAAGAGCCCGCATTTTGCCAATACCCATGGCAATCCCAATATAATGGGAATCCAACGCAGGCGGTCGAAGAATACGTCTATTTCGTATCCGAGCATCCATTTAGTAAGGCTGAGAGAAAAATGCGAATCCAGGTACTGTACGGCCCAATATACCGGAGCGGTTGCCGCTGCGGCGAAGAATGTCGCCCCCAGATAAACAAAAAGAAACAGGCCTATACCTTTGAGCGAACTCTCGCTTGCTGAGAGCCCGAAAAGCATCATTGAATTTTCCCTTTTTAACATAAGAGCCTGATATATACATGATCTTTCATTTTTAAAGTTTTTTAATATTTTTTTTGACGCAAAAAATAGACTCGGGTATCTTTATGCGCATGAGGAGTATTTTTTATTGTTTTCTGATTTGCATCTGCGCATTTGCGCAAGGTAAGGAATTTAAAGGGGAGAGTGCAGGACTTGTTAAGAGATTCCAAAATCCCCCTGAAGAGAGCAAGGCTTTCACATGGTGGCACTGGATGAACGACAATGTCTCCGAAGACGGTATTGTAAAGGATCTCGAAGCCATGAAATACAATGGATTAGGAGGGTTTCACTTGTTTAGCGCAGCCCCCCGATCCACTGCAAGAGGGAAGGTCCACTACCTGTCCGACGAATGGTGGGACGCCATAGAACTGACTGCGAGAACTGCCGACCGTCTCGGGCTTGATTTCACATTCCACAACTGCGCCGGCTTTGCCACGAGCGCCGGGCCATGGGTAAAGCCGGAAGACGCTATGAAGCAAGTTGTCTGGACGCAGACATACGCCAAGGGGAAATCGCCAATAAAGCTCGAAAGATTTACGGTAGAGAACAACAAGGTATCGCCGATGGTATATACTGTAAACAACAGCCAACCCGAGCCCCACCCGAAGAAGGCTGAATGGCAGAATAAATACTATAAAGACATCGCCGTAATAGCCTTTCCAACCCCGAAAGACGAACAGGATGGCAAGCCGCATTTGCTAAAAGACTGGGATATCAAGGCAAACTTTGGGAACGGCAAGGCTTACTATGAGAACCATAAGCGCGACTTAGACAAGCGCGTCGCCCCCTATCCAATCGCGTTTTCTGAAATAATAGACCTGACTAAGAAACTCTCCCCTGACGGAACGCTCGATTGGACTCCTCCGGACGCACGCCAATGGACGATATTGCGTTTCGGATACACGATAACCGGCATGCAAAACCACCCTGCCCCGATTGGAGGCAGGGGTTTGGAATGTGACAAGTTCAGCCGGGAAGCTGTACAGGCGCATTTTAGGGACGGCGTATTGCCTGTAATAGAGAGGGCGAATTCCGGCGGAAAGAAGCGTCTGGACACGATTTTGATAGACAGCTACGAAGCCCACGAACAGAATTGGACAGCCGCCATGCCCGAAGAATTCAAATCGCGGCGCGGTTACGATATGGTGAAATACCTTCCAGCCCTCACGGGAAGGATAATAGAGAGCAGCGAATTTACCGAAAGGTTTCTTTTCGATTTTAGGCGCACCTGCGCCGACTTGATAGCCGACTACCACTACGGCGAATTCCGCAGACTTTGCCATGAGCACGGCTTGAAGCTTGCCGTAGAGGGATACGGCAATACGAACGCCATGGACACACTCCAATGCTCGATGCGCGGCGACCTGCCTATGGGAGAATTTTGGGCGGGAAGGACAGGCGGAGGCTCCGACTTGTCTATAAAACTTGCCCAGAGCGCGGCGGAATTTATGGATGAAAGCATAGTTGGAGTGGAAGCCTTTACAGCCGCGCGCGGCCAGGATACATTTGAAGACAGCCCGGCCTCGATAAAGGAACAGGGTGACATGTTTTTCACTCAAGGAATGAATAGGGTGATATTCCATACCTTTGCCCACCAGCCGTTTTGCGACGATTTAAAGCCGGGAATGAGCATGTGGCATTGGGGCTCCCAAATGCACAGGAACAACACGTGGTGGGACGAATCGAAAGCGTGGCTGCAATACTTGTCGCGCGTGCAAACGGTATTGCAGGAGGGAAAACTTGTCGGCGACGTAGCTCTATTTTACGGAGAGGACGCTCCCGTGGACACCTGCGCCGACAATTACAAGGCGCGGACAAAATACGCGCCGAAAGGCGGATATAATCCCGCATTCAAGATCGAGGACAAATGGCTTACCCCTATTCCCGACGGCAGGGATTACTATTTTGTGAGCGCCGAAGTTTTATCTGATTTTGATTTTGAATCGGGATATATAACCCACAAGAAATCCGGCTCTAAATGCGCGATACTCGTCATGAGGGATATTGAGCATATAAGTCCGGCCCTTTTGGAGCGGGTTGCCTCGATTGTCGAAAAAGGCGGCTGCATAATAATGGATCGCCCGGCGAGAGCCTCGGGGCTTACGGATTATCCCGCCTCCGATGCAAGAGTGCGGGAACTCTCGTCCAAGATGTGGGCGAAGGTGGATAAGGACAGCATAGCTTCATACGGAGCCGGAAAAATATTTCCCCATTCATTCGGACTCGAAAATGCCTTAAACAAAATAGGATTCAAGAAAGACTTTTCCGGGCCTGAAGGTGGCGGAATTATATTGCGCTATACACACCGCAGGACAAAAGACGCCGACATATACTTTGTGACAAACATCGGAACATCAAAGTCCGAAGGTGAATTTACATTCCGCGTATCCGGCAAAACTCCGCAGATGTGGAATCCGATGAACGGCAGTATTTCCAAAAACATTGTGTGGGAGGATTCTGGAAACGGTCTCACAAAAGTCCGCACAAAGCTTGAAGGAGGGGAGTCCCGCTTCTTTATATTTACGAATGAGACCTCGAATCTCCCCCGGATAGTTTCACTCGATGCCGCGCTCAGCCCTATTGAGGGAGCTAAAAAATTCGAGGTATCGGCCCGCGGCAAGGGGAGTTTTACCGCAAAGACCGCCGACGGAAAATCATTGAAATTGGAGGCGAAGAAAGCGCCGCCTCCAGTTCTCGACCTATCGAAAGATTGGACTCTATCATTCCCGGTCGAACGCGGAGTTCGCCAAAACATAAAACTTAAAAATCTTATTTCATGGGACAAATTCGACGCATTTGACGAAAAGCATTTCTCGGGAACCGCCACTTATTTCAAGGAATTCGACATACCAGAAGATATGGTTCAAAAAGGGATAGGGCTTGAATTGGATCTCGGAGAAGTTGCCATAATAGCGCATATATGGTTAAACGGCGAGGACATCGGAACCTTGTGGAGGCCGCCATTTAAGGCAGATATAACAAAATACGCCAAGGCCGGCAAAAACAAGCTGTTGATAAGGGTCACCAACACTTTCACAAACAGGCTTGTCGGAGACGCGTCCCTGCCTGATAACTGCCCCGACCGCGACTCAAAAATTCCCGATTGGGCATATGACCCCACCCTTCCCCGGCCGGAAACCGAGCGCAAGACATTCAGCTCTTTCGATTACATAAATAAAGGCAGACCCACGGTAAAATCGGGGCTCTTGGGAGATGTAAAAATAAAGCCTTTCTTAATACTTGAAGTGCCGAAACCTTAGAGAGGAAAAATATGCCCAAATACATACTCGCGCTCGACGCCGGAACTACAAGTTGCCGTGCAATTCTATTCGACAGGGAGTCGAATATACGCTCAGTGGCTCAAAAGGAATTTCGCCAGTTTTTCCCAAAAGCCGGCTGGGTTGAGCACAATGCCGACGAGATTTGGTCAACCCAGATAAGCGTCGCGGTTGAGGCGATGGCGCGCGTCGGGGCGACTCCTGCCGACATATCTTCGATAGGAATAACGAACCAGAGGGAGACGACTGTCGTATGGGATAAATCCACAGGCGAGCCTGTCTGCAATGCCATAGTATGGCAGTGCCGGAGAACCGCCAAGCTTTGCGACCGTCTAAAATCGGACGGTTTATCCGAATTTTTTCGCAAGCGCACCGGGCTGGTGTTGGACGCATATTTTTCGGCCACCAAGCTAAAATGGATACTCGACAATGTAAAGGGAGCAAGAAAGAGGGCCGAATCCGGAGAATTGCTGTTTGGGACGATAGACACTTGGCTTATATGGAAACTGACGAGAGGGGCGGTACACATAACCGACTATTCAAACGCCTCCCGCACGATGATGTTCAATATAAACAAGCTGGATTGGGACGATGAAATTTTGAAATTGCTTGGTATTCCCAGGCAGATGTTGCCGAAAGCAATGCCTTCAAGCTACATTTACGGCGAGAGTTCCCCGCAATTTTTCGGGGAGCCAATAAGCATAGGCGGAGCTGCCGGGGATCAGCAATCCGCGCTTTTCGGGCAAAAATGCTTTGATGCGGGAGACGCCAAAAACACATACGGAACCGGTTGTTTCCTGCTCATGAACACCGGAGAGAAACCGGTATATTCAAAGAACGGACTTGTCACTACGATAGCCTGGGGGCTTGACGGAAAGGTCAACTACGCTCTTGAGGGATCCATATTTGTAGCGGGAGCGGCAATACAATGGTTGCGCGACGAGCTTAGGTTGTTCGACGAATCTCCGGATTCCGAATATCTGGCCTGCAAAGTCAAGGACACAAACGGCTGCTATGTAGTGCCGGCCTTTACAGGTCTTGGGGCTCCGTATTGGGACCAGTATGCCCGCGGAGTGATAGTCGGACTCACTCGCGGCGTAAATAAATACCATATAATACGCGCCACGTTGGAGTCGCTGGCATTTCAGGTGTACGATGTAATAGGAGCGATGAGAGCCGATTCAAAGCTGAAATTGCCGGCCTTAAAAGTTGATGGAGGGGCCAGCAGAAACGATTTTCTAATGCAATTCCAGTCGGATATTATAGAAGTTCCCGTAAAGAGGCCTGCATGCACGGAGAGCACGGCGGCAGGAGCGGCTTATCTGGCCGGCTTGGCTTCGGGATTTTGGAAAGGGAAATCTGACCTTTTGAAAAACGACAATCCCGATAAAATATTTAAGCCTTCAATGCAAAAATCCGAAAGAACCGCCTTGCTTAAGGGTTGGAAAAACGCCGTAAGACGTTCTATGGGATGGGGGAAATAATCGCCATGTTAATATTTATTTCTGAATTTTTGGGAACGGCCCTACTAATTTTGCTCGGCTGCGGGGTTGTCGCCAATGTGCGGCTTGAGAAGTCCGGCATGAAGGGAGCGGGAGCGCTGCAAATAGCTGTGGGTTGGGGATTGGCTGTGCTTTTGCCGGTATTTATTTTCGGTTCGTCGTCCGGGGCGCATTTGAATCCGGCTCTCTCGATAGCGCTCGCGGCTGATGGGAGCATAACTTGGAATGCGCTTCCACTATATGTATGCGGACAGATGCTTGGCGGATTTGCCGGCGCCGTTTGCGTATGGCTTCTTTTCAGGCGGCATTTTGAAGCCACAAGCGACGCCGACACAAAGCTTGGCGTATTCTGCACAGCCCCTTCAATACCCGATTTCTCCTCAAATATGTTGAGCGAAATAATAGGAACTTTCGTTCTCGTATTCGCCATAAAGGGACTTGCCAATGTGGATTGCGGGGCGTCCGGCACCGACAAGATCTTCGTGTTCGCGGCGATAGTATCCATAGGCGTGTCTCTCGGCGGCCTGACGGGGTACGCGATAAATCCGGCAAGAGACATATCTCCGCGCTTTGCGCACGCCATTCTCCCTATACCCGGCAAGCGCAACTCCAACTGGAGATATGCCATAGTTCCGCTACTTGGTCCAATAATAGGGGCATTGTTGGCGGTATTGGTTTACCATATGATTCCGTGGCAAGTGAAATAAGGCCTACGGTTTTTCCCTATTTGAAATATTGGACATTACAAAAAGTTGGTGCAGGAAAAATTTTCCCGACAGCTATATTTTTTCACACCCAACTGGTGGAAAAATAAATGTAAAAATTGTCCTTGATAAAAACAAGTTCCGCCGCGTTGCCGCATAAGGCAAACAAAGCGACGGATATTTAATTTTATTTCTTATTAGAATTCCCAACGGTATCTATGTTTGAATAGAATCCCGGGCCGCCTCCGCCCACATAACCGTCGCTTCTGCCGTTTTCGGACACGCTGACCCAGAAAGAGTAGAATTTTCCATTATCCATTTTAAATCTAAGTCTCACCGGGCGATTTGCAAAGCGGGCCAGATCGTCGGGGGCGCCTTTCCATGTAATGCGGGCGGCGGTTGAATCTCCCGTTGCCGGTATGCAATTCTTAAATGAGAAAGGCTCTATGACTTTCCCGTCCATGTCCAAGACTTCCGCATAAAGAGCGCCTTTTGGGGCGTCGATATTTGCGAATAGATAAGAGCCCGAGAATAATACAGGTTCTGTAAGCACCAGAGCGGATTTGTCTTTAGATTTTGAATTCAGCGACGCAAATCCGTCGCGGCGCATAACCGCCACTCCCATTGCGCTGTTGTCGTACATGCCCGACAACATTGAGCTTTTACCTGTAGTTTGGGGATTAAAAACGTTATCCTTATTGCCGCCAAAGGCAATGTAGTAAATGTAAAGCTTATCGTCGAGCACAGTGCAGACGCCGCCGACGCTTTGCACATATCCGTTGTCCCATTTGGAGAAAGTTCTCGAAGAATCTATAGCCGGTCTTCTATCAGGCCTGGACCAATGAAATCCGTCTCTTGAATAGGCGAACGACAGCGAAGTAAATTTGGGGTGTCCGCGTTCCGCGCAAGTATCGTTTTCGGGGCCCCAAAGTATTTCAAACATTCCGAGCATAAGGCTTTCATAGGCTACTGCGTTGAAATTGTAGAGTTGCGGTTTGATGGAATCCTTTATCTCGTCGCGTTTTATATCCAGCATATCGGTTCCCAACCAATAGACCGGTTCTTCAGGCTGCCACTTGGCTCCTTCGATAAAATCATTTGCCTCAAAATACGCGCGCGCCCTTCCGGCAGTGCTATGTGGGATTCCCCATCTAAGGCTGAATACCCATTTTTTGCGGAACGGATTGTAAAACATAGTTGAGCGATCCCCCATAGCGCCGCTGCGGACAGGTTCACCCCAATGTTTTCCGTCGGGGCTCACCCAGACTTTTCCCCTGCACCAAAAATCTCCGCCGCCTCTGTTGAACATCTTGTATCTTTGGGCGGGATTGGGACATTGATAATCCAAGACGACACCGCCCGAATCTGGGTGCATGCTGTCCGGCATTACTTGGTTAGGTTCATCAAAAATCCCCAGATTTGGGCGCTCCCAATTCAATCCGTCCCGGCTCGTAGCGTAGGCGTATGTTCCGCACCAACCGCATTCATACCAAACTTCAAACATCTGGGAATCCGGATTCCACCAAACCCCGCCGTCCTTTGGGGCCGCCCCCGACATCTTGTTTATTCCGAATTTGCCTTTTTCGAGCGGAGTTTCAGCTTTGAGCACGGGATTGCCTTCGTATTTTTTCGGCAGATGAAATTCCCTAACAAAATCGCTGCCGTCTGCGATTAGGAAGTCGTCAACAAACAGCTGCCGCCCGACGCTGATATTTATTACCGGGGGTTTCTTTTCAAGATACGGCACAGGCATTGGAGTTTTGCCGTCGGGCCACCATTTGCCACTTTTATTTGGGGCGTACTTTGGGGGCCATTCGCGCGGAATTACAATGCCGTTGTACAATACCTCTCCGTTTTCCGCCGGGCTATCTTCTATTATGCCGGCGATAAAGCACCAGGGGCGCGGTATTTTAAATTTATCTCCCTTCTTAACTGCGCGTTTGAAAAGGGCAGATATATTTTCCTCTTTAGTGTCAAAAAAGCGGAAAGTCTCCACGTTGGGAACCCTCTCGAATCCGATTTTTTTAAGATTCGAGGTTCTATCGCATTTTGAATTGCACGGCGCAACCGCATACAGCTCGCCGTCCGACAAAACCTCGTATGTCAATTCTTCTTGAACGGGGAGCAGATAATATTTACAGCCGAACAATTCCTCGGGAATCCCCAATTTATCTTTCTTGGACAAACGCCCATTCTTGTAATACCACCCCCTATTTGTGCAAAGTATGCTGCTATCCAGAGTGGTAAAATCTTTGTATGTGAATATGCCGGTTAGAGGGTTAGGATAATTTTCAACCCTCACCCTCGCTCCTTTTATCCGAGGAGTTTCAAGAGGCATACCGAAAGACGAACAAAATGCAAAAAGAGCTGTCGCAATGATGGATAATTTACTTATGCTTCTCATATTCATGATAGTTAAGGGTGTTTGTTTAGTTGTGCTATAACGTTTTAAGCAAAGTGTATCATATGTTATCTAACATTGTAAAGCATAAAATTTTCAGAATTGAAAAAACGCTTGTAAGCGCAAATGCGTAAATATAAGAGAACATCTATGAAAAAGCTTTTAGTAATATTATTAGTTGCATTTGCGAATTTCTCCTTTGGCAAGACGGAGATAAATGTGGCGGATTACGGTGTAAAAGGCGACGGATCCGACTCTACCGCGGCAGTGCAAAAGGTTCTTGCCGCAGCCAAAAGCGCAGGAGGAGACGTCGTTATAAAATTTCCCAAGGGCAGGTACGATTTTGCGCCTAACTACGCTCCCGAAGAGTATCTTTTTATAAGCAACAACGACGAGGGCTTGAAGCGCATAGTATTCAATTTGAACGGCTACGAGAACATAACCATAGATGGGCAAGGTTCGGATTTCATTTTCCACGGATTCGTAAATCCCTTTAGCGTCAAGAACTCAAAGAACATAAATTTTAAGAATTTCAGCGTCGATGTATTTCGTCCGTTTCACAATGAGGGCATAGTTTTGGAGAGTTCCCCTGGTAGCATAGTCGTGGAAATACCCGAAGAATACCCGTTTGAGGTGCAAGAGGGAATACTCAAATTCATAGGCAAGCCAGATCCCTTGCTCTGGGACGATCCTAAAAAAGTGGACATACCTTATCGTTCGCTATTGGAATTCGACACCAAGAGGCGCGAGACCGCCTATCTTGCGCGGGACTATTGGCTGAACAAGGGCTGCCCCGCGGAAAAGCTCGACGGCCGCAAAGTTCGCATAAGGCACAGTTTGGCAAAATTCACTCCGGGCAATACGGTTGTATTCCAGTACCAATACCGCAACCACCCTACATTTGCCGTATCGAAATCTGAAAACGTAAACTTTGACAATGTAACGATATACGGGGCCGGCGGCATGGGGATACTCGGGCAAAACTCCAGGGACATACGCGTGCGCAACTGCAAGGTGACGCCTTCGGGGAATCGAATGATAAGCTGCACTGCCGATGCCACCCATTTTGTCAACTGCGAGGGAGAAATCGTATTGGATTCCAATCTCTTTGAGAATCAAATGGACGACGCCACAAACATACACGGCATTTACGAGCAGATAGTATCCATAGACGGCGACACCGCCGTGACGCGTTTGGTACACCCGCAACAACATGGATTTGAAACTTTTGAGGCGGGACAGAAAGTTGAATTTGTCGGGGGGAGGAGCATGAAAACCCTTGCCGAAGGTAAAATAACCTCTGTTGAGAGGATTAACAACGAGCTTAAGAGACTGAAATTCGCCGAGCCCGTCTCGGATTCCGTAAAGCCAAACGACGCCATCGCAGTGATACGCGACTATCCTGAAATAAAGATAACCAACAATACGATACGCCGCAATAGGGCCCGCGGCATGCTGTTAAATTGCCGCGGCAAGACATTAGTTGAAAACAACTTATTTCAGGCGCCGGGGGCGGCTCTGCTATTTGAGGGCGACTCCTGCTACTGGTTTGAGCAGGGAGGCGTTCGCGACTGCACTATACGCGGAAACACATTTGACAACTGCCGTTTCGGGGTTTGGGGCAAGGCTATAATAGATGTTGCCGCCGGAATAAAGGAGGATTTTGAGACCAGTCGCTACAATCGCAATATTTTGATAGAGAACAACACTTTCAACGTATTCGACGACACTCCGCTTTTGAATATATACTGCGTTGACGGCCTCGTATGGCGGAACAACAAGGTCAACAAGACTTCAGAATACCCGGCGCGAGACATAAAAAAGCCGGAGCCTTTTATAATAAAACACAGCGACAACATAAAGATAGACAATTAATAACCGACAGCTAAGACAATTTCCCGCAGCCTCAAACGCAATAGAGAATCCTGCGGGAGTTGTTCTTATATTCGATTTATTCCATAACTTTCTGAAGCCTGAGGAATTCTTCGCAGCCGGGAATCGGTTTGCCATACTGGCTTTTGGGAATACGAACATCTGGATGATGTTTGTTAAAGAACTCCACGACGCGAAATCCGCATTTGTTGACGTAAAAGTGAATATTTCTTTTATCGGAATACGGCGTGAAGGTTTCCCATACAGCGGTATTTGGATATTTCTTTTCAATGGCCTTCCATGCGGCCAGCCCAATTCCGCAATCGTGGCGCGAGGAGGATACGAAAAATAAATCCAAGAAATTGTATCTGGACTTTTCATCGATTTTAAGAACAGCTCCTCCAACTTTGATATCGTCTAAAAGTATGTGATATACTACGGAGTTTGGAGAGTCAAAAGATTCCCATAAATCGACGTCGGAAGGGATTGGACCGCCGTTCCACGGCCCGAAATTTTTCACCAGAGCAGCCACAAAAGCAGATTGCAGATCTCTTGCAAAATCTGGTAAATCCTCTTTCTTCGCCTCTTGTAAATTTATATAGGGCTCTTTTCTCATAATAATATATGCTTTATTTGCATAACGTACAAAAGCATATTTTAAAGTCAAACTGTGAATATTATGGAAATAACTATTTTGAGAGAAAGTAATAGTAAAAACTCTATTTAGAATATATCCATGCCATATTGGAACAAATGGCTGATACAATCTGCACAGATAAGACTTTAGGAAAAACGCTTTTAATTTATATAAATAATTCTGAGAATGGAAGTAAGGCAGTTTATATAATCATTATAAATTTTAAGCACAATTGGGTTTATTACGAGAAATTTGCATTTTTGCTCAATAAACCTATAAAATAATGTTGAAAACAACAAAAAAGCGATATAAATATAAACTAAATTTAGAAGGGCGTATATGAAACCAGAAAAAATTGCAGGAGTGATTTTTTTATTAAGCGTTGGAGTTGCAAGCGCGGCAGACTTTTATTTTACTCGCGGGCCAAAGACACTTGAAGAAGGCCAGAGTTATAGCCGCGATTGGGAAAACATAATAAATTGGAGCATGACAAGCCCTACTACGGCCAACGAGTTGTACAATGTTTCTCCATGGGATAGGCTGCCCACTTCATCGGATAGAGTTTATTTTAAGGATAACGCGCGTTTTAACGGGCCAACTGACCTTGCATCAAGCGGCATAGTCAAAATATCTACTCCGGTGTACGCTTCATATATATTTCACGGCGGCGGGTTCTCTACACCCGGCATAACGGCTCTTACAGAAGACGCGTCAATCAACCTTACTGTGGACGCATCAAACAAGAGCTCCTATAATTCCGGGATAGGCAATGTTGTTATAGACAACAACCAGTGGGACGAGAACTTTGTCATAAGCGCCAATATTAACATATCCGGAGGCACAAGCGGCATAGCTACCATATACAATTCGTCTGCAAGATCAAATGGATCCACCGACGAAAAAGACAAGAAAAACATGGTTTTCAGCGAAGGCTACACAATCACCATGCTTCCAAATGAGGAGGGCAAATCCAATCTCCTTTATATATATAATGCGAATGCACGCTCTTTAAACGGGCAGGCATGCAGAACCGGAGACATAATAATAAACTCAAAAATTGTGACGTCCAATTATGTGCGCCTGATGGGCGATGGAACCGCAGTAGATGGATATACGCCCGGTGTAATACGTTTCTCCGGATCGCAGAGCCATGAGATAGGGAATGTTAACGGATTTATTCTTGCAAGCGGCATCGTAGTGGAAACCGGCATGACAAACGGCGCCCAGCTTTGCGATAAAAATGTTCAAATTACGAACGGCTCCACATTACGGCTCCTCGCCTCCGACCAGCTCACGGATAAGTGCGGGCTTCAATTTAAAACTCCGCGAACCTCAGATCCCACTCTTATGGGCGGAACTTTTGAGATGAACGGATTCAGCGAGCGCATAGGCACCCTCACCTTCTATGGCGACCAAGCAACTCAAGTAAACGGAACAATAGACTTTGGTGAAAATTCCATAGAGCAAGTTTTCCGCGCAGAGGGAATGTCTGTCGGCGGCGGACAGATGATAAAAGAAGGCTCCTATCTTTACATCTTGAACTATGTTCTCGGCGAGGATCACATTTACTTCGACATAAAATTGTCAGACTCGAACAAAGACATGTTCGTTTTTGAAGGATACGAAGACGGCTATGAACTGAGCGAAACCTTTATAGATTCGCTCAATACTTGGGAATACTCATTGGTTGCGATTCCCGAACCGTCCATATTTGCGTCGGTGTTAGGAATAATAGCCATTTCCGCAGTATGCCTAAGACGTCGGCGCTAATAAATATACAACATCTTATAAAAAACGCGAGTTGCCAAATAGGCGCTCGCGTTTTTTATTTACAAAGTTCCCTTAACAAAACCTATAAGCAATCTATTTGCCGCATGATTGGCAAATCCCGATTTGTTGGCACATGCCATTTGGGGTAATGATAGATAATATTTTCGTTTTTACACTGAATATCAAATTAAAGCCATCATATTTATCCAAGAGGCGGCTGCCGTTCAAAATAGAATAATCAAGGTTTATTGGAAATCTTAAACATTTTTACAAAAAAGCTCCGACATTGCGCGGATTTACAGCTTCCGGATTTCGATAGAGTGTTATGGCAAACAAATTTTTAAAATATTGTTAAAAAAACTTGACTAAAACAGAGACGTTGCTATAACGTATTAGCTATAAGGTGCGTTGTAATGAAAAAAGGAAAAGATATGAAGACAAAAATTATTTGCATGATTTCATTCATATTTGCCGCCGCAAGCTACGGCGGAAATTATTATTTCACGAAAGGTTTTGAGGATCAGGCAACTTATACTCGAAATTTTTCGGATTTGAATAATTGGGCGGTTTCGGAAGTACAGTATGACAATGATTATTATAACTCCGATGCCATAAAATCCTCCACATTGCCTGGCGTGGGAGATGTCATAGTGCTTGGAAGAGATTCCAATTATAACGGGCCGACATACGAAGCCGGTGTGACAGACATTTTATACATAGATACTGACGTTTTAGTGGGAGGCATAAACCAGAATACTGGATCCCCCTATACCAAGACTACTGTTGTAATGGCAAAAGACGGCGGGACTCTGACATTTGATTCAACAAAGAATACCCAGATATTAAACAAGAGTTTCGATAGCGAGGATTTTAGGCTGGCTATGGATTTCAGCGTCAATTATGGGAACAACGCCGGTTTTACAAACAGCTCGAAGAACGATTTGTACATAGGCGCCGCGAACGGTTCAAGCGTTGCGGAACTTAAGACTTCCGACGGCACTGCAAACGGCAGCATAAAGGAATGGCAATTCAATGTCACCGGCAGCGGAAATATTATAGTGAATGCCAAGCTTGCGTCTATAAAAAGCACAACAGTATTTATAAACGGAGGAGGAACCGGCAAAACAATCTTTCAAGGCAATGCAGCCTCAGACATAAATACGATAACACTTGCCACCGAAGCGATTGTAGCGTTTGACATGAGAGATGCCATGGTGACATCAATGGGTACATTCACATTCGAAATTACATTGCGCCAAAATTCGCGGCTTGAATTTTGCGGGAATAACCAAGTTCCATTGCTAACCGAAATTAGGCTAAAAAACCACCCTTCATCTTCCAATGCTGGAGTAATAGCCTTACAGGGTTTTGATTTAGAAGTATCTAAGATAAATTACTGGCTCGACCAATATGGATACGTCACTGGGACTCTGGACTTCGGTGAAAATTCCAACGCCCAGAACCTAATAATTGGGAACGGGATAGTCTTATCGGGAACAAAAATGGGAGAATTCGACAGTTCAAAGACGGAGCTTCACATAGCAAATTATGTAAAGGGCGAAGATAAGATTATGATGGGCACGAAACTTGACTCGGAACTGGAAAGCACTCTTATATTCGACGGAATAGGAGACAAGGGCATAGACTGGGAATTGGTGTCCTTCATGAACGATTACGGAATGTGGGAATACTCTTACAATATCATACCGGAATCTTCGTATTTTGCGGCGATATTTGGGGTTGGCGCGCTGCTCTATGGATTGCGGCGCCGCAGAAAATAAGGAATTAAAATTCTTTTAACCCGAAGCAAAAACTTCGGGTTTTTTATTTGAGATTTGCCGACAAAGCCCAAATATACCGTCAAATGAAAATAATTTTCATGGGGACGGGAACTTCGCAAGGTGTTCCCGTAATAGCGTCGCGCAATAAGAGCCTCGATTTGAAAAATCCGAGGAATTGGCGCACGCGCACTTGCACCCATATAGAGATTGCCGGCCATCACATACAGATAGACGCCGGGCAAGAATTCAGGATACAATGCCTGCAAAATAAAATCGAATGGATAGACTTGTTTATTTTGACGCACGGGCACGCCGACCACATACTGGGCATGGACGATCTCAGGAGGTTTTGCGACATTATTCCCGGGAATAAGTTGGACGTTATATCGAGCCGCGAAGGCATGGAGCGCATAAGCCAGATATTTCCCTACGCGCTGCACGATATTCCCGACAAGCCGGGATACCCATGTTTTTCACTGTCCGAAGCCAAGCCCGAACAGGAGCTTTTTGGGGGGAAAGTATTGCTAAAGACCGAACTTTTGCCGCATGGCCCCATAGAGACGCTCGGACTGGTATTTGAAGCTGAGGGCAAAAAGCTCGCGTATTTTTCCGACTGCAAGACATTAACTCCGCGGGCAATGGATATGGCGGCAAAGGCAGACCTGCTTGCCATAGACGGTTTGAGGCTCCGCGACCATCCGTCGCATATGTCGCTATTTACCGCTATGGGATTTGCAAAACAGTTAGAGGCAAAACAGACCTACATAATCCATACAACTTCGGAAATAGACTACTCAATTTGGGAACCCAAGATGCCGGAAAACTGTCATTTGGCATACGACGGATTAAGCGTGCAAATTTGAAATTGCAAATACAATAAAACAAATAGAGAATTAACGGCAAAGGAATGACAATGCAAAAAGAATCAGGAAAAAATGTCGCAATAATTCTGTCGGGTTGCGGAGTATTCGACGGCTCCGAAATACACGAGGCCGTTATAGCGATTCTCTCTGCACGCAAGGCGGGAGCGTCGGTAAAATTTTTTGCTCCCGACATTCCGCAGGCAGACGTCGTAAACCATCTTTCGGGGAATGCGGAGCCCC
Source organism: uncultured Opitutales bacterium (assembly GCA_944389885.1). GTDB lineage: Bacteria > Verrucomicrobiota > Verrucomicrobiia > Opitutales > Intestinicryptomonadaceae > Merdousia. Next base: position 233,499 of record CALXNZ010000002.1, read on the forward strand.
TGCCCCGGGAAGTTTTATCCGAGAGCGCCAGAATAGCCAGGGGAAAGATATCGCCCCTGTTCGAACTAAACGCGAAGAAGTTTGACGCCATAATATTTCCCGGAGGTTTTGGAGCCGCAAAAAATCTGAGCAGTTTTGCAATGGACGGCACTTCTTGCTCTGTCAACGCCGATGTTGAGAAAGCAATAAAAGACGCCTTGTCGGCAAAAGTCGCGCTTGGGTTCATATGCATATCTCCAGTAATTGCCGCAAAGGTTATAGGCAACGGAGTGGAACTGACAATAGGGCGCGATCCGTCAACTGCATCTGCGATAAACGCGATGGGAGCCCGCCACTTGGAATGCGGTGTGGAGGGATTTATAAAAGACGCAAAATTAAACGTATATTCAACGCCCGCATACATGCTTGCCCAAGACATATTGCAAGTCGAGGCTGGAATATCGTCAATGGTAAGCGCCATGCTTCTGTAAAGCCAAACCATATACTATCTTGATAAAATTTAGAAAATACCTTGCCGCATTCGCGCTATTCTTAGCGAGCCCGTTGCTATTGTGCGCCCGCCAGACAACAATGCTGCCCGGGAGCGTAAAAAACTTTGAATTGCCGAATTTTGACGACAAAAGCGGCCTAAAGGAATGGGAACTTTTCGGGGATCTCGCCACATATATAAACGATAGGCGCATAGACGTCGAAAATATCAAACTGGATATATTCGACAAGGATAACACTGCCGCTCCGCGGGCGGTCATAACGAGTCCGAAAGCGCAAGTGGATCCGTCCGACGGAAAGGTATTCGGAGATTCCGAAATATTCGTTAAAGGAGAAGATTTTAATCTCGACGGGAAAGTATGGAGATGGGACTCCCGCAAGAAATTCATGGAGATACTCGACAGCGTAAAGATAGATTTTCGCGGCCAGGGATCAAGCGGGGCAACCAAGGCAGAATCGGATACGGGAAGCCTCGACCACGGGGGCAAGAGAAACATATTCACCTTGAGCAAGAACGTGCGCGTAAAGGGGGACGACCTCGATTTAAAATGCCAAAAAATAACACTCACAACCGGAGAGGATAAGAAGGGTCGTTTTGAGAGCATGGACGCCGAAAAAGACGTGTTCATAAGAAGAGACGGCAGGGACGCCGAAGCCCAATCGGCAATCTTTACTCCTGCAAAGGAGCTAATGGTATTAAAGGGGAACCCAAAGATAACCGATGTAAAGAGCGGCTGTGTTCTTCTCGGAGACACCATAATGCTGGATAAGAAGAATCGCCGCGTGGAATCCATTGCCTCCCCCGACAAAAAGCTCCGGGCCACCGCCGTACTCCTGCATAAGGACGAACGCGGCAAGGAACAGTCGATGCTAATATCGGCGGACTCCATAAAGATGGAGTCGGCCGAAAAGAACGATAAGTTTACTTTTTCCGGAGACGTAAAAATAACCGCTCCCGATTTCACTGCAAAATGCATGCAAATGACTGCGCTATCCCTAAATGCCGATTCTTCAAATCCTAAGATACAAATTATAACCGGCTCTGGAAATGTCAGGCTTGCGAATGAGAGCGGAAACGCCCGCGCCGACAATTTTGAAATCATACCCGACAAAGACGAAATACTCCTCATAGACAACTGCGAACTTACCGACCCGAAAAAATCAAGCCGCCTCAAGAGCCATGTAATGATATTCAAGCGCAAGAAGAACAACGGCATTGCGCTTTCAAATCCGAAAGAGAAAAATTCCTTTGTAAACCTATTTGTCGATGACGGAGCCGACATAAGCGCATACGCAGACACGTCCGGAGTTAGCGCAAAAAAAGGCGGCACCACAATAAAGTCGCGCAAGCTGAACTTTGCCAGAGAGGGCGAGGACATGGCATTCACATTTTTCGACGACGTTTCAATAAATTCCGGGGACATAGACGCCAAATGCCAGAAGATGACGGTATTTACCGGGCCGGATTCCGGCGGCAAATCCGCCGTCCAGAAGATAACCGCCGACAGACAAGTTCAGATAAGCCAAAGCGAATATACCGCGAATGCGGAAACGGCTGTAATTTATCCCAAGCTCAAAACAGAGAATAGCGACACCAAGAAGCCCCACAAATTTGTCGAGCTCGGAATAGCCGGAGACAATCCGGGATTGCGGCCACAAGTGACGCTTCCCCCTTTGGGAAACATAGGCTTGAACGATCCTGCCGCGGCGAAAGCGGCCTCCAAAAAGAATACCGTAATCACCAGCGACAAACAATGGTTGGCATCTGCTCCCGACGCCGACAGGTACTATTTTGAGGGCGACGTCCGCGTGGACGGCACGGACATGAACGCCGAATGCGGGAGGATAGAAGTTGTGATGAAGCCGTCAAAGGGTTCCAAGAAGAAGCGCATAACGCAGATTATAATGACGGACTCCGTGAAGCTCACACAGGGCCTAAAAGAGGCGGAATGCGGCAGGGCCGACATATATGCCGACGAGGAAATGATAGTGCTCTCGCAAGATCCTGTTGTATTCAATCGTGAAGACAATACCCGAGCCAGCGGATTTAAGATGGTGTACAATCGCGGCAAGGGGGGCATAAGCATAGAGGGATCGGCGCCCAAACAGAACGAGCTCGACGACGAAGCTCCGAAGCGTCCGACTCTCGTGTTGCCGTCATTGGAGCGCGTGAAGGCCAAATAAGTCGTCTATTTACACCTCTCTTATATATGCGTGCTAACAGTAAAAGGGCGCGGAGAATATCGGCGCAGTCTTAGGGCGCAAAAAAAGGCCTCCTTAGGAGGAGGCCAAAGTATTTTTCTATTTGTGCCTGCGGTATAAGGCAAAGCCCATAGTGAGCATTCCAAACAGAAGCGCAAAACATGAGGGCTCAGGAATGAGATGCAGGACTTCAAACGAGTCGTTTGAATAATTTGCGGCAAAAGTCTGCCCGCTCGAATTTGTTAATGTGAGGCCGCTTTCCCCTTCGATTGCGCTTAGAACAATCGACTTGCCGTCACCGAAAATTTCGCCCAAATCGAAATTGAGGACTGAACCTTCGTCAAAATCTTTGTCATTAAAGATAATGTTTAGCTCGCCAAAGCTGCTGCCGTCCACCAAAGAAATCTGGGACAAGGAATCAACCCGCAATACTGATACGTCAAATGCCTTCTCAAGAGCGACATTTGTATTCTCATTTTCAACAAGGAGTTCGTCGAATTTATTTATAGACCCCTGAAAAGCTCCGACGAAGGCATTTTCCGAGTCTCCAAATGCAACTTTTGATTTTCCGCCTATAATAGCTCCGTTTTCTCCTCCTCCATACACGGTACCCGTAAAGTTTATATCTGAGGAATTTCCTATGAACTTTACTTTGGAATCTTCCTCTATCTTCGAGCCTGCGCCGAATCCTCCGGCATAAATATCGCCGCCTATTTCCCCTTTTGAGATTGTGATATTAGCGCTGTGAATCGAGCCTTCAGCGGTTTTTCCCTCAATATTATTCTCGATGTAGCTACCCGCCAAAATATTCCCCGACACACTGCCGCCGTTCATCACGATATTAGTACTGCCAGATATATTTGCTTCGGCTGAATCTCCGCTATATGCCATATAAACTACGGATCCGCCAAATACGTCTCCGTCCACAAATGCATTATCGGAGATTTCAACAGTCGTATTGCCGTAAATGTTGGCATTAGAGCCGCCTCTATACTGGTCGCTATCTGTACGCGAGCCGCCAAACACATAACCGGTGACAGTTCCTCCTGTAAGTTTGACGCTTGTATCGCCTTTAACGGTAGCTTGAAAGGTTGAAGTATCGGCGTCCCACCCATAAGAGCCTCCAAATACTTGTCCTGATATAGTACCCCCTGATATCTCTACAGACGAGTTGCCCTCGATAACAGTAGCGCCATTAGATTGCGAAAGCGAGCCGCCAAATATCCAAGCGTTTATATTGCCAGATTTTATGATAACTTTTGAATTATCCACAGTGGATACGACCCCCGGCACAACTCCAGAACTATTTGAACCTCCAAATATTTGCGAGTCAGCAATTGTAGCTCCATCGATAGTGATAGACGAGCCTCCTGTGACGGAAGTGCTGCTGCCGTATCCGGAAGAGCCTCCTGCCAAATCCCCTGCTTTCACATTCACGCCCGATCCGAGATAGAGAGACGAACCTCCTTCTACAGTCGCCTTCCCCGTGCCGTATGAAAGAGCGCCTCCGGCAACTATGTAATCTCCTCCGCCTACTATTTCCGCCTTATTTATTACAAGCGATGACCCATTCTTAGTATTGAGATTTGCACCGTTTTTAACAAAACCGCTCGCGAATATATTTGATGTATAGGTGCCGTCATTCAGGGTGAGCTTTGTAGAATCCTGATATATGGTTACATTTGCGGTTTCCGAATAAGCCCCTCCGAGAGTTAGGGTGTTTGAGAAATTAACATTGCCGTTAATGGTGGTATTCACATTACCGATGTAAGTATCCGAGCGTGCAAAAGAACCCGCCGTATAACGTTAAAGCGTTATGTCTCCGGAAATAACTGCGGTAAGATTTCCATAATATGAATTAGCCCCGGCAACGCCATTTTCCCCGAGATAAATTCTCGCGCTGCTCGTGCTTGTGAGATTTTGGAAATCCACATATAAATCTTTGGCCTCTTCCGCAGAGTTCGTCGACTGATAGAAGTAGTTATAGACCCCACCCAAGTCTCCGGACACCGCATAACCGTCATAAGATTCAGAAAGCGGCGGAAGGATGGAAGTAGAAGACGCCGTCCACTCTATGGATTCCAAATTCATATCTTGCGCTATTGCCGCCCCGGCAAAAACTGCAGATAATGTTGCTGATGAAAATAAATATTTTTATGACACCATATTCATAAGAATTGAAGCATAAATAAGTAAAGCTAATATTCTTGATGTCAATAGATTTTCTTATCGCCATATAATCTACTTATGGCTACCGCCATTGATAAATATAATGCTGTATTCAAAGATGTCGCAGAGTTTGCCAAAAGACAGCTATAAAATGCAAACTCAAATAGGCTTATCCATGTAGACGCCTAAGGCATTTGACAAAATATTCTAAAAACTCAAAGCATTGAATTTATTTCATCAAAGATACTTGCAACATCTTTTTCGTCTTTCGCCGAAGACATTACTCCCATTTTGCCTACGACAGAATTTCTATCGGGGCTCCAAACTCCCGCAACCTTAAATAGATCTCCGTTTCTGATCCCAAATTCGTAATTTACGCCGTCTAACCCACGATGTGATGTTCCTGCACTCTTGCGCCCTATTTCTTTTTCAAGAACGCTTAGCAATCCTTCAGCCAACCCTGCGCTTATGGGCAAAGATTTTTGAGTTTCAAGAGTATTTGACTTATAGTTATAAACTATAAATTTTAGAAAAAAATCTTTCCCGTTTGCGGAACATACCGCGACATATCTGGGATTCCCCGGTCCGCCCGCATTTCCAAAATACCCAAAACACGTTTTATCATTTTTCAGATAATCTATTTTATTATATGATATGAACTTATCAAAAAGAGTATCCCTTTGCTGTATAATTCCAAAACACAATTTTCCATGAATTGGAATAAACATTATAATAAATGCGAGCAGAATCCTCATGCGGGCTACATATTATAGCCAAATTAAGATGTCAATATTAACCCAAGCAACAGCACCAATCCCATAACGCATTGCTAAAGGGATTTTATAAATACAACTCTATACTAAGGGAAAAAACGCCGCCCTTATTTATATCGCTATTCTTTTGTTATCTCAATCGCGCAGATAGCCCTTATCGATTTAGATTTTCCCTCAGTCCGAAAAAATCTTCCGATAAGCGGCACATCTCCCCAAAAAGGCACCTTGTCATACACATTCGCAATACATTCTTCCAGGATTATATAAGTTGTACCTAATTTTATTTTATTTGAGAAGTTGAGAATGACGTCATCGCTATATACTATGCTTACTTCATCTTCCGAGAAGAAATTCGCGGAGCGTTGAAACGCATAAAACTTTTCTTTTATGAATAGAGAAAGATTGATGTAGTTGGAATTTTCGCCGGCTATTTTTATATTATAAATACGACCTACATCGCGTTTGTCTCTTTCTATAGCGCGGATGTATAACTCAAATTCATCGGAGTTTTTTTTAACCGTATCATAGGGAGCAGGCTTATATAATTTTTTTATCTCTAAAGCTACATCTGGTTCGATTTTACGTTTTATCGGGGTCCCCAAATTCTCCCATTTCTTTGAACCCAATAAATAAACATTCTTATTCTGTGAATTGCTTGAAACCTTAATTATATCTACCCCTTCTACGACTTCTCCGCGGTGAAAAGCATTAATCAATCCCAAGATACGAGGAGTGTCTGGTTTATCATAGAATGAAACAATATAATCAAGGGCAAGCGCCTCTATATTGAAAGAAACAAACAATATAAAAACAATATACTTCATACCGGTTATTTATATAAATGCTATTAAAGACAGCAAACAATTATTGCCATGCCGATACGGGCATTGGACTAAAGCGTATTAAGATATTCAATATACGGCTTGTCATTGCTTAGTTTTATTCTTCAAAAAAAACTGCGCCCTAAAAGCGGGCGCTATCAAACACCTATACATTTCGAGTTAACGTCTCCTTGAATTTTTCCTCAGAACTACGGCCGCCGCAACAAGCCCAAACAAGGCCGACATAAGAGCAGGCTCCGGAATTGCGAGACTTGAATTCACCCAATATCCGCCGTCTTCGGCTTCAACCAGATATGTATTGGAATAACCGGCGAGATTTTCATCTTTAAAGGTAATGCTGTTAGTCATCATATTGTCATCTTCATCGTACAATATGTTTAGATCCCCGATTTCAGATATTTTGAAGGTGAAATTTACAAGATCTTCTATTTCCACATACACATATTTCTGCCCGGAATCCACGCTTGAAAATTTTCCTACATTTAAAGTATTTCCGTTGAGGGTCAGGTTCATATACGAGCCGTTTTCAAACTCAAATCCTCCAAAGTTTTGAGACGCATTTAGAATTAAGCTTACATCTGCCGATTTTATTCCAGCATCAATAAAAGTTCCTACATTTATGATGGAAACTGACTGTGAACTTTGGCCGCGCGAGCAAAATATATCGGAGCTATTCAGCGTTATACTTGTTGTAAGTCCGTTTCCGGATTGACCGCCTATATACAATTTGCTTGCCGTAAATACCGACGCTTCTTTGGAGTTAAAAGTTATATTCACATTGCGTATCATTGAATACCCCGATGAGTTTGTAGAAATGATACTTGCATTTTCTCCGACCTCAATAGTTCCAGTTGTTTGATTTCTTCTACCGAGGGTAAAGTTAAAACAATCGCTTGAAGTATCCAAACCGTATCTGGAACTTACGATAACATTGCCGTCGATACTACCGTTTACCATCATAAGAGCACCGGCTGAAACATTACTACCCGTGGCTATGTTTAATACAGACGCATTTCCCCATACATTTAAGGTGGAGCTTCCTTTAAAGTCTGCGTTTATGTTGACAATCCATTTGTTTCCTATCGACAGTTGACCGTTTGGGACAACATCTTTATTAAATGTGATAGTTCCGCCTTTACTATCTCTAAGGCCAAATTGAACAAGTTTTACATCTGTATTGAAAACCCATGTTCCATATTCCATAAAACGCTCGCCTGGTTTCGAGGAATTAATTTCCACATTGCCCAAGCCGTTGAATTCCATATAAGAATTTTCAGAACCTGCAAGAGTGACATCCGCATCTTTTGTTGACGCAATATAAAGGGTTTTCCCTTCATCTATATTCACCGTGGCTTTATTTATAGTGCTTGCGTTTATTGTAGAAGTCCAAGCGTTGACGTCCACATCAAGGGTAAGATTGTCGGAGTCGAATTCCAAAACGCCCAATGGAGAATCTGAAGAAGTGCCTTCTACAGTGCCCGTATCCCAAGTAGCCGAACTCGACCAATTACCGCTTTGCTGAACGCCGCCGTAAGAAGATAAGGCAAATATCGCAAGAATGTATGGTATTATTTTTCTCATAATATTTTTCAGGGTAAATGACGGTTAAACTCAAATCGTTTACTGTTTAAATAAAAAAAGCAAAAATTTCAAGTTAAAAATTTTACATCTTCGTAATTAACAAGTAAGCTATGGTAAATTGTTAAAGAATCAAACGCTTGCGAAGAAAAAATACGCAATCGTTTGAGCGTTTTAGGGGATTTTCAGCTAATGCTGCAGAATAAAAAAAGGGCGCAGAATCATATTCTGCGCCCTTTAACAAAATAGATTTTACTTTATGGGACGAATCTTTACGTTGCGGAAATCGCAAGCCGCCTTGCCATGCTTTCCCTGCAATCCCACTTTTCCTTTTGTGGCCATTTCGCATTTTTTCTGCTTTGTGAGCCATTCGGGAATAACCGTTCCGTCGGGACCTTTTTTATTGTCGGTCCACTTCGACATATCCATAGAAGAAACATGTTTGCCGTCGAGGTATGTATCTATTTGTTGCCCCTTGCAACGCACCAACATTTTATGCCATTGCCCGGTAAGGCCTCCCGTGGGGAACTTTGGCGCCACATGCCCAAATACGGCTCCGCACTGCCAAGCGGGACGATTCTTGTACGCGTCGGCATCGCTATCGGATATTTGGATTTCAATAGAATTCGGAATCCAATTTTTTGTGTCCGTGCAATATACAACTATGCCGCTATTGGCGTTGGGCTCCATTTTGAATTCAAGCTCGACCTCGAAGTTTTCGTAATCGGCTTTTGAAAATATGATAGAATCCTTGTTTGCCTGCAAATCGCCGTCGGCATTGCGCGACCAAACTCCCTGTTCGTATTCGGCATTCGAGAGATCCTTGTTGAACAGATCGCTCCACCCGCCGTCTCCATTCGAAGAACCGCAACCGGAAAGCATGGCCAAGGCCGCTATAGATGCTATTATTGTACTTTTCATAACTTCTCCCTTTCTTTTTTATGTCTTTTTACGAAAAACTAACATCAAACTTTAGATTCTGCAGACTTTTTAGATTTTTTTTGTTTCCAATCGTCTATGAGAACTGAAATTACGTAGAGGCCGACACCTATGCAAATTCCGCAGTCGGCCACATTAAAAGCTGGCCACCTATAATTTATTAAAGGTATATGCACGTCGATGAAGTCGATTACATGCCCATATGAAATTCTGTCGATAAGGTTTCCCAACACGCCGCCTGCAAACATTCCGAGCGAGACTTGCCCCACGATAGAATCAAATCCGAAATATTTTCTAAAAAGCCACAATCCCGCAAGGGCTAGTATTGCAATAGAGGTTAAGAGATATGTGCGTCCTGAGAGTATTCCCCAAGCCGCGCCCTCGTTTGTGATATGTACAATGTACAATAGGTTGTCAATTACCGAAATAGGCTCGTTTTCACCGCCAAAATGGTAAGTCGGATTTCCGCGAGTCCATGGTATTTTCTCCATTACCAGATACTTGGAGAGCCTATCCAAGAAAAGTATTATCGACGCAGCCAGCAAGAAGCGCAAGGCTGCAGAAAGAGCCTGCGATTTTTTCCCAACTTTTGAGAAATCCAATCCCATAAATATTTTTGGACGGCAAAATTTTGTCTTAAGGCTGCGGAGGGAAATCAATTTCCGGCATCTTCGCCATTTTCCGCACCGCTTTCGAGAATTTCGCCAAAACTTGCCCGCTGAGACGTCTTCAATTTTTTAAGTTCCCGTTCTTTTATCTCCTGTCCTTCTTTCGTGCAACGGGTAAAGGGAACCGACAGCAAACGGCTTTCCGGAATGGGCTTGCCGGTGACCTCGCAAATTCCGTAAGTGCCGTTTTTTATACGCTCTATAGCCGCGTCTATTTCCGCGATTATCTCTTTTTCGGAGGACAAGAAGCTGAATGCCATATCCCTGTCATAGCTTTCAGAACCGGCGTCCGCCATATGCTGTCCATAGGAAGACAAATCTCCCGAATCCTCCTTTGTAGAGCGCTTCAAAACCTCCTCGGCGCGATTGGAAACTCCTTGGGAATAGCGTTTTCTCAAATCCACGAGTATATTGTAGAATTTCTTCCACTTTCGCGGAACATCTTTACTTTCAAGCTTCTCGCGCGAAGACACTTCCACAGGGTTGAATCCGAGTATATCGCTTATGCTTGCAACGCCCAAAACCTTTTTTGAAGGCGCGGGAGCTTTAGGTACAGGCGCGACGGATTTCCGCCCCTCTTGAATCCCCTTGCCAGACTTTGGCAACGCCCCATCTTGTTCGTTATTAGACGAAGCTCTACTTGCAAAGAATATATCCAAGTCCTCTATGGAGAAATAGATATTATCAGAATGTCTTACATGGGAATTTCCCGCTATGACAATATCTTCTTTTTGAGAAACATTTGGCTGTTGTTTATCCGGTTTCGCAAGAGTCTTTTTTTGGTTTTTTTTAGGCGAGGGAATTGCGGATTTCCCTCCGTCCTGTTTTTTGCCCGAAATTTTCTTAGAATCTTTTTGGGGAACGCTTTGTTTTTTCCCCGAAGTTTTTACCGGAACGGGTTTTTTTACAGGTTTTTTTAAAGTATTTTTTTTCAATTTTGAAGCAGGCGTTTTTTTGGACGCCCCTTTCTTTTGTGGGATTGAAGCCTTGGAAGTCGGCTTTTTAGGCGAAAGCTTTTTAGGGGCCGGCTTCGACGGTGGTTTTTTAGAATTTTTTACGGTGAGCGCCTTTTTTGAAGCCGCCGTCGCAGTTGCCGGCTTTTTTTTCTGGGCGGACGCCGGCGCCTTTTTGGCAATCGAAAGTTTTTTTGCCTGCGATATTTTCTGAGGCTTAGCAGGCTTTTTCACAGCCTTATTTTTATTATTTTTTACGACGGTTTTTTTGGCCATAGATGCTTATTTTCCCGTTGCAGCCATAGCTTCACGACAACGCGGGCACAAGCCGTCGGAATCCAGGTTGCGCACTATGCGCCAACACCTGATACAACGTTCGCCCTCCGCCTTATCGGCGCGCACGGCTATTGTTTCGAACTTTCCCTCCGTCACTTTCGCGGAGGAGACTATAAATATTTCTGCGAGAGAATTTTCAAATTCCCTCAACACTGCTGCGTCAGAGGTATTCTCGCCCACCAAGACTTCGACTTCGGCTTCGAGACTTTTTCCTATCGTCTTGTTTTGTCTAAGTTTTTCGAGTTCCTCGTTGACCTTGTCTCGAATCTCCAATATGCGCTCCATTTTTGCGTAATTGGCCTCGTCTTTCATTTCGGGGAGGATATTGGGCCAATCTTGCAGATGCACAGAATCCTCGGAAAATTCCGCTCCGTGCCTGAAAGAATAGGCTTCGTCCGCAGTGAAAGTAAGTATGGGGGCGCAGACTTTCATGAGAATATCGCTTATGATATTCATGGCCGTCTGGGAAGACCTGCGCAAAAATGAATCTGCAGCGAGGGTATAGAGCCTATCTTTTAATATGTCGTGGTAAATGCGCGACAAAGTGACCCCGCAGAAATTGTCTATCAACTTGTAAACTTTGTGGAATTCGTATTCCCCATAACTCTTATCGGCCTCTTCGGCAAAAATCGCGGCTTTATGGAGGGCCCATTTGTCTATCGGGTCAAGTTTTGACAGCTCCACCGCATCGGTTTCTGGATTGAAATCCCCAAGATTGCCGAGCTGGTACATCAAGGTATTGCGGACGCTTCTATAAGCGTTTGCGACATGCCCCATAATGCCGTCGGATATAGGCATGTCATTTTGGTAGTCAACGGAGCTTATCCACATTCTGACGATATCCGCCCCCCACTTTCCGACATACATATCCGATGTCTGGGGTTTTCCGTCGCTCTTTGATATTTTTCGCCTTTGTTCGTCAACTATAAAGCCGTGGGTTATGACTTTTTTATATGGGGCTTTGCCTTTTGTGGCGATTGCCGTCCAAAGCGAGCTTTGGAACCAGCCTCTGTGCTGGTCGGAACCTTCAAAATAAAGATCCGCCGGCCACTTTAGATCGGGGTTGCGCGCCAATACCGCCAAATGGCTTGAACCCGAATCTATCCATACGTCGAGGGTATCCCTGCCCTTGCGCAATTCAGAAACCGCCGGCCAATCCTCCGGAAGTTTTACGCCTTCGAGAATTTCAGATTCCGTTGCCGAATACCAGAAGTTGGATCCCAATTTTTCGACCTTGTCGGCTATGGCTTCAGCCACGCCCGCATCGAGATACGCTTTGCCGTTTTTAATCGAATAAAACGCCGGTATTGGGACGCCCCACGACCTCTGTCTGGAGATGCACCAGTCGGGGCGCGATTCAACCGCTCCGCGTATGCGGTTTTCTCCGCGCTCCGGAACCCATTTCACATCAGATATTGCCGCCAGCGCGTCGGCGCGCAGATTATCTTTGTCGAGAGCCACAAACCACTGGTCCATGGCGCGGAAAATCACCGGGGTCTTAGACCTCCAACAATGGGGGTATTGGTGTGAAATCTTAGCTATTTTCAGGAGGGCGCCGCTCTTGTCGAGCATATCTAAGACTTTACCGTTTGCCGCGCTCCTTCCATTGGAATCTTCGAGAACGCTGATGCCCACAAGTTCGGGCGGAACTTGTCCGTCATCGACATATTTTCCCTCGTCGTCGAGCGGCGAATATATGTCGAGGCCGTGTTCTATGCCAACTTGATAGTCCTCGAGCCCGTGGCCGGGGGCGATATGCACTACTCCCGTACCGGAATCCGTAGTGACATAGCGGGCGCAATAAACTGTGCTATAACGATCTATTAGCGGATGTTTGGCGCGCACGCCCTCAAGTTGTTCGCCTTTTGCCAAATGGGATATTTTTGCGTCGGAGAGTTCGCAAGCGGATATAAAATCCTGAGCGAGTGGTTCAGCCACTATAAAAGTTCTGTCTCCGCATGAAACGGTCGAATATTCTATATCGGGATTTACCGCCAAGGCCAAATTTGAAGGTATGGTCCACGGAGTCGTAGTCCACACCACAATTTCCGCATTTGAAAGGCCAAGTTTTGCATTGGAATCCGAATCGAGCTTAAAGGCGACCCATATTGAGGAGCTCGTATGGTCTTTATATTCTATTTCGGCCTCCGCCAATGCGGTTGCACAGGGTATGGACCAATACACCGGCTTTTTGCTTCTATACACGAGGCCGCGCCTTACGAATGTCGCGAAGGTGCGCAATATATCGGCTTCGTAGGCTGGACTTTTGGTTTTATATTCATGCTCCCAATCGGCCAAGACTCCCAAGCGTATGAATTGCGCGCGCTGTTTTTCTATATAGCGCGAAGAGAAATCGGCGCATTCGGCGCGCAATTCCGCCACGCCAAGCTCGCGTTTCTGTTCGCGGAGAGCTTTCGACACCTTATGCTCTATGGGCAAGCCATGGCAATCCCAGCCGGGGACATAGGGCGTGGCATAGCCCTTCATGGACTTGTATCTCAATATGACGTCTTTGAGAATTTTATTGAGGGCGGTTCCTATATGCACGTCGCCGTTAGTAAACGGCGGGCCGTCGTGTAAAACGAATTTTTCCCTACCGGCATTCTTTTTTTGTATTCTGCCGTAAAGATCAGATTTTTTCCAATGCTCTATACGCTTTGGCTCGCGTTTTACCAAATCTCCCCTCATTGGGAAATTTGTTTTTGGAAGGTTAATACTGCTTTTAAAATCAATTTCGGACATTTTTTCTTGCGCCTCTTTCCAAGCGGGAAAAATTTTTTTTTATTTTTTATATGGGATTTACCATACTTAGAATGGGAACATGTGGTCCCAAATACTATCGTTTTTAGCGGGAGTCCCGGAAGCCTGCGATTCGGACTTATGCTGTTCGACTTTCTGCGGGACAGACGCTTCGGCTTCCTCTGCCGCCTTCGCCGCGGATTCCGCAGAAATCTCTACGCGGGCCGGGGACGACGCCTGCGATTTATCTTCCGATTTCGGCGCGGACTTTGCCTGAGCCTGAGGAGCCGACGTTTTGCCCATGCTTCTCTGAAGTTTGCGCAGCTGGCTTTTCAAGGCCCTATTTTCCTCGCGCAGCTTTGATAAGATAGCCATATCGTCTTTTATTTGTTTTACATACTTTGCGTTGGCAGACTGCAACTGTACTTCAAGAGAATTTATTTTTTCTTTGAGTTGGACAATCTCTGCCTGCAAATCGGCCGACGACGGTTTAGTATCGGCGGAGAATCCGATTTGTGTGGAGATAGCGAAAGTTAATAATATGAAAAATTTTCTCATTAGCGGTTAATTCAAACAAAGACGGAGTTTTTTGCAAACACTAAATTGAGGCCTTGGCACCTTATTCCGGCAGTATAAAATGAGACCCCTTCAATGCGCGAATCCATATTCCGGCCAAGCCCGCATAAAATTTCGCCAACACAATAAACCATATTCAGTAAAGCTGGTTTCTCTACCGTTTAAAAAAAAAAGCGGGAGAAGATTTCACCTCCTCCGGCTTTCTTAATAGTGCAAAAGGTATGGGCTACCGCTTGGATTTTACTCTGAGGCAATAAGCCATTGCCAAAAGTCCAAAAATTCCGGCAAATGCCGCGGGTTCGGGGCTCGCCTACGAGCTATGCGGTGTTGAAATCGCAAGGTGGTTCGCGGAAAACGGAATAAGCGCGGCCGTATTGAAATACCGCGTTCCCAACCTGCGCGATGAAGCCCTTATGGATATGCGCAGAGCGGTGCGCTATATCCGCGCCAACGCCAGAGAATTGGGCATAGATCCGAATAGGGTAGGCGTAATGGGATTCTCCGCCGGCGCGAATCTTGCCGCGCGGACGAGCTGTCTCTACGGCGATGAGAACTACCCTCCGCGCGACGGAGTAGATAAAGAATCAGCCCGTCCCGATTTCTCGATAATAATATACCCCGCCTATCTTGACGAACCCACATTCCAGAAGTGGTGGGGAAATAAGAAAGACAAGGTATCCACGGATTACAATAGAGACTTCGCATTGGCGCCGGAAATAAAAATCCACAAGGGGATACCTCCCACATTCATCATGCAACCGCTCGACGACGCTAATTGGAGCGAATCTTCGATAGCTTATTTTCTGTCCCTGCGCAAGGCCGGCGTCCCGGTAAATTTGCATATTTACGAAAGCGGCGGACACGGCTTCGGAATTCGCCACAGCGGCTCGGCGTCGGATTCTTGGGAGGACGTTCTGGCCCATTGGCTCAAATTCAAAAAGATAATGCCCAAGTAATGCGCCTTTCCGAAAACGCATTACTTTTGAGCGGCGCGCTTGGATCTGCGCGGATCAGGTATTGTCAGGGCGAATAGGGAATTTGCCGCAGCCATCAAGGCCGCAAAAGTAAATAGAAAAGCCACGCCGTAATTCATCCACACCCAACCTCCGAGCGGGGCAACGCATATCGACACCATGTGGTTTATCGAAATTCCGGAAGAGAGCGAAGCCGTGAGTTCGTCCCTGTTAGCGGCCACGTCTTTTGCGTACATTCCGGTCGCCATTGAAGTCGTGCTTATAGTGGAGTCGCAGAGAAAATTCAGATACAGAAACGGCACCGCGAGATACGGCGGAAATATGTCTCCGGCGTAGCCGTATCCAAGGCATACAAAAAATAGTATCACGGTATCGTAGATCATCACATTGCGGTATCCGAACTTGTCGGCGATTTTTCCGATTAACGGGCCGGCAAAGATGTTTACGGCCGCGCACACTCCGTACAGCATGGCGATTTCCCCGGTGGATACGCCGTATTCCATGATTAGGACGTATGGGGCAAAAGTCAGGAAGATTTGCTTTCTTGCCCCGTAGAAGAGTTCAAGCCCGTAAAATTTTCCGAAACGCCTATTGAAATATAGTCGGGGCCTCTTTGACGCGAAACGCGGGGCGTTTTTTGTGGTCGAGCATATCAAGCTCGCCGCCAAGAGTACAAAAATCAGGACGAATACGACATCGTAAAGCAGGCGCCTATCCTCGACGCCAAAGAGCCCCGTGCCAGTCCAAAAGATAGCGGCTACTATGACACTTCCGGCCACAGTTCCCAAATTCATCGCGCTTGCGAGGAATCCCAGAGAATGGCCTTCCCTGCCCCTCTTTGCCATATGCATTGCTATGGAGCTGCGAACCGGCATTACGACGTGCTCGCCCGTGCTCCATATCATTATAATTACAGTTGCTATCCTTATGTCGGAGGGGAACAAGAGAAAGGCAATTCCCGCCATAGAAACGAGTATGCCCAGGCGCATTATAGACCATTCCGTCGCCCTGCTCAAGAACGCCAGAATGAATACCAACATGAAGCCGGGGAGCTCCCTAAAAAATTCTATCCAACCCCTTTGGAATTCATTTGCCGACAGCACTTCAGCCAGAAAGTTGTTTATGGACGCCGCAAAACATCCCACCCCTATGCCCCAAATTACTATGCTTAGAAAAAAAGCGCCCGCCCCCGACTGCTCCTTGAAATTTCGCGAAGAAAACCTTTGTTTCAGATAGTGAAGCATAAAAGCCCTTATAGCCTTTGGGGCAAAGGCCCCCACATCTTCTTGCGGCGGGCAAAGAACGCGCGCGCGGCTTCCTTATCCTTGCTTATTCTCTCTTTTAATTCCTCCACGGATTCAAACCTTTCTTCAGGGCGCAAGAATTTCAGCAAGCTTACCTTTACCTTTGAGCCCTTCCCAAAGCAAACGGGTTCAAAAAGATTCGTCTCTATGGACGGTTCCGTTTTTCCAAAAGTCGGAGAAACTCCGTAGTTGGCTACGCCTTTATAAAGCCTGTTCCCGCGCTCGAGAACCACGGCGTAGACTCCGTATGGCGGTTTGCATTCCGGAGCCCATGGCAGATTTAATGTAGGAAATCCTATCTTGCGCCCGATTTTTCTTCCGCCCACTATGTTGCCAAACGCCATGTAGGGGCAGCCCGCAAGCTTTGCATAAGTGGCCATGTCCCCAGCGGAGAGAGCATTCCGTAAGCGCGTGGAACTCACGCGTTCACCGTTGCGGAAAATCCCCCCCACCGATATGTAAGCCCAACCGAATTTCTCAGAGAGTTCCCTTAAAGTGGAAACATCTCCCTCCGCGCCCCTCCCGAACACGAAGTTAAATCCCGTGACAATTCCGCGCAGATTCGGAAATACGCGGCGAAGCATTTTTGCAAAAGACTCCGGAGACATCGCCGCAAAACGCCTGTCAAATTTTTTTACAAACACCAGAGATACCCCGCTGCGGCGGAATGTTTCAGCCCTCAGGAGGCCGTCGTATATCATTTTCACGCTTCCCTTGTGCATAGGTATAACATGGGAGGGATGCGGAGAAAAAGTGAGAACACATGGAATCGCGCCAAATTTTTCCGCGAGTCTCCGGGCGGTTTTTACAACGCGCATATGCCCTATATGCATGCCGTCGAAAATGCCCACCGCCAATACGCAGGGCCTTTTAAAAACGGTCCCGGAATCGAGCTTTACCACTAAATCAGAATTGCGCATTTCAAAGGGCAAAACTTGGCACAGCCGCGCTAACCGGTATGAGTATTTTCTTTATTGCCGCCGCGCTCATTTCATTCAAACTCTCTATTGTGACGGCATCGGACACATTGAATTTATCGCTGGACACCCTGCGCAATGCGGTCATATACGCTCCGCTTCCAAGCTTCTTGCCCAAATCGTGGCATACAGTCCGCACATACGTTCCCTTGCTGCACGCAAGTTTGAAATCGGCGCGCGGGCTCTCCCAGCGCAGCAGTTCAAATTTTGAAATATTTATGAATCTCGGCTCGCGCTCGACTTCTTTTCCCTTGCGAGCCAATTTGTAGAGGGGAACTCCGTTCAATTTCTTCGCCGAAAACATTGGAGGTATTTGATACTGGTCTCCCAGAAAAGCGTTCATCTCCGACTGAAGGCTGTCGAACGATATGTCCGGAACAGGATATTCGACCTTTACGTCGCCTTCGCTGTCGTGGGAGTCGGTTTCTTTTCCAAACTCCATTTGGCCCTCGTAAACTTTATCGAGGCTCATCAAATACTGCGATGCCTTTGTTGCCTTCCCGACAAGCACTACAACCAGACCCGTCGCGAGAGGGTCGAGAGTGCCGGCGTGTCCTACCCCCTTCATTTTAAGGCGGCGGCGCACCGCGTTTACAATATCGTGCGACGTGCACCCGGCATGTTTGTCTATTAATAGTATTCCGTCGAATTCATTTGCCGAAGAGGTTTGCATAACTTGTAAAATTCCTATTTGTGATATTTCAATATTGAAGATTCCACCGCCTCCAAAAATTTCGGCATAAAAGAATCGAGGGTTTCGCCCTTTGCGGTAAATCCGGCTGCCGCGAAATGTCCGCCGCCTCCGAACATTTTTGCGATATCGCTTACGCGCATGGCAGGATCTTTCGAGCGCAAACTTCCCTTAACCCCTATTTTTAATTCCTCCAACAATGCGCCTATCTCCGCTCCGTCTATTGAGCGGGCGTAATCCACGAGGCCGTCGCTGTCGGCTTTTTCCGCCCCGCTCTCCGCGTAGTCCGCCAAAGTCAGCGTTCCCAACCTGAGCTTTCCCCCGAAATGCGAGCGCAAACTTTTGAGATATATCGCCAAAAGAGCGAGCTTTTCAGGGCGTTCGCGCTGATAGAGCTGCTGGGCAACAAACGCAGAATCGGCTCCGCGCTCCGAAAGCATCGCGGCGATTTCGTAAGTGAGGCCGCGAGTGGAAGACGTAGTAAAGCTGCGGGTATCCATCACTATGCCCATGAGAAGCCTATCGGCGTTATGTTTTGAAATTTCCAACCCGGCGTCGCAAGCCAAACCGGCAATCAACTCCGCGGTCGCCGCCGCAGACGGATCTATTATATTTATGCGCGCGGCCCCTGAATTTGTCGCGTGATGGTCGATTGCCGCAAGCGGATTCGGAAAGCGCTCGCAGAGAGCCTTATTCGTGCGCGAATAGTCCGCGCAATCTACGGTCACGATTTCAAAAGACTTATCGTCAAAAGCCTCCGCGCTGAGCAGTTCGCGCGAATATGCAAAATTAACATACAGATGCGGAATGGGGTGTTCATTCAGGCATACGACTTTTCCCGCTCCGGATTTTTCAAGCAAATCCGCAAGGGCGAATTCCGAAGATATGCAATCGCCGTCGGGCCTAAGATGTCCCACAACCGCTATATTCCGACCCGCGCATGCGTCCAAAAGCTTGCGAAAATCGGATTCAAACTGCGGAAAAAATTTTTTCATGGACTCTCCGTGAAATTTAATCGGATTTTGGCTCCGCGTCCCCCGCGCCTTTAGCGGATTCCTCTGCGTCGAGTTCACCGAATATTTCCATTAAGTGCGCGCCCCTCTCTATCGAGCGGTCGTAAACAAATTCGAGTTCCGGGGTGCGCTTTAACACGACGTTCTTGCCGAGCATCATTCTGAGCCTGCCGCGCACCGACATCAAAAATTTTCCGGCCCGCGCCGAATTATCCCTTCCTCCGAACGCCGAATAATAAACTCTCGCCCGAGACAAGTCCGGAGACACGTCGACACCCGTGAGGGTTATTGCCACGGACTCCTTCTGCCAACGGCTATGCAACAGCTGGCTGAGCTCGCGCTTTATAAGTTCGCCTACGCGTATTTGACGCTGTCCCATCGCGGTTTATAGGTCGGGACGAATCTCAAGTATTTCAAAACACTCGATGATGTCTCCGGCTTCGATATCGTTAAAGTTTGAGAGATTTACGCCGCATTCATATCCGGCTCTAACTTCGCTCGCATCGTCTTTGAAACGCTTGAGGGCCGAGATCTTGCCGCGGGCGATTTCCTTGCCTTTGCGGAACACCCTCGCGAGCTTGTCGCGTTTGATGATACCTTCCGTCACCATGCAACCACCGACTTTTCCGCCTTTGGAAACGCTGAATACCGCCCTGACTTCGGCGGCTCCAAGCTTATTTTCCTTAAGCTCGGGATCGAGAAGATTTTTCATGGCGTCGCGCACTTGGTTTATGAGTTCGTAGATTATATCGTGGGATATTATATTTACGCCCTCATGCTTCGCGATTCCGGCTACGCCGTTTTCTTGTTTTACATTAAAAGCCACTATTGAAGCTCCGGCAGTAGCCGCAAATTCCACATCGTTTTTGGTTATCTGGCCCACACTTCCGGTTATGACGTCTATTGCGACCTTGTCGCTCTTTATGCCGCGCAGGCATTCCATAAGAGCCTCCACGGTTCCGGACACGTCGCTTTTTACGGTGCACTTGAAAACTTTGTGGTCTTTATTTTCTATGGCCGCCATGAGGTCTTCAATGCTTGCCGGAGCGGGAGCCTGTTCTGCGGCAGCGGCCTTCTTGCGTTCCAACGCGACCTCTTCCACCATGCGTTTCGCGACCCTGTCGTTTTCAACTTTCTGGAACGAATCCCCCGCTTCCGGAGCGGAGGTCCAACCCATCACAACTACCGGCGTTGACGGAGTGGCCGAGGATATTTTCGCCCCTTTGTCGTTGAGGAGGGCCCTCACCTTGCACCAACTTTCGCCGCAAACGAGCACGTCGCCTTGCTTTAGGGTTCCGGCGCGGACTATGACAGTAGCGGTTGCCCCTCTGCCGGGCTCGAGCTGGCTCTCTATAACAACGCCTTCAGGATTGGATTTCGGATTGGCCTTAAGCTCCATAATCTCGGCTTGCAGGAGCACGAGTTCCAAGAGTTTGTCTATATTATCGCCATTGAGGGCGGATATGGGCGTGCATAGAGTTTCGCCTCCCCAATCTTCGGAGGTTATATTTCTCTTCTGCATTTGCTGTTTGACCCTATCAATGTTTGCGCCGCGGGCGTCCATTTTATTTATCGCCACGACCACCGGGACCCCGGCTTTTTGGGCGAAGTTCAGGGCCTCGTCTGTCTGCGGCATAAATCCGTCGTCGGCCGCCACCACGAGAATTGCGATATCCGTCACATTCGCTCCGCGCTCGCGCATCTTAGAGAACGCCGCGTGCCCCGGAGTATCGAGGAAAGTTATTTTCTTGCCTTGGCACTCGACCTGATACGCCGCCGTATGTTGCGTAATGCCCCCGGCTTCTCCGGCCACCACATTGCTTTTGCGGATTGTGTCCAAAAGGGTTGTCTTGCCGTGGTCAACATGTCCAAGTATGCAGACAATCGGAGGACGCGGAACATAATTTTTGATATCGTCCTCCATTTTTTTCGCCATTGCGCGCTTGGCGGCGGCGGCGGATTGTGGATTTTGCTGTTCTCCGCGATGTTTTATATCGAGCTCAAAACCGTGGTTGCCCGCGACTCTCTTTGCAACAGATTCTTCCAACGCCTGGTTCATGGAGGCAAATATGCCCATATCCATAAGCTCCGATATGAGCCTGAAGGG
Source organism: uncultured Opitutales bacterium (assembly GCA_944389885.1). GTDB lineage: Bacteria > Verrucomicrobiota > Verrucomicrobiia > Opitutales > Intestinicryptomonadaceae > Merdousia. The sequence goes on from CALXNZ010000002.1 coordinate 254,829, forward strand.
CTTTACATCCATAAGTTTTGCGAAGTCCCTCACTATTATAGGGGGCTTCACCTGGATAATTTTTCCTCCGGCGTTCTCGGCATGGCGCTCTTGAGCTGCAGGACGCGGCGGCGGCGGAACCGCTGGCGCTGCCGCGCGCGACGGAATAGGGGGAACCGCGGGAGCGGCTCTGCGAACAAATGGCGGAGGAACCGCCGCAGGAGCCTTGCCAACCGGAGCCGCCGGTTTAGGAGGAGTGGGGCGAGCAGGGACATCCGTGCGCAGAATGACTTCCGGCTGCTTTTGATTTTCAACCGCAGGCGCAGTAGGCTTAGATGGAACCGCAGGCATTGAGACTTTTGGCCTGGGCACAAATTTTGGCGGGATCACCACGGCCGGGCGCGCCATGCGCAGCGGCGGCGGAGCCACAACTTGCGGGCGTTTTGCGGAAGAATCCGGAGCCGGCTGGACGTCTTCCTTTGGTTTTTCAGGAACTTCCTTTACAGCGGGTTCTTCTTTCTTGGGAGCCGCCGCCTCCTCTTTTTGAAGTTTTTCTAATTTTACGTCTTCGGCAGTCTTTACAAATTTTACATTCTCGACTGGCTGGGGGCTTTCCTCGACCTGTTTTTCCGGAGGAGTCTCCGCGGGAGCCGCTTGGCGGGCCTCGATAAAATCTTTGGATATAGTATCGGCGTACAACGGAGCGATAGCGTTTGAAGACGTCTTGATTTCCAACCCGTAAACGTCTTTGCGTTGGTTTATGAAGTCGATCAGTTCTTTGCTGGCGACATTGAGTTGTTTTGCCAAAACGTGTATTCTTATACTCATTGTGTTCTAAAGCGTCGTTATTGCCGTGCGGTGTCGAGCCGGTTTACTGTGTTTGCAAATACTCTGCGACTTTCGCGAGTATGCGCGAAGCGTCGTCTGCGGAAAAGCCCATTCCCACGAGATCTTCGGAATCTACGCCTTCGAATGCGTCCGCGCTGTTTATGCCGTTGTTTGCGAGAATGCTGAGCTGTTCTTGAGTCAGGTCGGGAAGCACTTGAGCCAATGACCCAGCAGCCTGCTGAAGGCGTTCTTCCATTCCCATTTGCCCGGAAGCCTCTTTACCTATTTCAAGCTTCCAACCGAGAAGCCTCGACGTCAGCTTTGCGTTCGAGCCGCGTTTGCCTATTACAATAGACAGATCGCCCTCAGAGACTTCAAAGCTTATTTTACGGTCGCGTTCATCTATGCGGACATTTTTGGCGACTGCCGGTTTTATGCACTCTTCGAGGAGCGAACGCGGATCCGGAGAGTATTTTATTACGTCTATTTTTTCTCCATTGAGTTCGCGGACTATGCTCTTTACGCGGGACCCACCTGCGCCGACACAAGCTCCTACGGGATCTATGCGGCTGTCGGAACTGCTGACGGCTATTTTTGTCCTATATCCGGCTTCGCGGGCCATGGCCTCTATTTTAACGGAACCGTCCGTCATTTCAGTGACCTCAAGTTCAAAGAGCCTCTTTACGAATCTCGGGCTCGCCCTGCTGAGAATTATTTCGGGGCCGCGCGGGCTGTTGTCGATTTCCAAGAGTAGGCAGCGTATTCTCTCGCCGGGAGCGTAATCTTCGCCAACTATGGATTCTCTCTTAGGCATTATGGCTTCGGCTTTTCCGAGATCCACAACAATGGCGCCCTTCTCTCTTCTGCGAACAGTCCCCGTCACAATATCGCCAACTACATCTTTGTAATCGTCGTATATTCTGTCTTTTTCAAACTGCCTGACTTTTTGGATTATGCTCTGGTAAACGTTTTTAGCCGCTATGCGCCCGAGGTTGGACAAGTCCAGCTCGCGCTCTATAACGTCGCCTATTTGCGGGTCTTTCTTATAGAGTTTGGCTTTATCTATATGTATTTGTGTTGCAGGATCGGCGACGCTATCGGTGACAGTGAGCAAAGCCCAAGACTTCAACGCCCCCGTTTTGGGATTTATTTCAATCTTGAGATCGTAGCCGGCATGCGTGCTCTTTGCCGCCGCGTTTCTTATGGCGGAGGCTATCGAGTCGATCATGTCTTGGCGGCTTATCTGCTTTTCCTTCTCCATATATTCGAGAATGGCAAGAATTTCGCTGCTGTTGCTCATGGTATGTCTTCTTGTTTTGTTATTTATCTTCTCTTATCCGCAAGCGTCGCGCCGTGGACAAAAAAGAGCGGGCTTCAACCCACTCTTAATTCGAGAGTTCTACTTTTACCATGCGATTCAAGCGTAAGTTTTAAGAACGTCAACAAAAAATTAACCTTCATGGGGCATGGAAATTTGGGGGATAAAACGCATCGCAATGCTTGATTTTTTTAGGTTTTGGGAGATGATGGCGACAAATGACCGACTTTGCCGCCATAGATTTTGAAACTGCGAACCGCCTGCGCAGCAGCATATGCAGCGTGGGCGTAGTCATCGTAAGAGGCGGAAATATATGCCAGAAAATATATCGCCTAATACGTCCAGAGCCTGAATATTATGATTTTATAAACGTATCCATACACGGCATCACGGGACCAGACACTGAAAATTCGCCCATATTTCCGGCGGTCTGGTCGGAGATTTCTGAAAAGATAGACAACTTGCCGCTTGTGTCGCACAATGCCCCATTCGACGAATCGTGCTTAAGGGCGGCATTTGCCACCTACTCTATGGACTATCCTGACTATAGATTTTTTTGCACATGCAGGGCCGCGCGGGCAATTTTCAAGACCCTCCCCAGCCAAGAGCGTCCGCCAAACGCCAAACTCGAGACTGTTTCAAACTATTTTGGCATCAGCCTAAAGAATCACCACAACGCCCTGTCCGACGCCATGGCATGCGCGCAAATAGCCTCGATAATTCTTTAGAAAAAACCGCGCCGCGACAGCGTTCCGCAAATTTTTCGCATTGACGAACTTCCCACCCACCCATTATATTCCAAAAGATAATGAGATTACATTTGCGGCGGAAGGCGAGAAATAGATGGATTATCGTCTTTTGCGGATTATGAATATGAAGTACTTTTTAAGTTTAATATGTCTTGCGAGCGCCTTGTTGGGAATGGCGATGCTTTTGTTCCCCAATAAAATGGTTGAAACAAATAAGGAAGTTAAGACGGGCTATCTCGCGACAAACATTCCCGCAGAAATCGGTTCCACCGTATCCAAAGACATTCCCTTGGCCCAGACGGAGGAAGTTCTCCGGGCTACAGAGAACTTATTGGCGCTCAGCGACTTCCTCAATCGCGAATACACCCTGCCCGACGGCAGAACTTTTACCGTATATGTGGCCTACTGGGAACCCAACAAAACTACAATAATAAACGCCTCGTCTCATACCCCCGACCGTTGCTGGGTTTCTAACGGCTGGGAATCAAGCAAGGAGCACCGCATAAACGGCAAAGAAATTGAAATAGACGGGAAAAAACTCATGCCGGCATACAGCCGCGAATACTCGATTAAGGCAAACGCCACAAAAACATTTAAGCGCAAAGTGTGGTTTTGGTTTGTGACAGACGGCATGGCCTACGATTACAAAACTGAAGACAATAGATTCCCGAATCCCTTCATTTGGTTAAAAAACACAATATCCGAATCGCTTATGGGATATCCGGAAATGTATTTTATAAGGGTGGATAGCCAATACGATCTCGACGAACTCTTGAAAAACAAAGATTTCAAAGCTATAATGGATAAGCTTGGGCAGTTGACACTTTACAAACCGACATCAGAAGCAAAATGATTTCAGATACAATTAAATATACAAAGGCGTATCTAAAAAGGATACCTTTAGAAGCCCTGATATATTTTGCCTCCTACCTCGCAATGGCCGCGGGCATATGCGCAATACTTTCGCATACATGGGAAACGCGCATGGATTACTCTTTCGGATATATCGCCCCGCTCTTTGCCCTTTTTGTAATATACGACAGGCGCAAAAAAATATCTGATTTTTTCAGCAAACCCGGGAGCGATAATAGCGGCGGAATAATCGCTTGGGGAACCACATTGTTTTTCGGCGCCATGTTGGCCTGCGGGTTTGCGACTTATTTAGTGTTTTCCCTGGTTTACTTTCTTTCGGAAAATTTGGGAGCGCCAAGTTTTGGAGCCACATTCGGATTTTGTTTTGCGTCATTTGCTCTGGCATATTTTGCATCGGCGAAGGGATTGGACGGCAAGTCCAAGACGGTATGCGAGAGAATCGGATTCACCCTGCTCTTTGTTTTCCCGTGTTTTGTATGGTTGATTGCGGCCCCTATGTTCATGGCCCTGGAGGAATTAATAAGCTACAATCTATTGTCGTTGGTCGCCGCAGTGGTGTCCAAGATAATGGACTTCTTCGGATACATAATAGAGCTTAGAGGCAACACCTTGAGTTTTCCCAACGGCTCCGTGGGAGTGGCAGAAGCATGCAGCGGAATAAGATCATTAACGGCATGCCTCTTTGCTGGCTCATTTTTGGCCGCTGTATTTCTCGATAAATTTTGGAAGAAGGCGGCTCTTGTAATAATATCGATGGGTTGCGCGTTCTTTAATAATCTGCTGCGCGCCCTGTTTTTGGCGCTCTGGGCGTACGAAAACGGGCCCGATTCCATATCCGGACTTGTCCACGACACAGCGGGCATGGTAATCTTGGCGATGACGGTGATTGAATTATTGATATTGTTGCCGATTTTCCAACTCGATCCTGTTCCGCCGGAGCTGAGGAATAATTCGTCGGATTCAAACGATGGTAGAAATTGATTTTATTGGGCGGAAAAATTTTTCAATACCTTTAAATATCGGCGGATATTCATGGCGCGCAATTATGTTTAAGGTTCATTGCCAAAGCGTGTAAAAATCCCTTAAAAGTATGCGATAGGGTTCCGCAGCTCAAAAAAATATTGACAACGCCGAGAATGAATAACACTGTAATGCGCTTTTAAATTGACCAGTGGTGTAATGGTAGCACAAAGGTTTCTGGCACCTTTTGTTGGGGTTCGAGTCCCTACTGGTCAACCATAGAACTGTTGTCCGAACTTGCCTCAGTAAGTGGGTCAATACCAAAGGTTGTGGAATAGGTTGATTTTTTAGATTTGCCTTTCATAGATTCACCCCGCATTCCACGAGGACTCTCAGTCTGTAATTTTCAAAGTTTCTGTATCCGTAGGCTCTGCGTTGTATCAACTTCATCTGGGTCAACACCAAAGGTTGTGGAATAGGTTGATTTTTTAGATTTGTCTTTCATAGATTCACCCCGCATTCTACGAGC
>CALXNZ010000003.1 GCA_944389885.1 uncultured Opitutales bacterium
TCGGGCATTGTAGAACATTTTTCGTTCTCTTTGCCCTCTTTTTTTCCCACCATTCCACAACCTTTGACGTAGAGCGAAGAAATACGAAGAACTGGGAAGCTCCAAGGATAAAAACTAATACGTTGGTTAATTTGAATATTTATTAAAAACAAGAAAGCCCGCAATCGCTTTGTTTGCATGCGATTGCGGGCTCTTAAAGTGGTGGCCAGACCAGGAATCGAACCAGGGACACAAGGATTTTCAGTCCTCCGCTCTACCATCTGAGCTATCTGGCCTTGTTTTGAAGCCGCGTATTCAAGTCTATTATTGAAACGCGTCAATACTTTTTTCAAAAAATTTCATTCATCGCTATATTTAAGCAAGTTTTCGAAATGCCGAAACCATTCTGGTACAAAGAATCAAAATTTTGATATTGCAAAAAATAAGCGATTCGATTTGATTTTGTCCGATGAAGAATTTAGGGGATAAATTGCGCGAGGCGAGGGAGGCCATGGGCGTCTCAATTCGCGACGCTGCGGAATCTACAAAACTGCGCGTCGATGTCATAGAAAATATGGAGGCGGGAAATTTTGATTTCTCTCTCCCCGAAATTTATAGGCGCGGATTTTTAAGAATATACGCGGCTTTCCTAAAGATGGATACAGAGGCGGCTCTCGCAGAATACGCTTCGATAGCAAATTCCTCCGTTAAAGTCGCCGATACCAAGGGCGCTCACGATTTCATCGCGCGTTTGCATCAAAAACAAGCGCCATATCAACTCGACAGCCGCTACGATGAAGAAGATGAACAAGGCGATTCTTCCGATGCCGCAAAGCCTTCAGATAATGTCGAACAAGGCATTCCTCAGCCGCTTAAGCTCGGTGGAATATTTGTTTTGGTCTTGCTCCTGGCCGTCTTGATAATATTCTCATTGTCTTCTTTGCTCAGAACTTCCAACGCCCCCGAAGAAAACGCGGATATTGCAATAAACGCGCCAATGCCAACGCGCCCGGCGGAATCGCTTGAGGGAACTGCCGCTTCGGTTGCGCAAGCTTCGGATATCCAAAAACCTAAGCAGCTAAATCTTGTAGTGACGGCATTGTTTGACACATATATTATGGTGTATTACAATAACGACACTCCTCCGCCCGTTTTCAGCGGCCCATTGGAAGCCGGTCAAAAGAAGGAGTTTGAGGCTTCAAACTGCATAATACTCAAAGTCACGGATGCGGAAAAAATCAGCCTCGTTAAAAACGGCAAACCTTTGGATCTCAAAGGCGTAAAAGGCATGAAAACCCTTAAAGTTATGGCGGAATAAATACACCCGCCATGCTTTTTCTCTAATAAAAAGGGACGTGCGCGTCCTTTTTTTATTTATCAAATTATCTTATAGCATAGACTTATGGAAAAAACTCTAACGCATGTAGTCATTTTTAGAACGCGTCGGGCAGATATGGTCGATCTTATCGGGCAAGGTCTCGAGACCCTGAAGCAAATAGACGGGGTGAAATTTCTGCATATAGGCCGCCCCGTTCCGAGTTCGCGCCCGGTGGTTGACGATTTCTTCGATTATGCGCTCGTAGTGTCCTTCCCGGACGGTGAAGATGGCTTGAAACGCTATTCCACCCACCCGGTACACGTCAACTTTGTCGAGAATTATTTGAAGCCGGCGGAAGGAAAACTCCTGGTTTACGATATTGCCTAAGCAATCTATTGAGCGGTAAATTTTGGGGTATTTGTATGCAGCCTTTCATAAATCTGTCGCCTAAGAATCGGAAACTGTGCGAGTATGTAAGCGCGGCGGTTCGCGATGCCGGCGGAAGGGCGTATCTTGTAGGCGGGTGCGTGCGCGATTCCCTAATGGGAATATCCTCAAATGATATCGACATAGAAGTTTACGGCATAGAACCGCATAAGCTCGAATCCATACTTGGAGCCCGATACCATATTGAGATGGTGGGCAAAAGCTTTGGAGTATGGATAGTAAAGGGATTTGATACCGATATCGCGATACCCAGAAAGGAGCGTAAAACCGGAGAGGGGCACAAAGCCTTTGAAGTGGAGTGCGATCCGTTTCTATCTTTTGAGTCGGCCTGCTCCCGGAGGGATTTTACGATAAATTCAATGTTGTACGACTACTTGGACGGTCGCTTGATAGATCCTTACGGAGGCAGGCTGGATTTAGATAAAAGGATATTGCGCCATACTTCCGACAGATTTGCCGAGGATCCTCTGAGAGTCCTGCGGGCCATGCAATTTTCCGCGAGATTTGACATGGACGTAGCTCCGGAGACTGTCGCGCTATGCTCTAAAATTCCGTTCGAGAATTTAGCTCCGGAGAGGGTATTTGAAGAGTGGAAAAAGTTAATCCTCAAGGGAGTAAAGATTTCAAGGGGGCTATTTTTCTTGAGGGACTGTCGTTGGATTCGCTACTTTCCGGAGCTTGCGGCCTGCGTGAATTGCCCGCAAGATCCGCATTGGCACCCGGAAGGCGATGTATTTGTCCACACCGCGTTTTGCATGGATTCTTTCGCAGCTTCCCGTATCGGAGACGAGTGGGAGGACTTGATTGTAGGGCTTGCGGTTTTGTGTCACGATTTCGGAAAACCTTTGTGTACAAAACTTGGGGAAGACGGCAAGATACATTCCTACGGGCACGATTTCCTCGGCGCGAGGCCGACCGTGTCTTTTCTCGAGCGCATGACGCGCCAGAAAGCCGTTATTGACGAAGTTGTCCCGCTTGTAGAGCGCCATATGGCAATACTCGATTTGTGGCGCAACAAGTGCGGAGATTCCGCAATACGCAGGCTTGCCGGCAAGGTAAAACGCATAGACCGTCTTGTCCGCGTGGACGATGCCGATAGAAATGGCCGCCCGCCTTGCGAGCCGGGGCCGTCTCCGCAAGGCGAGTGGATAATGGAGCGGGCAAACGCCTTAAAAATAAAGGATTCGGCTCCGAATCCCATAATAAAAGGCCGCCATTTGCTGGCTTTTGGGCTGAAGCCTTCCACTCAATTTGGCAAGATAATATCCGATATGTACGAGGCCCAGCTCGACGGAAAATTTTGCGACGAAAAATCCGCAATCGAATATCTCACAACTTACTTGAAATCTTTTGGCCTCTGTGAGAATATAAAGTCTTAAATCTAAGAGCGTAAATCCGATAATCTATTGTTCGGAATTTTTATTCTATACTTTTAATAAAATTCGATATGAAAAATAAGGAAGTTAAATCCAAACAGGAAGTTCCGCCACAGGAGACTTCCCGAACCTCGTCTGAAAACGAAAGCAACGCATGCGCTTCTGACGATGTTCAGTGCGCAGCAGACGACATGTGCGCCGAAGAGCAGGCGGTAAACTTGAACGATATTGCGTCAAAGCTTGATGCCGCCCTTATAGAGGCTGAAAGAAACAAAGATCTATATTTGCGCACAGTTGCGGATTTGGATACGTATCGCCGCAAGGTGCAGCGCGAAAAAGAAGAATTGGCAAAGTTCGCGATAGCGCCTTTGATAGAAGAATTATTGCCTTCTTTGGATCATTTGGAAATGGCGATATCGTCGGCAAAGGCTTCAAACGAGGCTCCGGCGCTTGTCACGGGAGTGGAGATGGTTTATTCGCAGGTGAGAAGGATTTTCGCGGATTTTGGAGTGGTTCCGGTTGATGCCGACGGCAAAGAGTTCGATCCAAAAACCGAGGAATGTGTCGCCCATGAGGCCAGCGATACAATCCCGGAAAATCAAGTCATTAAGGTGATGCGTGCTGGATATATGTGCAACGGCCGTCTCTTGCGTCCGGCGAGCGTCGTGGTTTCAAGCGGTAAAAAGGCTGTAAAATAGGCTATGGCGGAAGATTTTTACAAGACATTGGGCGTGGACAAGAATGCGAGCGCGCAAGAAATAAAAAAAGCTTACCGCAAGCTCGCCCTGCAATATCATCCCGACAGAAATCCCGGAAACAAGGAGGCGGAGGAAAAATTCAGACAAATTTCCAGCGCCTACGAAGTTTTGTCAAATCCTGAGAAGAGAGAAAAATACGACCAATTCGGAGCCGCCGCGTTTGAACCCGGAGCCGGCGGAATGGGGTCGCAAGGCGGATTCGGAGGATTCGGCGGATTTCAGGATCCTTTCGATATATTCCGCGAGGTGTTTGGCGGAGGCGGAGGTGGAGGCGCCGCATTTTACGATTTCGGCGGTGGCGGTATGAGAGAGGAAGATCTCAATGCCCCCGAAACCGGTTCCGATATTCGCGTTGAGATTGAGATATCGCTTGAGGAGGCATTCAATGGAGCCTCAAGGACTATTCGCTATAATAGAATGGTGGAATGTCCCGACTGCAAAGGCACGGGATCCAAAGGCGGGGCAGGGCGCAAAGTGTGTCCGCAGTGCCACGGGACCGGGCATGTCACTATGGCCCAGGGCAGAATACGCTTTACCCAGCCGTGCCCAACCTGTAAGGGAGCGGGGACGGTCGTTGAAAATCCCTGCGCCAGATGCAATGGTTCCGGCCGGATAAAGGAGCGCAACGAGGTAAAAATCGATATACCCAAAGGAGTCTACACGGGAGCTCGTTTGCGCAAGAGCGGCGCGGGCAATGCCGGGTTTAACGGCGGAGCTTACGGAAATTTATATGTGGTGATATATGTGGAGCCAAACTCCAATTTCGAGCGCGACGGGGACGATTTATATACGGATATAAACGTCAAATTCACGCTCATGGCGCTCGGCGGCTCTATAGAAGTTTCTACATTGGGCGGGAAGGCGGTATTGAAAGTCCCGGCTGGAACCCAGCCCGGCGCCTTGCTGCGAATGAAGGGGCAGGGAATGCCGAGGCTCCGCGGCGGCGGGGAAGGCGATTTATACGTGCGTTTGCATGTTGAGGTTCCAAAGAAGCTTACGGACGAACAGCGCAAGAAGCTTGAAGACTTTGCGCTTTCGTGCGGAGACGACAACAACAAAGGGGCATCTGAGCCTTTTTATAAGAAATTCTTCTGAGTTTATTCCGATTATTGCGATTCAGAAAGTTTTGATAAAAAAGGGAGGGAATTATTTCCCTCCCTTAATGTTTTTTTTAGGATTAGCCAGAATTAGTCGAGCTTTAGGAGCTTTGTGTCGGCTTTTTTCATGTCCAGATTGAGCCTTTTGCCTTTCCCCAGTTTTTTGCCGCCCGGCAATTCCACTATATTCTTTTCTTCGGGGAATATGAACTCGTAAGCTCCGTCCTCGGTGGCCGTTATGGATACGAGATTTCCGCTTGCGTAAACGGCTGCGGGTTGTTTTGTGTACCGGTGTATCCCGGAAATCTCTATCATATATCCGTAAAGTTCGCGTGGTATATCCGGTACGGCGCAGAAAAGTTGCGGATATTTACCGTTTGTGCGCACTACGACAGCCGGTTCTCCATTTGTAAAGCGGGCCAAGACAATATCGGAATCTTCCGCTTTGGGAGATAATAGAGGCTTGACTTTAGCCCCCGTGCCAAAGGTTTCAGGAAGGCCTATCGCTTTGCCTTCGGGGGTAGATTTGGCCATGGCTTGAATGTCGGCGTCGATTAGTTTTACGTCAAAGCCTGTGGCTTCCTTTACAGCTTGGGTCGAGAATTTATTTGTGTCGGTGTCGATTATCGCTGGGACCCATGCGAAAATAGACGCGGAATTTTCGGCGGTTTTGCGCATGGCCTTGCGCTGTTCGGAACTTAATGCGTACGTTGTCAGATAGGCGTTGAGCTTGCCGGAGGCGCCCTTCTCGATTACGTCGGACAATAAATAATGCCCAAATGGAGTTCCGCAGCGGTTCATATTTTTGCGGGCGCCCGAAGTTATAAGGGCCGCTGAGCTGCCTGCGCTGGCCTCTCCGCCGACATAGCATATGGAACGTTCGTCCATTACAAGCCTGACGTCGGGATTGTAAGGCGCGGGGTTGCGCATGCGGGAACGGTCTATCTTGGCGAACGGCTTCATAGCTTTTTCCCATAATATGGGATCGTTGAACCAACCGGTTCCACCCAAGTCCATCCACCATGAGGTTATATTGCGCACAACTTCATGGCCCATATTTCGCGATAGAACCTTAATAGTCCGCTCCGGAGTTATCACATCGAGATCTCTACCGGGATAATTCGCCCCGATTTTCCCCGAAAGATGGGTGCTGGTATCGTCCTCGTCGAGCCACACTTTGCCGCCCAATAGTATGCTTTCAGTAGCGCCCATTGTCGTCTTGCCGCCGCCGTAATTTCTGTCGGAATAGGATATGGGGCCGCACAGTACGTCAATATCCGGGCAGGCTATTATCTGTTCAAGGGCGTAGTGTCCTGAAAAAGCCGGTCCATTATAGGGCCCCATGAATTCAAAAGTATATCCGTAAAAGAATACGCTCAATCTGTCGGGGCCCGCCGTCTGGCGCGTTATCTTTGCAAAGTATTTTACGACGTCGGCCATTTCGTCCTGAAGATACAGGTTGAAGTCTATCAATTCGGCGCACTTTTGGGGATCCATCAGATATCTTGCCTTATCGGAGCGGCGCTCCTCGGCTGATGGAACTTTTGCGGAGGCTATTGTGACGTCTTTGCGATTCCATGAAGCTTGGAGCGATTTGTCGTCGCCGTACTTTTTTTCGAGCCATTTGCGCCATGAGGCTTCGGTATATTTATCGTATCCGGTCAGAGGCCTATCCCAGGTGGAGCCGTAAAACCATTCTTGGGTATTGCCGCCTGCGGGGTGGTATCCGGCCATGTTTGAAGGATAGTTTTTCTGGCAGTATTCTATATAGCGTTTAAGGGCTTCGCCTGCGTCTTTCCGGTAATTTGGAGAAGCCATTGAAGTATATTTGGGATTGGGTGTCCCGTCGGAATTGCGCATGACGTCTTCAGGGTGGGAATCCATCCACCACTTCGGAGGATAAAGTGCTATTCTTGGTATGATTTTAGCTTTGGGATTGGCGGCTATAATCCTTTTATGGGTGGAATCTATCTCGGAATAATCAAATGTTCCGTCGGGTTTTTCCCATATAGCGTCGGCCATATATGTCACAAAATTTACGCCGGCATCTTTGGCTAATTTTACTTGCGGATCGAGGGTGGGTTCGCGAATGCCCAATAGCTTATAATCGTCGTACTGCCTGTATACGTTTGTGTGCAGTGTGCGTTCGGGCGTGCATTTTATGCGTATCACAGCGCGATACTTGCAATCGGTGGAAATCTTGGTGTTGTCCATAAAAAAGTGGAGACCCTCAAGCCTGTCCTCGCCTTCCATTATCTTTATGTGCACTACCTTGCCGTCCGCGCCGTCGGTATTGTCCATTGAAATCTTCAAAGGGGCGGTTTTGAGATCGCCGGCACACCAAAATTGAAAGTTGGGATCTAAGGCGTCCCCGCCCATTTTTATCTCGTTTGCGACTTCTCCCGTATCGAGGTTTTCAATCCTCATTTCTGAAATCCATATATCTCCCGCAGCCGTTCCCATGCGCAAGTGGAGGCCGCTCTTATCGCAGCTTTCTTTGGGCTTAAACTCAAAGGATACCTCTTTCCATGTGGGGCCCAATTCGTGGAGGCTTTGTATATAGCCCTGTTGTCTTCCCCAAAACATGCGGCTGCGTACGGGGTTCCCGTCCATCGTTATCATCGGCACGCCGTTTACCGACTCTACTTTATATGAATGTCCCGCCGCAAATGAGCTTGCGGGTAATATGATTTGCGCGGCCGCAAATACGAGCAATGCGGAAATCGCCGTTGTGCTTTTTTTCATTGGATTTTTATTTTGAGTTCAGGTTGTATTAAAAATTTTTCTGTTTTTGAGGAGTTGTCTTTATTTATAATATTAGTGGAAACAGTCAGCCAAAAGACCCGCTTTCGGATATTTTCCAATGCGAAATCCGGGCGAATTTTTTATTCGATTAGCCGCATAACGAGTGGAAGAAATGCTTTTGAGGTATGCCAGTTTTAATTCCCGAGAGCGATTTTCACACAGACGACTATTTATCGTTTTTTTATTATCAAAACTGGTCCGTTGAAACATTAAAACCTCGGACGTAATAAAGCGTCCGCCGCCGTTCGCCGATGTTTCTATATGAAAATATTTAAATTTGTTCCCCACTGCCCAAATAAAACAACAAAATTTCAAATATTTTAAGGATTTTATCTAAAATTGTTGCATATTTGCAAGATAAAAGAGCCAGTGTAAGGCATGAGATATTTTTTTAATATAAAATATGGGGAGTAATTTTTTAGGGAAATGTATTTGAATTATGGGCGTTAATATATGTGCGCGCTATGCCGCAAGTAAGAATCCCTTGACTGAATATTGGCTGTTTGCTAATTTTAACTACGAATTTTTCCAAAAGAAAGGTATTTGCATATGTTCACAGGAATTGTTGAAAGCACGGCTAAAGTATTGTCTTTCGAGGAGCGTAAAGCCGCGTGGCTGTTGAAGCTTGATGTGCCGGAATTCGTGGCAAAAACGCTTTCTGAAGGAGACTCTCTCGCTTGCAACGGTTGTTGCCTTACGGTAATTTCCAGGGAAAATTGCGTTATAGGATTTGAGCTGCTTGAGGAAACTATAAGACTTACGAATTTTGAGGGGATAAAAGAGGGGGCTTTGGTAAATATAGAGCGCCCATTGGCCGCCGCAGCCCGCTTGGGAGGGCACTTCGTGTCCGGTCATATAGACGTGCGCAGCCGCGTGAGAACTTTCGTACAGAAAGGGAAAAATTATTATCTGGAGGTTGATGTGCCGGAGGAATTTCGCAGATATGTGGTTTATAAAGGGAGCGTGGCCATAGACGGAATATCTCTTACAATAGCAGAGGCAAATCCAGAGACCCTTGCGGTATGGCTTATCCCGCACACGCTTGAAGTGACAAATCTCTCCGAATGCGCTGTGGGCAAGTTTGTAAATCTTGAGTTCGATATACTTGCCAAATATGTCGAAAAAATAGCTTCCGGCATGCGCGACAAATCGCCGTATCAACCCTAATATAGTCAGTGTTAAAGTCTTTGACAGTTTTCGCGACTGTATCTTTGGCGCTTTTGACAATATGTTTAGCTCCTTCGGTTTCAAATGCCGGGGACTTTGCGGTGCCTGTTGTAGGCACTCCGGATACGGTGCGCATTTGTACTTGGAACCTGCATAATTACAATGTCGCGCGCAGAAACGTAAACGGGAAATGGAGGGTTCATCCAAAGCCGGAGTCGGAACGCGACGCCATTTGCGATGTCCTGGCGAAGATAAATCCAGACATTCTGCTCGTTCAAGAGATTGGAGATTCCGGATTCATGAATGATTTTCGGGCGAGGCTTGAAAAGCGTGGACTTCGGTTTGCCTTTTGCGCGGTTGGCGAGCGCAAAGTTTCGTCGAGGCTGGGTATTCTTTCAAAAATAAAGCCCGAAAAAGTTTTTGATTTTTCTGATACCCAATTCGAGATGGACGGGATTCAAAAGGCGTCTCCGCGCGGCACATTGGGATTTAAGTTTAAGGGCGCGTCCAAAGAGTGGTTCGTTTTCTGCGTGCATCTGAAAAGCAAATTTGGTGCGAAGAAGGCGGACGGCGAATTTGCCGCCTTAAGATATGCGGAAGCTTCGGCGCTCTGCTCGAGAATACGCGGGGTATGTCCGGATTCTTCCCCTCTCATCGTCGGCGGGGACATGAACGATGTCCCGGAGAATTCAAAATTGATTGAGGCTTTCGCCATGAATTTTTTAAGGCCCTTGCCTCAACGTGATTCCTCCGGCGCGGATTTTACATACTTATGGGCGAAGAAAAATTTGAGATTTAAGTACGACCTGTTTTTCGTGAATTATTCCGCGTCCAATATTCTCGACGGGATTACCGCCGTGGTCTTCGACGGTGAAAACCGTTCGGAATGCGACCATCGCCCGGTTTATATAGATTTCCCGATGCCGCGTTAATTGGATTTTGACGCCGCTCTGTAAAATTTATTTTGGAGCATGCTTGCCAGAGAAACTATCCATATTGATAGCAATATTGCGATGAGCGTTATTACATCTAAGCATATGGAAAAATAAATAGACGGCAATATTACATCTGTTGTGGACGAAGTGCTAAACGTTAAAATATATATTATAAATAGTATTGCGGACGTAAGAACGAAAATCCACCAGTATATAGCAAGGATAAAGTCGAATATCTTTGGTGGCTGCTTTATTATACGACGTGAAGATTTCAATAGGGAAATAGCCACTTTACACGGTGTAAAAATATTGGGTATTATAAGAAATATGGAATAGGCGGAAAATGATGGCGTATATTTATATTCCCTGTCAAACGTAGTCGTAGTTGTTGATGTTGTGTATATCCATTTGTAGGCGAATCTCAATGCTAACAAACCGAAGAGCGTTATCATTACACATATGGTATAATATCTCGCGGAATATTCATACGAGGCAATTTGTTCGACGATTTGGGAGGGATAATTATTTTCGAGTATATTCTCGAAATGTTTTATCATTTCGCAATTGTGGTAAATGAGTAAAACAAATAATGCGGCGAGAGTTATTAGCGATGCCCTGAATTTAGCCGTTGCTATGCGCAATAAATTCATGGAATATTTTGCGTCTTCGGCGGCATAATCGTGGTATAGCGGAGATTCCTTTGCCGGCAGCCATTTTTTTGAGCTTTTCACCCACACCAAAGTGTCGGAACTTATGGTTTTTGAATTCAGATACCTCTGAAAGAGAGCATCCGACAATGGACCGACTTTCTCTTTGCCTTTAAGGTAATACCACATTGCTGTACAAAGGTTGGTTTTAATCGTTGTCTATATGCGCCAGGGTGTCAATCGGAAACGATGGAGATAATTATTGTGTCTGGTTATTTTCCTATGCAAAACTTTGAAAATATTCTATCGAGAATTTCTTCGTTGTCGGTTTTCCCGACGATTTCTCCAAGCGAGTCGAGGGCTTGTCGCAAATCCGAAGATGGAAGCTCTGCGGGAGCTTGGGCGGCTATCAAGTTTGAAGCCGATTTTAAAGCCTGCACGGCGTCGTATAGGGCTTGGGCGTGCCTGGCGCTCACGAGTATATCGTCAGAGGCTGCGCTTATTTTTTGTTCGTCTATAAAGCTTATTATGGTTTTTTTTAAGTCTTCGAGTCCGGCGCTGGTGGCGCAGGAAATGCGCGCGCATTTAAATTGGTTAAATATTTTTTCAAATACTTCAGGCTTTGACTCCTGGAGGTCGCATTTGTTTATAGCCACTATCGTGTCGGAAGGGGAGAATTCCGCTGTGGATAACAAAGACTCGGGAGGTTGGGAAGAGTCTATTGTAAGCAGCTTTATATCGGCGTTGGAAATGCGCTCCATAGCTTTGTCTATGCCGGCGCGTTCTATTTCGGAGGCATCGTCGCGTATTCCGGCGGTGTCTATTACGTTAAAAATGTATCCGCCCAACGACAACCTTTCTGCTATAAAATCTCTGGTCGTTCCCGCGTATGGGCTTACTATTGCTCTCTCTTCCCCGAGCAGGGCGTTTAATAGCGAGGATTTTCCGGCGTTTGGAGCTCCCGCTATTACCATATTTATACCCTGGTGCACAAGGGCCGAATATTTAGAGGTGTTCGCGAGATTCTCCATCTTTAGGCAGAGTTCACGCGTCTCTTTCAAGATTCTATTTTTATCTTCCGGCGGAAGATCTTCTTCGGGAAAATCTATATAGGCTTCGCATAATGCCAGTATGTCGGCCAGCTTTTGGCTCATGGAATTTATGCGTTTCCCGAGTTCTCCGGATAATTGGCGGCGGGCGGCTTTTAGCGAGCGTGCGCATCTGGCGCCTATCGTCAGGGCCACGGCCTCTGCTTGCGACAGGTCGAATTTATCGTTTTCAAACGCCCTGCGGGTAAATTCTCCGGCCGCGGCAGCCGCGCAGCCGCGGCGCATTAAATCTTGAAGTATCAACTGCACTATAAAAGGATTTCCGTGAACCGATATTTCAAGCATATCCTCTCCGGTGTACGAATGCGGGGCCTTAAAATATGTATAGATTACATCGTCCGCTTCGTCTCCTCCCATGAGTTTATACTTGCCAAAATTGGCGGTGCGCGGGGTATTTTTCACTTTTTTCCCAAATACTTGCTCTGCTATTTCAGGGCATAAGTCTCCGCTCAGGCGGATTACCGCTATTGCGGACTCGCCGTTGGGGGTTGAGAGGGCTGCTATGGTGCTGCTCATTTTTTCCTTCCCGACACCTTTACCGCCACAGATATCAATATTGCCGAAGCGCAAAATACCGCGCCCCCTATGGAGAGTGAATCCACATGGGCCTTAAACCGAGTGGATCCTCTCTGAGAATCAAAATCGATTTTCTGTTCGAGCTGCCAGGGTGTCATCTTGCTTTCAAAGTAGGACAGGGCTGTAAAATATGCTGCGGCTCCGAGAATAGCGCTCGCGCATATCAGGAATAATTTTTTCGTCTTTGAGATTTTAATTGAGGGCATTAGAGGTTCCCTTTCTGCGGCTTATTGCCGCTCTCAAAGCGTCAATATCAAGGCTGTCTCCGGCTTTTATATTATTTTTTTTGAACCAGCCGGCATTTGTCTCCACGCAGTAAAGAATATCCGAGCGGGACGATTGTACGCTGTCGAGATTAAATGGGTATAAACTTTTTACTTCTGTAAGAAGGCCGTTTGAATCGAAGAATCCGAGGTCGAGGGGGATTTCGGTATTCTTCATCCAGAACGATGCCTTTTCCGGGCGTTCCGCCACGAAGATCATTCCAAAGTTTTCGGGAATGCTCTTTACAAACATGAGTCCGCGGGCGCGCTCCTGCGGCGTTATCATAATTTTTGCGTTTAGGACGGCCTTCCCTATTGAGATATCGTATGTGGACGCCGATCTTTGCCCGCTTTCTTGGGGTTTGTTGCAGGCAAAAAGTCCGAAAACAATAAAAATCGCGCAAAACGCGAAAGCGAACTTTCCTGATTTTGACATTTGACTTAATCTGCAAGCGATACGAAAATTAGCAACAATTTTTTTCTGATTGAAATGAAAGCCATTACATTACTGTACGGAGACACGCGTTCAAATTCCGACATGCTTTATTTGGGCGGAATCCACATACACGACCCCTTCTTTTGTTTTGAGTCCAATGGAAAGGCTTACGCTTTGCTGAATCCGCTTGAAATTGGAAGAGCCAGAAAAAGCTCGAAGTTCGACGGAATTTTTGACTCGCATAGGATATTAGATACTTTGCCGCAACGCCGTCGTTTGAGCGGAGACGATTGCGACGCCGTTTGCGCTTTATTGAAATCGGAGTTTAAGGCGAGGCGCCTGCGCTTGGCTTATAATTTTCCTCTGTACTATGCCGATCGCCTTTCGGAAGCTAGGTTCGATTTGGAGATATTGCCTCCAGGCGAATTGTTGTTTCCGCGCAGGGAGGTAAAGAGTAAGTGGGAGGAAAAGCAAATACGGAGGGCTAATGTTGCCGCTGAAGCGGCATTCTTTATGGTCGAAGAAATGCTGAGGAGATCTAAAATATCCGGCGGCAAAATTCTTTTTGACGGAGAGATTCTCACCAGCGAAATGTTGATTCGCGAGATAGAGAAAACCGCAATCGCCTTTGGCGCAGATGCAATGGATACCATTGCGGCTTCCGGGGCGCAGGCTTGCGATCCCCATTGCGCCGGGCACGGTCCGATAGCGCCCAATTCCCTAATAGTGGTGGACATATTTCCGAGAATGCGGGATAGCGGTTATTATGGGGATATGACGCGCACATTCCTAAAGGGGATTCCGAGCGAAGCCCAGATGAATCTCGTGGAAACAGTGAAAGAGGCCCAGCAGGCGGCTATTTCAAATCTCAAAGCGGGTGTCGATGCGGCGTCGGTTCACTCGAAGGTATGCGAATTTTTTGATGGGCGCGGCTATAAAACGGGACATACTGCAAAGGGATATTTCGGATTTTTCCATTCTACAGGGCATGGTGTGGGATTGGACATACACGAGACTCCGCGAATCGGGCGAGCAAATGTAAAGCTTGAATCCGGAAATGTTGTGACGGTTGAGCCGGGGCTATACTATCCCGAAATAGGCGGTTGCAGAATAGAGGACACCGTAATGCTTTGCAAAAAATCGGCAAAATTGCTTTCAAACTATCATTACGAATGGATAATAGAATGAATATGAAATCGCTTTTCTTTATTTTTGCGCTGTTCTTTGCGGCAAATCTTTGGCCTGCTGTCTCGGAGGAACTCTTTGAGGATAGGGCAAAATGCGTGGTTTACATAAAATATGCTATAAACTTTGAGGAGGAAAAGCGGATGTGCCATATTAACGGCACTCTTGTAAACGACGACGGCCTAATAGTAGTTTCCGCAGGAGACATACCAATGATCCAGTTGGATATGTTGTCGGATTTTAAAGTGTACGTAAAGGGCGGGGATATAAACGGATATCCGGCAGACTATTTGGGGGCGGAAAGCTTTTCAAACGCCCATTTCCTCAAATTGCGCAAGCCTTTTCCCGAAGGATTAAAGCCATTGTCCAAATTCCCGCGGGCCGATTTTAAAGTTTCGGATAAAGTATGGGGAATAAAGATAATGTGCGAAGACAATGAGGCATATTATCCAATATATTTGGAAAACTATATAAGTTTTGCGGAAAAGCGCTATGACGGCAAAATATCTTCCGTAGATTGCGCTCCAATGAAATTTGGCAATACGCAGGATTCTGTGACCGCCCTTGGCGCTCCGGTTTTTAACTCCGACGGGGCGGTAGTCGGATTTGGGTGGGGCGAGACTCATTTGGGATATTCGCTATTTTCTCCAAAGGGCGATAGGATTCAGGTAATACTTAAAGATGACGGATACAGCGCGCAGATACTGTCCATAGAAGATTTGAATGATATCCTTGCCAACATTCCCAAAACTCCCGAAGGCGACAAACATGGCTGGGCCGGATTTATAGGGTTGAAGCCGATAGAGCGGGGCGTTGCCGAATTTGTGGGGTTGCCTCCGGACAAATGCGCCTTTGTGGTGAGCGAGGTGATAGAAGGAAGCCCCGTTCAGAAAGCCGGAATAAAATCTGGCGATATCATTCTCGGCTGCGACGGCGAAAATTTTCCGCGCTTTAGATCCAGTTCCGCGCTTATGGATTTCTTTTCAAGGAAGATGGAACGCTCAAATCCCGGCGATAAATTTAAATTTAGAGTGGCCAGGGGCGGAGAAGCTCCAAAGGAGCTTGATGTTTCTATGGTCGCGCGGCCCAAAATATTGAGGGAAGCGGAACATTCCTACTTTAAGAGACTTGGATTCTCGATAAGAGAATTTCTGTTGGACGACGCGATAAACAGGAGAATATTCGACGGCAAGACAGACGGGGCCGTAGTTCAATATGTAAAAGACAACAGCCCCGCAAGCTCCGCGCTTCCAAACAGACTCGTTCCCGGATACATATTGAGGGAGATAAACGGCGTTCCGGTTAAAAACTATGCCGAAGCCGTTGACACCCTTAAAAAGTTTAACGACGACACCTCTATGAAAGAGCTTGTAATCCTTGCCGAGGATTTTAGCCAGACTAAGGTTGTGCGAATAAAACTCGACTGATGAAGCGGATAATTTTTGTTTTTTTGTTTGTTGGCTTAAGCCTTCTTGCGGCGCGGGAAGAGTCCGCGTCGGATATCGACGCTGTTTTGAGTTCCGCGGCAAGTCTTGAAATTAAGACCGCCGCTCTCGCTGCGGATTCCGAGTCTGAGATCGCAAGACTCAAATCCGTGCGGGATTCGTACAGGCGCAT
Source organism: uncultured Opitutales bacterium (assembly GCA_944389885.1). Classification (GTDB taxonomy): domain Bacteria; phylum Verrucomicrobiota; class Verrucomicrobiia; order Opitutales; family Intestinicryptomonadaceae; genus Merdousia. The sequence goes on from CALXNZ010000003.1 coordinate 15,716, forward strand.
GTGTTCGGAACTTGAAAAGAAATTGGCGGATTTAAATAAAGACAACGCTAAAACTTCCGAAATTTTAAGCTCTATCGGGGCGAGGCTCTCGGAGGATTCAAAGGCCTTTAAGTCTCTCGGAGAATGGATAGACGCAACTTGTAAAAAGCTTGAGTCGGATGCGACAGCTTCTCCTATATTGTCGCGCCTGAAAATATCGTTTGATTATTCCGCTCCCATTGAAACTCGTTATGCCCTCCTCTTATCTGCAATGCGCGCTCTTATCGAGGAAGATGGCAGGATATTGCGCTCTGGTGAAACTGTGGAGTCGGGACTTTGGGTCAAAATACGCGCGAAGTCCGACTCCGATATTCCCTTCGGCGAAGTGTTGAGAAATAAGCCGCCTTTGGAATTGGAGGCGAAAAAATGAAAGCAACGGCCTGCGTCATTCTTATGTGCGTTTGCGCTTTTCACGTTTTTGCTTCCACGGCAACCGATATTGCCGCGTCGCAAAATCGAAAGGCTCATGATAGATATGTGGAAGTCTCCAAAAAGGCCGATTCGGAAAGGGCGGCTCTCTTGGGGGAAATTGAAACATTGCGCCTAAGACTCTCCGATTTGAGCGGAAAATTACGTTCGGCCAGGGACGAATCCGCAAATATTATGGCCTGCGATAAGAAGCTCGATTTTAATTCCAGAATATCGAGACGCATTTGCGCCGATGCTTCGGCGGCGGCGCCTGCCCTTAAAGCTCCCATTATGCCGACTGGCGAAGAGGCCGCGGCATTTGCAAAGTCGGCTTTTATGGAGTTGGCCCGCGAGCTCTTTGAGCCTGATGCCCCGCGGGTTTCGAGCGCGAGGATTTCCGCCAATGAGACTGTGGAGGGCAGGTCATTTAGAATAGGCTCCACGACTTATTTCGTCTCCGAGAATTGCTGCGGCTTTATGCTCGCCGACGGAAGGCTTTATGGACGCGCTTTCTCAGATGATATTGACGCCTTCTGCAATGGTAAGTCTAAGGTGCTGCCGCTTGATGCCACAGGGGGAACTCTGGCGGAAACCGAGACTCTTGCGCGCGGATTTTCCGAAGATATGCGCAGAGGTGGAATCTGGATGTGGCCCATAATGTTTTTTGGATTTTTGTCTATAATTATATGCGCCCTGAAAATCGCGCGATTCTCCCGTATAAAGAGGGCTCCGAAAGACGCTCTCGCAAAGATATTCGAGAGCTTGGATAGGGGAGATGAGCCCCATGCCCTGAAATACGTCGAGAAATTGGGATTCCCGTATGCCGGGTTCCTCTCTTCCCTGATAAAGTCGCGCAATTTAAATTCTGGAATGTTGGAGGAGGTATCGTACGAATACATGCTTGTGGCGGGGGAAAAGCTTTTCGGAAAGCTGTCGGTTCTTTCGGTCACCGCCGCTGTCGCGCCTCTATTTGGATTGCTTGGAACAGTGACGGGCATAATCAAGACATTTGGAGATTTGTCGGCGGTGGGCGCCCAGCATGCCAGACTGATAAGTTCCGGGATAAGCGAGGCTCTTATCACAACGGAATACGGCCTTATAGTTGCCATTCCGGCGTTTGTGGCCCACGCTCTGCTATCAAGGAGGGCGAAATCGGTATTGGCGGATATGGAAAAACTTGCGGCAGGATTCATAGGCAGGAATTCCAACGGTAAATGACAACAGACTTCATAGACACTTTTGCGCGGACTTTTGAAGCGGGCGGAATGCTAATGTATCCGCTTGCGGCTCTGGCTTTCTATCTGTATTTTTCGGGTTTCAACATATTGTTTTCAATGCGCAGGTGGAATTTCATTTGCGGTTCTACAACCAGATTTGCGGAGGCATATTCTGATTTCTTGAGATCTAATTCCATAGGGGAAGATGGCGATATCAAAAAAAATTTTTCCCTCCTGAGATTAAAACTTTTGAGCGGTATGGCCGCGAGGCTTTCAACCCTAAAAATATTGTCGTCGGTTGCGCCGCTTTTGGGATTGCTTGGCACGGTTTGCGGAATGTGCCTGAGCATTGCCTCCACGGGGACATCGCCGGCCGGCATCGCCGACGGCATATCGGCGGCGCTGATTACCACGCAGGCGGGATTGGTCGTTGCCATTCCCGCATGGATAATAACCATGTGCGCGTCGGCCCAGACCCAGACTTTATTGATAAGTCTCGCCCGCCGCGAAGCCGAACTTATAAGGGGGAATGGTATATGAGCCTGCGCAGACCCAGATTTGACGAGGAAGAGCCGGCGCAGGCTATAAATATTTCGCCGCTAATAGACGTCATATTCATATTGCTGATATTTTTTATAGTCACAATGGAGTTTGCCGATGGTGTTAATTTGCGCATAGATGTTCCGGGTACGGCTCAAAAAACTCCGCCTAAAGATTCGCATATTATAGTTGCGATATCTTCCGACGGGAGAATCCTCTTTGAGGGGGAGGATATGTCTCTTGAGCAGCTTACAGCAGAGTTAAAATCGCGCATTTCCGCAAGGCGCGCGGCAGTGCTGTTGAGGGCCGATTCGAGCGTTCCGGTGAGCAGACTTGTGCAGGTGATGGATTCCGCCAAGGCCGCCGGCGCGGACGAAATCTATGTTGCGGCAAAAACAAAATGAGTGGCAAGGATACATTCGAAAGGCGCAGATATGTGAAGCGCAGTTTTCTCTGCGCTATTGCAATGTGCTTTTTGACATTCTCAATTTTGCCTCTTTCAATGTCGAGTTTCGCGCTAATCGACGATAATGAAACGGAATATACTCGCGTGTATTCCGCGGGTGAATTTCCAGAAAATCAAAAGACAGTTTCGCCGGGTGTCCAGGATAAATCGTTTTTTTCGGAAAGCTTGTCGGAGACGTATTCTGGAAGCGCGGTGGCGGTTCCGTCGCCGTTGGATTCTGTGGCGTTGTTGGAGGTGGATTCCGGAATAGGATTGGAGGAAACCGGAGATTTTTCTATGTCGGAATTTGCGACAGTGTCGTCAGGAAATTTTGACGCAGGAGTGTTTCGGCTCGACGAGTTGGATAAGCGGCCGCGCCTCGTTTCGGCGGAGTCCCCAAAATATCCGCCATCGCTTTTTGCCAAAGGCATAGAGGGCAGGGTGTTAATTCTCGTACTAATAGACGAGGACGGATTTGTGCACCCGGAAAAAGTATTAAGCTCCGACCACCCCGAATTTGAAGCTTCCGCTCTGGCTGCCGTCGGAAAATTCAGGTATGAATCTCCGCTAAAAAACGGCAGGCCGGTGCGCGCGAAATTTAAACTGCCAATACCATTCAAAATAGAGAATTTTAAGTGAATATGAGAATTTTTTGTCTGATGATATTTGTCGGATTGGCGGCGTGCGGGCAACTTGCGGCCTCCGGATTGGACTCTGCGTTTGGGAGGGTCCCGACGGTAAATCCCGACGAGGCCGCGGCTTTGTCCAAAGCCGCCGCGGCTGAGAAATCCTCGCTTGAATCGGCATACGCCATGCTCGCCAAATCTGCCGAAGAGAAATGGGCTGGATCGGCTCTTTATTTCAATTTGGCTAATTTATGCCATAGATTGGGAAAATACGAAGAGGCTGAAAATTTTTATAGAAAGTCTTTGGAGGGAGAGCCGTCGTTTTTTATGGCGCGCAAGAATCTTGCCCTCACGCTTGAGATTATGGGAAAGCCTAAGGAAGCGCAGCCGGAATTCGTTCGGGCCCTTGCGCTTGCGGGCGGCGGAGATTCGGAAATCTTGATGCGACTTTCGTCCCGCCGCGCCGATGAAGGCGATTTCTCCGGGGCCCTTTCTCTCTGCAACCAGGCTTTGGTTTACGATCCCGATAATGCGGGATATAAAAGGGTTAAAGCGATTCTCTTGGGTAAGACGGGTAATCTTAGCGAAAGCGAATTTCTGACTCTAAAACTCTTGGAGTCCGATATGAAAAATCCGGAATTATGGAAATTGCTTGGGAAGGTTCGCGCATTGTCAGGAAAACATGCCCAGGCCATAGCCGCGTTTAGGGCATTTCTTGCATTCGGCAAAGAGGAATCCGGGGTGCTTCTGGCTCTTGGCGACTTATATTTTGCCGAGGGCGTTTTTGAAAGCGCTGCGGAAATGTATGGCAAAGCCATAAAGTTGGGGGTTGATGTCGCGGGGGAGAGGGCTAAGAGACTCGCGTTGGCTTTTGTTTCCATATCGAATTACGATGCGGCCTTGAAAACATGCGATGCTGTTCCGAATGTATTTAGGGATTCGGATTATTATATGTGCAAGGGAATCGCCGAGAACGGTATCGGTAAAATAAGCGACGCGGAATCCGACTTCAGAAAATCGATTTCCATGGCTCCGGATAACGCGCGCGCCCTATTTGAATTGGGCAGGCTTCTATCGGCGCGCGGAGAGCGAATCGAATCTGAGGGGCTTTTGAGAAGGGCCGCGGCGAATCCTAATTTTGAAAGGGCCGCGTTTGCGGTAATGGTTAATTCCGCCATTTCCTCCGGCGATTATGTGTCGGCTCTCTCGGCTGCGCGCGAGTCTTTGAAGAGAAATCCGTCTGCCGACATGGAAAGATGCGCGGCTGATCTCGAAAAATATTTGGAGAGGGCCGGCGATGAGTGATAGATTGGATATTCTGCGGAGCGGGCGTGAAATTCCCCTTGTAATGGGAATCTTAAACGTCACCCGCGACTCCTTTTCCGACGGCGGCTTATATCTGAATCCTAAAGACGCGTTGGCGCGGGCTGTAGAGATGGTATCTGAGGGTGCGGATATAATAGATATCGGAGCGGAGTCAACGCGTCCCGGGGCTGTTGCCATTTCTGCGGAGGAGGAACTTTCCGCATTGATTCCCGTTTTGAGGTCGATTCGCGCAAAACTTCCGAAAACTCCCATTTCGGTGGATACCTATAAACCCGAGGTCGCAGAAGCCGCTCTCTCAGAGGGGGCGGATATTCTCAATGATGTCCTTCTTAAAACATCTTCAAAAGGCGAGTGTGAGATGCTGTCGCTTGCGGCAAGGGCAGGGTGTCCGATTGTGGCGATGCACAACTCAAGGGAAAGAACGTATGGAGATTTTTGGACTGAATTTCTCAAAGAATGCGGGGATATTATCAAGCTTTCCGATTCTTGCGGAGTGGATAGAAAAAACATATTTTTGGATCCCGGAATAGGATTTGGAAAAACTGCGGATCAGAATTTCGAGATTATTAGGAGAATCAGGGAGCTTGGCGAATTCGGCGTTCCTATTCTGCTTGGAGTATCGCGAAAATCGGCCCTTGTTTCAGAGGTTGGAAAGGATATCGTTTTGAGGGATTACGCTACGTCTGCGGTTTCGGTTTATTCTGCGCTGAGCGGGGCTGTATCGATATTGCGCGTCCACAACGTCTCCGGTAATGTCGCGGCTCTAAAGGTTATTAAACGCATTTTAAGTTAGTATGGACGAAATAATTATAAAAGGACTGAAGTTAAGGGGAAAGCACGGCTGCTTTGCCGCCGAGCGCGATGAATTGAGGGAATTTGAGGTGTCTATGAAGCTGCGATTGCCGTTCGATATTGCCGCAAAGACCGATTCTCTTTCGGACACTGTGGATTATCCCGCCGCTATGGCTGTTGCCGAGGGTGTTATATCCGGCGAAAGCGTTAGACTTATTGAAAAACTTGCCGATATGATAGCATATAGGCTTTTTGTGCGTTTTGAAAATCTTCTTGAGGCTGAAATAGAAGTGAAAAAGCTTGGAGTTGACGTTGGATACGACTTTGAATCTGTTTCGGCAAGATTGGTTCGTCGCAGGGAGTTCTATTTTAAATAGGAGTTTTCTATGAAGAGTTATTTTGATGCAATTTTGGCGTTGGGCTCAAATCTTGGCAACAGACGTGAAAACCTGGTTTCGGCTTGTTCGCGCATAGAGCGTTTCGCGCGCATATTGGAGCGTTCGCGCATTTACGAAACGGATCCGGAAGGATATGAGAATCAGCCCCGCTTTCTAAACGCAGCTCTTCATGTAAGGACAACCGCGAGCGCGCTCGAGCTTCTCGAGGCTTGCCAGCGCGTAGAGGCGTCGCTCGGAAGGGTGCGTTCTTTTAGAAATGCGCCGCGGCCAATAGATATAGATATCATATTTTTTGAAGACGAAACTTTCGACGACGAGTTCCTTACAATTCCTCATCCACGATGGAATAGCAGGGAATTTGTGATAACCCCATTGCTCGACTTGCTTGAAGCGGGCGCTTTTATTCAAGAAGGTATAGGCAAATGGCGCGCCGAGTTTGAGGACAGGCCGCGCCTTATTCCTCCATTCGGGGCGTTTTAACTCTTTTACATGCTATGGAAAATAAGACTGGGACACTTTATGTTGTAGGTACTCCTATAGGAAACCTTGGCGATATTTCTCCGCGGGCCATTGATATTCTCAGGCATGTGGACTTTGTCGTATGCGAAGACACGAGGGTGACGGGTTCGTTGTTGAGGCGTTTTGAAATATCGAAGGAGATGTTTGTAAGCGAGGATTCCCGCGAAAAAGCCGTTGCTCCCGTGATATTGGAGCGCTTGAAAAGCGGATTGGACGCGGCGGTCGTGAGCGACGCAGGAACGCCATGCATAAGCGATCCGGGATTCAGAATAGTAAGGGCATGCAGGCTTGAGGGAGTTCCGGTGGTTCCGATTCCGGGGGCATGTGCTTTTGTGGCGGCGCTAAGCGCCTCCGGCTTGCCGAGCGATTCATTTCTTTTTGCCGGGTTTTTGCAGCCTAAATCCTCAGTGCGCAAAAACTTTTTTAAGTCCCGTGCCGATTTTCCCCACACTATAATATTTTATGAATCGCCTTATCGGATTGAAAAATTTATCGACGACGCCCTTGAAATTCTTGGTCCTGACAGAATAGTGTGCGTGGCAAAGGAAATCAGCAAGATACATGAGAGTTTCTTTGTCGGTTCATTAAAAGACGTAAAGCATTCCTTGGGCCTTTCTTCAATCAAGGGAGAATTTGTGGTGTTGGTGGCTCCTGCGGATTTTAAATTATGAAATCGTATCTTGCCATAGATATAGGGTCTAATACCATAAAATGCCTTTTGGCCGAGAGACATTCCGACGGGAAGGTGGATCTTTTATGGCAGTATTCGGAAAATGCGAGGATTTCCGACGGCTGCGGCGGGCTTGTCCCAAACGCGGCTGAAATAGTGTCGGATTGCGTTGAAAAATTTAGGGAAGGCGCAAGGGGTATCGTAAAAAATTTTTCGGAAAAAGCGGTTGCGACTTCGGCCTTGCGCGAGGCCGTTGATGGAAATTCTGTAGCCGCCAAAATATTCGACTCATGTGGGGCTAAAATTTTCATATTAAGCGAAAGTGAAGAAGCAGCCTTATCCTATGAAGGCGCTATGACCGATCCCGACATACCAAAATTTGATGCGTCCATATTTTTCGATCTCGGAGGCGGTAGCATAGAATTTGTAGCTGGAGCGTGTTCAAAAGTGAATAAATTCGCGAGCTTTCCTCTCGGAGCTGTGAGGCTGACGAAGCTTTATTCGGGTTCGGATGTCGTCGCCGACGCGGATTCTCTAAGGGCGATGGCCGAATATTGCCGTTCGCGCTTCGATAATTTCTCAGTTCTTGGCCCCTTGGAAAATTCAAAGGCTTTGATAGGTACGGGAGGGGCTCTCTCGGCGGCTCGCCGTCTCGCGGCTTTGCTAAACGGGAGGGATTCGGCGTTAGTTGACGTAGGCGACATTGAGCGTATCCTAAGCGAGATAGCCCCGATGCCCGTTTCTGAAAGAGCCAGAAAATACGCTCTCCCCGAATCTCGCGCTGATATATTGCCGGCGGCTTTTGTTTGTATTCTTGAGGCGTCAAAAACGCTGGGATATAATTCAATATGGCATACTTATCGCAATTTGAGATACGGCCTTGTGTCTCGATGGGAAACAATTGGCTGATTATAGCGGTATAGGTGCTTCGTATTGCATAAGCATCATGTAAAGTAAAATCTTGGCATACTAAAGACGCAAAAAAAACCGGAATTTTAAAAATTCCGGTTTTTTGTATGTTGAGGCTTAATCGTTCGATTGCTCTGTGCCTTCATCTTCGGAAGGCGTATCTTGCCCCGAGTCTATTGAATCGTCTTTAACGTCAATAATCCTGCATATGCCTATGAGTTTGTCTCCTTCGGCAAGATTTATCAAGCGCACTCCCTGCGTGGTTCTGCCTATAACCCTTATTCCCTTTACGGGAGAGCGTATGGCTTGTCCGGCTTGGGTGAACATCATTATTTCGTCGTCGTCAAACACCGAGAGCGCTCCGGCGACTCCGTGCGTTTTGATTGCAATCACTCCGGAACCTCCGCGGTTCTGCTTGTGGTATTCATCATACGAGGTTCTCTTGCCTTGACCGTATTCACCCGCTATTAAGAGAGTAGCGGCGGGATTGGCTACCACAATGGCTTTGACGCAGTCGTTCTCCTTCTTGAGGGTCACCCCGCGCACCCCGCGCGTATCCCTACTCAGTTCGCGGAGGTCGGTCTCTGAGAATCTTATTGACATTCCCGCGTGTGTCACAAGTACGACTTCCGCATTGCGCTCCGCCAATACAACTCCTACAAGGTCGTCTCCTTCGTCGAGGGCTATGCCTTTTATCCCACCCTTGCGGCAGTTTTTATATTCGGATAGCAGAGTCTTTTTCACGACCCCGTTCTTGGTCGCCATAATTAGAGAATGTTCGCTGTCGTCGAGGTTTTTCACACATATCATTGCCGCGACTTTCTCGTCGGGTTTTAGCTCCAGAACGTTTTTGATGGAGCGGCCCTTTGAAATGCGGGTGCCTTCGGGAATCTCATACACCTTTTGGACGTACACTCTACCGTTGTTCATGAAGAACATTATGGAGTCGTGCGTGGAGGCGGTAAATATGTGTTCTATGAAGTCTTCCTCGTATTGTCCGCTGCCTATGACTCCTTTGCCGCCGCGCTTTTGAGAGCGGTACGCGCTCACGCTTGTGCGCTTTATAAAACCGTTGTGGGAGACCGTTATTATGCAGCCTTCGTTTGCTATGACGTCCTCCAATTTGAATTCGCCCTCTGCCGCTATTATTTGAGTCTTGCGGGGAGAGTCGTATTTTTCGCGCATTTCGCGCAATTCTTTCTTTATGACATTTAGGAGCTTTTTCTCATTGGCGAGAATTGATTTATATTCCTCTATAGTCTTCATCAACTCAAGGTATTCGTTCTCTATTTTCTCGCGTTCAAGTCCCGTAAGTTGGTGCAGGCGCAAGTCCAATATCGCGTTTGTTTGGCGTTCGGTCAGGGGATACTTAGCCATTAACGCTGTTTTTGCGGTATCCCTATCTTTTGATGCGCGTATTATCTTTATGAAATCGTCGAGATTATTAAGAGCTATCTTGTAGCCTTCGAGAATATGGGCCCTATCTTCGGCTTTGCGGAGCAGGAACTGTGTGCGGCGGGATATTACTTCGCGACGGTGTTCTATGTAGCACTCCAACATCTCGCGTATGTTCATCTGCTTCGGCTTGCGCCTATCCAAAGCCAACATTATCACGCCGAACGTTGATTCCAGCTGCGTGTGCTTAAACAATTTATTTAGAACCACGCGCGGCGATTCCCCGCGCTTCAGCTCTATTACCACGCGCGTGTTCTCGTCGGATTCGTTTCTGACGTCGCTGACTTCGTTAAGCACCTTGTCGGATACGAGGGACGCTATGTTTTCAACAAGGGTGTTGCGGTTGACGTTGTAGGGAATCTCGGTTATTACTATTTGCTCTTTGCCGTTTTTAAGCTCTTCTACATTTGCCACGCCCCTCACCTTGATTATGCCGCGGCCGGTTTTCATATAGGACTCTATACCAGCCCTGCCTACTATTACTCCGCCGGTCGGAAAGTCCGGACCCTTCACGAGGGCCATGATTTCCTCCATAGGCGCGGACGGGTTGTCTATAAGCAGGCAGGTCGCGTCTATGAGCTCTTGAACGTTGTGTGGCGGTATATTGGTCGTCATTCCGACCGCTATCCCCGTGGATCCGTTCATTAACAAGGCAGGAAGGGCAGATGGCAGAACGGTAGGTTCGGTTGTGGTCTCTTTGTAGTTGGGGGCAAAATCCACGGTATCGCTGTCTATGTCGGCGAGCAAATCCTCCGCGGTTTCATCGAGCTTACATTCGGTGTATCGGTAAGCCGCAGGAGAGTCGCCTTCTATAGAGCCGAAATTCCCCTGGGGAATTACGAGAGGATAGCGCATTACCCAATCTTGGGCCAAGCGTGTAAGGGTATCGTAAACCGACGAGTCCCCGTGGGGGTGGTAGTTCTTTAAAACTTCTCCCACTACGCCCGCGCATTTGTCGAAGGATCTATTGTGGAGCAGGCCTTCGCGGAACATCGCGTAGAGAACTCGGCGCTGCACGGGTTTTAATCCGTCCCTTGCGTCGGGAAGCGCGCGCGATATTATCACCGACATTGAATAGTCGATGTATGCGCTCTGCATAATTTGCGTTATGCTCGATTCTATTATTTTTTCGTTTTCGGTGTACATTTCAAAATCCTTATATGTCGAGATAAGATGCGTTAAGGGCGTTATCCTCTATGAATGCGCGGCGCATGGGCACGTCCTCACCCATGAGCATTGTAAAGGTGGCGTCGGCGGCAGCGGCGTCTTCTATGCTCACCTTCAGGAAGGAGCGCTTTTGCGGATCCATTGTGGTTTCGTAGAGCTGTTTTGCGTTCATCTCTCCCAGCCCTTTGTACCGCTGTATGGAAAGCCCGCGTTTGCCGAGCTCCCTTATCTTTCCCACAAGCTCGAGAATTGAGTGCAATTCTATCTTTGCGGCTTTGCCTTCGGGCTGGCTCCTGTCTATTATCACATAGCGCGGCTCTTCCGTGGGAGTGTATGACTTTATTACAAGTCCGAGCTTCGCAATCTCCGCAAGCAGCTTCTCAAACTGAACGCACTCGTAAATCTCATAGACATTTATTCGCTGTTGGACTTTATTTCCTTCGGCGTCCATCACTTCGCGTATGGTGTTGCCTTCAAATATGTCCTCCGAGTTTCCGTATTCCACGAAAAATCTCGACCGCTCGTCGTCGTTGTAGAGGAATTTAAATTCTTCCTTATTGCCGGTTCTTATCCTGGCTATGTATTTTGGAAGCTTCCCGTCCTTATTGGCGTCGAGGTATGTGCAAAGCTGGCATGCATAGCGGGTGACGCCGTGGCCGAGCACTTCCATGCGCGAAAACAATTCCACTATCTTGTCTATCTTTGCGGGTGGAAATTCAAAATTGTCGCGCAGGCGCGTAAGGGTGACGTCCTCAGAACCCAATTCCATCAGGATTTTATTGAGTTCGGCGTCGTTCATCACATATTGCTCGCGCTTCTTGCGCTTAATCTTGTAGAGCGGGGGTTGCGCTATGTAAACGTATCCGCTCTCTATTAGACCCCTCATTTGGCGGAAAAAGAAAGTGAGCAGCAATGTTCTTATGTGCGAGCCGTCAACATCGGCATCGGTCATAATTACTACCTTGTGGTAGCGGGCTTTTGAAATGTCGAAAGCTCCGTCTCCGGAATCTCCTATTCCCGTGCCGCAGGCTGTTATTATCGTGCGGATTTCCGCGTTGTTCAATACTTTGTCGAGGCGGGCTTTTTCAACATTGAGGAGTTTTCCCCTTATCGGTAGTATGGCCTGGTGCCGCCTATCGCGCCCCTGTTTTGCCGAACCACCAGCGGAGTCTCCCTCCACTATGTAGAGCTCGCACAGGGCGGGATCGCGCTCGGAACAGTCAGACAGCTTGCCCGGAAGTCCCCCCGCGCTCATAGCGGTCTTGCGCACAGTTTCGCGGGCTTTGCGGGCGGCGTCTCTTGCCCGGGCGGCCATAACGCATTTTTCTATGATTCTTTTGGCGTCGCCGGGGTTTGTCTCGAAGTAGTACTTGAGCTTTTCTCCGACGATTTTTTGGACGATTCCGTCAACTTCTCCGTTCGACAGTTTTGTCTTTGTCTGCCCTTCAAATCTCGGTTCCGGAACTTTTACGGAAATTACGGCGGTTAATCCCTCGCGGCAGTCGTCGCCGGAGATTTGCGGGTCTTTGTCCTTTATTAGATTGTTTTGTTTAGCGTAGTTGTTTATTACGCGCGTCAGCGCCGTGCGGAATCCGACGAGGTGCGTGCCTCCTTCAACATTAAATATCGAATTTGCGTAAGCGTAAACTTGTTCGTTATAGCTGTCGTTGTATTGCATTGCGATGTCGGCGGCTATCATGGCTGAGCTGCCTTCGGCTGCCGGGGCCTCGCCGGAAAACGATATTACCTTCTTATGTACGGGCGTCTTGTTGCGGTTGAGAAATTCCACATATTCCGATATGCCGTCTTTGAACATATAGGTGTCGGTTTTTTCTATGCGCTCGTCGGAGAGAATTATTGTTATTCCCGGGTTCAAAAACGCGAGCTCGCGCAGGCGTTTTGAGAGTATTTCGTATTTAAATTCTCTTGTCGTCAGGAATATTTGAGGGTCGGGCAGGAATGTTATTTTTGTTCCCGTGCTCTTTGTCTTGCCGATGACAGTCATGGCGCTGATGGTCTTCCCGCGGGAGAACTCCATTTTGTAGACTTTTCCGTCGCGGCGCACTTCAACTTCAAAATGTTCGCTGACGGCGTTTACGCATTTTGCACCGACCCCGTGCAAGCCTCCGGAAACTTGATAGGCTCCTTTACCGAATTTTCCTCCGGCATGCAAATTTGTCATCACGAGTTCAAGCGCGGGTATTTTGTACTTCGGATGTATATCTACCGGAATGCCGCGGCCGTTGTCTTCTATGGAGCAGGCGCCGCTGGTATGTATGGTGACTTTTATCTGGGTACAATAGCCTGCGAGTGCTTCGTCTATAGAATTGTCAACTATCTCGAATATGCAGTGGTGGAGCCCGCGCTCGTTAGTGTCGCCGATATACATATCGGGACGTTTCCTTACGCCTTCCAAGCCTTCTAATTTTTGGATTTTTGACGCGTCGTATTTTTCGCTTGCGTGTGTGTCTTCTGCCATTGTTTTTCCTTTAAAAATTTTTAAAAAAATCAAACTTTCCGAAATGCGTTTCGGAAGGTTCTCAAATGTGCAACTCCCATATGCAAAAATGGATTCCCCCACTTTTGCGGACGTCTTTTTATAGACTATATAATGCAGCGTTTCTTGCAACACTTTTAATCGCATTTTTTTGATTTTTTTACGCTTTGAAAAATGAAAAAGGCGTCGGAACAGCTGCTGTTCCGACGCCTTTTTGCAAAATGTATGTTCAGCGTGTTTTATTCCGCCGGTTCCGTCCATTTTCCGTCAGATTTTATCAGGGCCACGAGCCTTTCTATGGATTCTTCTTGCGGAATGTTCATTTCAACGCATTTTTTGCCCCTATAAAGGTTTATTTTTCCCGGAGCGCCTCCTACATATCCATAGTCTGCGTCGGCCATTTCTCCAGGGCCGTTTACGATACACCCCATTATCCCTATTGTTATGTCTTTTAGGTGGCGTGTGGCCGCCTGTATTTTTGCCGCCGCCCCTTGTATGTCGTAAAGCGTTCTCCCGCAGCTCGGGCAGGCGACGTATTCGGCCTTGCTCCTCCTGGCCCGCGCTCCCTGCAATATGGCAAGGGCGTATTCGGCGTTTTTTTCAGGCGATGCGGATATATCCACACTCACAATATCTCCGTAGCCGTCGCAAATGAGAGAGCCTATATACATTGAGGCCTCGTTGAGCTTCGACAATTCGTCAGAGCCCGCGTTTATGGGCGACACTTTTTGGGAGTCGAATTTGAGCCATATTGGAGTTTTTGCCCCCATATTTTCGAGCTTTGCGGCCAGCATGCGCGCTTCGCCTATACTGTGGCGCCCCATTTCCGGCGGAGGGGCGATTAGTACGAGGTTCTTTGCGGATTTTATAATATCGGAAAATTCGCCGATTTTATCCAAGCGGATTTCCGCCGCCACGTTTTTAAATTCTGCGAGGTCTTTTTCAAGCTCTGCGGCGGTTTCGTATTTTTTTGCTATAAAAGACTTTTTTTCGGATGCGCCGTCGGTTCCAAAACATATGTCGGCGGATTTTGATTCTCCAAAACTTGCGACTGCCGGAGATGCGTTGCCGCCGATTTTTAAATGTTTCTGGCTTATGGAATAAGTTTCCCTTCGGGCATAGGACGTAAAGTCGATATTTTCGTCGAGTTGCGGCACGGCATTTTTAGCCCTTATGCTATCTGCAAGTTTTGCTATGGACTTTGCCACTGGGATTTCTTCCACGGGATCTTCTGTAAGCGACACTCTTATTGTGTCTCCCAATCCGTCGAAGAGCAGGCCGCCTATTCCTATCGAGCTCTTGATTCTGGCGTCTATGCCGAATCCGGCTTCAGTGACTCCGAGGTGCAGGGGATATGAAAAACCCTCCTCTTTCATTCTCTTTGCGGCCAGCCTATAAGTTTGGGTCATTACGCGCGTGTTGCTGGACTTGAAAGAAAATACGATATTGTGGAAGTCGAGGTCCCTGCATATTCTCGCAAATTCAAAAGCCGCCTCAACCATTCCGAAAGGGGTATCTCCGTAGCGCCGCACTATGCGGTCGGAGAGCGAGCCGTGGTTTGTGCCTATGCGCAGGGCCCTGCCGAGCTCTTTGCAGCGCTTTACAAGCGGAGTAAGTTTTTGGCGGGCCTTGTCGAGTTCAGCCTCGTATTCCGAATCGGTGTATTCGCGGCCTTCTTGAAGCCGTTTATCGGTGAAATTTCCCGGATTTATGCGTATCTTTTCCACATGTTCAACAGCTTCCATCGCCGTCTGCGGCATAAAGTGTATGTCCGCCACCAATGGATTGTCGAATTTTGCGGCGCGAAACTTTTTAGATATTTCTCCGAGGGCCCGGGCGGCTTCGAGATTTTGCGCTGTAAGCCTTATTATTTGGCAACCCGCTTCTGCCAGGGCTATACATTGTTTTACCGACGCGTCCACGTCCTGGGTTTTTGTATTTGTCATGGACTGTATTGCGATCGGATTATTTGCCCCTATTTTTACGTTCCCTATGCTGACCTCCGCAGTCGGCATGCGCACGCTGTTGAATCTTGATATGCAATAGTCGTTCATCTTGTTAAAAGTTTACGTCTTCAACGTTTATTTCGGATACTGCTTCCATTTCGCGCTCGTAGCGGGAGTCTCCGGACCATCTCAACATTCCGTAGTATACCACATATACCATGAGAGAGAGAAACAGCAATGTAAAGGCCGCCTGTATTGCCCCGAATACGTTTGGCGGAATAGGCCCTCCGCGTATTTTTGATATTATCGCAAACAATATGTGCCCCCCGTCGAGAACTGGTATTGGAAGCATGTTTAATATTGCCAAATTTATATTTAAAAGCACCGCGAACGACAGCACCAAAGATATGTCCGCAAATGACAGCTTATAGATTACCCTGCCTATGTCAACGGGTCCCGCCAGCGAATTTATTCCGACGTCGCTCTTCGGGTTCAGAAGGCTCTCCAGCGCTCCGTAAGTGCGCCGTATGCTGTCGGCGAATTGCGATGCTATTGATGGATGCGTAATTATTGTAATATCTTCTAAAATATAGCCCAACATTACCTGTTCGCGCGGCGGCGTTATCTTTGATTGCGATCCTTTGGGCAGGGTCATATCTCCCATTTCGTAAGTTGGAGACATAAATGCGAGCGTTATGGAGCCCTTTTCGGAGTTGTGGTTTATTACGGTATTTAATTGAGATATGTTTAGTATATCTCTGCCGTTGGCCTTATAAAGCATAAATCCGGGTTGGGGGATATAGTCGAATTGCCCTCTCGCCGATAGCACTTTTACGGACGACGCATCTGCGTTCTTTGAATCGAATAGCCTCATTGAAAATCCCGGGTCGCCTGGTATTGACAGCTCGCAATAGGATTTTGTGCGCACGACTTTCGCGGGTTTTACTATTAGCGACATTTCCTTGCCGTCGCGCGATATGTCCAATTTTACCGTTTCCCCTTCCGGCACCTTTGACAGGATATCTATGAGTTGTTGGTTTGAATACAGCTTTTCGGAATTTATGCCTTTTATGGTGTCGCCGACTTTTATACCGGCTTTTTGCGCCGGTGAATTATCTAACAATTCGCCGACTTTCATCTTCATTGCCGGCATTGCCCCCAACATTCTTATGGCGTCCCCCGTTCCCAGATTTGTGCGTATCAGGGCCGGATATACTTTCATCTGCATCTCTTTCCCGTCGCGCAGAATTTTTATTTCTGCCATAGGCTTGCCGTTGGAATCGCGGCCTGAACCAAGGGCAATGGCTTCTATTATTTCCGCAAAGCTTGACACTTTATCGGAATCTATCTCCAATATTTTGTCTCCAGGTTTCAAGCCCGCCGAGAATGCCGGTGATGGAATTTTTGAGCCGTCTATATCTGAAATTTTTTCGGGCACATAGCCTATTGTGGTCGTTCTGTAAGCGTCGCTTTCGGGAAGGCCAACTATCCATACCACAGCGGCAAGGAGGGCCGCGAACAATAGATTGAACAGGGCGCCCGCCGAACTCACGATTATTTTCGCCGCAAATCCCGCGGGCGGCAGCGACTTCGCAGCGGAGTCCTCTTCTGTCCCCCCTTCAAGGGCTCCCATATCGGCGAGTTGAGGCAGGGCAACATACCCTCCGAGAGGGAGGAGGCTTACCATATATTTGCAGCCGTCCGCGCCAGTCCATGATATCAGTTTGGGCCCGAATCCTATCGAGAATCTCAAGACTTTCAAGCCGCATAGCTTTGCGGCCACAAAATGTCCAAACTCATGGACGAAAATCGATCCGCCGAAAAATAATACGACCAGCAGTATCGCCCATGTATTGGAGAATATGTCGAGATAATCCTGCATCTTCTATTTGGAGAGCAAGCGGTTTACCGCGGATCTTGCGTTTTTCCTTGCTTCGGCATCGTCTATTAGGACATCGTCGAGCGTCTCCGGCTCGCGGATTGGCGTGGACTCAAAGGATTGGCATATTATTTGGGGTATTTCCAGCCAGGATATTTTTTCGTTTAAAAAGCTTTCCACAGCGACCTCGTTTGCCGCATTGAATACCGCCGTAGCCGTGCCCCCTTTGCGAAGGGCTTCATAGGCGTACTTGAGAGCGGGGAATTTTTCCGTATCCGGAGGGGAGAAGTCGAGCGTTATAGGTTTTGTGAAATCTATTGGCTCGCAAACATAGTTTCCTCTATCCGGACAGAGCAGGCTGTGGGATATTGCAAAGGTCATAGATGGAGGGGATAGATGGGCCTTCACAGAACCGTCCGAAAATTGCACCATGGAATGCACCAAGCTTTGTCTTTGCACCACCACTTGGATTTGATCGGGAGCTACATTGAAAAGCCATTTGGCCTCTATCACTTCAAGCCCTTTGTTGGCAAGCGTTGATGAATCTATGGTGACTTTCGGCCCCATTTTCCAATTCGGGTGGCGCAGGGCGTCGGCGGGCTTTATCGACTTCATCTGTTCGTATGTGAAGTCTCTAAACATGCCTCCGGACGCGGTTATTATAAGCTTTGATATGTCCTTTTTATTTTCTCCCCAAAGACATTGAAAGATTGCGTTGTGTTCGCTGTCGAGCGGCAGAATCTTTACGCCTTTTCGGGCCGCCGCTCCCATTACGAATTTTCCGGCCATTACCAGCAGCTCTTTGTTTGCTAAGGCAATGTCTTTCCCGGATTCTATCGCCGATATTGTGGGTTTTAACGCCTGCGTTCCAACTATTGCCGACACCGTGGTGTCGGCTTCTTGAAGGCAGGCTATTTCCTCGAGGCCTTCGGGTCCGCAGTAAAATTTTACGGATTTGTCGAAAAGCCCGGAAGATTTTGCTTTTTCCATTGCTTGGGGGTCGTATATTCCAACGTGCTTTACGCCGAATTCCTCCGCTATTTTTGCGAGTTTCTCAAAGTTTTTCTTTCCCGCTATTCCTACGACTTGAAGGCGGCTCTTATTTCCGCGGACAACTTGCAGGGTGTTGTCTCCTATTGATCCTGTCGCGCCGAGTATTGTCAATTTTCTATGAATGGACATCTCTTTAATCTCTTATAATTTTGAGTCGTGCGGCCTCACAGGAACATCGCGTACAGTAGAAATATTCCAACAGGCGCGCTCAGTAATATTGAATCTGCGAGGTCTAAAATTCCGCCTATGCCGGGTATGAGCGCTCCGGAATCTTTTACACCGGCGCGCCTTTTTAATACCGATTCCGCCAAATCCGAACATACGGCTATCGTTCCTATGAGCAATCCGAATGCGAGTGCGCATGCGGGGGATATCTCGGCTTTAAGCATATTATTTGAAAATCCGCACAGTATTGTCGTTCCGATTGCCGTGGCGAGGGCGAGCCCCCCGATTGCCCCCTCTACAGTTTTCTTGGGGCTTATGTTGGGGGCGAGTTTATGCCTTCCAAATGCCTTTCCCGCCAGATAGGCTCCGACATCGGAACATTTTGCCGATGCGAGTATTGCTATCGCCATTATTATTCCGGCGTATTCATTTTCCATTGGGACAAAGCCTATTGCGACCAGCCATTGCAGGTTGAATGGTATCGCCATCAGCACGAGAACGGATGGCATCAAGCTGTCGCAAAAAAATGAATTAAAGGGATTTTTTAAAATTGAGAGGGAGTATGCCGCGAGCAATATTGCCGTTATTATCGCTCCGCTCCATATGTAAACTTGCGCATAATGCGACATTGCGCAAATGCCTCCGAAAATTAAGATATTCGATATCTGCAGGGATTTCGACATTGGGGCACAGCCCATTTTTCGGAGTATGGAGCATGTTTCAAATATTGCCCCGGCGCTCAATAGCCCGACTATTGCCGCCCAGCCGTAGGCTTTGCCGTAAATTACTGCCGCTATCGTAATGGCCCAGAGAAGGAGGGTGCTGACGGTTCTGGTTAGCATGATTTTTCCAGTTGTTCGGCGGTCTTTCCGTATCTGCGTTCTCTGCGGCCGAATTCTTCTATTGCTTTTAGAAGCTCTTTCTCTCCAAATTCGGGCCAGCAAACCTTTGTGAAGTAAATTTCCGCGTAGGCGGACTGCAACATTAGGTAGTTGCTGAGTCTCATTTCGCCTGAAGTTCTTATTAGAAGGTCGGGGTCTGGAATATCGGAGGTGTCGAGGTATTTTGAGATTTTTTTCCAATCGACATTTTCGGCGTCGAGCCCGCCGTTTTTTGCGTCGCCGAGCATTTTCCTTACGGCTCTTGCGATTTCGTCGCGCGAACCGTAGTTTAGGGCGAGCACAAGATTTTTATCCCGAAATTTCGAGGTCGCATTCTTTAGTTTCTCTATTTCGCTTATGCAATCCTGTGGCAGGGCCGAGATGTCGCCTATCGTCATGAAGCGGACTTGATTCTCTATGAGCTCATTTCCAAACTTCTGAAGGGAGGTTTTCAAGAGAAGCATTAGGGCAGAAACCTCGTCTTTGGGCCGTTCCCAATTCTCCGAAGAAAATGCGTACAGCGTAAGGTATTTTACCCCCGCATTCACTGCGGCTCTCATTACATCGCGAACTCTCAAGGCGCCCTCTTTATGCCCGTCTATACGGGATTTCCCGCGCTCCTTAGCCCATCTTCCATTGCCGTCCATTATTATGGCTATGTGCTTTGGGACAGAGGGCGCATCGGAAGATATTGCTCTTGAAGGGTCTTTTTGCATGCCTATTGGATTTGTGATTTCCGGTGCAAGCGGTTGCAGAAAAATAAATCCACCACCCATCGCTTGCCGCACGGGCTATCGCAATGTTTAAAAAAGGGGTCAGGTTTGCCACGGCACATCTGGGGCGTCGCTACCGTTGCTTTCTTCCGAACCTGGCGGGGTTTGCGCGTCCGCAAATTGCATGGGACCCGACCTTGTTTTTATTACCTCAAAAATCCTCTTTTCTTGCAAGCAAAATGATTTTTTTCGGGGGGCAATTTTTCGGAGCTATTTTTTCCCGCAAAAAAGCCGTACCCTAAGAGGATACGGCTCCCGAAATTTTTGTGTTATTTTATTAGGCGAGCTTTCTTGCGCTTTCAACCAAAGACACAAAACTGTCCGCTTTTAGGGCTGCTCCGCCTATGAGACCGCCGTCTATATCTTTCTCTTTAAGGAGATCGTCGGCGTTTTCGGGCTTCATCGATCCGCCGTAGAGTATGCGGATTTTCTGGGCGCCTTCGTCGCCGAAAATTTTCGAGAGGACTTTGCGGATTTCAGCGTGGACTTCCTGCGCCATTGCGGGAGTGGCGGTTTTCCCTGTCCCTATCGCCCACACGGGTTCGTAGGCAACAACTATCTTTTCAGCGTCTTCGGGATTTACTCCGGAGAGGCCTTTTTCTGTCTGCGAAGACACCACTTTTATAGTGTCCCCCGATTCCCGCTGCGCAAGGGTTTCGCCGACGCACAATATGGGTTTCATTCCGTTTTCAAGGGCGGCTTTTACCTTCTCGTTTATAAATTCGTCGCTTTCCTTAAAATACTCGCGGCGTTCGCTGTGGCCGAGTATCACATAAGCTACGTCAAATTCTTTGAGCATTGCCGGGGCTATTTCACCGGTATATGCGCCGCTCGCCTTGGGATATAGGTTTTCCGCCCCGAGAGCTATTGTGGAGCCTTTGAGAGCAGCGCTCGCCGCGTCGAGCGCCGTAAATGGCGGGCAAACTGCTACATCGACTTCGGTTTGGGAGCCTATCTTGGCTTTTATCCCGTCTATTAAGGCCTTCGCTTCCGCGGCGGTCTTGTTCATTTTCCAATTACCTGCTATGAAATATTTGCGTGACATAATCGTCTTTCTTTTTGTTTGTTGTATTATTTTGATTGGAGCGATACTACACCGGGAAGTTCTTTGCCTTCAAGGAATTCAAGCGAGGCTCCTCCGCCGGTGGAAACGTGCGACATCTTGTCGGCCAATCCGCTTTTGTTTACCGCGGAAACGGAGTCTCCGCCGCCTATTATGGATATCCCTCCGTTCGATTTGACTTGGGCTACGGCCTCGCAGATGCCGAAGGTTCCCTTATTAAACTTTTCCATCTCAAAACAACCCATTGGGCCGTTCCAGACAACTGTCTTGGCTTCTTTTATCGCCTGGGAGAACAGCTCTACTGATTTTGGACCTATGTCAAGGCCCATCCAACCGTCGGGGATATCGCCTTCCACTATTTTTGTATCGGCGTCGGGCGCGAATTTATCGGCTATGACGTTGTCGGTGGGAAGAAGGAATTTTACGCCGCGTTCTTGGGCAAGGTTCATCATTTCTTTTGCGTATTCGATCTGATCGTTTTCGCAAAGAGAGTTGCCTATGCTTACTCCGCGGGCTTTTAAGAATGTATAGGCCATGCCTCCGCCTATTATAAGAGTATCGACTTTTGTCAGAAGATTTTTTACGACCGCGAGCTTGTCGGAAACTTTAGCCCCGCCAAGTATTGCCACGAAGGGGCGCACGGGATTTTCTACGGCGCTGCCGAGGTATTCTATTTCTTTTTCCATGAGGAATCCGGCAACGGAAGTATCAATGTACTTGGTTATTACGGCTGTGGAGGCGTGGGCGCGATGGGCTGTGCCGAAGGCGTCGTTGCAATATATGTCTCCGTAGGAGGCCAATTTCTTGGCGAGTTGTTTTTGCTCCTCTTTTAGCGCGGCTTTTCTGGCTTTAAAGTCTTCGTCGCTCTCGCCTTCCTTTTGTTTGCACTTGGCTTGTTCCTCTTTGTGGTAGCGCGTGTTTTCAAGCATTACTATGTCGCCGGGCTTCATCGCGGCAACTTCGGCGTCGGCTTTTGCGCAATCGGGCACGAATGTCACAGGCTTGTCGAGCATTTTTGAGAGATAGTCTGCGACTATTTTCATTGTAGTGTCGCTGGTAATTCCCTTTTCATCGGGACGCCCCATATGCGACATCAGTATGAGGCTTCCGCCTTGTTCAAGCACGTATTTTATTGAGGGAAGCGCCCCTCTTATACGGGTGTCGTCCTTTATTGCGCCGTCTTTTACGGGGACGTTGAAGTCGACGCGCATTATGACTTTCTTGCCTTTTAAATCCACGTCGCGGAGAGTTTTCTTATTCATTGTTTTCCTTTTTTGGTTTTTTATAAAATCAATCTTGCGATGCTATGTTGATTCCCCGATTTTGCAACAACTTTCTTAAATTTTGCCTCTTCTGCTTCAATAAATAGTGCTTTGTTTTGTGCGTTTATTTTAACTTATTGATAATTGGTATATTATATGTGTATTGTTGCAGGGCAATTCTGTCCGTGCGCATGTCTTCCATATATTGAATCTGCGCAATGCATTATTTTTTTCTCCTGTAAAATATTTGGACGGCTATTTATTTGGTGCGCTTTATTTCCACATATTTTTACGCCCAAATTTTAATCTTAGTATGTGCGATAATTTTGAAATTTATTTGGATTTTGCAAAAAAAACGGGCGGTGTTTACCGCCCGTTTTTTTCGTTTTTTACAATCAATTACTTGGCAATGACGCGAGCCATTTCAAGAACCTTGTTGGAATAACCCCATTCATTGTCGTACCAGGATACGACTTTGACGAAAGTCGGGTCGAGTTGGATTCCGGCTTTTGCGTCGAATATGGAGGTCTTGGGGCAGTCGCGGAAGTCGGTGGAAACCACTGCTTCGTCGGTGTAGCCGAGAATGCCTTTGAGTTCGCCTTCCGAAGCTTCTTTCATAGCCTTGCAGATTTCTTCGTAGGTGCACTCTTTATTGAGCTCTACGGTGAGGTCCACAACCGATACGTCAGAGCAGGGAACGCGCATCGACATACCTGTGAGCTTGCCGTTGAGTTCGGGGAGAACTTTGCCTACAGCCTTGGCTGCGCCGGTGGAGGAGGGGATTATGTTTTCGAGAATTCCCCTGCCGCCTCTCCAGTCTTTCTTAGAGGGGCCGTCAACAGTCTTCTGGGTAGCGGTGGCGGCGTGAACTGTGGTCATGAGGCCGCGCTTGATACCGAATTTGTCGTTGAGAACTTTTGATATAGGCGCCAAGCAGTTTGTTGTGCAGGAGGCGTTGGAGATTATCTTCTGGCCGGCATAAGTTTTGTCGTTTACGCCGTAAACGAACATCGGGGTGGCGTCCT
The DNA here is from genome assembly GCA_944389885.1 of uncultured Opitutales bacterium. GTDB lineage: Bacteria > Verrucomicrobiota > Verrucomicrobiia > Opitutales > Intestinicryptomonadaceae > Merdousia. The sequence goes on from CALXNZ010000003.1 coordinate 38,771, forward strand.
TGGAGGGAGCCGACATGATTACTTTTTTAGCTCCGGCCTTGAGGTGAGCGGAAGCGAGTTCTTCGGTGAGGAAGAATCCGGTGGATTCCACTACTACATCTGCGTCAACTTCGTCCCATTTGAGGTTGGCTGGATCTTTTTCCGCTGTGATGCGGATTTTCTTGCCGTTTACAACGAGGAAGTTCCCTTCCGCGTGTACTTCGCCAGCGAACTTGCCGTGAACGGAGTCGTATTTGAGCATATAAGCCAAGTAATCGGGGTCGAGAAGGTCGTTGATGCCGACGATCTCGATATCCTTCGAGAAGTTTTCCACAGCTGCACGGAATACCATGCGGCCGATACGTCCGAAACCGTTGATACCTACTTTGATTGCCATTTTATTATCCTTTTCCTATTTGGTTAAATAAAAATTAAAGTAGTATTTTCCACGGCGAGCGTCTTCTTGCAACTCTTTTTTTGCAGTTTTTCCCATAAAATATTTTGCCGCCACTTTATTGGGAATTTATTTGACCTTTTAAGCATTGGACACACTAATATATATTATACTTCGGATACATAGCTGTGCGGTTTTGCCGGCATGGCGGTGTAGGGGGGTGTTTATTAAGCGCTTGGAGAACTTGCAAGTCGCGTATAAAAAATATCTTAACGATGAAAAATAGCAAGAGCGGACTTTCGCATGGCATGAAATTTAGGACGGACAAGTTCTTTGTCTTTGTCTATATATTGGTTGCGATATTTTTTGTCGCGCAATTTGCTCTGATATTTTGGACTCTTTAATATGGTACAGGACGATATTCTTTACGCTCTTGTGATGTTTTGTGTTGTGGCATACATATTTTATGTATGGCTTAACGACTTGCGTTTTTTTATCAAAAATTCAAAGCCCCGCAAGGGAGCTTTCGCAGGAGCCACACCGGTCTCATTAAAATATGTAATTTTGTCGTGCCTGGCGGCTCTGGCCCTTTTGGCGACCCATATATGGGGAGAGGAGTCTTTGGGCATATCAGGACAGCAGACTCGCGTGGGTGGATTTGCCCTATTGTCTTGGACGGCCGCTGCGTTTATAGAGGAGCTGATATTTAGGGGCTATTTTGTCATTCAAAATAAAGGGCTTCTTCCCCTCGTATTGAGCGCATTGGGGTTTTCAGTAGTTTTTGCGTTGGCGCATCCCTTTATTTGGGATTATTCTATACCCGAAGGCGGCGGGATATTTGACGGAGTCTGGTCTTTTGAACTCTCTGCAAAAACTTTGTTTAGCACATTTTCAATATTCGAGTGTTCTTTGCTGTTCTATCTGCTGAGATTTCTTCCGCAAAATAGATACAGATCTTTGCTGCCATGTTTTTGCGCTCATTTGACCTATAATTGGGGAGTCTTTGCCGCAAAGCTTGCGCAGGGATTCATACAATGAAGTTTCTAAAAAAGGGATTTCTGTTTTTGGCGCCTATGGCGGGATTTACAAACTCCGTGTGCAGGAGTCTGTTTAGAGAATACGGCGCGGACGGCTCGGTGACAGAATTTGTGCATTCCCGCGCGGTTCTATCGGGGGCGGGGCGCGTATTTGAAAAAATGCGCATAGCCGATTCCGAACGTCCCGTGGGGGTACAGCTATTCGGAGATGATCCGGCGGAGATGGCCGATGCCGGAAAAATTGTGGAGGAGCGAATATCGCCGGATTTTATAGATGTAAATTTCGGCTGTCCGGCTCCTAACGCCGTTTCAGCGGGGGCGGGGGCGGCTCTGTTGAGAAATCCCGAAAAAATGGCGGCGATAATTCTCAAAATGTCTTCCCTTATAAAAATACCGGTGACGGCAAAGCTGAGGCTTGGTTGGAGCTCGTCTGAAATTATAGTTCCGGAAGCTTGCAAACTTCTTCAGGATTCCGGTGTCCAAATGATAACACTTCACGGCAGGACAAAAACCCAAGGCTATACGGGGGACGCCGACTGGAATATGATAGAAAATTGCGCAAAATCATTGGATATCCCGCTCATCGGCAACGGCTCGGTCGAAAAGCTGTCTGCATCGGAATTGAGGGATTCCGCATGTGCGGGCTTTATGGTGGGTAGGGCCGCTCTGGGAAATCCGTGGATTTTTTGTCGTATTAAAAAAAGCATGAAAGGGGAGGCATTTATTGAGCCTTCTCCGCGGGAGCGGGCGGCCTTGGCCCTAAAATATGCGGAGACTCTCGCGGGAGCCAATTTCTCCGGAATTTCCTCCGCCGATTTAACTCACGCAAAAGGGCAAATCATGCGTTTTTTGCGGGACGGGGCGGGCTTTAAAAAACTGCGCCGCGATATGCGCGACGTTTTGACCATAGAAGAATTGAAGGAATTATTATGCGAGTATGTATAATGTTTGTTTTGGCCATGTTTTGCGCGCTCGCGCATTTAAAAGCCTCCGACGAATTTTCTAATTTCCTCGAAAAAGGGGTGAATTTCTACCTTAGGGGAGATTACGATTCCGCAGTGGAACTTTTAAAACAGGTTGACGGGAAATCCACCTCGTATCCGGCTGCCAGATTTTATTTGGGCGCAGTAAACGCATTCAAAGGCAAGCCCAAGGAAGCTTACGCCTGCTATGCGGACGCCATTTCGGGGGGCTCGCCTGAGCTTAAACTCGAAGCGGCCAGGCAAATATCCAGGCTGGGCGCGGAAAACGGGGATTGGCGCGTGGTATATGAGACCCTCGAACCTCTGGTCGGAGGAGGGAAAGCTGTCGGCCCGGATATAGGCGATCTCTTGTGGTATTATTCAATGTCGCATTGGAACTTGGGCGAAAAAAAACTCGCGGAGGAAATTGCCGGGCGTCTGCTCTCTGCAGAACTCGATGAGGCAAATTTTTCTTTTGATTTATTCATCGATGCCCGCAAATCCGGAAACGATTTCGCAAAATCCCTTGATATTTCAGGCCTTAAGCCAAAAACCCTTGCAGGAAAATCGAGAATGCAAATCCTTAAAGGAGAAAAAATAAATCTGCCGCAAAAAGAGTTGGGCCTTTATTCCCAAATTGAACTTGCCGTCCAGAACGGCGGGTTTTCGCGGGAGGCTATGGTGGAAAGCCTGTCAAAAAATAAGGATGCCCCGTTTGCATGGAAGGCTGCGATGCTCATAGCCGAGAGCGACTTTAAGTCGAAAAAATACGCCGATGCCGCCGAGTATGCCTTGCTCGCCGAGCGCATGATGCCGCAGGACGACAAGATACTGTTTCGGGCTTACATGTTGCGCGGCGATGCCTTGAGAATGGAGCGCAAATACGACGAAGCCCGATACAATTATATGCGCATTGCGATGAACCGCAAAGGCATAGGCGAAATTGGCGCGGAGTCTCTCTACAAGACTGGATTGTGCTGGTTTGAACAGGGCGAATGGGCAAACGCCCACGCGTATTTTGAACGCGTATTTGTGGTGTATTTTAAATTCGAATACTGGGGGAGCAGGGCGTATTATTACGCCGCACGTTCCCTGTACTCGCTGGATAATCGCCGCGACGCCTGCGCGACATTGTCCGAGTATTTGCGGCGGGCCAAAGATAGGACGTCGGATATATACAAGGAGGCCAAGGAATTTTACGACAAAATTTAACAATGCTCAGACTGGCGTTTTTTACATTGTCCCTTTTTAGGATTCTTGTGGTTCTCGCGGCTATGGCTTTTATAGTCGTTCTGGCGGTTTCTCCGCGCTTCGATCCCGATACTGGGGTGCCTCTTCGGCTAAAGAATCTTCCGGACGCAGATTACAGAAGCTTTGCGGAAGACGCTTGGAAGCGTGGCGACGCGGCGTCGGCATTGGCGGCGTTGGAATTTGTCATGGAAAACGAGATGCCCGATGCCCCCGCTTGTTCAGTCATATATAGACAGTATTTGGGAGAAGTAGAGAGGCGCAATTCGGCATACGGGCGCATTCTCGCCATAGGCAAAGGCTTTGTGCTCGGGGAAGTTGACGGTTTGGATTCCCTCGGGGGCTCTATTGTGGCAGATTTTCTCGTATATGGCGATTTGCGGGACATAGTGAAAGAATTTGCGGCAGGCTCCGAACGCGACGATTTTGTCCTTGCAATGGCTTCGCTTGGTTTGACTACAACCGCAATACCTACGGCCGATGTGGCGCTCTCGTCCATTAAGGTCGCCAAAAAAACAGGAGCTCTTGCAAAACCTCTCCAAGACACCCTTGTTAAATCCGCGAACGAACTATTAAAATCTGTAAAATCGGGGAGAATGAGCGTATCTGATGCTGCGTCGCGTTTTGCAAAGTCGGCGGAACCTATTGGAGATTTGGCAAAAAACACTAAAACGTGGTCGGAATTTTCCACTATTATTAAAAACGTGGATAATATGGAAGATTTAGCCAAAATAAATGCAATATTGGCTAAGTCTCCGGCAAACGCGCGGATTCTGGAACGGGCGATTTTACTGTCCCAAAGAGGAGCTGGCGACGTGTTCAATTTTGTGAAAAAAAATGGGGATAAAGCTCTGATGCCTCTGAACGAATCTCTGAAAAAGGGTTGGCGCGGAGTGAAGATACTCACATCGCCTGCGGCTGTGTTCGCGCACGGCATGAAGAATTACGCCAATTTTTACAACGTATTGGAAAATTGGGTGACGCGGGGAATATTGTCTTGCGGCGAGAAATTTATTTGGTGCGCGTTCTCCGCCGCGGCGGCATTGGCGTTGATTCTTATTTTCCCTGTGCGGGCTGTATTCGCGTCTGTGCGTCGATTTTCTCCCGCTGGCGTAGGGACTTTAGGAGTTTTTACGCGCTCGTCTTTCTTATATTTAACATTGTTTGCACTGTCGTCGGGAGGGTTTGCGTTCGCGAGGTATTTGCGCCCTTCGGAGGCTCCGGAAAATATAAGCGTAATGGGAATTTTGCCGGATACTGTTTGGAATGTGTCGGCGCGCATTGAAGAGAACCATTTCTTAAATGAAACTTATGCGGTGGAGATGTGCGCGCCTCTTGTTAAAATTGGAAATGGGCTATATCTTCCTGTATCATCAAAACAGTTGGGATTGTCGTGGCGTGAAATAGCCAAGGGCGGGGTGTACGTTTTGGATGTTTACGCCTATAAAAGGGGTCCGGGAGCAGCTTCCGCAATAATAAAGGAAGCGTTCATACTCGATGAATTTCCACAAATCTGCCTATTAAAACTTCCCGAAACATTAAAGCTTGAAGGGCATCTCATTCCGACGCCTCCAAAAGCGTCGCTGAATAATTTTTTGCTCTTTGACTGCTCGCTGGGGGTTTCAAATGTGGCTCCGGAAATATTTGTCCGGCAGGACGGTCTGTACGCGGATTCGTCGAAAGTTTCTCAGGGAGATTCGCTCGTGGCGGATTCGCGTTATTATGCGGGCATGTTTTTTATCGACGGGACAGAAACTGCCATGCGCTGCGTTTCATTAGGCGATTCTAAGGACGACGGGGAGTTTCAACTGGTAAAAATTCCATTGTCTAAGCCCGATTCCGACGTCTATTACTCTGAATTTTGCGGGAAAGTCGCGGAGCTTCAAAAAAACGGAAAACTCTAATTTTTCAAAAGGGTTTAAAAATTTGACAATTCGGCGAAGATGCCAATTATTGTTCCAATAGAACGCGCTTTTGCGCGAGGCTTTTTTTTCTATTAGGAGACAAATTCATGAAATCTATAAAATTATTAACCGTATTCGCGTTAACCGCCCTGTGTGCGACGTCCTCATTTTGCGCCGACGGAGCCTCAAAAGGAGCCCAAAAGAAGGAAATAGCGCTTCAGCTTTATTCCTTGCGCGACGACATCAAAAAAGATTATGCCGGAACCATTGAGAAAGCCGGTAAAATGGGATTTACTGCCGTAGAGGCGGCAGGATACAACAACGGAAAATTCTACGGCAGGACTCCCGCCGAGTTTAAAGCCGACGTAGAGGCTGCTGGAATGAAGGTTCTATCTTCGCATGTGGCGCACGCGCTTTCCGACAAGGAAATCGAGAGCGGAGACTTCTCAGAGGCGTTGAAATGGTGGGATACTTGCCTAAAAGCCCATAAAGAAGCCGGAATGGAATATGTTGTGGTTCCTTGGCAGAGAGTGTCGCCCACGCTCAAGGAACTCGACGCATACTGCAAATACTACAACGAAATCGGCAAGAAATGCGCTGAGCTTGGTATGAAGTTCGGCTATCACAACCACGCCCATGAGTTTAAGAAAGTCGAAGACAAAACCGTAATGTACGACTATATGTTAAAGCATACGGATCCCAAATACGTGTTCTTCCAGATGGACGTTTATTGGGTTGTCATGGGAGGACATTCTCCGGTGGAATATTTTAAACAAAATCCCAATCGCTTTAAACTCCTTCACATAAAAGATCTCGCCGAACTTGGACAGAGCGGCATGGTCGGATTCGACGCAATTTTCAATAATATGAAAACTGCCGGCACCGAGAATGTTATCGTGGAAGTCGAGCGCTATAATTACGCCCCGGAAAAGAGCGTGGAATTGAGCCTTAAATATTTGCTCGACAGCCCCTTTGTTCCGGCTTCCTGTAAGTAGTATTTTAGCGGATAGGCGCATCTTGGCATTCCGTTTGCGCGGAATGCCTTTTTTTTCTATTTCTTTCGGCGGTTTTATAAAGGCATGAATGATTATTGCCGATTTGTGAAGGAATGGTCCTTTAGCGTTTTGTGCGCGGTGCAATAAAAATTTGACTTGAGCGCAAAATTGTAGAAAATAGCACAGGTATAATAGATAAAAACTTTTCACCCCCTAAGACGAAAAATTATGGCACTTTTAAGCAGATTGTCGGCAAGGTTGCAAAACCACCCCAAGCGAATTGTTTATCCGGACGGAGAGGACGTGCGTATCCTACAAGCGGCTCGCCAGTTCGCCACCAGAAAACTTGGGGTTCCGATTCTTATAGGCGATAGGCAAAAGATAGAAAAAAACGCCCTTGATAACGACGTAAGAATGGACGGAATAAAGGTGATAGAACCGCTGAAGTCTGACGACTTTCCCGAACTGTTAAAAATTCTCCGTTCACTTCCGCGATTTAAGAGCTTTGAGGATTTTGAAATCAGGGAAATGGCTGCCACCCCGAGTTATTTTGCCACTCTAATGCTTATGACAGGCAGGGCCGACGCGATGTTGTCCGGGGCAACAGTCGCCAGTTCGAGTTCTTTGCGCCAGATATTTCAGCTCGTTCCGTTGCAGAAGAATTTTAAGACTGCGAGCTCAATCATGGTTGTATCTACCGGGAACGAGGATTTGGGCATAAACGGAGATTTGTTCTTGGCCGATTGCGGAGTTATTCCGGAACCGACCGAAGAGCAGCTTGCGGAAATAGCTGTGACCACAGCCATGCTTGTGCGCCATCTTACTGCTCGCACTCCGCGCGTTGCAATGCTTGCTTATACAACGAAGGCCCCTACGGCAAAGGTGCAGAGCATAATGAAAATGAAAGCCGCTACGGCTTTGGCGCACCAGCGGGCGCAAGCGGAGAACTTAGATATGGAAATAGACGGGGAACTTCAGGCCGATACTGCGGTAAGCCCGGTGGTTGCGGAGCTGAAAGGCATAAAAAGCTCGGTAGCCGGAAAGGCGGGGGTTCTCATATTCCCGGACCTAAATTCAGGCAATATAGCTTCTAAACTTTTGCAGGTAATGTCGCCTTCGAGTTGCTATGGACAAATATTGACAGGTCTTACAAAGCCTGTCGCGGAAATATCGAGAGGTGCCTGTGTGGAAGATATCTTTGGAACAAGCGTGATTGTATCGGCGCAGGCGGTTGACCGCAAATATATGTCTTTAGACGAGGCGTAAATCCTATTGAGAAAATAGCCTCTTTAAAAAAGGGGCTATTGCTCGTATATATTATAGGATTATTTCGCTGGGTTTTAAGAGGATTTAACTTTCTCCTTAGTGGGCACCGCATGTCCGTGTCGCTTTATTATAGGAGAGTGCGCCTGGGATTTTTGCGTTGGCGACGAAGTTTGGACATTCTGCGCCGCAGGCGTTTGAGATGCCGAAGTTGAAGAAGAATCCAAATTTATGCCTCCTGTGGAAAGCATTACTGCCGCAATTATAGCAATTGCAACAATGGCCGACGCAGCCATTGCCTCATATCTTGTAAAAGCTTTTTCTTTGCGTTCAGCTCTTGCCCATGCGTAGAATGGAATTCCCAGAGCCAATATTATTACTGATACGAGGAGATAGTCCAATCCGGCTGCGTATATCAGCCATAATGCGTATAGCGAACCTAATATCCCAGACATTAGCGCGAATTTTGCGTTAATTTTCAGTTCGGGATTTTCGGAGAGAAGGGTTTTATTATTTGATATTTTCCATAGATATGCCGTGCATGCCAGATATGGAGGCAACACCATGACGCCTGTTATGCTCAACATAGTGTTCCATGCGTTGTTGGAAAAATAAACCAGAAGCATGGCAAGCTGCATGAGTATGCTCGTTATCCAAAGGGATACCGATGCGGCTCCGTTCGAGTTTTCCCTGGCGAATATTTTGGGGAATGTTCCGTCTCTTGCGGCCGCATATGGGAGTTCGGCGGTTATCATTGTCCACGCGAGCCAACTGGCGAGTACCGCCACGAGGACTCCGGCGTTCATCAGCCAACTTCCCCATGGCCCAACTACATTTTCTAAAACGCCGGCAGTCGATGGGTTGGCAATGTTTGACAATTCGGTCTGGGTCATATGCCCAAATGGTAGTATTGATATCAGAACGAATATCGACAACCCGCCAAAGAATCCGAGAAAAGTCGCTTTGCCGACGTCCTCGCGGTTTTTAGCGCGTCCGGATAGCACGACAGCCCCTTCTATCCCTATGAAAGCCCACAAAGTGACAAGCATGGTGCTCTTGACTTGGGCGCCAAGAGAGCCGAGATTTGTCTCGCCTTTGCCGTCCATATGCCCCCAGAAGTCGAATGTGAATTTATCCCAATTGAAAACCGCGAGCATTACAAGAATGAAAATAAATATCGGGACAAGCTTTCCTATTGTGCCGATAGTGTTTAATATAGACGCTTGCTTTACGCCCTTTAGAACGATGAAATTGAAAGCCCAAATCAGTATCGAACCTCCAAGAATGGATTCCCAATTATTTCCACCCGTGAAGTATCCGGGAAAGAAATAGTTCAGGGCGTCCATGGTGATTACGGCGTATCCGACATTGCCGAATATTTGGCACATCCAATATCCCCACGCCGTGGTGAACCCGACATAATTTCCAAAACCGGCCTTGCTGTACATGTATATGCCGGCGGTCATGTCGGGTCTTGCGTTAGAGAGTATTCTGAAGGTATTGGCTATGAAATATATTCCGATGCCAGTTATTATCCAAGCTATAATAACAGCCGCCGCTCCGGCTCCTGAAGCCATGTTTTGGGGAAGGCTGTAAATGCCTCCCCCAACCATGGAACTCACTACTATTGCGGCAAGACCCAATACTCCCAATTTCTTTATGTCGGAAGATGCCTGCTTTTTATCGGAATCTGGCATATTCTAACCTCAGATTTTTACCGGTTCGGCGTATTCAAAATTAAGGAACCCCAAGCATGTCAGGCAATAGCCGAAGGGCTGGGTTATATTTATGAAATTATGGAAAATTTGGAAGTCGCTATGCTTTTCCACTCCGCGTATGTCCAACTCGTGATTGAGGGACTTGTTCAGCCACATCTCGCAGTGTCCGCGGGCAATTTCATCGTCGATTGGCGTTGTAAAATACTCGACATATTCCGCGGCCCAGCCGCCTATTAGTTTGCCTTTGGAATCTTTTCCCCAGCAAATCCCAACGCCGGTTGCTATGGCTTTGTAATCCTCTATTCTGGCTCCGTTTCCCGCCATTATAACCTCCAAAACCGCGCCGTGATGAAAGTATTGTTTTACTTTGTCAACCGGATAAATTCTCCCAAACAGCTCTTTGGGCAGTACTGAAGTGTATGGAACTACATTGAAATCCTGTATCTTAGCTTCGAGCAATGCGGAATCGTAGCAGAAAGTTTCAAAAGGTTGCGGCGGAATCCCGTCTGCAGCCTGCCCGGCTCCGCCGGTGTGAAATGCCAATGTAGGATATCTTGTTCCCTGTTCCATGTTTTTACCTTTTGTTTTTTGTTTATCCAGTGCGCGTAATTGCGCATATGCAATATATCTTGCCGCATGATTTTCGGCTATTGTTTTTTATCGAAAAAAAAAGAAATAAAAATAAATTTTTTATTTTAAAAATAATTTTTTTAATTAATATAATAAAATATAATATTTTAATTTCCGCAAGGCGCCGCAAAAAAACGCCGCATATTTTTATGCGGCGTTTTCCCGGGATTGCTGTGCAAATATCAATTGCGCTCTGACGATATTGTATCCCTATTCTTGCGATCCTCTATAAGCACATTATTGAACTGGTTCTTTTCTTCGTACTTTTTATCGGCGATTTCGTCGCGCCGCTTCTCGAGGTTTGAAGGATACTCTTCGGGAGGGAAATGCTTGAAGCACCAGTCAACCTGGTCCCTTATGCTTCCGCTCGTCATCATTAAAGGCGAAACTTCCATCGGGGAGAAGCCGCGCCACACCCACGAATCCATGTCGGGGAACCACGCCTGCATTTCGAGGCTGACGGCTTTTTTATAGGGATTTCCCCCTATGGGCAATGGCTGCACGGGCAGGTTTAAATTGTACGGGGTATTGTATGTGGGGATTTCGCGCTCGGAAATATTCCACAGCGGAACGAATATTATTTGCGCCTCATTCTTATTCGATACGCGCGTCATGCCTTTTTCCTTAAGGCATTCCTCTATTGCTTTGTAGAGTTTTGTGTCTATTATCTCCCTGCCTCCGCACGCGTCGAAAATTCCTATGGGACATATCGGCTTTTCTATGTAGAATTTGTCGAGCCCGCGGAAGGAGATTCCCTCTTTAATTTCCTGGGTAAAAGAACAGGCGCATATAAGAGCTGCGCTGATTGTGCCTATCAATGCGGCGAATATTTTGTTGTTCATGTAAATATTTTCGCAGGCGATTTTAAAAACTTCAACAAATTTCGCAAAAAGGGCGTTTTCGATGATAAAAAATTAATTTATTGTTGAAATCGGGCATCTCTAAAGCACTATTTACAATTCGATTATGGAAGATATTTGTATCAATGAGAGTGAAATTTGGGGTTCAGTACTAAAAGAGGCCCATGAAATTGCGGAGACGGAGCTCTCTCTAAGGGCTTTGGTAGAGGACATATTTCTTTCTCAGGGCGATATATATTCCTCTATAGCTGCCAGGATATCCAGAAAACTCGGCAGACACGCGGTCGATTATTCCGAGATATACAAAAATTTTATGGACGCGTTCTCTGGAGATCCGGTTATGCGCAGAAATATATTGCGCGATATTGTGGCAGTGCGCATGCGCGATCCCGCTTGCCCATCGTATATAGCCCCAATATTGTACCTTAAAGGGTTTCAGTCCATTACGATACATAGGGTCGCCCATTGGCTATGGAACGGGGGCCGCAGGCATATGGCATTCTATATGCAGAGTATTTGCAGCGAAATTTTCGGCGTTGATATACATCCGGCTGCGCGTTTCGGAGGTGGAATAATGCTGGACCACGCAACTTCGTTTGTCGCCGGGGAAACCAGTGTCGTAGAGGACAACGTGTCAATCCTTCACGAGGTCACTCTCGGCGGCACCGGGAATGAAACCGGAGACCGCCATCCAAAAGTCCGTTCCGGAGTGCTCATTGGCGCCGGGGCAAAATTGATTGGAAATATCGAGATAGGCAAGTGCGCGAAAATCGGGGCAGGCAGTGTCGTGCTGGACGATGTCCCCGCCCATACGACTGTCGTTGGAATCCCCGCCAGACCCGTAGGCTCCGCTACTGAGGACGACCCGGCTGAAAAGATGAACCAGCGCTTTTAATGGGAATTGCGGTTAATATCCCAAAGCTGAATTTCATGCGTAAAATTTTCTCGATTTTGAAAGAGGAAAAATAGGGTTGGATTGTTTTTTCTACGGTAGTTTTTCTACTTGCCTCCGCATTGTATTTGCCTTTTCGAGCTTTTCTTTTGCAGACTTCTGCTCGTTTGGCGAGAGCGTCATAATAAACGAGTCTGAATCGAGCTTGCCGTTTAAGGAAGACATGATTTTATACGGAATTCTCGCTTTGGAGTTTGCCACAATTTTAGCCAAGGAGGGAATGTCTTCCCTTGCAAAATACGCTTCCGCGCAAAATGCCGGAACATTGTAGGCATCGGGGAATTTTTGCGATAGGAGATTTGCAGTCAACAAAGTCTCGCGGACAAGTTTGGCGCGCAGAAATAGATGTCCCAAGGCCAGAATATTCTCCGGCGTGTCCGCGTTTTCCTCGGCGAATTTGTTGAGGTCTTTTTCTATGTCGGCTCCCGACATGGCATTTATTGCCAATGCAAATCCGTTTGTGCTGCTTTCAAATTTATTCCCGAACAGTTCCATTTGTTTCAAAATGGAATTGGCCGTATTAGAATCTTGGGAAATAATTGCGTATTCAAGTTTGAAAAGCATGTTTGATGCCGAGGGCGGCAGTGGGGCGTCCTTGTCGATTTTGGGCATGGGAAGAGCGTTTATGATGTCGGCATTCATGAATTTTATCCCCAATGAAGCGAGAGCATTTACAGCTTGCTGAACCTTCCCAAAAGTTTGCATGTAAGCGTTTACATCTTTTAGGGATAAATTTTTGTCTGCCAGTTTGTCGTATATGGACACAAGGGAAGGAGAATAAGTGTCTTTATTTGTAAGCAGCGACATTTTGAAGGCGCCTTCGGACTTGTCCGTCATTCCTAATTCCCCGTAATATTTTGAAAGGACGCGATATATTTCGGAAGGGTTGCGGGAATGCGTGGATAGGAATTTCATTATTTTTATCGCATTGATAGTATCGCCATTGTTCCAGTATTCAAATGCGCGTATTTTTGAGTATGTCTCCCCCGAATTTATGTTTGCGTCCGAGAGAACCTTGAAGGCTCCTTTAAAATCCCCGCGCGCCCCGAGCGCGATTGCCGCATTTTGGGCAAAGAATTTTTTGATGTCCGGGTCCTTGACGTGTTTTGATGCGTATTCGTGCATCTTTACTATTTCATCTACGGAGCGTTCCTTGCCAAGTTTGCTGGTCATGCTACTGGCAAGTTTCATAATTGAACTTCTGTTGGCCAATCCGTCTTCAAAGAGCAGGTTGAGCAATTTTATAGATTCTTCACGCTTTTCGTCTATCGCCGAATATACGGCGCAAGTAAAAATCAAGTAGTCCGAATTCCTTTGGCGGTATGCGTCTGGTATCCCAAATGACAGTATTTGAGCGGAGTCTTCTGTGTTTTTGTATAGCAACAAAACCAGCCTGGCCAGTGTTAATCTGGCTTGGATATTATGGGGAGATCTGATAAGTCCAACCCGCAAGTTTAGTATTCCATTGTAAAAATCTTCGTTTTTCAGATACTCCTGGGCGAGTTTTATATTGTATTCTCCGAGGTTTTTGCGGTGTTCGTCCAGATTGAACGGCATTTTTAGTACATTGATAAAGGATATATCTTTATAGCCGCGCAAATTTTTATATCCGATATAAATCGCGCAAGACGCCCCAATCCAAGTCAGTGCTGCCAAAGCGAGCAGTGCTATTCCCAGCCTTATCCAGTTTACTTTGAATTTCCACTTTCCGGTCTTATCTGAATACGACCTTGCCAGAATACCGAAAAGAAGGCTTCTTTTGTGGCTTGCAGATGATTTTTTGTGTCTATTCACAATGGCAGCAGATTATTGGGGAATGAGACTTTGACTCAAGCCCAAAATGCTCAACACTATTCCCATCGCAAAAATCAATACGAGCAGAAACGCCATTCCGAGGGCCAAGCCCCCGAGCGCGGCGGTGCTTATTTTTATGCGTCGATTTAAGGAGTCGGAATGCGATTTATTGATTTCTGAAAAACCGTTTACGAGACTTCCAGTTCTCTCTCCCACAGAGATGAGGTCGAGGTCCTCGTCTCCGAGCAGTTTAAAACGTTGCAGGGCGGCTGAAATTGGAGCGCCGTCGTTCACTGCAGTCCGGAACTGCTGAAAGCGATTTCTCATGTCAGAGTTTTTTATCGATTTTTCTGCCAGGCGAAATGTTTCCGTAGTATTTACCCCGGAGTCAAAAAGTGTTGAACTTAGGTTGGAGAAGCGGCATACGTCGGAATCGAATATCATCGGCCCTATGAGCGGTATTTTTAGAAATACCGCGTCGGATTTTAGCTTTCCGGAATCCGTTTTCCTATAAAAATACAATGCGAGGGCAAGTAGCCCTCCAATGAGCGCGAGTATTGGGGCATATATCATTATGAAGTCCCCTATTGCGTTCATCATTTTTATAGGGGTATTTTCTCCGGCTCCGAGATTGGACATCATAGTCTTTATCCGCGGAAGCATAAAGAATAGAAAGAGCAAAACCACCCCCATGGCCAGCGTGCATAGAAAAATTGGGTATGCGAGCGCCGACACTATCGTTTTGCGCAGTTGCCTGCGGGCCTCTATGTATTCTATTATATTTTGGAAGACAAAGCCGAGATTTGCCGTGGATTCTCCGGCTTCCACCAGATGTATTGTGCAGGAGTCGAAAGTATCGGGATATTTTGCTATTGAGTCGGCAAGGGTTTTACCCTCGGTGAGGTCTTTGTAGAGTTCGCGCGAAATGTTTTTTACGCTTTTTTCAAGCGCGCGTTGGCTCAGCGCTTTTAAGGCCGCGCTTACGGGCATGCCTCCGTTCCCGCAAAGCTGTTGCAGCTTTTTTATCAGTTTTAAAGCCACCCTTTCGCCGCCTCCCTTCTTTAGGGAACCGTAGGATTGTTCTTCTCCCGAAATTTCGTTTTCGGAACCTTTGACGGATACGGGCTTTAATCCGAGCTTTTCAATCTTCCTTAAAGCGTCGCGCTTGTCTATGGCGTCTATTGAGCCGAATGTCAAAGCGCCGTCTCCCCCGATTGCCTTGTATTTGAACTCCCGCATTATTTCTTCTGGGTCTCCTCCACAATGTTCGCGTAGTACATGACTTCGTCGAGGCCGGTAATTCCTCTCTTTACCAGTTCCCAACCGCATTCCTGAAGCGAGCGCATGCC
Organism: uncultured Opitutales bacterium; assembly: GCA_944389885.1. GTDB lineage: Bacteria > Verrucomicrobiota > Verrucomicrobiia > Opitutales > Intestinicryptomonadaceae > Merdousia. The sequence continues at coordinate 53,856 of CALXNZ010000003.1, forward strand.
GTGGCGTTGGGCGACTTTGCGTATTTCCTGAGCCGTTCTGCGCCCGACTATCATTCCGTGGATTTCATCGTTGCTAAGTAGTATTTCAAAGATTCCCACGCGGCCGAAATATCCTATCGAACGGCATTTGTCGCAGCCTTTGGGAATGCGAATTCCCGCAGTGTTTGCTATCTCTGACGGAGCTATCCCGAGTGACACCAGGCATGATGTGAGATACGAAATATCGTAGTCGGCTGGAACCGCGCAAGAACACAGGCGGCGCACCAGGCGTTGGGCGAGGATTAGCTCTATGGAGCTGGCTATTAGAAATGGCTCAATGTCCATGTCTATCAAGCGGGTAAGCGCTCCGGAAGCGTCGTTTGTATGAAGGGTGCTTAGCACGAGGTGTCCAGTAAGGGAGGCGCGTATGGCGATGTCGGCGGTTTCCCTGTCGCGTATTTCTCCAACCATTATTATGTCGGGGTCTTGTCTCAGCACGGAGCGCAGGACTGAAGAAAAGGTAAGGCCTATCTCCGGGTGAACCTGCGTTTGGTTTACCCCTTCGACTTCGTATTCGACCGGGTCTTCGACCGTGATTATCCGCACTTCTGGGGAGCGCAATTTGCGTATGAAGGCCGTTAGGGTTGTAGATTTTCCGGAGCCCGTTGGGCCGGTCACCAAAATTATTCCGTGGGGCCTGTTCAACGGCTTTGATATTTTTTTTATGTCTTCCGGCAGGAATCCCAAATCTTCTATCGTCACCGGCTGCGACTTCAAATTCAAGAGTCGCAATGAAACGCTTTCGCCGTACATAGTCGGGAGGGAGGAGACTCGAATATCAAGCTCTTCTCCGGTTTTTGCGGTAAAATTTATTCTCCCGTCCTGCGGCCTGCGCTTTTCAGATATGTTCAAGCGAGACATTATCTTTATGCGCGAAATTATTGCGTCTTTAAATCGCACGAGATTCTCGGGAAGCTTTACGGGAACAAGATTTCCGTCTATGCGGTAGCGTATGTTTAGGCTGTCGCGCTGGGGCTCTATGTGTATGTCGGTGGCCCTATCCGTAAGAGCCCTCGATATTATTTCGTTTACAAATTTTATTATGGCGGCGTTTTCATCTTCCTCAACTTCCGCGTCGCTTATGTCCGAGAAGTCAGCTACGTCTTTCCCCGCGAGGCTGTCGGCTCCCACACCAAATGACTCCGAAATCTTCTTTTCCACCATTGTCACCGGGGCGATAACCCATTGCGGCCGCGAATTGGTTATCGCCGACACCCATTTGTTCATTTCTTTAGTGGGTGGCCAGGAAATTGCGATTTTTCCGTCGTCGGTTGGAAGACAACGGTATTCATTTATGGTTCTAAGCGGAAGTATTTTTGAGGCGTCCTTTGAAACCTCGAAATTTTTTGTATATTCCACTCCAGACAACTCCGACAATTTCCGCGCTATCTCAATTTCCGTCATATTGCCGTGTTCAAGCATATACATTGCCCTTTGTGAATGTGGCTCGGAAGATATCTTTTCCATATCCGAAGGCATAAGTATTCCCTTGAAGGCTTCGGCGGACATATCCATGAAAACTTTGTCGGTATAAAACATCTTAATATTACTTTCGTTGAACACGTAAATTAGCGGTATTTACCATTACTGAGCCTTTTTTCCCCGCAGCCGGAGGAGGCGGTGGCGGCGCTTTCTTTACGGGTTGAGCCGTTGTCATATTAGGAACAGGGCCTGTAGGCCTGTCTGGAGTCTTTATTGTAAGGGTGTAGGTTCCGAGCTTGTCGGATATGCTGATTGAGTTGGTCTCGTCGTCATAAAAATCTATTATATAAGGGAGATCTTCGTTATCGTGGCTGCCAAGCGGAATCGTATAATGTTTTTTTGTAGCTCCGTCATATATGCCGAATGACCATTTCCTATCTATACAATAGACACTGCGGAATTCGAGGCCTTTAGGGGCTTCTAATCCCGTGCTTTGGGAACTTCCTCCAGATGAGCCGTCTCCGGAACCTCCGAATGGATTGCGAGCTATTAGCGATGATATTAGAGCTTCCTCGGGGCTTAACGGCTTCTTGTCGGATACGGAGCTTTGTGTTTCAACACTTGCTGGGGGGAGGGGAGAACTTTCAGGCGAAGATTTGGAATCTTGTTCCTCTCCTTTGGCCTCGGCTGAAGTATCTTCAGAATTTTCTTCGTTTCCCATTGTAGCCTGCTGTTCGGGCTCGGCGGAAACATTTTGTTCGGGCATAGCTTCGTTTGCTTGTTCTGCCGGCGGATTATATTCTTCAGCTTCAGCCGGAGGGGGTGGTGGTATAGCCCCATAAGCGTTTTGTGGAGGTGGCGGCGCGAGTTCCGGATTTTGAAATTCCGGAGGTGGTAGATTTTGATTTAAAGCGCTATTGTTTTCTATATTGCCAGCGCTTATTCCTGTATCTGTCAAAGCAGGTTCTACTTGTGGTCGCTGCGGAGCATTTTGCGCTTGAGAAAAAAGCGCCGCGCATGCAAAGGTAGCGTATGTTAAAAACTTTCTCATTATTATGAGTTAGCGCGGTCCAGAGGCTTTTGCCCTGCGTGTGGATGTTCCCTTTTGACTGTCGGCCTGGGACGGCTTTTCGTCGGAAGTCTGGGAAACTGCGGATTGAGAGTCTTCTTCTTCGTCGCCTCCGAAAATATCGGGCAGGACGGTCGGCTTTATGCGGTTGGCTTTATGAACCTCTCCTTTGGCGTCCTTTACCATTTCCTTATCGTGGAATTTTCCCGTCTTGAAATAGCGCTCCACTTCAGCTCCGGCGGCAGATTCGCGAGTTTTTTCGCGGGTCAGAACTTCCGAGTATGATGCGCTCGATACAATGGAGGGTCTTATAAATATTATCAATTCCGTACGTTCGTAGCTTTCTTTTTCCGGTTTAAAAAAGTCTCCTATAAGGGGAATATCTGATAGCAGCCATACGGCTCCTTGGGCGTCGGATTCTTTTACCTGTTGCAGACCCGCAAGCACTATCGTGTCTCCCGTCTTTGCGCTGACAAAGCTTTCGGCTTCGCGTTTGCCTATGATTGGTTGAGTGTTGGCGTCTATGGCCGTATAATCTATAATTGATTCCACAGTCTGCTTTATTTTCATTTGCACCACGCCGTTTTCTCCAATCAAGGGAGTGACTTCCAAAACAATACCTATGTCTTGCCAATCTATAGTGCTTTGCGTCACAGGAACTACGGTAGTTCCGGAATAAGACGTGGAACCCGTAATTAGAGGATATTTCTGAGACACATTTATAGTGGCCTCTTTATTGTGTGTAGTCACAATCGACGGGGCCGATAGAACTTTTACCAGATTGTTCTGTTCGGCTACGTTAAACACGGCGTTAAATCCGTATTCGTCGGCCGATATGTTAAACGCGGGAGTCGCGCTCGAACCGTCGTTTATTGAAAGTGTTGATGTATTACCGGACCAGCCTTTCTTGTTTGAAGTAGAGTCCGGCAATAATGAGTAGTCGAGCCCGAATGTCGACAAGCCCGATACTTGCTTGTCCGTTAGGGTGACTTCGGTTATGATTACGTCGATTTTTACCTGGGCGAGCACTATATCAATCTTGTCTATGATGTCGCCGATTTGCTGCAGGTCTGTCGGAGTTCCGTAGGCGACTATCGAATTGCTGCGCTCGTCGGACACTATTGTGATGTAATCGCTAAATTGCAGGCCTGCGCCGGTCGGATCAGCCTGCACGTTTGTCGGCCGATTTGCGGCGGCGGCGTTTCCTCGCGCTCTGGCTTGGGCATTCCATATTCTGTTTTGAGTATTGGTTCTATTGGCGGCATTTTGAGCGGCTTTGTTGGCGGCCTTTACCGCGCTTGTTTGCCCCTTGACTATTTCGTTTAATACAGAGGCAACATCTTTGGCTTCGCCGTGCCTTATATAATATACCTCGCTCTTTGTCAAAGGGTCGGAATCCATATCGAGCTTTTCGATAAATTCGTTTATATACTTTAGATTGCCGCGTTGAGTGACTACTATGAGCTGATTTGTCCTGTCGTCGGATTCCAATATGGTTTTATCGAAGTACTTTTTGAGGATTTCGCCGGAGAGAGTGGATATGCGCCGTTTTAAATCTTCGGCGGTGACGTTCTTCAACTGGATAAAGCCTATATCTTCTCTAATTTCTGGGGGAGTATCCAATTTTTTTACAAGCATTTCCACACGCTGTTGATTTACGAGAGTATCTGTCAGCAAAAATGCGTTGCTGCGCGGAAATATTGCAAGTGTGGCTATGCCGTTCGGAGATATGAATTGGTTTAAAGTGTCCTTGAAGGTCTCTATTTCAATATATTTGAGCTCGTATAATTTAGAGTAGAAATATTGGCTTGGCGGGAGTTTGGACGCTTCGCCTGTTATAAATTCCGGAGCTTGAGTATTTACTCCGGTTATAGGGGCGGCTTTGAAGAATTTTTCCCCCATTGGAGTGATTGCTATGGCGTTTATGGCCAACAGAGACTTAAAAGCAAGTATGGCTTCGCTTCTGGCGAGTTTTCCTGTGGTTGAAAAGTTTATTTTTACATCTGGGAGATTGGGGGCGGGTACCGCGATTTGACCGGTAAGCGATTCCAAAATCTTTATGACTTGCAGAGGGGATTCGTCCACTAAATAAAAAGGTCCTTGGAGGTCGTCGTCATTTTTTACAGTTTGCTCTCCTTCGCGTGGTTGTCTATATGATGGGGGAGGCGGGGGAGGTGGCAAAAATTCTTCTTGAGTGGGGGTTTGTTCTGCTTGGGATATTGGGGTTGGTTGTTGTTGAGCGGGTTTTTTATCCGCCTTTGTGTCCTGCGGTTGGTTTGTGGAAGCTTGCGCTGCAGAAGGCGCATCTTGCGTGCGCAAAAGAGAAGGATCCATTTCCACTTCACCTGACTTTGAATCTTTGCCTTGAGACGAAGGGTTTTGCGCTGCCAATTTTGAGGCTTCAAGTTTTGCTTCAGCTTCCGCGGCTTTTTTTGCGGCAAATTCTTGTACGGAACGATCCAATTTCGCCTTTATTGCAGGATCGACCACCGCGAGCTGTTGTCCGGCTGCATTTATTACGGGCAAAGTCTCCGCCGCACATAATGCCAGTATTGCGACCAAAATACGACGCGGAAAAATGCGAAATTTTTGCATAAACTTTCTTCTTGTTGTGTTATACCAAGAAACTCCGCGCAAAATCTTACGGGAGCCGTTATATTCTATAGAGGGCTATTAGTAGAAACAGAAACGCCGCACAAAGCGCAAAGTTTCTAAAAATTCAAAGTTAAAACTATATTTACACACTTTTTTTACAATGTTTTTTTAGCAACTGAAAAAATTTTATATAATTTTGAAAAATTGAGTTGATTTTAAAAACACTACAGTTAGTCTGACCCCATATGAAACTTCGTAATTTGATACTTTTGGCTTTATCCATCTCCGCATTGGCCGTTTCCGGTTGTAACCTCGCAAACGAAGACACGGCTCAGCGCAAAACAACGTTTATGGGTATTTACACCTATGAGCCCGGATGCTTCGCTCCAGTTAGCGACTACGCCATACATGCTCGTACAGAAGATATGTGTGGCATGGAACTTCCCTCGGGCGATAGAACCCAGTTCCTCTGGGGTTTGGTGTCCATAGAAGACTATTAATTTCTAAGAACGCAAATCCGTTGTTGCTGAGACCGGATTGCGCATTTCTGGAATTGGAAAATTTCCGCTTGCCCGCCGCTTTTACGGCGGGTTTTTTAATTGGAAATAGAAGGTGCTTTTATGTCGCGGCATAGTTGCAGAAGGATTTACTGCGTGGATATGGGGAATACCCGCACCCACTGCGCCATTGTGGAGGCCTCAAAAGACGGCTCTTTTGCATGCGTGGATTCGGCCGATTATCAAACGTCGAATTTCACCGATGTATTCAAAGGCGAAAAACTTCTTGAAAAGTCCGGAACGGAATTGTTGGCGTGGTGCTCTGTTGTGCCTTCAAAAGCGGCGGAACTTGAACCGCTTTTGCCCGAATCCGCAATGCGTCTGACCTGCCTGAATTGTCCCATAAAAATGGAAAGCCGCAATCCGGCTCAAGTAGGGCAAGATAGAATGGCGGACGTGGTTGGGGCGTCGCTGTTTTTCAAGCCTCCGTATATAGTCGTGGATATGGGGACCGCGGTGACAATAGATCTCGTCGATGCGCGTGGAGTTTACTCTGGGGGCGTTATCGCGCCCGGCATGCATGCGTTCACCTCGTACTTGAGCGAGCGCGCCGCGCAGCTGCCGGCGATAAATCCCTCGGAAATAGATTACGATATTATCGTTGGCAAAGATACCAAAGAAGCTATGGGAGTTGGATGCGTAAGGGGGTTCTGCAAGCTTGCCGACGGTATAATTGCCGATATAGGGGAAAAATATTTTTCGGGAATCGGCATAGATATAAATTCCAGAACGATATTTACCGGCGGAAGCGTGGGGCTTCTTCCCAAAAAATGGCTTGCAGAGCGTAAAATTGAGTGCAATCTTGCGCATTTAGGTTTGGCTAAGTCATATATACTTAACGAAAGTAAAAAATGAAGAAATTGTTATACATATTCTTGACGCTCGCTTTTGTTTCAACGGCAATGGCGCAGGACACGACTCCCGGAATGCTTAAGCAGAGAAAGTTTTTCGACAAGCCGGAACTTTACGAAGCTTTGAGCATTTATTCAAATAGGGAGGCTAATGCCGAACTAATTCGCGAGTACGAAGCTAAGCCGGCGGAATTTAAGCCCGAACAGTTGATGCCGGTGGTGTCTTGCTACATGGCTTTCAACAATATCCCGGCGGCTAAGAAAACCTTGGAGCTGTTTCTGGTGGCCCGCCCCAACAATCAGCGCGCTCTTCGCACGATGGGAACGCTCTGCCTGCTCAGCAACGACCATCAGGGAGCGATAGATAATTTTAAGAAAGCTTACGAATCGGGAGACAAAACCGCCCTGAAGAGTCTTGCCAGCGCGTACCTTTTGGCGAAGCAGCCTGCGGCTTTAAAACCGTATATAGACAGCCTGAAGGAAATGGCTAAAAAAGATTTAGAAGCTCTCAATATAGTTTTAATATATGCGGTGGGAGATAAGAATACGCAAGACGAAGCAATGTTTAAGGAAGTGTTGAGCTCTGTGGACACGAGGGAAATTCTTCGCGGAGCGTCTATGGACGGGCTTTCGGCCATATTGAGGATATACTTGGCAAAGAGAGACTTGTGGCCTGCGACCGCCCTTGCTATTCCCGCGCGCGCGGCGGCGTTGGGAGAGCTTTGGCTCCCCGCTTTACAAGCCTATGAGAAAGCTTTGGAAGCTAATCCGAAAGATATTATGGCTCTGCGGGGGGTATCGCTTGTTTATTATCGCACCGGCGACGTACAGAGGGCGATTGACTCTATCAAAGCCGCAATGGCGGCCGGAGACAAGGAAGCGGCCTCCGACGGTGTTGAGCTTGCAATAATAACCGCAAGACAAGATATTTGGGACCAGTTTAAAGAAGCCGCAAAAAGTATAAAAATAAATCCGGCCGTCCGCGCCGGCATGGTTCAATTCTCGAATTCCAGGGACGGCTATGCTGATATGTTCTTTATGGCTTGCGAAGGCGAAGGCAGCGAGCCGCTTTTTAAGGACGCTGGAGTTATGGAGCTAATAGCAAACGGGCTCAAAAAATATGGTACGGATCCTCGCGCGGCAGCGTTGAAATCGAAGTATGATGAGGCCGCGAAAACCCTGCCAAAGAAATCCTGAAAAATTTTGTAAAATTATTTGTAATTGTTGCGGGAGAGGTTGAAAATCTCTCCCGTTTTTTATGGCGAAAACTCCAAAGAAGAAAAAGACGGATTTTGCGGCTTTGAACAGTCCGTTTATGCGAATTCCCGGAATGCGCGTTGAAGGGGCGAGAGCTTTGCTCGACCTGGGCAATCGCGAAATATACCAGTTGCGCGGACGCGACCCAAATTCTCTTTGGGAAGACTTAAAGAAGAAGCGCGTAATTGAAAATCCCGATATTCGGCGACTTCTTGAGATAGCCGTAGAATTTGCGGATTCTGAAGATTGACTTTTTGAAAGAAATAAGATGGATAAATTGATTATCGGCAATAGGGAGTTCGGTTCGCGTTTGTTTTTGGGAACCGGCAAATTTTCTTCGCCGCAGGTAATGCGGGAGACTATTTCCGCAAGCGGGGCTTCCGTGGCAACTGTAGCCTTAAGGAGGGTTAACCTTAAGGAAAAAGACGCAAGCGCGGATTTGGCGGAACACCTTGATCCGTCAAAATATCTCATCTTGCCCAATACTTCTGGGGCAACATGCGCAGAGGAAGCGTTGCGCTTGGCGAGGCTCGGCAGGGAGGCCGGTTTCGGAAATTTTGTAAAACTTGAGATTCATCCCGATCCCAACTATCTTCTACCCGATCCTGTCGAGACATTGAAAGCCACAAAAATGCTTTCGGACGAAGGTTTTGTGGTTATGGCGTACATGAGCGCCGATCCAATGTTGGCTCTCAGGCTCCAAGATGCCGGGGCGGCCGCCCTGATGCCGCTTGGGGCTCCGATAGGCACAAACAGGGGGCTTGAGACTCGCGGACAAATTAGCATAATGATTGATATGTGCGACAGGCCGGTAGTTGTTGACGCCGGGCTCGGATTGCCATCGCACGCCGCCGCCGCAATGGAAATGGGGGCGGCCGCCGTGATGGTGAATACGGCGGTAGCAGTTGCCAGGGATCCCGTATCTATGGGAGTGGCTTTTGCAAAAGCCGTTGAAGCGGGAAGGGCTGCGTACTTAAATGCGGGGGCGTCGGCTTCTGGGGAAAGCCTATTTGCGTCGGCGACAAGTCCGTTAACCGGGTTTCTTGAGAAATGAAAGACACTTTTTTAGAAGAGATACAGTCTTGCGATCTGCATAGGCTCGCGGATTTATCGGAAAATGCTTCGGATTCCGATGTGAAGGCGGTTGTCTCTCGGGGCGTGGCGTCGAATTTGGAGGATTTTGCAATACTTATATCTCCGGCGGCGTTAAAATATATAGAGCAAATGGCCCGCATATCTGCGGGTATAACCCGCAGGTATTTCGGCAGGACGATGCGGATTTTCGCCCCGCTTTATGTGAGCAACCAATGCGTAAACAACTGCGTATATTGCGGGTTTGCGGTTCGCAATAAGATAGAGAGGCGCACGTTGTCGCTACAAGAGGTGGCGCGCGAAGTTGATGCGGTGCATTCTCTCGGATTTCGCAATATCCTGCTCGTGGCTTCGGAAAACCCGAAACTTGTGTCGTCGGGATATATGGAAGATGTAGTCAGGATAGCGGCTCGCAAGATGCCTTCGGTGTCGATAGAAATAGCGCCCTCTTCCGTGGAGGACTACTCCAAATATGTGGCTGCCGGTTGCGAAGGCCTTACAGTTTTTCAGGAAACCTATGATCCGGAGGTTTATCCTACTCTTCACCCCAGCGGTCCGAAATCCGTGTATGAGTGGAGGCTTGCCACTCCGGAGCGCGGGGCAAAGGCCGGAATGCGCAAATTGGGATTGGGGCCTTTGCTCGGAGTTAACAGGTGGCGGTATGAAATGATTGCCGTGGCTCTGCACGCAAAGTTCCTAACGCACAAAGCTTGGAGAAGTCAAATATCCATAAGCTTGCCCCGAATGCGTCCTGCGGAGGGCGGATATGTCTGCAAACCCGGAAATATTCCTTCCGACAGCGAACTCGTGCTATCGGTATGCGCATTGCGAATGTTTTTAAGCAGGCTTGCGATAGTTGTATCCACGCGCGAAAGCAGGGCTTTGCGCGACGGGCTCATGGGTTTGGGGGTCACTCAGATGAGCGCCTTCAGCAGCACTATGCCGGGGGGATATGCCGACCGCAAGGAAAGCGGGGAACAATTCCGCATAGACGATTCCCGCTCTCCATCGGAATTTGCGGAAGCGCTAAAAGCGAAGGGTTTGGATCCCGTATGGAAAGATTTTGACTCTGCATTGATTTAATTCTAAAATATACACTAATATGAAAAAAATAATCGCTGCCATATATATAGCATGTTATGCGTTTACAACCTTTGCAGTTCAGCCAGAGTTCACTATAAGGACATCTTCCCCCGCGAAATTTTCATCTGAGGTGTTTGGATTTATGCGCAAAGTTTTTCCAAATCCCCAGGCGGAAATGGGGGTTGCGATGGTTTTTGCCCAACTTGGATATCCCGGATTTGATGGAGTGTCAAAATCTGACTCCGTAAGCGCGGCATTTTTTGCAGGCGATAAAGCCGATCGCGCTTTTCTGGTTTGCATGGCCGCAGACGAAACTTCGATATTCGCCCGCCAGGTAAAGGCGAGCGGATTTAAAAGCAAAAGGTTCGGCAAATGGCTTGTAGCCGAGGTAAATTCTGCGAATATTCACAATTTTGAGGAATGTGCGGAATATCTGGTTGCCGAGGCCGAGAAGAAAGCCGTCCACGATATATCTATAAAAATTGACCCGCTTTCTATTGCAAAGTTGCCTAATTTGTACGCAAACAAAAACTTTGAAGATATTAAAGCTATCTTTGAGCAAGTTGAGTCTTATGAGGTGACTCTGGATTTCATGGGAGATATTTTGAAATTGCGCCTTGAATTTGCGGCCCGTTCGGGCAGCGATCTCGCGAAACTTTTTTCGATGGCTTCAAATCGGAATTCCGTAGAGATTCCAGAATTGTCGATGATTCCGGAGGATTCGTTCTTCGTATTTTGGGGCTCGATGAATAAATCTGCAATGAAGTCGGACATCTTAAAATCCATCAATAGCATTGTCGCAAATGGAAACTCGGGCGACATACTTGCGAGTTTGTCTGAAAAATCCAAAGGAACTTTTGCCGCGGCTCTTTTTATGCGCGGCTCCAATCTTAAATATCTGAGCCTTGCTGGAACCTCCGCAAGTTTCGATGAAATATATAAAGCTACCGAAGTGGTTTTAAAGAATGCTTTTTCAGCAGACGCTGGCGTGTCGTTAAAGCTTTCCAAAGTAGATGTAGATTCCATAGAGTGCGGTAAAATTGAAACAATTATATCGCCCGATACCGCATTTACAACCGAGCTGTTTTTTGTGAAAGACTCGTATAATATTCAAGCTTCCGATGAGGAGGTCGTAAAAGAAATTTCTAAAATGGGCGGAGAAAAAGCTTCTTTCCCGTTTAGAAATCTAAAAAAGAAAGATTGGGATATGGCCGGCGTATTCTTTGCGGATAAACTCATCGGGAAGTCTGGAAATAGCCAAACAGTTCCCGCTCTCATGAGCGGTAGATTTATTGACAGGCGCTTTGAGTTAGTTTCGGAAATTCCATATTCTTCTATAAAGGCTGTCGTTGATTATGTAAACGCTATGGAAATACCTTTGGAAGAAAAAGCGGTTGAAATGAAGTGAACGGCTCCGGAAAAGTAGTGGAAGTCGCGCTTTTTCGCGGAATTGAGAGAGAGCTTTCGTATTTTGTTCCGCCGCGGTTGGCGAATAAAGTCGGAATCGGCTCTCTCGTTTCGGTTCCCTTGCGGGGGGCGAGCAGTCCGGCCATTGTCGTAAAAGAGTTCTCCCAGGGCGAGTTTGTGGGGGACGGCAAGTTTAAGCTTAGATCGATTTATTCGCTCGTTCAAGATGAGCGCGTTTTCGGCAAGGATTTGATTGAGGTGGCGTATTGGATGCGCGATTATTACGGCTGCAGCCTTCAAACTATATTCGAGGCCATGATTCCCGCCGCCGTGCGGGCGGGGAAAAGCGCCCTTGAGGCCAAAGAAATTATTTTGGCAAGGCGCCCATCGCGCGACGAATTGTCTAAAATGCAGGCTAAGGCGCCCAGGCAGTTTAAAATACTCAAATTTATGGAGGGTTTTGGGGCTCCAATTTTAAAGACCGCCCTTCTTAAATCTTGCGATGTATCTTCGCAGGCAGTGGACGCGCTCGTCAAGAAAGGTATGCTTGTCCAGCGCGACAAAGAAATAGGCCGCAAAGCTTATGACGACGAGCTCTCAAAATCAGACTGCGAGGTTGCCGTTGAGCACTCGTTAAATTCCGAGCAAGAGGAAACCCTTGAGTCGATATGCGGAGATATTGATTCTTCCGAATTCAAAACGCGCCTATTGTACGGGGTGACCGGTTCCGGCAAAACGGAGGTGTATATAAGGGCGATGCGGAAGGTATTGTCGGAGGGAGGCTCGTGCATTTATTTGGTTCCTGAAATATCCTTGACTCCGCAGACTGTAGGGCGCCTTAGAAGCCGCCTGGGAATCGGCTCCAACCTTGTGGTTTGGCACAGTAATCTTACCGACGGCCAGCGCCTTGACGCGTGGAGAGAATTGGCGTCCGGAAAATCAAAAGTAGTGGTGGGAGCCCGCAGTTGCATTTTCGCTCCCATGGATTCGCTGCGCCTGATAATAGTTGATGAGGAGCACGATTCCGCCTATAAGCAGGATAAAAATCCGCGTTATAATGCCAGGGATATTGCGGTATTGAGGGCAAAATTCTGCAAGTGCGCCTGTGTTCTTGGTTCGGCCACTCCGTCTTTGGAGACATTGTACAATGCAAAAAACGGCAAGTATGGAATGTCCCGCATAAAGTCGCGCGTTGACGGGCGCAAGATGCCATTGGTCTTTATACTCGACATGAAGCGCGAAAAGAGCGGGGCGGCATTGTCAAATATGTTGGTGGAGAAAATCGCCGCAAGGCTCGATAGGGGAGAGCAGACAATACTTTTTTTAAATAGGCGGGGATATTCTAAAATATTTGAATGCCCCGATTGCGGTTGGACTGAAGATTGCCCCCATTGCTCCGTATCTATGACATGGCATAAATCTGAGAACTTGGTTAAATGCCATATATGCGGATATTCCAAGTCCGCGCCCTTTGTTTGCGCAAAATGCGGTTCCCAGCGGGCCCGTTGGCATGGCGACGGCACCCAGAAAATAGAGGAAATAGTGCGAAAGCTTTTCCCTTCGGCAAGGATTGGGCGCATGGATAGGGACGCCATGAGACGGCGCGACAATTACCGCCGCATTCTTGGAGATTTTAGGGCGGGGCGCCTTGACATTCTGATAGGAACCCAAATGATAGCAAAAGGTCTCGATTTCCCACGGGTCACTCTCGTGGGAATAATAAACGCCGACGTGAGTTTGCACATGCCAGATTTTCGGGCGTCCGAGCGCACATATCAACTTATAGTGCAGGTTGCCGGAAGGGCCGGGAGGGGCGACGGCGCGGGAGAAGTAGTGGTGCAGACATTGGTTCCAGAAGCCGATCCGATTCAATATGCGAAATCTGACGATATGGATTCATTTTTAGAGGCGGAAATGGAAGCCCGCAGAGAGTATGGCTATCCTCCATACATGCGTTTGGTCCGCCATCTTTTCCGTGGGCGCAATCCTGATAGATTGGCGTTCTACACTGAAGAATGGGCTAAACTCGCGGAAAAATATATGGGGGAAATTTGCCAGTTGCGCGGTCCGGCTCCGGCTCCGCTCGAGAAATCCGAGGATTATTATAGATGGCACATGTGGTATTTTTGCAAGTCGGTAAGGCCGGTTATGGCCGCGGTTGCCAACATGCGCAGGGAATTTGAATTTCCTCCGGATATCGACGAGATTATAGACGTGGACCCTATGTCTATGATGTGATTTTTTTCTCAAATAAGCCAGACATTTGCCCGGTGCGTCCACTTTAATTCTTTGTTTAACTAACAAAAAAGGGAACAAAAAGCTGTTCCCCTATAAGTTGCCTTCGGTTAATTCTATAAAGGATTGCCCAATTCCTTTGTCGGACGCAGGCGTTGAAGCTCGCTCGTGATGAAATCGTAAGCTTCGTCAACGGTATCGGCGTAGCGGAAGAATTTTAGGTCTTGGCGCGTTATCACGTCAGTCTTTACCAAGTAGTCGAAATCTACGACGTTTTCCCAGAATTTCCGCCCAAATAGAACTGTGGGAATATATTGATGAGTCTTTCTTGTCTTCATAAGGGTGAAGACTTCAAAAAATTCGTCGAAAGTTCCCGTTCCGCCGGGGAATGCGATTAGGGCTTTTGCAAAAAACAATAGCCAGAATTTTCGCATCAGAAAATAGTTAAAATTCACCCATACTCCGCGGTCGAGGAATACGTTGCGCTTTTGCTCGTCGGGAATGGTGATGGTGGCTCCAACGGTTTTCCCGCCAGCGCGATAGGCCCCTCTATTTGCCGCTTCCATTATTCCGGGGCCGCCTCCGGTCATTATGTAATATTTGTCTTCCGGCTTTACATTGAGGCAATTAGACCACTCCTGCAGGCGGCGCGCCAGCTCTTCGGCGGCGGTGTAGTATTTAGACATTTCCACCGCCATCTTGGCTTTTTCAAGCGCTTCTTTGGCGCGCTTTGTCGAATGGTTCCTTTTTAGAAGAGATTCATATTCGGCTTTAGCAACATGCTCAGGCTTTATGCGCGCCGAACCAAACATTGTTATGGTGTTTTGAATGCCCTCCCTTTGAAAGACAAATGCCGGCATGAGCAGATCTCTCTGTATGCGCATGAGGCGTTCCGACATGTCTGAGAATACGCATTCTATCGGCTGTTCGGAACTTTTATCCTTCAATTTTTTTGCCCGCGCAATTTTACCGGAGGTCTTAAGTCGTATAGATGTCTTTGAACTCTTTGTTGCCATTTCTGCTATTTAGATTCAACTTTTGTATCGGCGGTTTTAGTAGCTTTTACAGGATTATTTGAAGGCGTGTCTTTTGCTGCGTCGGCGGGCTTTTTATCCGATTGTTCTTTGTCTTCCTTATTAGACGCGGCCGCGGCATTTTTATCGGCGGCTTCGATTGCCGGGGCGAGTTCGTTCATCACGTCTTCTTGCGAGTCCGATTCGAGAACTTCAATCGGTATTTGTTTCTCGTTAAAGCCCAATCCGTTTATATACAGAAATCCTTTGCCGGGAGCTGCGGCTTTTAACATTACGCTTGTCGAAGACTCTCCTTCAGGCACTACGACTTCGTCCATTATGACGGAGCTCGGGATATTCGTTTTTACGTCTATGGGATAGCCGCCCTTCGGAGCGGTGAATCCTATGTTGAATATGATATTTGTTATATCTCCGCTCTTAAGCTCTATCGACGCCGGAGATACGTTCATGTTTGCCACATCGACCCTGAATGCCCCTACCCAAATTTCGCTATTTGTGCCCACGAGAGCAACATCGTATGTTTTTCCAGCCGCCAATGGGGGCACAGTGAAGTTTAGGGTATTGCGCGACACATATTCCGTGTCGGCCTGCACGTCTCCCACATATATCTTATCGAGGCGGTCAAATCCCCTGCCGAGTACCGGCACTACGGTTCCAACCGGGCCGCGTTCGTTTTGGAGATTTACCACGTAGCGCGATATGGGCTTGAGCGTGTACACCGTGCGGCTTTTCATCTCGCGTTCCTTGCTTACGCCCTCGATGTTGTTTGAAACTTTATATTTTAGAAGAAAATAGTATTTTGCTTCGGTGCGACCCTTCGGCATGACGTAGTCGTATTCATATATGCGGTCGTATTTCATATCCGAGGTTTCCCTCATAGGGATAATTTTTTCGTCGATTACTATGAACGGCTCAATCGAGTCCTGAATGAGGTCTCCGTCGTTTATATAAGCGCTCATGCTGAGCGTATAGGTGCGCGACGCGTTTTCCGGAACTTTTTCCGGAGTGAGGTTTGAGAGGCTTGAGCAGCCGCCCAAGGCTATAGTCAAGGCCGCTATGGCAATGCTTGTTAATTTCTTTGCTTTGTGCATGGCTTTTGTAATATATTTTTCAAGCTATATAACATAGGCCGTTTATGCAAGAATTTTTACCCGGTTTCGGAATTTATGTTCACGTTCCGTTTTGCGTTCGCAAATGTTCGTATTGCCGCTTTTACAAATCCAATCCGAGCGTTGGCGACATAGATTTTTACATATCTTCGATAGCCTCCGAACTGGGATTGGAAATTGAGCGCGCCGAACGCTCTGGCAAGGCTTTGCGCAAACCGGATACGATGTTTTGGGGCGGGGGAACTCCGAGCATGCTTTCGGAGCCCTCCATTGAGAGGCTCGCGTTGGCTTTGAAGCCTCTGTGGCCTTCCGGAGAATGGACTGTTGAGGTGGCCCCGCAAACAATTACGCCGTCTAAATTGTCTCTTTTAAAATCGCTTGGAGTAGATAGAATCTCAATGGGAGTTCAGAGTTTTAATCCAAAGACATTAAAATCGCTTGGCAGAGATTATCCGGCGCAGGCGGCTTTGAAGAGCGTAGAGCTTGTCGCCGATGCGGGGTTTGCAAAGTTTGGCATAGATTTGATTTTTGGAGCCGATGGACAGTCGAAGGGAGAGTGGCTCGACGATCTGCGACAAGCCGTAGCCCTTCCCGTAAACCACATAAGCGCATACTGCCTTGAATACGAAAGCGGAACTTCGTGTTGCGGGGGCGGCAGGCTTTCCGATTCGGCCTATAATAAAGCCGCTCGCGAAGCAGAATTATTTGAGGCGGCCATGGATTTTTTGCCGGCCAACGGATTTCCACAGTATGAGGTATCAAATTACGCAAGGAATGGCGCGGAGTGCGTCCATAATATTTCCACTTGGAAAATGGGGGAATGGCTTGGCTTTGGCCCGTCCGCGGCGAGTCAATTTTCCGGGGTTCGCCGTAAGAATCCGGCTTCGCTTGAAGATTGGGGCAAAATAGCGGCCGGAAACTCCGCCGCATACGAGGATGTCGTCAAACTCGACGACTCCGAGATGTTTGTGTCTGCTTTGATATTCGGACTCAGAATGAGGTCGGGGATAGATTTTTCGGAGCTTTGCGGGCGATTTCCTGCGGCAAGGCATTTGGAAAAATTGAATATTTTGAAAGACATGCAGTCATACGGCCTTGTGGATATATCAGGCGAAAGAATACGTCTTACAAGAGCCGGAATATTGGTGGCCGACGCTGTCGCGGTTGAATTGATTTAAAATTATGAGTCGCTTTTAGGGTCAGCGATGTCCCGCAGGACGTCCCCGAGCATGTTAAAGGCCAAAACAGTCGCGAATATCGCCACTCCGGGGCTCAATAGCCACCAGAATCCGAGCATTAAGACCTTCGTATCGTTTTGGGCCTGAGCTAACATAAGGCCCCATGACGCCGACGGCTCTTGGATTCCGAGACCCAGAAATGACAGGGCTGCCTCGCCGAGTATGTAGGACGGAATTGAAAGCGTTGCGCCGACTATTATATAACTCAATACGTTGGGCAGAAAGTGCTTTAGTATTATTTTTAGAGGAGATTCGCCCATGCTTTTTGCCGCCAGCACATATTGCCTATTGGCCAGCGACAGCGACATTCCGCGTATGACGCGCGCGGTTGAAGCCCAGCCGAATAGCGAGAGTATTATCACTATCATTAGATACATTTGCGCGCTGTCGAAGTGCGGCGCCAAGGCTGAGCGCATTGCCAATAACAGGTATAGTCCGGGAATAGCCATTAAAAATTCGACAAATCTCATGGAAAGAAAATCGAAAGTTCCGCCAAAATATCCGGCGAGCCCTCCAACTATGAACCCTATTACCATGGTTATTGCTATGCCTATGAATCCTATGCTTAGCGAAATTCTGGCTCCGTAGAGCAGGCGGGAGAATACGTCGCGGCCGGTTGCGTCGGAGCCGAGCAGGTATATTCTCGCGTCTGCTTGGGAGCTTTCCACGCCGAATAGACGCGTCTTAAAGGGTATCATTCCGAATATCTTATAATCGCTTTTCGGGTCTTCCACAAAAAATTTTACGGGAAGGCCTTCCCCCTCTATGGGTTCGTATTTAGCGATGCTTGGATCGGTATTTGCATATACTTTTGCCATAAGGCGGCCGTCTTTAAAAAACAGTCCGGTTGGCGGATGGAAAGATTTATCGAGACATTGTTCGGTGGGGGCGTACGGAGCTATGAATGGCGCGAAAATCGCCAATATATAAAAAATCCCCAGCGCTGAAATGGATATTATTCCGCGCGCGCTTTTGAGCACCCCGCCGAGCAGATTTTTTGCAAAGAAATATGCCCCCCAAATCAACCCTATTGCAAGCAGTATTACGAGTATTCCCGCCAGAGCGAATAATGCGTAAGTGGAAGTCGTCTTTAGAAAATCCAAAGCCGATTCCGACGTTTCGCAAATCCATGTCAGGAGAATCGTGGCGGCGAGCGCAATGGTTCCAAAAATCGCAAGGGGTCTGGCTGGTATTTTTTCGGAATCCAATCTGATGCGGGGATCCGTTAAGGCGAGTAGAATATCCGCCAGGAGTTGTCCGGCCACCAGCATTGAACAACCTATTACCACGCCGGCCATTACCACATACTGGTCCTGTTTTACTATCGCCGAATATATGAGCTGTCCGAGCCCGGGATAGTTCATGACGTTTTCGACCAATAGCGCTCCGGATAAAAGTCCCGCGAAGGCGAATCCAAACGACGTCACTATGGGATTTATCGCGTTTCTTAGAACGTGTTTAAACATTATCGCATTTTCGCCCAATCCCTTTGCGCGGGCTGTGGTCACAAATTCCGCTTTGGAATAGTCGAGGAAATTTCCCCTCATTACGCGCGCCATGGAGGCTATGCCGCCGAGCGACAGTACAGCAGTGGGCAGAACCAGATGTTTTAGCCAGTCGGCAATCTGTTCCGGGAAGGGCATGAAATCGTGCATTATCGACACTTGTCCGCCCGTAGGGAATATTCCCGTGACAGCGGCAAATAAGACTGCAAGGAGTGCGAGAAAAAAGTATGGAATACTCAATGCCGCATAGGATAGGAACGAGCATATTTTGTCGAACCAGGAGTCTTTTTTTACCGCCGCGAGAACCCCGAGCGGGATTGCGACGATATATATTATAAAAGTGCTCGAGAGCGCGAGGGCGAGTGTGGCGAGCAGGCGTTGGCCTATTAGTCGCATTACGGAAATTTTATAGCTCCACGAGTATCCAAAATCCGGAAGCCCAAAATATATTAGGGAATGTTCGGCTCTTTGGGTGTCTGGCAACAGCAGATTGGTTTTTATTGGGGAGACTCCGTTTAGCCATCTCCCGTATTGGATAAACCAGGGCTTGTCCAGGCCGAGCCGCATTTCTTCCTGTCGCACTATTTCCGGACTTATGTCTTTTGAATTGCGGGCTTCGCTTAGAAAGTCTCCGGGGGCAAGGTACATCAAAAGAAATACCAAAAAGCTTATCGCGATCAACAGCGGAATCAGCCAGAGAAGTCTGCGAATTATGAATCTAACCATCTCCGTTTTCCTCCTCGTACAATTCGTCTATATTCCAAATTATGGAGCCCAATGGAGGAATTTGCACATTGCGCCAACGTTCCGAAATCCCGGAATAACTCATGGGAGTCACCAGAAAAAGAAGAGGAAGCTCTTCAGAGAAAATGTCTTGCATCTCATATACCATTTCACGCCGCTTTTCGGGATTCATTTCCGATTCCTGGGCGTCAACAATGGCATCTACACGCTTTTCCCATTCAGTTTGAGGCGACTTTTGGCGGGGATTCCAAACGTGCAGAAATCCGTCGGAACGGTATATCGCCTTGCCTCCGGAGGGGTCGCCGCCTCCGCTGAATCCCATCATGGCCGCGTCGTATTCAAAAGTGTTGTCTATCTTTGATATCATTGTGCCAAAGTCCATGAACTTTAGCCGGACTTCTATTCCTATTGCGCGGAGATTTTCCACAAAACAGGTGGCCATGACAGAGGAGTTTTGAGATCCTTCTCCTACTAACAAATCGAACGATACTGGAATGTTCCGGCGGTCGAGCAGTCTGCCGGTGTCGCTGTATTTGAATCCGGATTCAAGCAGAAGCTTTCGCGACAGTTCCGGATTGTATTCGTATTTTTTTGTGTTTGGATTATGCCATTTACGGTTTGCCGGGCTTATTATGCTGGACAATTTTTGAGCCCTTCCAAACCATACGCTTTTTATTAGGCCGTCTCTATCTATCGCAGTCATTATAGCCTTGCGAAAGTTTCGGTCGGAAAACCATTCGTACTTGAATGTTTCCATATACGGTTTTCCGCTCTCGTCCTTATTGGGATTTTGGTTGAACCATATAAAGAATATGCCTGAGTCCGGGCCGCGCTCGTATATTTTAAACGAATATGTTTCAGCGTATTTTTTAACCCACGCGTAGTCGTTGGCGCCTATTTGAGCGGCGTCGCATTGGCCCGTGGCGAATAGTATAGTCGAAGTATTTACGTCGGCCACAAACTTATATATAAGATAATCCAGATAAGGGAGCCGATTTCCCGCGGAATCTGCCCTCCAATAGTGTGGGTTCGGCGCAAGTACGAGGCGCTCTCCGGGCTTGTATGAGAATATTGTGAAAGGTCCCGTCCCCACCATGCTTTGCGGGTTGTTTATTGCCGTTTGCGTAGTCCAGGCTTGTTGAAGCGTATTGTCTGCGACCGCCTTGCCGAGCGCATGCGAGGGAAGTATCTCAATAAACCCTATGTCGTTTAAGAATGGAGCGTAAACTTTGCTTGTCGAAAATTGGACTGTGTGCGAATCTATTTTTTTATATTTTATATATTCGCCGCCTATCGTGTATTGCCCGGCGTAGCGCGACGGATTTTGCAATAGCGGCTTGCCGGTAGCGGGGTCTATTACGGGTTTCCCGTCTGCACCGAGCTTCGGGGCGAATATCGCGTCGAAAGTGAATATGACATCGTCCGCGGTAAAGTCCGCGCCGTCGCTGAACTTTACGCCCCTGCGCAGATGGAAAGTGTAGGTTTTTCCGTCCGGCGATATATCCCACGATTTCGCAAGGGCGGGAACTACCTCCTCTTTTATCGGGTCGTAAGTCACAAGCGGAGATAGCATCATCGATATTATCTGGCTGGAGTATACGTCGCTTGAAATTAGCGGATTGAACGTCTTGGGTTCTTGCGACATCGCCAGAACGAATATCCCGCCGTACTTTCCGGGTTTGCACGACGATATCTCGGCGTCTTCCGGCAGGGGATATTGTTTTCTTTTAAAATCTTCATTCTTGCCGCAGGAAACCGCAAATATTGCAACTAAGGCCAGTGCCGAAACTGCGGCGGCGGCTTTAAAAAGTCGCATTGTGTAGAATCTTGCCATCTTCGGTTATTTTTTCTCCTCCGGCGCTGTATTTTTATCGACGTTGTCGTGCGGAGGCTCTTGTACTTCCGAAGTATCGGCATTTTGCCCGGCGGAATTTAATTCCCAATTTGGGGACATATAGCTGTAATCTTTTTTATTCAAACTCCAATCGGGGGCGAACTGCGGCGTGGGACGGGATAATTTGCCGTAGTCTATGTACGATTCAATGCCGTAATCTTCATCGGAATCGTTGTCGTCGTAGGCGTAATCGTAGGCCGGATCTGAGGTGTCTCGAGTTCCGAAATCCTGTTGAAGCTCGTAGTGGGAGGTGTCTATGGGGCCTATGTCGTCAGAACTTGATTCTGATTGGGAATCGGCGTCGTATTCGGCTTCTCTGGCTTGTTCTTCGAGGCGTTCGCGGGCAATTTCTCTGGCGTATTCCCTGCGTTCTTTTTCGTCCTCGATTTCCGCCAGGCGCTCTTCGCGAGCTTCCTTTGCAAGCTTTTTTTTACGTAAACGCTCCCCTATTACGAGTGACGCCTCGTACATTAGGTAAAGCGGGATTGTGAGCGATATTTGCGTAATCACGTCGGGGGGCGTGACTATCGCGGCAAATATGAGTATTATTACAAATACTATGCGGCGGTTCTTTTTAAGCCAATCCGGATTTAGGACTCCGAGATAGATGAGTATTATTACTACGAGGGGAAGTTCAAACGTTATGCCTATTGCTATGGTGACGAATATCACCAAGCTGTAATAACTTTGGGCGTCGGGAAACATTTCAAGATTCATTCCCTGGGCCATCCACGACATAAATGCTATTCCTGCGGGCAGTATAAACAAAAAGGCGAACGCCGAGCCCAATGCAAATAGAAGCACGGCTATTACCATAGCCGGCCTCATTAGTCTTAGCTCTTCTTCTTTAAGTCCCGGGGCTACAAATTTTGCCGTAAAATACAGCATCGCAGGAAGCGATATTCCGAGCGCTCCCAAAAATCCCACATAGAAGTAAACTATTATGGGGGTAGCGAATGTCATGGAGCGCAGTTTAATGTCGTTATACCATGTTCCCGCCTGCGATATACCTTCGGCGGTCAGGGTTATTTGCCCGTCTTCTTTTGGCAGTATCCAGAATGGCCCGTCTTTAATTTCTTTTCCGTCGGCGCCTTCCTTCACAAGGAATACGGGCCCTATCTTGTCGGTTTTTGCCTCTATTTTATGTTCTGACGCCCCAGTGTATACGGCGAGCAGTTTCTTCGCCGAATTCAACGGATACATCATCAAGGCGTTGAAGTAATGGAAGCACACCAATACCCCTATGAGCGCGAGTACAAAAACTGAAATACTGCGTAAAATAACGCCCCTCATTTCCTCGAGATGCTCGAGAAAACTCATTTCGGCTCCGTTGTTTACGGTGCTTGCCTTTTTTCGACCAAACATTTTTTATTTAAGTGGGCCTATTTTTATTAACCGGCTTATGTGCGCAACTTGTGCTTCTTGCCGACTTCCGCGCACACTGCGTCAAACACTTCGTTTACCTCTTCTGTGAGCAGAGTTTTTTCCGGCGAGCGGAAAGATATTGCGAAAGCCAGACTCTTCATTCCTTCAGGGACTCCGTCTCCGGAATAAACATCAAAAAGATTTACTGATTCCACGTCAAAGCCTTTGCCCTTCGATTTTGACTTGGCTATTTTTGAAATATCTGAACACAACTCTGCCGCGGATTTTGAAGAATCCACTATCACTGACAAATCTCTTACCGCCGCAGGAAATTGGCTAAACGGCTCGTACTTCTGAGTCTTGCGCTTTCGCGATACGACGTCGTCGCGGAAAGATAGCTCTCCCCCCCATACCAGCTTTTCGATGCCGAGCCTTCTCAATTCGGATACTTTTACGGCTCCAAACTTTATGCGGAAACCTTCTCTTTTTACCGAGCCGAACGAGGCCGCGTATCCGCTTTCCCACATCGGGTCGTCAAGATTGGAGAAATTCAAGCGCGATGCGTCGACGCCGAGTATCGCCAGGAGGTCAAACATTGCAGATTTTACAGTGAAAAAGTCTGGCTTTTGGCGCTCCGCCCATTTGCGCTCTCCGCAATCCTCGGTCAATACAAACGCTGTCGAGCACAGCTCGAGAATCTCTCCGGCGGAATCGCTGTCGAAAATCTTCCCGTTCTCAAAGAATCCCTTAAAACAATTTCCGTTTGAAAGATTGAGCTTTACGACGTCGAGCAAGCCGGTCAACAGGGTAGAGCGCAGGCAGTCTTGGTCGCTGGCCAAGGGATTGGAAAGCTTGAGGAATTTCGTGTTGGGGCTTGTCTTTTCCTGCTCTGAAGAGTCGCGGAGAGTGTAGTTCTGGCATTCGTTTAATCCGGAATCGGCGAGATAGTCGGCGGCGTTCCCAAAAAATGTAAACAGGGGATCGTCGTCGCGCGTAGAAGCGTTGGCCGACATTGGAGCGTCGGGAATCTTGTCGGAGCCGTACAGCCTTATAAATTCCTCCACGAGGTCTATCGGCCTGTCAACGTCGCTTCTGAAGGACGGGACCGTCACGGATAGCGTTTCTTGCCCATTCTTTTCAACCGAAAAACCGAGATTTTTGAAAATTTCCGAAACCTCGTTTTCCGATACTTCAAATCCGAGCCTATCGTTTATGTATTCTACGGAAATGTCTATATTTCTATCTCCGCGCGGGGCTTTGCCGACTACGCAAGATATTTCTTCGGCAGAGCCTCCCGCCACTTCGAGCATCAAGTCCACGGCGCGCCTTGAAGCGTCGAATACGCCTTGAGGATCGACGTCCCGCGAAAATCTGTATGCGGCGTCGGAATTTATCGAAAGTTTTCGGCTTGTGGCGCGCACGTTGCCGTGGTTGAAATATGCCGATTCAAGGACAATATTTGCGGTGTCGGGTTTTACTTCAGAGTTTAGCCCGCCCATGACGCCGGCGAGCCCTATGGGGCCTTCGGCGTCGCAAATCAAAGTTGCCTCGCTTGTAAGGGTATGGGTCTTATCGTCGAGGGTCTGTATTTTTTCCCCGTCTTTGGCTTGCCTTACCACTATTTTTTTCCCGCGGAGGTCGCGGGCGTCGAAGGCGTGCAGGGGTTGACCGTACTCGAGCATTACATAGTTTGTGACGTCAACTACGTTATTGATGGATCTCATTCCGGCCGCTTCAAGCGAGCGCCTCATCCAGTCCGGGCTGGGGCCTATTTTTACGCCTTTTATGCTTGATGCTATATAAAGGGGGCAGTTTGGAGTTTCGAGTTCCACGGCATCTATAAGGCCGCCCTCCGGTTTTTCCGAGTACTTCGGGGCATATTTTAGCTCTGGTTTTGTAAGTTTTTTGCCGAATCTCGCGGCGAGTTCGCGGGCTACCCCTATATGGCTGAGGCAATCGCCGCGGTTGGCGGTTAACTCTATTTCAAAGACGGTGTCAGAGTCCGGAAATACCTCGTTTATGGGAGTTCCTATTTCGGGGCGAGATTCGAGTATCAAGAGTCCGCTGTGGTCGGAGCCGAGCCCCAATTCGCGGGCCGAACACATCATGCCGTTGCTCTGCACGCCCCGCAACTGCGAAACTTTTATCTGAAATTCTCCGCCGTCGGGAGTTGGCAGCGCGGCTCCCGGAAGGGCCACCGGAACTCTGTCGCCGGGCTTATAGTTTGTGGCTCCGCAAACAATTTGTATAGGGGCGGCATCGGGGGACACTTTTACTTCGCACACGCCGAGTTTGTCGGCGTTGGGGTGTTGTTGGCGGCTCAGTATTTCGCCTACCACGACTTTGGGCATGGATTTAAGGCCGGTGGTTTCCACACTCTCTATTTCGAGCCCCAGCATTGGCAAAGCTTCGGAGATTTGCTCAATCGACAAATCCGATAAATCCACATATTTATTTAGCCAGTTTAAGCTTACTTTCATTTCAAAAAATCCTTCCTTTTACGGCGTTTTCTTACCTGTTTTGGAATTGTTTTAGGAATCTGACGTCGTTGGCGTAAAAGTGGCGTATGTCGTCTATTGAGTGCACCAGCATGGCCACTCTTTCAACGCCGAGTCCGAAAGCGTATCCGCTCCATATTTCCGGATCCAGGCCGACATTTTTTAGAACATTTGGGTCAACCATTCCGCAGCCCATGATTTCAATCCATTTGTTGCTGAGCTTGCCCAGATTTTCGGTCATAAAATCCACCTCAAAGCTCGGTTCGGTGAACGGGAAGAAACTTGGGCGCAGGCGCGTCTTTGCGGAGTTGCCAAATAAAGATTTAAAGAGGTAGTCGAGCACGGCTTTAAGATCGGTGAGGCGCACGTTTTTGTCGATGTAAAGGCACTCTATCTGGTGGAAATTTGCGGAGTGTGTGGCGTCAACGGTATCGCGTCTAAAGGCCCTTCCGGGGGCGACTATCCTTATGGGGGCGCCCTCCTTGAGCATGGCCCTTATCTGCACCGAAGACGTGTGGCTGCGCAGCAAATAAAGTTCGTCGCCGTGCTTTGATATATTAGCCACTTTTGTTTCCCGCGGCATGAACAATGTGTCTTGGGCGTCGCGGGCGGGGTGGTCGGCGGGCGTATTCAGGGCGTCGAAGCAGAACCATTCGGTTTCGAGATCGCCGGCTTCGGCCACGGTAAATCCTGCCTTTTTAAATATGCCGCAAATTTTGCGTATGGTGAGAGTGAGGGGGTGCAGGGTCCCCCTCTGGGCGTCTATATTTGGGAGCGAAATATCCGGTTTCTCTCCGAGGGCGGCCGCCATCTTCCTATTCTCTATTTCCGCATATGCGGCGAGTATCATAGGCTCTATCTTGCGTTTTGCGGCGTTTATCAATTTTCCCGCGGCGGGGCGTTCCGACTTGTCGAGGGTGGGGATTAGTTTCATGAGCGCGGTAAGGTCCCCGTTGGGCCCCGTGGCGGATGCGCTGATTGCCGCGACGTCGCTGGCCTGTACGGCCTTGGGCAGTTCGCGTTCAACTCTTGCTATAATTGCGTTGATTTTGTCTTCCATTGATTTCTCCCGGTGGTACCGGTTTTATTTGTACGCGACAAACCACATCGGAAAGCGTTTGCCGCCCGTTAAGATATATAATAAAGTGGGCAGTCAAACATCATAGCTCTGTTTTGGCAACATTTTATTCAAAACTATTTAACCGCCTCCGGATTTGTGAAAATTGTTAAAATTTGAATTTTACGCGAAAATTTTGCTCGACAGAAAAAAAATAGGATGTTCAATGGCGGACTTTCTTAACGGAAATCATGCAAAAAACTAAGAAATCCATAGCAAAACGCTTCAAGATTACTGGAAGCGGCAAGGTTCTTCGCAGAGGGGCTGGGAAACGCCATCTGTTGAGCGCCAAGTCGGTAAAGCAGAAGCGCAATATGGGGCGCGACAAGAGCGTATGCCCCGGAATTGCAGCAAACGTAAAGAAGGCTATGCCTTTTGCGTAAATCTGGAAGCAAACAAATGATGAACCCGGCTGAAAGGGTGAAGGCGACCCCCAGGCCAATTAAAGATTAGGAGATATAAAACATGCCAAAAGTGACAAGTTCGGTAGCATCGCGCAAGCGTAGATTGCGTACCTTAAAAGCAGCGAGAGGTTATTTCGGGAATAAATCCCGCCTTTTCCGCTATGCAAAAGACGCCGTTCAGCGCGCCGGAAAATACGCCTATAGAGACAGGCGTGTGCGCCGCCGCGAATTTCGCCGTCTTTGGATTGCGCGCATTAACGCCGCATGCAGGGCTGCGGGCCTAAAATACAGCGTATTTATGGCCCAGTTGAAGGTCATGAACATCGCCCTCGACAGAAAACAGCTTTCTGAAATGGCTATCCATGACGAAGCTGCTTTTGAAGCCCTCATAAAGAAGGTTTCCGAAAAGCTCGCCAAGTAGCGCTGGCATTCATTGATTTTATTTTGCGGCGAATTCTAAAGATTCGCCGTTTTTTTTGCGCTTAATCGGCAAAAATGGCTTGAAGCAAACGCGCCTGTACGATTGAATCCGCCGCATGAAATTTTATAAGGGTGCCATAACTTTGGCTCTCGCGGTGTTTCTCGCGGGTTGCGGCCTGATAAAAGAATCCTCTCTAAGAAATGACGACGCAAAACTATGGAGTTTTGGTCAGGAACTTTCTTTCTTCTCAAAATACGGCGTGCAAACCGTATTGCTCGAGGAGGGCGACTCCATAATAGCGGTTTCTCCGGAATGGCAGGCGCGCGTCATGACTTCAACATTTGACGGCGTTGAAGGCGGAAGTCTCGGGTGGATAAATCGGGAACTTATAGTATCGGCAAGGAAAGACGCCGCTTCCGCTCCGCTATCTACCGAACAGATAGGGGGGGAAGACAGGTTCTGGATAGGCCCGGAAGGGGGAGATTTATCCATATTCTTCGACGATCCTTCCAAAATGACGGTAGAGCATTGGAGAGCCCCTAAAGCCCTTTCTTCGGAGCCGTGGAATTTTGTGGGCAAGAATAAGACCCAGGCGAAGTTTGAGAAGGAAGCGGAATTTCGCAATGTCAAAGGCAAATCTATTAGGGTGAAGGCCGAGCGTGAAATTTCCCTTATAAATAAAACCCAGGCATCTGAAATATTGGGAATAGAAATTCCGGAATCGGTCAAACTTGTGGCGTTTCAGAGTTTCAATAAGCTTACAAACACGGGCAATGTGCCATGGTCTCCCGACAACGGCATGGCAAATATAAGCGTGCAGTCGTGTTTTAACGCAAACAGAAAAGTAAAAGTGTTTATACCATATAGACAGGGAGACTCTTCAAAACTTGGCAATATAGTAAGGGATAATTTCTATCAGCCCACCTTGTCGGGCGATTCCCGATTGCTAATAGAGTCGGAATACATACGTTTCATAGCGGACGGCAGAAATCTATCCGGAATAGGCGTTCCGCCAAAGCGCAGCGAAGGTATAATTATTTCATTCGACGCCGAGAATGTCATTCTAACGGTGATATTGTATATAAAGCCTTCGGGCGATAGGTCCTATTTGTCCTCCGGATGGAGGAGAGGAGCCTCGACTTTCGACGGCGACGCAATTTCTCTTTTCAACAATGGGCCGCTCTCTACGACATCTGCTCCGGCCAATCCGTACTACGAGGTTTCGACATATTCGCCGGCGCTTGCGCTGGAGTCTGGCAAGAGCCAGTTCCATATACAGCGCGTCTTTCACTTTGGTGGCTCAGAATACGATCTCGGGTTGATAGCCTACAAGTTGACGGGAATTTCCATAGGACAGCTCAGGGGAACGGCCGAATAGACGATTTCAAATTTTGAATAAGATTTACAACACATTAAAAAAAGATGGCCAATCAACATTTTGAAATGGACGAATTTCTTTTGGAACTATTGCGCTCCCGCTCTCCGACAGGAACGGAGCAGGAGGCCGGGCGCCTCGTGGAAAAATACATGTCCGGATATGCGGACACGATTCTCAGGGATAATATAGGCAATAGAATAGCCTATCTCGGCGACGGTAAAAAAATCCTGATGCTGGCGGGGCATATGGACGAAATAGGGTTTCTCGTTTCCTATATAGACGACGACGGCTATATATTCTTTCAACAACTTGGAGGGCATGATAACGTAATGCTTTCCGGCAGGCGCGTTCAAATTCTCACCAAGAACGGCCCGGTTTACGGCGTCACCGGCAAGAGGGCCGTACACCTTATGGACGCGAAAGAGCGCAAGGAGGTTCCTGAGACCCATCAAGTATGGATAGATATAGGGGTAAAGGGAAGGGAAGAGGCTGAAAAACTCGTGAAAATAGGAGATCCCGTAGTTTACGATACAATCGTGCACATGCTCTCCGGGAACCGCTGTACTGCGAGGGCCTTTGACGACAAAGCCGGGTGCTATTGCGTTTTTGAAGCGATGCGCAGGCTTGCGCGGGCAGAATCAAAGCCGGCGTATAAAGTCGTGAGCGTGGCGACCACCCAGGAGGAAATTGGAACGAGGGGGGCTTGGCCGGCGGCGTATGCGGTTAATCCGCATGTTGGGCTGGCAGTGGACGTTGACCACGCCACGGATTTCCCAAGTTGCGATAAGCGCAAATTTGGCGGAATAAAGTTGGGCGGCGGCGTTGTGATTTCACGCGGGCCGAATATAAATCCAAAAGTTTTTGAACGCTTGGTGGGGTGCGCTGAAGATAACAACATTCCATACCAAGTAAGCGCCGAGCCCCGTCCAACCGGCACCGACGCCAGAATTATACAAATGGTCCGCGGAGGCGTGGCAACAGGGCTTTTGGGGATTCCGCTTAGATATATGCATACTCCCGCTGAGGTCGCCGATCTGTCGGATATAGAGAATTGCGTGAAACTCATAGAATCATTCGCGCTTTCACTCTCCGAAAATGACGATTTTACATATTAGTAAATGCCACAAGGCCCATTTTCACAGAGGAAGATTAAATGTCCGAAGATAGAATATTTAAGGGGAAGCGCATATTTCTCACCCGCGAGAATAATTCTGTATTATCCGAAAGGCTGTCGGGATTAGGGGCCGATGTTGTGGAAATGCCCCTAATACATGTGGCTTTTGAATCGGATGCCGCGGATTTGGCCGATATACTTGAGGAAACCGGCCATTACGATTGGATAACATTCTCCAGCGTAAACGGCGTGCGGGGATTTTTTAAAGAGTTCTTTAAAGTGTTTGAAGACGTAAGGTGCATAGGATTTGCCAGAATAGCCTGCGTCGGGGAAACGACCGCTCGTGAAGTCCGCAAATATTATCTGAATCCCGCGGTTGTTCCGCAAGAGTTCAACGCCGAAGCTATGGTAAAGGCCATGTCGGAATACGAGACGCTCGACAACCTGCGCATATTGTGCGTGCGCGGAAACTTGAGCTCGGGCGACGCCCTCCAAAAACTTGAGAGGGAACACGGCGCCATAGTCGATGAATTAAAAGTATACAATGTTTCCCTCAACGAGATTCCAGCTTCGCTGCCCGCCGCCAAAACCTTCCGCGATAAAGGCGCCGATGCGATAGTATTTTGTAGCCCTTCCGCGGTAGAAGCTTTTACAAAAAGCGCGAAAAATTTGCAGCTGTCGCCTTCGGCCAAAGTTCCGAAAATCGTAGCCATAGGTTCGACTACCTCCGAAGCCCTTGCAAAGTTCGGCATGAGAGCCTCTGCGGTGGCGGAGTGCGCCGACATTGAATCCGCCTTGAGAAAAGCGTTAGGTGAATAAGTCAAAAATATTGGTGGCTCTGTCCGGAGGCGTTGATAGCGCCGTTTCCATGGCCCTTCTCAAAGGTGAGGGGTACAGCGTATCCGCCGCGTATATGAAAACGTGGATGAACGAAGAGGGTATCGACGTGTTCGGAGATTGTCCGTGGCATCAGGATATAGAAGACGCCCGCGCCTGCTCGGAAAAACTTGGCGTAGATTTTACGGTAGTCGATTTTATTAAAGAATATCGGGAACAGGTAGTAGAATATTTAATAGGGGAGTATAGGGCCGGGCGCACTCCGAATCCGGATATTATGTGCAATAGGCGCATGAAGTTTGGGAAGTTTCTCGACTACGCGCTTTCGAGGGGATTTGACGCGGTGGCCACTGGCCATTATTGCTCGTCGCGCTTAAATGGCGACGGTTCTAAAGATCTTCTAATGGGAGCGGATCCGAGCAAGGACCAATCCTACTTTCTTGCGATGATTACTCAGGAGCAGCTTCAGAGGGCGGTGTTTCCGATAGGAGGAATACCCAAGCCCCGCGTCAGGGAAATCGCCAGGCTTTACGGCCTGCCAAATGCGGATAAAAAAGACAGCCAGGGCATATGTTTCCTGGGCAAAATTCGGATTCAAGACTTTTTGAGGTATTACATTCCCGAAAACGAGGGCGAAATAGTAAATGCAGCAGGAAAAATTTTAGGCCGCCATAAAGGATTGCACAATTATACAATAGGCCAGCGCAAAGGGATAGGCGTTCCGTCCAATACCGACAGAAAAAGCTATGTAGTAATAGCAAAAGATTTTGAGGGCAACAGGTTGATTGTGGATTTCGACGGGCCGAATAATCCTATGCTTTATACGAACACTGCGCTTGTTCACGACATCAACTGGATAAATAAGCCCGTGAGAGAGACGCGCGAGCTTGAATGCAAGGTGCGCTATCGGGACGATACCGTAAAAATGCGGTTTATACCCATAGGTGAATCAAAGGCCCAAGTAGAATTTGAACAACCTCAGCGGGCAATAGCCTCCGGGCAGATATTGGCGATTTACGAAGGCGACGTTCTCTTGGGCGGGGCGGTTTTTGATGATTTACCGCGCCATTAACATCATCGCGGCTTAAACCAAGATGTTGAAATGGAATACTTGGCGATCTTGTAGTTTATAATGCGTTCGCTAATGTTAAGTTTTCTCGCCGCGGCAGCGGCATTGCCGCGGTTGGCTTTTAACGCTTCCGTTATAAGTTCCCTCTCAAAGGACTGTATCATTGATGTGAAGTCTAAATCCTCTCCGTACGGGAACTTGCGGTGGGCCCCGTATCCGGCGGCCCGCACGGGCGCAGATAGATTATATCCGGATATGGCGGAATCGTTCGACGACACTACCGCATGCTCTATGCAATTTTCCAGCTCCCGTACATTTCCCGGCCATGAGTAAACTGTCAGCATATTTATGGCCGGTGTGGATATGCGCTTTATTCTCTTTCCATATATGGCGTTGAATTTTTCGAGGAAGAATTCCGATAGCAAGAGAATGTCGCTCCTTCTGTCTTTGAGCGAAGGCATATGTATGGTGTTGGGAGTTATTCTCCGGTAGAAGTCGGCATTGAAAAGCTTTTTTTCCAGCAGCCTCTCTATGTCGTCGCACGAGGCGAATATTATGCGGGCCTTGGGCTTTATTTCATCTTTTCCGCCAAGTCTGCGGAAAGTTCCGGTCTTTAGAAATGAGGCTATTAGAGCCTGGGCCGGAAGTGAAATTTCGCTTACCTCGTCGAGAAATACCGTTCCTCCGCCCGCGGTTTCCAAGAGGCCCTGGCGCGTATTGTGGGCGTGGGCGAGGGCGTTTTTTTCGTATCCGAATATCTCGGCTATTATGGCAAAGTCGGGCAGGGCGGCGCAGTTGACCACAGAGAACGATTCTCCAAATCTGCGATCGGCAGCGCATATCGCGCGGGCCGCAAGCTCCTTGCCCGTTCCCGAATTTCCGCGTATGAATACGCACCCCTTACGCGTCGATGCCTCCGCTATCGCCGCATAAACTTTTTGCATGGCCCCGCAATTTCCTATCATATTTTTGGGGCGCAAAAGCCCGGTGCTCAATTCAAGTTTGAGCTTGCGGTTTTCGTCTATCAGTTTATCGCGCTCCTCCTGCCTCAGATATAGCGAAGATATCGCGTCGGCAAGCATATTAGAGACTGTTTCAAGCAACTCGGCGAGCCTTTCGAGGGCGTTCTTTGAATGGGATTTAACGTCTATGCTCAAGGTGCCTATTATTTGCTCCATATAGGTTATCGGAACGCATATAAAAGAGGTTCCCTTCAAACCTTTGGCGCGGGCCCGCGTACGGTTTAGAAAATTCGGATTTTTTGAAATATCGGGTATGATTATGGTTTTTCCGTTTGCGGCTACAGCTCCGGTTATTCCCTCTCCGACTTTGTAAACGCCGCGCTTAGCGGCTTCGTCGCTCATACCGTAAAAAGCTTCTATGAATAGGTAATCTCCCTGCCTAAGAGTTATTGCCCCGCATAGTATTTCCAAATGTTCGTGGAGAATTTCGAGCGTTTCCGACATTAATTGAGCGGAACTTCGGCGCCTTACAACTGCGCGGCTGACCTTCAACAAAACCGCCATTTCAAGTTCTTCAAAGAAGGAACTCTTTTGTGTGGAGGGTTTGTTTGCAGCTGCCATTGCGCTTGTCCTATTTGAAATAGGAGACCCCCGACGCGAAAATAGGCTGTATTTTCTCGCCTGGAATGTTGACTCCTATATTTGTCCCGCAGCGTTCAGTATGCCCCATTTTCCCGAATACGAGGCCGTCGGGACTGCATATGCCTTCTACGGCGCACATCGAACCATTTGGATTGTACGGCATTTCTTGCGTCGGCTCTCCGTTCGGTGAAACATACTGGGTGGCTATTTGTCCGTTGTCGGCAAGGGATTTTATCAAGCTTTCGGGCGCGATAAACTTGCCTTCCCCATGCGACACGGGTATTGTATAGACTTCGCCAACCGAACATTGTGAAAGCCACGGCGAGAGCGTACTGGATATTCGCGTTTGGACGTAGCAGCTGACGTGCCTGCCTATATTGTTGTATGTTAGTGTTGGGCTGTCTTCGGATAATTCGCGTATCTCCCCGAACGGCACGAGGCCGAGTTTTATCAGGGCTTGAAATCCGTTGCATATTCCCAGTACGAGACCTTTTCTATCTTTTACCAGTCCCATTACAGCGTCCGATAGCGCCGCGTTGCGAAATACTGCGGCTATGAATTTTCCGGAGCCTGCGGGTTCGTCTCCGGCGCTGAATCCTCCGGGTATCATTAACATCTGCGATGAGCCTATGCGTTTTCTCATCTCTTCTATCGATTCCGCGACATCGGAGTCGCTCCTATTTCTAAATACAAATATATCGGTTTCAGCTCCAGCTTTTTCAAAGGCTCTTGCGGTATCGTATTCGCAGTTTGTTCCGGGGAATACGGGAATGAAGACCTTTGGCTTTGCATATTTGTTCGGAGACAAGAATGGAATCTTTGGCGAAAATGCAGGTTTGATGGCTTCCAAACTTTGCGGCATTTTCGCGGTCTTTGTAGGATAAACACTCTCAAGGGGGGCTTCCCACGCGGAAATTAGTTCGCAAATTGGAATTGACGTTTCTCCGACTCTTATTTCCGGAGAGGCTATTGTATGGCCTATTTTTTCGGCCTCCAATTCCGACGGATTCACATTTTCGGCCAATTCTACAACTATCGCTCCGTAGTCCAAGGCGAATGGGTTTGGAAATTCTTTTGTGAATTCAAAGCCTATGCCGTTGCCGAATGTCATTTTTGATATTGCTTCCGCCAAGCCCCCGAATCTTAGGCTGTGGGCGGCGAGGACTTTTTTCTCTAAAATCGCCTTGTTCAAAGCCGCATATTTTCTCTTGAGCTCATCCCAATCGGGAATGAAGTTTTCGTCTTTTGCGATTCTTATCAAGGCGACTTCAGAGCTTGGGCGTTTGAATTCGGGGGAAATGACGTTGCGGACATCGCATGTGGTTATCGCGAAACTTACGAGAGTCGGAGGAACGTCT
This sequence comes from uncultured Opitutales bacterium, assembly GCA_944389885.1. Lineage (GTDB taxonomy): Bacteria > Verrucomicrobiota > Verrucomicrobiia > Opitutales > Intestinicryptomonadaceae > Merdousia. The sequence continues at coordinate 88,152 of CALXNZ010000003.1, forward strand.
ATATCGTTAAACGATCCAGACATTGAGTCCTTGCCGCCTATGGCTGGGCACCCGAGAGCCATTTGCGCGTCGAGGGCCCCGAGCAGGGCGGCAAGCGGTTTTCCCCAACGCTTTGGATTCTTGCGCAGCTTTTCAAAATATTCTTGAAATGTAAACCTGATTTTTGAAATGTCGCCGCCTGAAGCGGCTATTTTGGCGACCGATTCAAGCACGGCATATACGGCGCCGTGGTACGGGCTCCATGACGATATATTCGGATTGAATCCGAACGCGAAAATTGTGCCGAGATTTGTGTCTCCTCTCAGGAGGGGTATTTTTGCGCACATCGATTCCGGCTGAGTGGAGAGATTTTTTCCGCCGAACGGATGGGTCACCGATGCCGCCCCTATGGACGAATCAAATCTTTCGACCAATCCTCTTTGTGAACAGCAGTTGAGGTCTTGCAGGGTTTTAATCCACTCATTTTTGTCGGAAGGATTCTTTGATGTGGAATCGAAGGGTGTGGACTTGCTCGGGGCCGATATTTCGGCTCTTGCGGAGGCCGTTGTGCCATTGGTGTCGAGGAAGGCCCTGCTCAGGTTTACGATTGGCTTGCCGCGCCACTTCATTACGAGCCTTCCGCTGTCCGTGACAACCGCCACCGGCGTACATTCGAGATTTTCTTCGTCGGCGAGTTTTGTGAATTTCTCCGCGTCGAGCGGCGACACTACAACGGCCATTCTCTCTTGGGATTCCGATATTGCAAGTTCTGTGCCGTCGAGGCCGTCGTATTTCTTGGGGACGGCGTCGAGATTTATTTCCAGGGAGGGGGCGAGTTCACCTATGGCCACACTTACGCCGCCTGCGCCGAAGTCGTTGCATCTTTTTATGAGCTTGCTGGCTTCGGGATTGCGAAACAAGCGTTGAAGTTTGCGCTCCATAGGGGCGTCGCCCTTCTGGACTTCGGCGGAGTTCTCGAGGGCTTTTTCCGTATGGTCTTTAGAAGATCCCGTTGCCCCGCCTATGCCGTCCCTTCCGGTTCTTCCGCCCAGAAGGAGAATCACATCTCCTTTTTCCGGGCGCATCCTCTTTACCCATGACTTGGGTGCGGCGGCTACGACAGCCCCTATTTCCATGCGCTTTGCAAGGTATCCTGTGTGGTATATTTCGCACACCTGTCCCGTCGCCAAACCTATTTGATTTCCATAGCTGCTATATCCGTTTGCGGCTTCGGTGACTATCTTTTTTTGGGGCAGTTTTCCCTTTAAAGTTTCTTCAAACGGCTTGCGGGGATCGGCCGCTCCCGTGACGCGCATTGCCTGGTAGACATAGCTCCTGCCGGAGAGCGGATCTCGAATCGCCCCGCCCAGGCATGTGGCGGCTCCTCCAAATGGCTCGATTTCGGTTGGGTGGTTATGCGTCTCGTTTTTAAACATGACCAGCCATTTTTCTGAATGCCCGTCGATTTCAGCGTCCACTTCTATGCTGGCGGCATTTATTTCCTCGCTCTCTTCTATGTCCTGAAGCTTTTCGGCATTCTTAAGGGCCCTCATTCCTATTAGAGCCAAATCCATAAGGCTTTCTGGTTTGCCGCGTTCGGCGAGCTTTAGCTCTCCGCGCAGCCTGCGGTATTCGGCGAGAGAAATCTTTGCCGGTGTATTAAATTCGGCGTCCTCTATCTTTATGTCCTCAAGTTTGGTCAGAAAAGTGGTATGGCGGCAGTGGTCGCTCCAGTAAGTGTCGAGAACTCTTATCTCGGTTATGCTTGGGTCGCGTTTCTCGTCTTTTGCGAAATAGTCGCGGCAAAATGCGAGATCCTCGACCGACATCGCCAGCGACATCTTTTTATGGAGGGCGGCAATTTGCGCTTCGTCCATATTTGCGAAACCGTCTATTGTTTGAATATCGGCGGGCACTTTTGTCTTCCTCTCGAGCGTCTGAGGCTTGTCGAGAGACGCCTCGCGGCTGTCAACCGCATTTATGAGGTATTTTTTTATTTGTTCTATCTCGTCTTGCGAGAGATTCCCCTTTAAAACGTATATTTTTGCGCAGGCAACTTTGGGCCTCTTTAAAGCCGCTATTTGAATGCATTGTTCCGCTGAATCGGCCCGCTGGTCGAATTGTCCCGGAAGGTATTCCACGCCGAACACCGTTTCGTCATCCGACAGCGGAAAAGTTTCCTCGTACAGATTTTCAACCGGGGCTTCCCTAAATATTAGGTTCTTTATCTTATTGTAGACTTCTGAATCCAGCCCCTCTGCGTCGTAGCGCTGAAGTATTCTAAGGCCGCCTATCGACTTTATATTTAGCGAAGCCTTAATATCGTTTAAAAGGGCTTTTGCCGCGTGTCCGTTTTTATCCTCTACAAATACTCTGCGAATCATCTCCGCAGAATCCTAAATTTGGCGTGGATTCGCAACCTTTTTTTCCGAAAAGCTCCATATGGCGCCGCTTTCTTGAAAATAATTGTAAAACCCCAAGAAAAGTCTTTTGTTTGAGGACTTTTGCGCTATAGATTTTTTGGTATGTTAAGAATTTTTACGGCAATACTGCTTGTTTCTCTCTTTTCGGCGGTTTCATTTGGGCGCATTAGCTCTTTTGGAGCTCCCGCTGAATACGGGTTAGCTTCGGACACGGAGTGCTGGTACGATATAAATCAGCATACTTGGGACGTGTTTGTATCAATGGATTCAGACAAGATTTTGGGGATAAACGACAAGCGTCTTACCGTATTCCAAGTGGAGTACTATTCTACGGCCGTATTGGAGGGTCTGAAAGTTGGCGACAACACTGTCTGCGCCTCTTTCTCCGACAGGGGTGGATTCTTCGGGGGTGAAGGTTATATGGACCTCTTTTATTACGCTCCCATAGACGTCCCGCGCTACGCCCAGCAAGCCGTTTTTTACGGAGGCTGGAAATATAATTTGAACAGGTATGTTGACATAGATCTCGGAGGCATTTTTACATATTCCACAAAGCGCGTGGCAGGTCCCGGAATAGCCGGATACGGCGGAGAAACTTTCCGAGACGATTTTTATGTGGGTTTTTGTTTCGACAAGATTTATGTAAATCCCTTTGTATATTTCGACTATTGCTCCGAATATGACGCTAAAAAGTATATGGCTGGCATAAGGCCGTCTTTCGATCTTGAGCCGTATACTGCCATAAGCGGATTATCTTTGGATCTGCAGCTCACTTTGGGGTATGTGAGCGCGTGCAGGTTTGCCGGCGAATATGAGATAGGCGGCATGTATTGGAGAAACGACTACTCATATATACAAGGCGAGGCGAATCTCGTGTATTGCATAGATAAAATACGCATGTTTGTCGGGATTGGCTGGGCGTGCAATAATGCCGGTAAAAGGGAAACAGTGGGGTCGGTGGCGATAGATATGGGGCCGGACCAGATGGTATGGGGAGCTTGCGGAATAGGATATGTATTTTAAACTGTTTCTTGAAATTGAGAACGCCATGGCGTTATAAGCTTCATGGGATTTTTGTCGCCGCTCCCAGGCTATCAGAACCTCTTTGTGGATTAAAGGAGGGCGTTTTTTCAAGGCGCGCTGCCGATAAAAAGTATTCTGGGTAAAAAAGGCTCAACGCTTGACATTCGCATACGGCGTGTATTTGCTGTTTTCATGAGACAAGCCTTTGGGTCAGTTTGCATTTTTACGATTTTATTTTTTCAGGCTGGTTTTGCGTGGTCCCAGCCGGCGAAAACTTCTTCATTGCCTCCGGCCCTTGAAATTCTTTCAAAAGTCCTAAATTCTGAGGATATAAAATTCGACATAACCAAGTCCGATCCGCGCCGTATAGAAATACCCTATTCTGTGCGCGATTTTACCGCGTGCATAATAGCGGCGATGGAGACCCGCAGCATATTTTCGATGACCGGTTTTGTGGCCGCCGACTCAAAGAAATACCCTCTTTCAAAAGAGAAGCTTTCCGAGATTGCCCAGTATTTGAACGACAACACCAGGCTGTCGAAATATGTTTTTTCCTTGCGCAACAACGCTGTGATATTCCAGTTTAAACAAATAGTAATAGACGGAATTTCCGAGAGGGAAATGGCCATGATGTTTGCGTTGGCGTCGGCGGAGATTCGCTCTTGCATATTGACAATGCGTTTCGTGTGCGAGGATTCTATAGCGATAAATCGCGCGCGCGCCCTCTCCGACGGGTTGGCGTTCGACGGCCTGCCAATGAAATTTGCCTGGATTAGAAAATACGAGGAGCGCCCTATGGGTTATATGGCAAAGCTTGAACGCGACGGCGCCGAACTCGACGAATACAGATATGATCTGGGCAGGAAATGGAAAGACGGAACGTCAGATCCAAATTTTGACTCCCATTTTAAGGAACTTTCCGCGTCGATGTTAAAGCTAAAAGATTTTTCTGATATAAAGAGCGTTTCAACAGGAAACGAGAAGATAGGCGGGTCGGATTTCCGCACCGAGACATTTTCGATGAAGCGCGACGGAAAATCTTTTGAGACAACAGTTTATCTCAGCGCGAAAGGCGGGAAGCTTCTAAAATTTAGATCAACTTTCAACGAACCAGTAAAAGAGGGGATTAAGGATATCGTAAAGCAGTGCATAGCAAAGCGCACGAGCGCGGAATTTTGATTTTATACAGCCTGTTTTTCTTGCGGTTTTCCGGATTTGTTCCATTATAATTTAAAAGCGTAATAAATTGTTCTGGAGAATGGCATTTGATGGTTTATGGACAACAAATCCGATTTATTCTTTCAAAGGTCTCTACTTTTGGGAAGTCCGATTTTTTCGGAAAGATATGAAAGTTTCTTAAGTGGAATGCCTCTGATGGTTGCTGGTAAAAATATGGAGATTTAAAATGGCGGGAAAAACCGTTTATATACTCGGCCACAAAAATCCTGATGTCGATTCCATATGTTCGAGCATAGCCTATGCCGAATATAAGAAGGCAATGGGATTCCCAAACTATGTCGCCGCTCGCTGCGGGAATTCAAACGCCAGAATAGACATGATATTGCGGAAGTTCGGATTTGAGCTTCCGGAATTCGTTGGCGACGTTCGCCTGCGCGCCGAAAACGTTATGAAAAGGGATTTTCTCAGCCTCGGAGAGAACGTTTCGTGCTATTCTGTCATGGAAACCATAGACAAGTACGATTTGCGCACAGTCCCTCTTTTAAATTCCGCGGGAAAGCTCTTGGGGGAAGTGTCCGTTTTCGACTTGGGTGAATTCTTCATACCGCGGCCGAGGGAAGTGCGCGAGGTCAGGCGTTTGCGGGCTACGCTTCGGGACGTCATAAACACTCTGAACGCTACTGTCCACGTTTCCTTTAGGGAGGACGACATGGAGGATTTGTATGTGCGCATAGGGGCCATGGAAGTCTCGAGCTTCGATTCTTTCATAGAGGGTGAAAAACTCCCTCCCGAGAATAATTTGATAGTGGTTGGCGACCGCTTCGACATACAAATAAAAGCCATACAAATAGGGGTGCGCGGCATAATTATAACGGGCGGATACGGCGTGGATTCCTCCGTGCTTTCCATGGCAAGGGCAAACTCTGTGAGCGTGGTTTCCTGCCCGTACGATTCCGCCACGACAGCTTTGATGGTTAGAATGGCAACGAGGGCGCGTTCAATAATGCGCACTGAACTCGCAGTTGTGAAGCCGGCCCAACTCCTTTCCGGCATAGCGGCTTCTACAAAGAAATTTTTCGGAAAGACGATTTACGTCTGCGACGATTCCGGAAAACTCTTGGGAGTGTTCTCATATACGGATTTAATCGACCTACCGCGCCCTAAAATAGCCCTCGTGGACCACAACGAACTCTCCCAGGCGGTCACCGGGGCGGAGGAGGCCGAGATAGTCGAAATAGTGGACCACCACCGCATAGGTTCGGTTCGCACAAATTCCCCCATACTGTTTATAAACGAACCCGTTGGCTCAACGTGCACCATAATCAGCAGAATGTTCGCCCGCTCCGGCATAAAACCTTCACCGTCTTTGGCCGGCCTGCTGCTTAGCGGGATTGTGTCGGACACCCTCAATTTGAGAAGTCCCACTGCGACTTCGGAGGATTCCGCGGAGCTCGATAGGCTGTCTAAAATAGCTGGAATAAGCGGCGCCGAGCTCTCCGGCTATATTTTTGGGGCGGGTTCCATCATACTTTCAAGTTCCGCGGACGACATAGTGCGTTCTGACTGCAAACTGTACGAAGAAAATTCAAACGCATTTTCTGTGTCGCAAATAGAGGATTTGGACTACGACAACTTCTTTGGAAAAATTGAAGATATACGCGCGGCTTTGGAACGTTTTAGAGCGGAAAAGAATCTTCTATTTTCCGCATTGTTTGTCACAAATGTGACTTCGCAGGATTCCTTGCTGATGGTGTGCGGTTCCGAAGAATTCATATCCAGAATAAGTTTCGCGCGCGATCCCGAAAGGGGCTGCTTTGAGCTTCCAAAAATGGTGAGCCGCAAGAAACAGCTTGTGCCGTACTTGTCTACTCTTTTGCGCGAGCCAATGGCCCAATAATGGATTCTAAAATCTTGACTCAGATTATACTTTGTCGAAAGTCTTATATATTTGCATGAATAAGTTATTGAGATTTTACGTTTATGTGCGCCCCTGTATTAAACAGCTTGTAGGGGCTGTAATCTTTGGGGCCCTTTTCGGGATTTGCAGCGGTTTTGGAATGCCCGTGATATTCGACAAGGTGTTGCGCAAGATTTTCATGGAGCAGTCGTCAAGCTCCCAGTCAATATGGTACATAGTTGGCGTGGCGATGATGTTGCCGACTATTTTTGCGCTGAGAGCCATATTTGGATACCTAAGCGGCTATCTCATGACCTATGCGTCCCTCGAAGTATTGCGCAGGTTAAAACTCGAGATTTTCAGCAAGCTGCAAAGCTATCCTGTCGCATTTTTCGAGCGCTTTAATACCGGCGATTTGCTCACAAGGCTCACCAACGACACCGCGTCGGTGCAGTCGATTTTGTTGTCATTTTCTTCGGAAATATTTCGCCAGCCCCTTCAGGTGGCGGGCGCTTTGGGATTTTTACTTTACCTTTGCTTTACAAAGGGGCAGGTGATATTTTTGCTGTTTTTTTTGGCGGCGGTGCCGTTTTGCATAATGCCCGTACAGCTAATACGCAAAAATATGAAGCGTTTTGCGGGGAAGGCCCAAATAGGGCTGAGCGATATGGCGCAGTTATTCGGTGAAAACCTTGACGCCGTGCACGAGGTCAGGGTGTTTAATCTTCAAAAAAGCCAGATAAATAAATTTTCGGGAATCAACGATCTCATAAAATATTACAGCTTGAAACTGGCCAAATATGAACTGATGCAGCAGCCGTTCATGGAGTTTCTGGCGGCGACTATGGTGGCGGTGACGTTTGTGTACGCTTATTTTGGAGGAATAGACTTCCCGACATTTTCGGCTATAGGAATCGCTCTGTATTTCACTATAGATCCTATAAAGCGCATAATCAGAATGTCCACGGATTTGATTAAGACTTTGCCCCTTATAGATAGAATCTTGGAGATACTCGATTACAAGACGACGGTTCCCGAACCTGAAAATCCCGTGGAAATAGGAAGGGTAAAGGGCGATTTGAAGTTTGAAGGGGTGAGTTTTGCGTATGGCGATAAAACTGTCCTTAAAGATATAAATATTGAGATACCGTCCGGATTGAGCTGCGCGTTGGTCGGCGAAAGCGGGGCGGGTAAAAGCACGTTTGCAAAACTTGCAATGCGCTTGTACAATCCTGAGTCGGGCAGCATCACAATGGACGGAGTGGACTTGCGCGATATCCGCGGGGCAGATTATGCCGCCAACCTTGGCAGCGTGCCGCAATATCCTGTGCTGTTCAACGATACCGTGTATAACAATATCATCGCCGCCAAGCCGGACGCTTCCGAAGCCGAAGTTTATGCCGCCGCAAAAATGGCGTACGCCCATGAATTTATTCTCGAATTGGAAAACGGCTATCAGACTGTCGTGGGAGAGCGCGGAGACAGGCTTTCGGGCGGGCAAAAACAGCGAATTGCCCTGGCTCGGGTATTTTTGAAAAATCCGCCTTTCATAGTTCTCGACGAGGCTACTTCCGCTCTCGACGTAAACAGCGAAGCGTTTATCCAGCAGGCCGTTGATTCGCTTATGCGCGATAGGACTATGTTGATAATAGCGCACCGCTTTAGCACCATAAGAAATGTCGGCAGAATAATAGTGTTTCGCGAGGGGGCTATAATAGGATACGGAACCCACAACCAGCTCATGGCTTCGTGTGAATATTATAGGGGGCTTTACGAGAGCCAGATGGCGAAATTAGGTTCCGAGGAGTCTATTTAACATTTGTACAATATTATGCAATGGCCGTCTGATTGTTGTAGAGGCCGTGTTTAAAGTTTGCATCATATTGACTTTTTGTGAAATTTGTCGAAATTTGTTTTGAAGTTTGCCCCGATATTAAAATATTGTCCGCTCTACAAGGAGAGCGTTTTGAAAAATCATATTACGGAGTTCACAACTGAGTCGCACTTGCAGGGAAACAAGTATTTCAGGGTAGTGCACGGTCGAACGGACAAGTCGCATTCGGTGGGCTTGCACAGGCACGAGTTCGTGGAGGTATTGTGGGTAAAAAGCGGAGGCGGGCTTCTTATTTCGGGGGGAAGGGAACGATTCTTCTCAAAGAATTTCCTGTACATTTCAAAACCTTGTGAAGTCCATGTTTTGGATCCCGAGGGAGGGGCGCCGATGGAGTTTTCCTATATTGCTATAGCGCGGGAAGTCGTGGAGCGCTTTATGCGCGATATTCTCGCTGAGGAGAACGATTCTTATAAGGACGGATTCATAGGAATGTCGGCCAAGCTCACGCCGTTTGAGACGGCCTTTCTCGACAGGGCCGCAATGGAGCTCGCCGATAATGGGGACTCTCTGATGGCAATTTTTAGGTTTTTATTGAACCTGTATTGGCGAATGAGAAATTCCCTAATTTCATCGCTCCCTGACGATATTCCTGATTGGTTGAGGGACGCCTGCCAGCGGGCATTGAATCCCGAGAATTTGTCCATTGGCCTTCCTAAATTCAGGCGGATATGCGGTAAAAATACTTCGTATATAAACCGCGCCATGCGGCGTTATATGGGCTGCACTCCTACGGAATTTCTGAACGACGCCCGCTTGCGCTATGCAAAATGGCTGTTGGAGACTTCGAGTTTCAGCGCGGGCAAAATTTCGTCCATGTGCGGATTTTCGGATCTCCCGTATTTTTGTCGCAAATTTAGGGAAAAGTACGAATCCACGCCGATGGAATTTAGAAAGAAGCTGCGGCGCGGCGAGATAATGTACGTGGGGGAATGTAAGTAATGCGCCGTGGCGTTTTTTTGCGGAATCCCTGAATGGCGTTAAATATTATTAGTGGCAGGGAGTGAATTACTTCTCAAAATATTGTTTTGATATCTTGTCCCGCTCAAAGATTTTGAACCCCGCCTTTTTGATTTTAGTTGTGTCCGACAGTTCCCGCTCACGTCCCGGAGTATATTGGATATTTATATTTGGCGAATCGTAAATGCGTTTTACGGGTTTGCCGTTTACAGGATGTTTTTCAAGCGGCGGGGCGGAAATTGGCTGTTCGACTTCGAATATTTCAGGTTCGGAGCCGTTGGTTTCTATTGTGGTGTATGTGTATATTGGCATCGTCTTATATTGAGTATATTAGATCGGCAAAAAGCAAGAATAGATGGGCGAGGCTTCTTATCAATATGCCGAGAATTTCCGCTGTAAATGGAATTATTATAATTAGCAAAAGTACAATGGTTCCAAATCGAGAGTAGTATGCGAAGGTAAGCTCGCTCATTCCCGTAAAATATTTTAGAACCCGCCCGCCGTCGAGAGGCGGAACAGGTATCATATTTATCACGAACAACGCGCAGTTTATGCATATAGACAGCATAGCAACTTTTGCGAATTCTTCGAGATTGAATCGCGCCAATACGGCAAGCAATACCGCAGATATTGCAGCCACAACAAGGTTCATTCCAACTCCGCCGAGCGTTGAGAAAAGGTCTATCTTATCGCGGTTTTTCGCGTCGTTTAATGCCACTTGCACCGGCTTTCCCCAGCCGAATACAATGGGAAAGTTCGCCCCTATTGATACCGCTATTGTCAACAGCGGAAGTATTACTGTGCCGAATGGATCTATATGGGCAAGCGGGTTTACGGTCACGCGCCCTTGTAGGCGCGGCAGCGGGTCTCCAAGTTTGTCGGCAAACCATGCGTGTCCAAACTCGTGCATGGTTATTGCTATGAGAAGAAGAATGTAGAGTATTCCGCCTTCGCGGATTTGCGATACAAGTTCGTAGTTCATTTTAATAAATAAAATCCTTTTTTAACGCGTGTGGAAGCTCTTGCCCGGAAGTTTGTTTTTCAGGCGGAGTTTTTAATTCCTCCGTTTTTTTTGACTTTTCAATTTCGTAGAGAAGGGCGGCCTTGTCTTCGGCAAGTCCCTCCAGCCTTATGGATTTCAATATGGATTCGGCTTCGGCGTCCCTCCTCAATTCCATGAGAACCCGGGCTTTGTTTATTAGGGCGGTTTGGCGTTCAAAATCGAAAGTGCTGTCGGCTACTATTTCTTCCCACAGCTTTAAGGCGGCATTCCAGTCGGCTTTCCCAACTTCATAGAATGCGGCTGCATATCGCCATTTTGCCTCTCTGTCGTTTGGGGTCAATTCAAAGGCCTTCTTGTATGCCGCCAGCATTTCTGCGTCGAGCTCTTTTTGTGTGTGCTTGCCGTCGGAAATCATAAGTTGGCGGAATACCATTATTAGCTGTGCAAGCTGCGTGTGATACACGGGATTTTTCGGCTCAAGCCTTACGGCGTCGCGAATGTGGCCATAAGCTTCTTCGTACATTCCCGATTCGGCTTCTCGCGTGCAGAGCTGTTGCTTTACCACCGCAAGGTTGGGATTGATGGAGTCGGCGTCCTTGAATATCATATAGGCAGTGTCGGCATCGCCTATGGCCCGTCGGAATTTTCCGTATATAATCAGGGCTTCGACATCGTTTGGGTTTGTAATTAGATATTCTTCCCAAAGCGATTGTATGCGCCGGGCGGCCGACGATGTGTCCGCAGCCGACATTATCGACTTATTGTTGGCTTGCGAAAAAAAGCGGCTTTGCTCGTCGATGATTTCAAGGAGTTTTCTGTTTGACAGTGAAAAGCTGCTTTGATTCGTCGTGGTGGCATTGGCTTCGTTAGCCGCTTTAGACGGACTTTCGGAGACTTGCTGTTTGGAGGAGTCTTTATTATGGATTTCGCGCGGAGCCGACGAACAGCCCGAAAGGCAAATCAGCGCTATCGCTGTCAAAGCGTATGTAATGCGCATTCCTATCTGCCTCCGCAACAACATCCTCCGCCGTGCGGGCAAGAATGGCCGACCTGGCGGGATTTTGTGCAAACCCTGCCTTCGCGGCAGGCTTTTGCGGCATTGTATTTTGACGATCCCGCGCAAAACTGCGATATCAGTTTTTTTAGGCGTTTTGAGCCGCATTCCGGACAAGACGGGGTTTGCCCGCTTCTGATTAGCAGTTCAAATTGCGCGCCGCACTTATGGCATTTGTATTCAAAAATCGGCATTTTTAAGAGTGATGTTCAGATTCGTAAAAATAGTTGAATGTTTTGCGACTCTTTTTTTAATGTACAGTCAATTTAGACAGCAAACAGCGAGGAATGTTCATGGAGAAAAAATCCACCCCCATGATGGAGCAGTATTGGCAGGCGAAAAATTCCCTGCCAAAAGATGCAATATTATTGTTCAGGCTTGGGGATTTTTACGAGATGTTTTACGACGACGCCGTCGAAGGCGCGCGAATATTGGGCATAGCCCTGACTAAGCGGCAGGATTACCCCATGGCGGGCATTCCATACCATGCCGCCCAGCAGTATCTCCCAAAACTTTTGGCTGCCGGCAAAAAGATAGCAATATGCGAGCAGGACGAAATTCCCCAGCCCGGAAAACTCGTGAAGCGTTCCATAAGCAAAATTATAACTCCCGGAACTGTTTTGGAGGCCGAACATCTCGACTCGAGGCACAGCAATTTTTTGGCGGCGATAGATATAGATTCTAAGCATAGGCTTTACGCTGCGTGGATAGACGTTAGCGCGGGGGAATTCTATTGCGCTGAATTCGACAATCCTTCGGACTTTTTCCCAATATTTTCCGCCTGCAATCCACGAGAAATTCTTTTGCCGGAGTCGGCGTCGCAAGATTGGAAGAACGACCGTTCCCTATTCGGGTGGAATACAGTGTTCAGATCCCTCGCGGATCTGCGCCCGGTGACCCTATTGCACGACTACAGATTTGAGCCGAGGTCTGGCGCGGAACTCTTGCGCGATCTGTTGAAAGTGTCTTCCCTCGACGGATTTGGAATACCTTCAGATTCCCGTTTATCCGGGCCGGCCGGCGCCCTCGTCTTTTATGTCACCGAGAATTTGCGGGGGAAGCCTGGAAATATTCGTACAATACGCAGGTTCTCAAGCGGCAAGAGCGTATTGATAGATCCCGCCACCCAGCGCAGTCTGGAAATATTCGCCTCAACTTCAGGAACAAGGGAAGGCAGCCTTTTGCATGCAATGGACGCAACAAAGACTTCGGCGGGAGCGCGCCTTCTCGAATCGTATCTTGCCGCTCCGGTGCGCGACATAGAAGAGATATCGCGCAGGCAGAATCTTGTATGGGAGTTTTATATGTCTCCTACTGAATCAGCGCGTCTGTCGGAATCGCTGTCGCAGGTTCGGGATATTAAAAGAATAATGGGGAGGCTGCAAAATAGAGTGAAATCCCCGAGGGATTTGGGAGCTATTCTTTCAACCCTTGAACAAGTGGAGCCCATACGCTCGTCGCTGTTGTCCATAAATTCCTCTGCGTGCGCGGAAACCGCGGGAAAAATTCCGGATTTTTCCGAATTGAGGGGATTTCTGCGTTCGGCTCTCGCAGACGAGCTTCCCGCGAAAGCTCAGGACGGGGGTATGATACGCCCTGGATTCGATGCTGAACTCGACAAATTGCGCTCTATGTCGCACGACAATATCGCATGGCTCGCCGATCTTGAGAAGCAGGAGCAGACCCGCACGGGGATAAAAAATCTTCGTGTAAAGTACAACGGGGCCTTCGGATATTTTATAGAAGTGACAAAATCGAATTTGTCGCTGGTGCCGCCGGAATACATAAGGCGCCAGACAATGACCAACGCCGAAAGGTTCACTACGGAAGAGCTTCGCCGCAAAGAGGGGGAAATTCTGCACGCCGACGAAAATGCGAGGGCAATGGAATTCGCAATTTTTGAAAAGTGCGTGGATTATACGCTCCAATTTTCAGAAGCGCTCGACACTGCTGCCGCGATATTGTCGGAGATTGACGTGTTCCGCGGGTGGGCGGAAATAGCCAGGGAGCGCGATTATTGCAAGCCCGAGGTAGATGACGGCGATTCGATTTCCGTGAAAGACGGCAGGCACCCCGTGGTGGAACAGATGCTGCGCCGCGACAGGTTGGGGCTTGCCCGCAGCGATTCTTTTGTCCCAAACGACATCTTTATATCATCGTCGGAGGAGCAGATAGCTTTGATTACCGGGCCGAACATGGCGGGAAAATCCACTTATATCAGGCAGGTTGCATTGACTGCGATAATGGCTCAAGTCGGCAGTTTTGTGCCTGCGCGCAAGTGCCGCATAGGAATTGTGGATAGAATATTCAGCAGGGTCGGGGCCAGCGACGACCTGTCGAGGGGAAATTCCACTTTTATGGTGGAGATGAATGAGACGGCAAATATATTGAATAACGCTACTGACAAGTCCCTGATAATATTGGACGAGATAGGCCGCGGCACGAGTACGTATGACGGTCTCAGCATAGCTTGGGCGGTGGTGGAATTCATACACGGTTCGGGTAGAGCCGGGCCAAAGACTCTTTTTGCCACGCATTATCACGAGATTACTCAACTCGAAAAATTTCTGCCGCGGCTTGTGAATTATCGCGTATGCGTAAAGGAGTGGAACGACGAAATAATTTTTGTGCGCCGCATAGAGCGTGGGGCGACTGACAAGTCCTACGGAATACAGGTTGCCAGGCTCGCGGGATTGCCGCAAAAGGTAATAGAGAGGGCAAAGGAGGTTCTTTCCGAGCTTGAGAACGAGGGCGGTGAAATGGCAGGGAATCTTGGGGGGCGCAAGAAGGCCCGCAAAATAACTCCGCGGAACGATTTCGACGACGGCGGCGGAGAAAGCAATTTTAGACAATTATCGCTTTTTTAAGGGTAAAAGGTAAAGGCATGCCAGACTCCGACGCTACCGAGGATCTTATGGAAAAAATTAGGCACTTGCCGCGGACGAGTGGTGTCTATATTTTTAAAGATATTTTTGGGAGGGTAATATACATAGGCAAAGCGGTCAACTTGCGCCGCAGGGTTTCGAGTTATTTTATGCCGTCGGGAAAGGACAAGGCATACAATCCCAAAATAGCCTCTCTTAAAAAATCCGTGGCGGATATGGAATTTGTGCAGACGCGCGGAGACGCCGAAGCCGTAATTCTCGAGAGCCGTTTGATAAAGCGTTGGAAACCCCGCTACAATACTCTTGAAAAAGACAACAAGAATTTTTTGCTTTTGCGTGTCGAGACTTTTCTGCCTTTGCCGCGCTTTACTTTCGCCAGGAACCGCAAGGACGACAATTCCGCCTATTTCGGGCCCTATCTCGGAACGGCGGCAATACGCAGCACTCTTGTGGAACTGAAAAAGAAATTTGGCATAATACTTGGAGACGCCCGCCCGGTCGATAACGGAGACGGCACATGGAAACTCTACGACGACGCCAGAGCCGATATAAGCAGATTTCCAAATGTTGTCACAGCCGAAGAATATTCCAAGAGGGTTTTGGCCGCGATGGATTTCCTGAAGGATAGGGATTCCAAGAACATCGAGGAGTCCGAGGCTGAAATGCTCAAAGCCTCGAAATCTCTCGATTTTGAAAGGGCCGCAAAGATGCGTGATCTAATATCGGCGATAGTTGAGACGCGTAGAATGTACAGGGGAGAAAGCGTTGACATATCGCGCCCGCGGCCCGAAATAGCGATGCGCGCGGCCGATTCTTTAAAGAAGGCGCTGGGATTAAAAGAAGAGCCCGTTTCGATAGAATGTTTCGACATATCCCACATATCCGGGAGTTTTTGCGTGGCCTCAATGGTTAGGTTTGAACATGGAGAGCCGGCGAGAAACAAATACAGAAGGTTTAAAATAAAATCGTTTGTTGGGAACGATGACTTTCGGGCTATGGAGGAGGTCGTGGGCAGGCGCTATTCCCGCATGGTGTCTGAAGGGTCCCCATTGCCCGACATAGTCTTGATAGACGGCGGGAAAGGGCAGGTTTTTTCGGCTATGAAGGCTTTTGATGCGGCCCGTATTCCGCAGCCCTTTATAATAGGGCTGGCAAAGAAAGAGGAAACCGTGGTAATGGCGGATTTCTCGGAGAAAAAACTCTCGAGGCGTCACGAAGGCCTGAAATTGCTTCAGCGGGTTAGAGACGAGGCCCATAGGTTTGCAAATTCTTTCAGCGCCGAGTTGCGCCTGAAAAAAATTCGGGAGAGTATTCTCGACGATATGCCGAACCTCGGCCCCAAGCGAAAGGCCGCTTTATTGTCGCATTTCGGTTCCATAGGCGCCGTAAAAAATGCAGATGTAAGCGAATTGCAGAAAGTGGAAGGCATAGGATTTGAGACGGCGCTTGCCCTGCGGGAATTTCTCGATGCCACCCTCGCAAAAGGAGAGTGCGATGAGTGACTCTGCGTACAGGGGGAGACTCGCCCCTACGCCTTCCGGCTTTTTGCATTTGGGGCATTTGCGCACATTCAGGACGGCTTGGGAACGCGCCCGCGCGGCGAATGGCACTCTTGTATTGAGAATAGAGGACATCGATTTCGAGCGTTGTAGAGATGAATACGTGGTCGCGATATTGAAAGATTTGCGAGATAGCGGGCTTGATTGGAGCGAGGGCGTGGAAAAAGGAGGCCCCTATGGGCCTTATTTGCAGAGCCAAAGAATGTCGTTTTACAGGGCGGCCTTGAGCCGGTTGGTGGAGTCGGGGGCGGTGTATCCTTGTTCGGTTTCGAGAAAAAAAATTGCCGAGAGCGGGCTTTTAGCGCGCAGAAAATTTGATTTCATGGAGCCGGAATATATATTTCCGCCGCAATTCAGGGTCGATTTTCCCGGTGGCGACGCTCTTTCGGACATATACTCTGCAAATTGGCGTTTTAAAGTTCCCGATGGGGAAAGCGTAAAATTCTCCGACAATTTTTTTGGTGATGTATCATTTACCGCCGGGATAGATTTCGGGGATTTTGCGGTTTGGCGTGGAGGGTTTGGCCCCATGTACGAGCTTGCTGTTGTGGTTGACGACGCTAATATGCATATTAGCGAGGTTGTGAGGGGGGCGGATCTGCTTCTTTCAACGGCGCGTCAGATTCTCTTGTACAAGGCGCTGGGTCTTGAAGTGCCGGAGTTTTACCACTGCGAGTTGCTGCTGGGAGATGACGGAAGGAAACTGTCAAAAAGTACCCTTCCCAAAAATAGTCCCAATATAATCAGAAACAGGAAATGACTATACTGGCGGCCTTTAAGGCGTCGTCTAAAGAGTGCCTGAAATCGAGCGGGACGGCCAAGAGGGAGGATTCCTCTTCAAGCGTGCGTTTATCCGCGCCTTTTCCGAAGCCTCCCCAGTAGATGCAAGGCCTAGCTCCGACTTTTGAAAGGGCGTCGTAAACGGAATCTCTCAACGATGGCTTTGAAAATTTCAATATTGGGGCAAATATGCTGCAATCTTCCAAATTCTCGAAATTCGAGAATTTGCGGTTTAGTTCTTCCACATGGGGATTGCCTGCCGACAATACGGCATTTGAAAAAGCCATTGCGTTTTCCGCGCGCGCAGCTTCGATTTTTTTTATGTCCAAGCGCCTCAGCGTTTTTTGCGAAAATGCGCTTATGGGGGAAAAACGCCTGCGGGAATTCAGCTTTGTCTCAGCCCTGTAATACAGGTATTCGTCCTCCGTATGGCTTATGGGCCCGTATGTTCCGCAGAGAGCCGCCGCTTGAAGAAAATCCGCGGCAAAGTCGCATATTCCTGCCGGGGACATATTGGAAAACATCGGAGACGGATTCCCGCGAGCCGTATATAGAAAGGCTCCGTCGGGGATTGGAAGAGATTTGCGAAATGAGGCAAATACGAAGTCGAAGGCATCGCATTCTTGCGCGCGGCAAAACGGAGCGTGGGTGAAATCTCCAACGAGCGTTATTTTAGGATTTTTGGATTTCCAGTTCCTCCAGGAATCGATGTTTATGTGATTTCCTCTCAAACCGAAAAAGTTTACCGCCAAAACGACATCTCCCTCCGTTGCATTTAGAGTATTGAATTCGGGGAGAGGCATACTTGGGTAGTCGTCGTAAAACTGGATCTGAAAAAATTCCGATAGCGGTTTAAGCAATGGGGGACAGAAAAATCTGGGAATCCATAGGGCTGGTTTTCCCCCTAATATTTTAGCGATTCTAAACATGGCGTCTCTACCCGAGGCGAATAACTCGCGTTTGGCGAGAAAGTTTCCGATTTCGCATGCGTCCGACGAACGCAGAATGTCGGGGGACGGGAGCGGCATGAAAGGAGTTATTGCCTTTGAAAAAGTGCGCATGCCAGGCAGATTTTATCCGTTTTTTACGAACCGCAACTCTATTCTTAATAAATGGGGGATTTATCGCCGGCGATTCTCTTAAATATCTAAAATTAACTGCTCGACAAAGTTCCCGATTATATTAGAATAACTTGAAAATTCGATGTTTATTGACGTCGTATTTGCATTAAATTATAACAGAAACCAATTATGTAAAAAATGAAGAGGCGTGATTTTATATCTACCGTTGGGGCGGCTGCCGCCGCATTACCTTTTGGAAATTCGGCGCTCGCTGCCGCGGCTCAGTCTTCCGAAACTCCTGATCTCGTCGCCTTGTACGGCGGTACGGCAGTTGAGATGTTTGAGCGCGGAATCGCCGAGATAGGCGGAATGAATCGCTTTGTAAAGAAGGGGCAGACTGTCGTATTGAAGCCCAATATTGGTTGGGACAGGGGTCCGGATTACGGAGCCAATACCGATCCTGACTTGGTAGGACGCATAACAAAGGCTTGCTATGACTCCGGGGCAAAAAAAGTTTTCTGTTTCGACCACACTTGCGGCAACGATTGGGCGGAACGCTATAAGGTCAGCGGAATCCGTGCGGCTGTTGAGGCTGCGGGCGGAGAGATGGTTCCCGGAAATAGTATAGAGATGTATGTAGAGCAGAATATACCGCGCGGGGTCTCCCTTAAAAAGGCGCTTGTGCATAAGCTTGCCGTGGATCCTGACGTCTTTATAAATATTCCCGTTCTCAAGCACCATAGCGGCGCAAAAATTACTTGCGCCCTGAAAAATTATATGGGCTGCATATGGGATAGACAGTGGTGGCATAAGAATAATATGCCGCAGTGCATAGCCGATTACGCGACATACCAGAAAACCACTCTAACTATAGTTGACGCCTATCGCGTTATGCTCGATTTCGGGCCGCGCGGCAAGAGTCCGGAGCTGTCTCCGGTTTCAAAATATCAGATAATATCTACCGATATTGTCGCGGCCGACGCAGCCGCCATACAGATATTTGCAACTGTCGCGTCGCAAATAGGCAAGGGCATACCGTGGAAACTATCCGATATTAAGTATATGAAGCCAGCCGAGGATTTGGGCGTTGGCACTACGGATCTCTCAAAACTTAAGGTAAAGAGAATTTCTGTGGCATAGCAAACTTTGTTGCGGCGGCGGAGAAGATTCTCCGCCGCAACTTTTTTTTAATTGCGGCGTTGTAGTTTATAATAAATACTTATCGTATGAGATTATTTTTTAGGTATATGCGTTGGGTCCGCATAGTTGTCGGACTTTTTGTATTTTTCCTGATTACCTTGCAGTTTGTGGACATATATCACGCTCTGCCTAAGACATATTTCATGTATAATCCCACGGGGTCCCAATTCTTGCCGTCTCTTTTGAAGCTGTTGGCGGGGTTCGGAATAGTTTCTTGCTGGGCTTTTATAACGTTTTCAGTCTTGGCTCTCATAGCGGGAAGGGCGTATTGTTCGTTCGTGTGTCCATTCGGAATTCTTATGGATATCTTGCGCAGGATTGCGATATTCCCGTCCACATCAAAATGGCTTAAAAATTCCGGATTGGGAAAATTCTGCCGCAAGAATTTCGCCTCGAATAAATATGCCCCCGCCCGCAATGTAATGAGGACTTCATTTCTCTTATTGGCGGTCATAGCGATATTATTTGGATATACATCTTTGCTCGGCTTAATTGATCCATATTCGCTTTACGGTAAAATCATGGGCGGAATATTGCATCCGGCAGCCGCAATGGGCGCCGACTGGTTGGGGTTGACCCTGTCAAAATTTGATATTTACGCGATACCCGCCGTAGATGGAAATCCGGCTGTTCCGCTGGCGTCGTTCGGTTTGGCAATTTTAATTCTTGCGGCTTTGTGGCTGGCGAGCGCGTTAAAAGGTAGGCTCTATTGCAACACATTGTGTCCAGTGGGGGCTTTTCTTGGCTTCTTGGCGAAATTTTCGCTCCTCAAAATACGCATAAATAAAGATGCCTGCGTCTCTTGCGGGCTTTGCGAGCGCAATTGCAAGGCCCAGTGCATAGACGCAAAGTCCAAGACTTTGGATTATTCTCGCTGCGTGGACTGCTTTGATTGCGGAGCGGGATGCCCCAGAAATGCGATAAGCTTCTCGACGGGATTCGGCGCCAAAAAAAGCGATAATTCCGAAAAAGAATCCCTTCGGAAAACATCTGCAAAAGTTTCCGAGAAAGCTCGGATTGCGGAATTATCTTCAGGTCCGGGCATTGGAAGGCGCGAGTTTTCCGCTTCGCTTTTGCCGATGGCCGTGCTTCTGGGGGTTGCTGCAGAAAAAGATTCTAAATTTGGATTTAGAGGCCGCGGAGCTGGAGGCCCGGGCAGGGGCGCGGGCTTGGGCGGCGGCGGAGCTTGCGGCTTGGGCGCCGGAGCATGTGAGTCTGTTGACGAAACTATATATACGCCATTTCCCTCAAAAGGCGATCGCCCCGACAAGCGTCTGTCTCTTCCGCCTGGGGCGCAGAGCTTGGAGAATTTTGCCGAGCATTGCACAGGGTGTCAAATATGCGTTTCCGCATGTAAGGCTCAAATATTAAAACCGGCCATAACTGAATATGGACTTTCCGGTTTTATGCAGCCCTATATGGATTTTGCGGAGGGATTCTGTCTTTATACATGCCACTCGTGCACCAAAGTATGCCCTACGGGAGCCATAAAATTTTTGTCGCTTCCGCAAAAGCGCACTACAAAAATAGGAACAGCCATATTTAAGCCGTCGCTCTGTGTTGTAAAGACCGACGGAACTGATTGTTCGGCATGCGGGGAGCATTGTCCGGTGCAGGCCATCGAGATGATACCGTTCGGCGACAGAAAAAAGAGTTTGTTTATTCCAAAGGTGCACGAGGAAGTCTGCATAGGATGCGGAGCGTGCGAGTATATATGTCCGGTGTCTCCGCACAAGGCCATTGTAGTTCGCGGATTGAGGGTTCAAGGCGTCGCCGAGGAATTCAACGAATCAAAGAGATTTTATAAGCCTCCTGAAGATAATCGTAAAACGTCCGCTCCCGTTCAGACTGGAGGAAATCCGTTCCCGTTCTGATATCGCGATTGTCATGGCGGCTGAGCGCATTTGTCTTGCGCCCATACGCTAAAATATCTCTGGGAGATGTTGTCAACCGCCGAAGGCAAACATTGATGCCGCGCAAAGCATAATTGTTGCTCCGGTGAGAGCGTGTCCCCAGCGCGTTATTGAACTTGGAATATTCTTTATTCGGTTTATTCCCGTAAACAATGCGGCTACTGCTATTGCCATTGTCGCTACGCTCGCCAGCGAAAAAGTCAGGGCGACCCAAATTACGCCGGCCCAGTCGGAATTTGATGCTGGATATATTACAAGCGGTATCAATATCTCACACGGCCCCAACAGGAATATAGCAAACATTGCCCAGAAATCGGGGGAGCTTAAAAGTTTCCTTTCATGATTATGGTTTAGGCAGCCGCAATGGTCTCCGCCTTTTTTAGAGCGTAAGGCGGTTTTAATGCCGCATATTAAATACGCAGTTCCGAATGCCAAAAGCATCCAGCGCACCGCGCTTGTCCGAACTTCGTTTACGCTTTCAATACCTCCGAGAGCCGCCCCGAGCGCAACTCCCACAATTCCAAAGATTAAGGACGAAACCATATGTCCGGAACCGCATGCCAATGTTGCGGCCTCCGCCTTCGAGAGGCTCCACGAGTTGCTTTTGGCAAGCGCCACAAATGGGATATAGTGGTTTGGCTCTATTATAGTGTGGAAAAATCCAAGCCACGCCGACGTTATCAATACGGCTGTAAGATCGTAATCCTGCATAGATTTATGCCTTTGCAATCAGCCATGCGGAATATGCGGCGCCGAATCCGTTGTCTATGTTTACTACGCTTACGCCGTTTGCGCAGCTGTTAAGCATTGCCAAAAGAGTCGCCAATCCCCCGAAGTTTGCCCCGTATCCGACGCTCGTTGGGACGGCTATTACCGGAATTTTTATGAGCCCCGCCAATACGCTCGGAAGGGCTCCCTCCATTCCTGCCACTGCTATCGCCACTCGGGCTTTGCCTATTGACTCGGCATTAGAAACAAGCCTCTGGAGCCCCGCCACCCCGCAGTCAAAATACGTTTTTGTCCTGCATCCGAAAAATTCCGCGCATACGCGGGCTTCTTCCGCCACAGGGATGTCGGCGGTTCCGGCTGTGACTATGGCCACGTCCCCTTTTGGCGATGGCTTGTTGCGGCGTCTATCCACGACCGCAGTTCGCGCGGCTTCGTTTATATCCGCGTCGGGAAATGTATCCTTTATAAGCTGCGCAGCTTCCTCCGATATGCGCGTGGCGAGAACGCGTTTCTCGGAAGATATTATCTGCCGCATTATTTTTACTATCTGCATCGGAGTCTTGCGGCGCCCGTAAACGACTTCCGCGGCTCCAGTGCGCTTTTTGCGGTTGCTGTCTATCTTGGCAAATCCCATATCCACAAAAGACAGATTCCCGATTTTACGCTTTGCGGCAGACAAGCTAATCTTGCCGGATTTAAAGTCTTTCAATATGTCGTCTATCATAGCTTATTGCGTTTCTATATTCATTGAACCGCGCGAGTATTCCCGTACTTGGCTCGAGAGTATTCCAAGCCCAAGCCGCTTTATTTCCGCGGATATTTTTTTAAAGTCGTCGGTATTTGAGAAATTGTCTATCGCTTTTAAATTTTGAAGTTCAAGGGTTGCATAATTGCCGCGCATGCGCACGCGGCAGCCGGGGTATCCCAGGCTGGAAACGAATTCTTCGGCTTTATCGACAGCCCCCAACTTTTGCGGCGTGATGTTTTCACCGTGCGCAAAACGCGTCATAAGGCATGCGGAGGCCGGAGCCACTTCAACTCCCAAGTCTTTAGCGATTTTAAATATGTCTTCCTTTCCGATTCCCGATTCAAGAAATGGGCTGCGTATTTTAAGCTCGGCAAGAGCTTTCATTCCCGGACGATAGTCGGAGAGGTCCGATGCGTTTGTCCCGTCGGCGAGAATTTCGTATCCGAGATAATTTGCCCTGCGTTTGATGGCGGAAAATATTTTGGATTTGCAAATGTAGCATCTATCTGGTGGATTGCTTAGAATCTCGTCGGGAATTTGCATATTTTCTATCTCGAGTTTTACGCCGAGATTCGAGCAGAGCCCTTTTGCCGCCGCGCTTTCCGAAGCGCGCATATAGGGGGTGTGAACGCTCAAGGCCAAGCAGTTGTCTTTGCCGAGAGTTTTGGCTGCCAAAGTTAGCAGTACGGAGCTGTCCGACCCCCCGGATAGGGCTATGGCGATTTTGCCATAGGAGAGCAGGATTTCTCTAAGCTTTTGAATTTTGGAATTCGGCATAGATTTTTCTGGCCGCGGCGCCTATGGGGACTTTGTTCTCAATGGCGATTTTTTCAAGATCGCCGTATTCTATTTTTAACTTTTCCTTTCCGCAAAATTCGGAAATCTTTATTTTCACCTTGCCGAGTGAGCTGTTGAATATTTCAAATTTGCGTGGAAGAAAATGGCGCTTTACAGCGCGAGAACGCACTCCGAGCGTGCTTGTATGGGCTAAGAAGGCGTCGCGGACTTCCTTTGCTGAACCGGGCTTTGAAAGGGCGCAAAGCATGAATGCGCTCCTGTTTTTCTTCATCAATATATTTTGAACCCATACGTCGATTGCCCCGGCTTCAAATATTTTAGATTGGGCAAATCCCAGATCTTCCGGGGTCATATCGTCAATATTCGCCGATATTTCCACGATTTCTTCAGAGTCGTTGTCTGATTCTGTTTCGATTGTTAAAATGCGCAGAAAATTGGGCAATTCCCGGCAATCCCTGTGCCCGATGCCTATGCCTGAAGCCGTTATTTTTCCCGGAGGAACCGCTTGAATGTCCGTATTTGAAAGGGCGGCTATTATTGCGGCTCCTGTGGGAGTTGTACATTCGTGGGGAGCTCCTCCGATTTTAGATCTGAATGTTTCCGCGAGCTTTGCGGTTGCGGGGGCGGGTACCGGCATTACTCCGTGCGCGCAGCGCACCGTACCGGAGCCGAGTTCGACTGTGGAGGCTGCTATTACATCGGGCTTTAGCATGTTTATGCAAATGGCGCACCCGACGATGTCCACGATGGAGTCCACAGCGCCGACCTCATGGAACGTCACTTCTTCCACTTCTTTGCCGTGTACTTTTGCCTCAGCTTCGGCGAGGCGCGAGAATATTTTAACTGCTATATCTTTTGCTCCGTCGGAAATCGTTGAATTTAAAATGAGGGATTTTATGTCTTTCCACGAATTGTGCTCGTGGTGGTGTTCATGGGTATGGCTGTGGTGGTGATGTGTAGAATGCTCTTGATGATTGTGTACATGGCATTTTACGTCTGCGAGCGTTCCGCGCACGCCCCCTCTTGAATCGCCGCTTGTCGAAAGCGACCACCCGTCCACGCCGAGTTTTTTTAATTCGGATTCAAGGGCGAGCTTATCTATGCCCATATCTATAAAGGCTCCGAGAGCCATATCGCCGCTTATTCCCGCGAAGCAGTCGAAGTAAAGGATTTTCATGGGGCGATTATTTTTTTTATTCCCATTTTTTTCAATCTTTTAAAAGTGGGATAAATTTAGACTCAAAAATTTGACAAAATTGCAAAAAGTTAAAATCTCTAATTGCATGTTTGAAAAGTACGCGAGGCAGATTTCGCTTCCGGATTTTGGAGAATCCGGACAGCGCCGTTTATCGGAGTCGGCTTTGGCCATTATAGGGGCAGGAGGGGTAGGGAGTTCGGCTCTGCCTTTGCTCGCTGGGGCGGGAGTTGGAAAAATCTTAATTGTGGATGCAGATACAGTCTCGCGCGATAATCTTCATAGGCAGACTCTTTATTCTTCATCTCAAGTCGGAAGCTCGAAAGCCCTTTCAGCCGCTGACCGCGCGCGTTCAATTAACGGCGGGATAGAGGTTGAAGCTTGTGAGGCTTTTCTCGGCGATTTCGAGGCCGCCACATGCTTGTTGGGGGCTTGCGATATGGTAATTGACGCAACAGACTCGTTTGCTTCGCGCATCTTTATATCCCACGTTTGCAGGGAACTCGGCATTCCGCAGATTGCCGCCTCCGCCCAGGGATATGTAGCTCAGTCGTTTTGCTTTGGCGGAGACTTTTATTTCGATTCGCTCTTGGAAGATAAAGAGTCCGTTTCCCGCGAGAATTCCGGAGGATTGGCTATCTTTCCGCCCGCCGCGCACATGGCGGGCGTGGTTGCCGCTTCCGACGCCTTGCGATTCCTCGCCGTTAAAAAATATGAAATCGGCAAATTTTTCTTTGCCGATTTGTCGCGGGGAGCGTTTTTCTGCAAAAATATTGTATAGTGCCCCGTTTATTTATCCTTTTTGTCTGCGTTTCTTATGGCGTACATCTTTGAGGATATTTCGTGCATGGCCTTCACCATGGGATATTCGGGAGTGTCGCATATATCTACTATTCCGAAGGCGTAGTTCTCGCCGTCTGGCCTTCCTGTCACGGGTTGGTCGGCCCATGCAAACCAATGCGCCCCGATTATTTTAGGATTATTAAGGGCGTCGGTTATATAGTCTTTATACCTTGAAATCCGCTCTTTTTGCGATCTGCATGCGCAAGCTCCGTAAACCCCGAAATTGCCCTTGTCGATTCTCGCGAACGTAAATTCGCCTATCATAATTGGGGTGTCGGCAAATCCTTCCGGAATATTTGTCTTTTCACTCGGAAGCAGGCCGTAAAGGTTCATCGCCACAACATCGCAAATCTTCGACGCCACTATTACGGGTATTGGGTTTCTCCACGCAAACCTGCAACTTATGTAAAGCGTTCCAGGCGATATCTTCTTTACGGCGTTTCGGCACGCGGAAAAATATTTTTCGGCAAAGATTTTCTCGAAAGAATCCATATCTCCTGAGAAGGCTGGGGTATCGGAGGTTTTAAAATCCGTATTTGAGAGAAAATCGTCCCAATCTTTATAATCGAATTTCCACGCCTCATTGAGCTTTTCTATGTCAGAATATTTTTTGCGGAGCATTTTGCAAAATTCGATTTTTGCCGGCTGGTCGGGAGGGCTTGACAGTAGAGCATTTCCGAGAACACCACTTTTCGACTGCCACGAAAGCTCGTTATCCACCAGAACCCCTATGCAGTACGGCGATTCTATTAAAGCCCTATTCTTTTCCAAAATCGATTCAAGCTTCTCTTGGAAATTAGGCATAAAGAAATCCGGCATAGAACTCCAGTGGGATATCATTTCCGAAGAAGAAGTTTTTATGAGAATATCGCGCGGAGAGTTTACTTGTATTATATACGGCATGCGCTGGCTCTCGAGGGCGGGGTTGTATGACCATGCCCCGAGCGTGTTCAATCCCCATTTTTGCAATCTATCGACGAGCCGTTTGGCTTTTTCCATTTTCCCGTCCCTATGCCCGTCTGAGCCGTATTTTATGAAATCGTTGCGGCGTGTGAAGCTGTAAACGCGGGATTTTTCTCCCGGTTTTCCATATCCTTTTGAATGGTGGGTTCCAGGAAATATATAATTTTTGTCGAGCTCCGAGAAATAAAATTCACGTTCGTCCAAAGTAGTGTACGAGGGACTTCCTACTGCGTTGCACCCAAGAGACCAGAATGGATTGCCCTCAGGAGTCACGAAAAACCATTTATCATTTATTTTTGCCAAATTAAATTTTCCCGTCGGCTGAAACTTATACTTTGATATCCAACCGCCGTATTTGTCTCTATCTTCTATCTTTTTTAGCGATGCGTTGAATTTCTTTTCCTCATCTAAACGCTTTTGGAAATCCTCGTCACAAGTAATTTTGCCTTTCCATTGGCGGTGTCTGAATTGTCCGTATTGGTCGAGCATGGGGAAAAATTTATCGCGCGGAATCTCGAATATCGGATCGTCGAGCTTTGTGAAGTTGCGCTCAACAAGAGTGTTTTTTACCCCGAAAAATATTTTTTTGTCAAAGAACCAATCTCCGTTCCAATCCCGCTCTACGAGTTTGAAGTTGTCTATGGCTATCCTTGAACCTTTATATGATGTCATGGCAAGACGAGTCGGAATTTTCGAGTCGGCAGGGACTCTCGCTACGCATTTTATGCTGCCTTTTTCTCCAACTTTTCTTCCAAATTTTATGTAGTCTAAAAATCCCTCGCCGCCGCGTTTTTTATCGCGGTGAAAATATACATGATTGCTCTTGCCCTCGCCCAATTTTATGACTTTGTAGTCGAAAGTGCATATGTAGAGCTTGCCATTTTTAAATGTTTCGGGCTTGAACGAGAACAGCATCGGGAATTTGTCGCGGCTCGACATATTATCCAGCACAAGCGAATTCTCTCCGGACACGACTTCACTTTTATCGCCAGCCTGGGCGATTGCGGAAGTGTAGTCGGCTATTTCAAGTATTTGGACGTCGTCGGGAGATTCAAATCCAGTTTCAACCAAGACTTTTTCTCCGGCATTGGATAAAAGCGCAAATAAGAATAACGCCGTTGTAGCAAACAGCCTTTTTACGCTTATTGACAAATATAACTGCGGTTTGAGAAATTTGTAAGCCATTGCGGAGTTGCTAAGTATTTAATGTGGATTTTGCAAGTTAAAACTTGTCAGAGCTTTATTTCGGGAATGGAGCGCTCTCCGAATGAAAGGGCGAATGCCCCCGCGGCGATTAGCGCGCAAACCGCCATGGATAGGATATCGGATATTCCCGATAAAAACCCGCAGATCGCCATTCCTATTCCGGAAGTAAGCCCCCATAGGGCGCTCATCACGCTCATCATCCATCCGGAATGTTCCTTTGGAACGCTTTGGGAAAATATGCTTATAAGGGCAAAATAAGACATGGAAAATCCCGCTGGGAATAGTATTGTGACAGCCCACATTACAGCCTCAAACGGACTTGTTGCGGCTATGATTACGCAGAATGCAGAAGTTAGGAGCGTCGCCCTCAACATGGCGAACGGAGAGAACCTTGCTATCAGCCTGTCTCCAAATGCGAATACAAGTGCTGAAAAAACTCCCATAACCGACATGAATACAGCGGTCTTTTTTACGCTAAATGAGAAGTCCTGTATTAGCAAAAGCGGAATTATCGTAACCATAATTCCTCCCGCGATTTGATTCAGCGAGAATATTGAGAGCAGGCGGGTAGCTCCGCTGGCGTTTTTTAATTTCATTATGTCTCGCAACCCTTTGAACCACTCGACTTTTTGGGTAGATTGTTTTAGGGGGCGCGCACGCCTGCTCCCATATGTCACATTTAACACCGGAATTGTCACGGAGAAGCATATCGCGAGAACAAAAAACGGTATGCTCCAAGCCAGAGTCGTGGCATTCTCGTCTATCATTGACGCCGAAAATGCAGGGCCGAGTATAAATCCGAGGCTCATCGCCAAGAGCGTCATTCCAAGATATCTGTTCTTTTGGGCTTGAGTGGAGCATTTGTCGAGGAGCGCCGCTTGTATCACCCCGTCAACCCCGGCGGTAGCCCCCACCAAAATGCGTCCCACTATAAATATGGGCAGGCTGAGAAACTCCATGCCGAATCCTTGGGCTATGCTTCCCGCCACAGTTCCTATAAGCGCGGCGGTCAATATCGGCTTGCGCCCTATCGTGTCGGATAGTGAACCCAGCAAAGGCGCGCATATGAATATTGCTATCGGATATATCGCCAGGCTTATTCCGTAGAAAAATTTGTGCAGCCGCGGGGAAAATCCCAAGAGCATATCGTGCGCTTCCGATATCGGAGATGCGAGCGTTGGCGCCAGCACAGGTATAACCATGCTCTCGCATATCATATGGAAAAATAGGATAGCGAGCAACGCTGTGGCGAGTGTTCTATCCGGGGATTTTTGCATACTTTAAACGGCGATTGTTTTTTATTATTTTGGTAAAGCAAACGGCGCGGCATAAGCCGCGCCGTGCATTTTCAGATAAAAACCTTAAGCCTTAGAATCCGAAGCTTACTTTGGCTCCGAACCAAAGGTTGCGCTCACGGCCACAAAGTTCGGCATGGTCCACAGGTTCGCCTTCATTGCCGCCGTCGCGCTGCGAGTAGCGTATACCGCCGCTTATCGTGCAGTAGTCTGTGAGGGCGTAAGCTATATCGGCGCTGGCTCCATAATAGAAATAGGATACACCGGCGTTATCTATGCCGTCTATATCACCGTATTTGCGTCCCGCGCTGAGGTAGCCGCCGTAGAGATTGAGGGGCATGGTGAGCTTGTCGTTGTCTATTACCCATTCTCCTATCGGAGCTTCATAACCTATGGAAATCTCAACTACCTGCTGTTTCAATACCCAGTTGTAGAAGTAGTAGGCAGACGGATTGAGGTTGATTCCAAGGTAGGAAGAGGTGTCCACCGTCACTCCGCAGTAAACTTCCATGTCGCGCGAAACCGATTCGGATTCGGAAGTCACTTCCGGGTACCAGTAGTAAATATAGCCTACGTCGAATGTCACGGCGCCGTATGTATAAGTGGCTCCGGCGTAGATATCGAGTTCTGTGAGCTCGTCTTTTTTGGAGCCTTGTACGGGGGACGTGTACCAACCGCCGGCATAGATGTCTATTCCGTATATGGGATAGGCGAACTCAAGTCCGGGTTGTATGCTGTGCCCGGCGTATTTCTCGCCGCGGAATACATATTCCGACTCGTAGCCTATGGTCGCCGATACGCTAAGCAATGATAGCGACAGTTCCGGAGTGTAATCCTTATATTCGACGACATCTCCGCCAAGAACCGTCGTAGTGGGAGTGGTTGATTCCCCTACGCTCGCCGTCACGCCGTTTGGAAGAGCCGCAACTTCCTGTGCGCTCGCGCAGTTCATAGCTGCGGCTGCCGTAATAGCAATAATTCCTGTTAGGATTTTTTTCATTTCGTTAGCAATGTAGTTTGTTTTTGTTGTTTAGTCCCTCGGAACACCATGTTCTCCGGAAAATTTTAGTATCTATAGAAGTCAGGCTTGAAGGGGCCCTCTTGCTTAACTCCAATATAGTCTGCCTGCTTCTTTGTGAGCTTTGTAAGCTTTGCTCCTATGCGTTCAAGATGCAGCCTCGCGACTTCCTCGTCGAGCTTCTTAGGCAATATGTAAACTTTGTTTTCATACTTGCCGCGATTTTCCCACAAATCGAGCTGAGCAAGGGTCTGGTTCGTAAAAGAATTACTCATTACAAATGAAGGATGCCCGGTGGCGCAACCCAAATTGACAAGGCGACCCTCCGCCAAAAGGAATATGGAATGTCCGTCCGGGAAGGTGTATTTGTCAACCTGCGGCTTGATATTTGTCCGCTTTATCTTCGGGAACGATTGGAGCTTGGCTACTTGTATCTCGCTGTCGAAATGTCCGATATTGCACAATATGGCCTGATCCTTCATCTTTTTCATGTGGTCTATTGTGATGATGTCGCAGTTGCCTGTTGTGGTCACGAAAATATCGGCAAACGGCAGGGCGTCTTCCACTGTCATTACTCTATATCCCTCCATGGCGGCTTGTAGCGCGCATATGGGGTCTATCTCCGAAACTACTATTGTGGCTCCAAGCCCCTTTAGAGCCTGCACGCAACCTTTGCCTACGTCGCCGTATCCGCAAACCATTGCGGTCTTTCCGGCTATCATAACGTCGGTGGCGCGTTTTATCCCATCTACAAGGGATTCCCTGCATCCGTAAATGTTGTCGAATTTGCTCTTTGTGACGGAGTCGTTCACATTTATGGCGGGGAAGAGCAACTTGTTGTCGGCCGCCCTTTGATAGAGCCTATGTACGCCGGTAGTCGTTTCTTCGGACACGCCCACTATTTCTTTGGCGACTTTATGCCAATGTTGCTTGTCGTTCTTGTAAATTTTCTTTAGAAGCTTTTTTATGACTTCTTCTTCGTGGGAATCCGATGGAGAATCCACCCATTTATCTCCGTTTTCAAGCTCATAGCCTTTGTGTATGAGGAGCGTGGCGTCGCCACCGTCGTCAACTATCAGTTGAGGCCCTTTGCCGTTCTTCCATGTGAGGGCTTTGAATGTGCAATCCCAGTATTCTTCAAGGCTTTCGCCTTTCCAGGCAAATACTGACACTCCAGCCTTCGCCATTGCCGCCGCTGCATGGTCCTGCGTGGAGAAAATGTTGCAACTTGCCCAGCGAACGTCCGCGCCGAGTTCTTTTAGCGTTTCTATCAGCACGGCGGTCTGGATTGTCATATGCAAAGATCCGCTTATGCGAACACCTTTTAAAGGCTTCTTTGCCGCGTATTTTTTGCGCAAGGCCATAAGTCCGGGCATTTCGTGTTCGGCTATCTCAATTTCTTTTCTACCGAATGCCGCGAGTTTTATGTCTGCTACCTTGTAATCGTTTTTTGCCATATTCGTTTTTTTTGACGGGTTGCAAATAAAAGACTATTGTATTTATTTTTTAAATAAAAAAATGACCCCATTTCACTGATTTTTCAGTGTCGGAGTCAAAAGTGCGGGGATCCGAACCCTGCGGGTCCCCGCAAATGTCTGCGCGGCGTATTATTCCAAACCGGCCAACTTGCGGAGCTTGCCGGCCATATCTACGCTTTCCCAGGGCAAATCAGCCTTTGTGAAATGCCCGTAATTGGTGGTCTTGCGGTAAATTGGGCGCAGCAGATCGAGCTGTTTTACGATATCGGCGGGTTTAAAGCTAAACGCAGCTCTTACGGCTTTTTCAATGACATCGTCGCCGACTTTGCCGGTTCCGAACGTTTCGATGGCTATGCTTAGCGGTTGAGGATGTCCTATTGCGTAGGCTACTTGTATCTCGCATTTGTCCGCGAGCTTAGCCGCGACTATGTTTTTTGCGACCCAACGGCACATGTAAGCGGCCGAGCGGTCAACTTTGCTGGGATCTTTTCCGGAAAATGCTCCGCCTCCGTGCCTGCCGTAGCCGCCGTAGCTGTCAACTATTATTTTTCTGCCTGTGAGCCCCGAGTCGCCTTGCGGGCCTCCCACTACGAAATTGCCGGTCGGGTTTACGAGAAATTGAGTCTTGGGTGTTAACAGCTTCTTTGGGAGAACTTTTTTTACCACTTTTTCGACTATATATTTTTCAATGGTGTCGTGGTTGATTCCAGCGGCGTGCTGCGTGGATACTACTACATTTTCTATATATGCCGGCTTATTGTTCTCGTAGGCCACAGCGACCTGGCTTTTGCAATCTGGGCGCAACCATTTAGGGCCCTTGCCGCTCTTGCGTTGTTTTGCAAGTTCCGTGAGAATCCTATGGGCAAACATTATCGCCGCGGGCATATATTCGGGCGTTTCGTTTGTGGCGTAGCCGAACATTATGCCTTGATCCCCGGCGCCCTGTTCCGCGGTTTTTTTGCCTTTTGCCTTGCGGGCGTCAACGCCCTGGGCTATGTCTGGGGATTGTTTTGTTAATAGGTTGGTTATAAATACTTTATCGGAATGGAAAACGTCGTCGTCGTTTACATATCCGATTTCTCTTATGGCGTTGCGGACTATTTTTTCGTAGTCGAGTTTTGCTTTTGTGGTTATTTCTCCGGCAACTATTACACAATTACTCTTGACGAGAGTTTCACAGGCGACGCGGCTGAGTTTGTCTTGTTCGAGGCATGCGTCGAGAATGCTGTCGGATATATAATCGGCAACTTTGTCGGGATGTCCTTCGCCGACCGATTCCGATGAGAATACGAATTTATCTGTCATAATGGGGTGTGAGTGTGGATTATTGCTTTTGTATTTCAAGTAAAATAAACGTACAAAAATGCGCTGTTAATCAAAAAGCTTGGTTTGGAAAAACGTAAATTCTTCCTGATTTGCGGCGGAGTACACAAGGGAAAATCCGCAATCTTTTAGGATTCTGAATATGTGTTTGGTTCTCTTGACGAGGTTTTTGTCGAATCTAAAATGAAATTCAACGCATATTTGGTTTATATTTTTTAGGACTCCGTGTGCCGCCAGGCTTTCAAGAACTTCGTACTCATTGCCTTCTATGTCCATTTTTAGGAGATCTATTCTTTCATGCCCGAATTTCCGCATGAGAAATTCGATTGAATGGCAGGGCACCTCTATGGTGTCGGTCGAAGTCCCGTCATTTTCTATAAGGCTGCCGGATACATGATTTTGGTTCTTTGGAAGGTGAAATTTCTTAATTCCGTCGTCTGCCGCCAAAGCGTATGGATAGACTTTTATCAATGGCAAATTTTTCGCTTCCTTTTCCACAAATTTTAGGGATTTTGGAGTGGGGTCAAAAGCGTAAACTGTGCAGTTGTGCAGACGCGCTATATCAGATTCAAAACGTATGTCCTCTCCGAGCCCGAAAGAGTACACTATGCTGTCTTCTTTAAGATTATCCGGGATTATTCTCCAGTGACATTCTTTTGAGCCGTATGATTTTGTTTGGCGCTTATATGCAAACTCAAATATAGATTTCCCAAACAGATATCTGATAAAGGACCTTGTCCAGCGATATCCATTCAAAAGACTTTCCACTGTTTTCATTCATAAAATTAAAAATAATTCGGCCCCTATATTGTCAACATTATTGAGGCGTTTTTTATATCGGGAATAATTTTGTTGAAAGAAGGACGGCTTTTTGGAATAGTGCACAGGCTTTTACCATATGAAGATTCTCGACCGCTACATATTGTTAGAATGGATTAAGATTTTTGCCATCGCTCTCGGAGTGACTCTCGGCATATTGGTAATGCACGATATGTACGGAAATCTGGGGCATCTCATAGAATGGGGGACGTCCACTGAACAAATTCTTCTGTATTACGTTCTCTTTATTCCAACTCTGATTCCCCTTGTATTGCCCATAAGCCTTCTTCTATCTCTTATATATCTGTTGGGGTCGCTGCACCGCAACAACGAAATTACCGCTATGAGAGCTTCGGGCATGAACGTGTTTAGAATAACGCGTTCCCTGTGGATTGTGGGGTTCCTTCTTTCAATCCTGATGCTGTGGCTCACTGCGAGCGTAATTCCCCAAGCAAAGCAGGATTCGCGCCTAATATATGAATCGGCCAGATTCGCCGACCAACTTAAAACTACCGACGCCTCGCGCGTGGGGCTCGTTCCCCAACTCGGCTTTAACAATCGCCGCGACGGGCGCTTATGGTATATGAATTCTTTTAGCCAGGTGACAAATCGGGCCCACGGTGTTAGCATTTCGGTTCTCGACAAAGAGGGGAGGGAGGCGTCCCGCATAATGGCGCGCGAAGGCGTTTACGACGATGTCGATAAATGCTGGTACTTTCTCGACGGGCATGTGTCTGTCTTAAATCCGGAGACGCGCCGTACCATATCCGCCAAAGGATTTGAAAAGCTATACTTCCGCGACTTCAAAGAGAATCCGAAAATTATGGTTCTCTCCATGAAAAATCCCAAGGATTTGTCGCTGTTTGAGACAAAACTTTTAATAGACGCCCTCCACGACGATTCCGCTCCGGAATCCCTGCCGTATTTAGTCAGATGGTATTCCATATGGGCGAGCTCTTTCGTATGTATAATAGTTGTGGCAATTGCCATACCGTTTTCCGTGTCCGGGGTTCGCACAAATCCCATGGTTGGGGTCTCAAAGACTGTGGGCCTATTTTTCCTGTATTATATTATAGACAGCATATTGACCGCTATGGGGGGCAGGGGAATTATATCGCCCTTGGCGGCGGCTGTGATACCCAACGCAGCAATGTTGGTTTTTGCGCTGTCGCTATATAGAAAAGCAATTTAAACGTTTCTGTAAAATGGATAAAAAACTAAAAGTATTACTTATTGGCAGCGGCGGCCGCGAGCACGCCATAGTTAAAGCGATTAAAAATTCGCCCATTCTTTCGGAGTTGGTTTGCGCTCCAGGGAACGGAGGCATTGCCCGAGATTGCAAAACGGTCGATATCTCCGCCGAAAATATTGATAAAATAGTGAAGTACGCCGTTTCGGAAAAGTTTGACCTTGTAATAAGCGGCCCTGAAGTTCCGCTATCGCTGGGATTGGGCGACAAGCTCCGCGAAGTCGGCATACCCGTTTACGGGCCTTCTAAGAACGGAGCTCTTTTGGAGGCAAGCAAGGCGTTCTCTAAGGATTTTATGAAAAGAAACGCCATTCCTACCGCCGAAGGAGTCAGCTTTACCTCTTTTCAAGAAGCCTCAAAATATATAGAGTCTGTACAGCATCGCGTAGTAATAAAGGCGAGCGGATTGGCTGCCGGCAAGGGCGTAGTTCTGCCGGAGACCAAAGAAGAGGCGCTTGAAGCGGCTCGCGAAATGCTCGAAGGCGGCATGTTCGGGGAAAGCGGAAGGGAAATTGTCGTCGAAGAACGCATGGAGGGCGAAGAAGCCAGTATAATGCTGGTCGTCTGCGGCCGAAAATACGTTATGCTCCCGGCGAGCCAGGATCATAAAAGGGTCGGAGATGGCGACACCGGGCCGAATACCGGCGGCATGGGGGCGTATGCCCCGGCGGCCGTTGCAAACGCCTCGGTCCTTGCCGACGTTCGTTCAAATATAGTGGAGCCAACCCTCGCGGCCCTCGAAAAAGAAGGTATAGATTACCGCGGCACTCTGTATGTGGGAATTATGATTACCAAGAGCGGGGCGAAGGTCGTGGAATTCAACGTCCGCTTTGGAGATCCGGAATGCCAGGTTTTGATGCCGCTAATATCGTCGGACGCATTGGAGATGCTTTATGACACCGCGTGCGGCAGGCTAAATCCGGATTCCGTAAAAATAGGCGGCGGATTTGCCACTATAGTGGTCGTATGCGCAAAAGGGTATCCGGGATCGTATCCTAAAGGTTGTGAAATCGTTTTGCCGAATTCGGATTCAATTCCAAAAGACTCATGGATAATCCATGCGGGGACTAAGGCCCAGAACGGTAAAATATTGTCTGCCGGAGGACGAGTTTTGGGATTGGTCGGCAAAGACTTAACATTGCGCGGAGCATTGAAAAAGTCGTACGGGCTCGCGGAGATGATAGATTTTCCCGACGGATTTTATCGCAAAGATATCGCCCATAGGGAGCTTGAGCGCGGGTAGGCAATTTTTATAGGCGCATTGCGCAATTCTGCGAATTTTGTAATTGTCGCTGTTTTGCCCATTATTCCGACTCTTTCGCAAAAATTTCCTTTTGAATCTGGGCTATTTTGGAAAATGCCTTGAATCAAAAAAATTTTCGATAAGACTTGCCAACTGACACAGGCTGTAAAAAATCCATAAACAATTTTTATCATATATGAGCGACCCTATTAAGCACGAGTGCGGTATAGCACTGATTAGATTACTCAAGCCCCAACGCTACTATTGGGAAAAATACGGATCTCCTATTTACGGATTCAATAAACTCTTCCTGCTGATGGAAAAACAGCACAACCGCGGACAGGACGGAGCCGGAATAGGTGCCGTGAAAATAGGGGTACATCCCGGTCACAACTATATATTTAGAGAGCGCAGCGCAAAAACCAACGGGTTGTCGCAGATATTTAAAGAACAGCTTGAGGATTATAACGATAAAGTCAGGCGCGGCATAATACATCCCGAATTTCCGAATACGGTAAAGGATAACTTTGACTACGCCGCAGAACTTCTCATAGGGCATTTGCGCTATGGCACGAGCGGTTCATACGATAAATGCACATGCCATCCGTTTTTCAGAAAGAGTACATGGCCCGCCCGCAACCTTCTGCTGGTTGGCAACTTCAACATTACAAATTCCGACGATCTCAACAAGCGCCTGATAGAGCGCGGCGTGCATCCCGTATTTACCACGGACACCCAGACTATTCTTGAGGAAATCTGCTTCCATCTCGATATAGAGCATGCCGAAATATATAGGCATTTGAGAGACCAGGGATATGCGGGGGAAGACATTCTTCGCATGATGAACGAATCTTTGAATCCCGTGCGCATAGTTAGCAACGCTGCAAAGAAATGGGACGGCGGCTATACAATAGCTGGGGCCATTGGGAATGGGGACGCCTTTGTAATAAGAGATCCACACGGAATACGTCCATGCTTTTACCTAAAGAATGACGAGATTGTGGCATTTGCGTCGGAGCGCGTGGCGTTAATGACTATTTTTGAGGCTTCGGCGGACCAAATAAAGGAGGTTCGTCCGGGCCATATATTTGTGGTTAAGAGCGACGGAACCGCTTATGAACAGCCTTTTACCAAAGAGGGCGAGCGCAAGTCTTGTACGTTTGAACGCATATATTTTTCGCGCGGGAACGATCCCGAAATCTACAAGGAGCGCAAGGCGCTGGGCAAGGCGCTTTGTCCCAGAATATTTGAAAGCATAGACCGCGATTTCAAAAACAGCGTATTCAGCTATATTCCAAATACCGCGGAAATAGCCTATTACGGTATGCTTCACGGCCTGCGCATGATTCGCCGCGCCCAAGTTAAAGAGACGCTTTTGAAGCTTTCGGAGGAGGGAAAAAAATTGACTCCGGAACTCATTGACAGCCTGATAATGGACAACTGGCCGCGCGGAGAGAAAATAGCCCATAAGGACATAAAACTGCGCACATTCATATCTAAAGAGAAAGATAGAATGGAATTGGCGTCCCATGTTTACGACATCACCTACGGGGTAGTCACTCCGGACGACGTTCTGGTGTGCCTTGACGATTCAATTGTGCGCGGAACTACCTTAAAGCTTCAAATATTGCGCATATTGAGCCGCACAAATCCCAGAAAGATAGTGATAGCCTCAACGGCTCCGCAAATACGCTATCCCGATTGCTACGGCATAGACATGAGCGAGATAGGAAAGTTTATAGCTTTTCAGGCGGCTATAAAGCTTTTGAAGGAGACCGGAAACATTGGCATACTTCAGGAAGTATATAGGCTCTGTTGCGAGCAGTGCGACAAACCCGCCGAAGAAATGGAAAACTATGTCAAAATGATTTACGACAAGTTTACCGCCGACCAGATTACGCAGAAAATTTCCGAGCTTGTGTATCCGCAAAACGTCGATTGGAAGGGCGAGGTTGAAATAGTGTATCAAAGTATAGAAGATCTGCACAAGGCGATACCGTCGTGTTCCGGAGATTGGTACTTTACCGGAAATTATCCTACTCCCGGAGGCTATAAGGTCTTGAACAACGCATTCATAAATTATTACGAAAACAAGGAAGGACGCAGCTATTAAATTTGCCTTTATGAACCCCGATTTTAGCTGGGCGCAAAAGAGGGGGGCGGGTGTGTTTTTGCATATTTCGTCCCTGCCTTCCGAGTACGGCATCGGAAACGTGGGAGCGGCGGCCAGGCCGTTTTTTGAATTTCTCGAGACTGCAGGTCTGGGCTATTGGCAGATATGTCCGCTGGGGCCTACGGGCTATGGCGATTCCCCGTACCAGTCGTTTTCGTCTTTTGCGGGCAATCCTTATTTTATAGACGTTTCCGAGCTCGTGGCTCTGGGATTGTTGAGGGAATCTCAGCTTGAGCCTTTGCGCAGGCTTCCGTCCGACTTTTGCGATTACGGGGGCATATACGGTATATTGCCCAAGTTGTTGCGCACTGCGTATTTGAATTGGCGCGCTACCGGAATGGGCGATTTGGGCTTTTGCGAAAGTTTTAAGCGGTTTTGTTCGCGCAATTCATTTTGGTTGGACGCGTACTCTCGTTATGTCGCGATAAAAGAGAAATTTGGAGGAAAGGCGTGGCTTGATTGGCCGGACAAGTACAGGAATTTCAATGAGGCAAAGCGTGTAAAACTGTCAGATGATGATATAGAATCGGCGGAGTCGGCAAAATTTACGCAGTGGGTATTTTTTTGCCAGTATCAAAATTTCCGCAAATTAGCCTCAGAGCACGGGATTCAAATATTCGGAGATATTCCCATATATGTGGCGCCTGATAGCGCCGACGCATGGAGCAATCCCCAACTGTTTAAACTCGATGAATTTGGAAATCCCTTGTTCGTCGCCGGAGTTGCTCCCGACTATTTTTCCGACAAGGGACAACTTTGGGGAAATCCGATTTACGATTGGAGCGGCTCGAAAAATGCCGTTTACGAATTTTGGAGACTCAGATTGAAGTCTGCGTTCGAGCTGTTTGATGTGGTGCGCTTGGACCACTTTAGGGGGTTCGCGGATTATTGGTCTATTCCGGCCTCCGCAAAAGACGCCCGCGAGGGGAAGTGGATTAAAGGCCCAGGGAGGGGTTTTTTTATTTTTTTGCGAAAAAATTTTCCATCGCAGAAATTCGTGGCGGAGGATTTGGGATTGTTGTCCCCGGAGGCTGAAAAATTGCGCGACGATATTAAAATTCCCTCTATGGCCGTTCTTCAATTCGCCTTCGGGGGGGATTCATCAAACCCGTATCTGCCGCACAATGTTAAACGCGAATGCGTTTATTATACGGGAACGCACGACAACAACACCGCTATGGGCTGGTACGCTGCGGCTAACGAAACCGAAAGGGACGATTTCAGGACATACTTTCGCTCTTCGGGGGAATCTGCGTCGTGGGATATGATACATGCGGTTATGCTTTCGCAGCCGAAACTTGCCGTTTTCCCGATGCAGGACGTGTTGTCCCTGCCTTCGGAATGCCGCACAAATACGCCAGGGTTGCCGCATGGAAACTGGAAATGGCGCATGACCCTACTCCAGCTTGAGACAGCCAGACGCGATAACGCCCCTTATATAAGGCGCCTTTGCAAACTTTCGGGAAGAATTGTTCCTGAAAAAGCGTTCAAAAAAGAGTTGAAAAGAAAGTAGGGCTCTAAAGAATAGAACAAAATAGATGGACGAAAAAACTCAGGAAACTCTTTTGAGGGGAATGTCGGTATCAAAGGGCATAGCCTATGGCGAAGCTTGCGTCATTCTCCATTCAAGCGTCGAAGTTCCGATGTTTGAAATAAAAGATTCCGAACGCGAAAGCGAAATCGCAAAGTTTCAGGAGGCCATTCTAAAAACCCGCCGCGATATAGATAAATTAAAGTCCGAATTGTCGGAAAGCGTCGGGGAATCCGAGGCGTCGATATTTGACGCGCATCTGCTTGTGCTTGAAGACGTGGCAATAATGCAAGAGACCATGTCGATGTTTGAGCGGCAAAATTATAATATTGGTTATTGCTATTCTTCAACTGTCAAAAAGTTCATTGCCGCGTTTGAAAAAATCGACGATCCGTTTATAAAAGAGCGCATATCGGATTTGCGCGACGTGTCAAAGAGGGTTCTGGATAATATGCTCGGCAGAAACAGCGCTCAAATAGGAGCTTTCGCCGATGCGGTGGTCTTGGTAAGCGGGGATTTCGCCCCGTCGGATTTTGCCCTCGTAGATAAAAACAAGATACTGGCGATAGTTTCCGAAAAAGGCTCTCAAACAAGCCATACGGCAATTCTCGCGCGCTCGATAGGGGTTCCGTGCGTAGTCGGCATAGAGGACGTGGCGGATAAAATTTCATCGGGGCAAACGGTCCTGATAGACGGTTATAACGGGTCCGTAGTGGTCTCGCCGCTAAAATCGACATTAAATCGCTATACGGAATTGGAGCGCGTCCACCAGGAAATACATACGCTTTTCGATTCCTCCCTTCCTTATCCGTCCGAAACCCCCGACGGCAAGAAATTTTCCATTTGCATAAACATAAGCGGAGCTTCCGATATAACCCCTCGAGATATGTCGTCTTGCGACGGAGTCGGATTGTTCCGCACGGAGAACTTTTTTCTGAACTGCGGAGACTTTCCCGACGAGGAAACCCAGTACATGGCGTATTCCGATGCCGTAAAGTCCGCCCTTGGGAAACCCGTAGTAATCCGCACTCTCGACCTTGGAGGAGATAAGAATCTTCGGCTTATGAAAGAAATAAGCAAAGAGGAAAACCCTTTCATGGGGTATCGCGCGATAAGATTCTGTCTGGATCATAGGGAGTTGTTTATGCAGCAGTTGCGCGCTATCCTCAGGGCGAGCGCCGACGGCGATGTGCGCATTCTCATACCTATGATTTGCTCAATACGCGAAGTGGAGAGGGCGCGCATTATGATAGAAGACGCCAAATCGCAGCTTTCCGCAAGCGGGATTCCGTATAACCACGACGTAAAAGTGGGGGTGATGATAGAAGTGCCGAGCGCGGCCATCACCACCGATATCATAGCCAGAGCCTGCGATTTTGTAAGCATTGGGACAAACGACCTTATCCAATATCTCCTGGCGGTTGACCGCGTAAACGAAATGGTGGCGCACCTGTATGAACCTACGCATCCGGCTGTGGTTCGCACTCTCAATATGATAGTTTCGGCGGCCCACAGCGCGGAAATCCCGGTATGCGTCTGCGGCGAATTGGCAGCCGACCCCACGTTTGCGCCTCTTTTGCTGGGCATGGGAGTTGACGAATTCAGCATGTCGCCTAAATCCGTGGGCGAAATAAAATTTTTGCTGCGAAAAATAAAAATGAACGATGCAAAAAGGCTGAGGGACGAAGTCTTGGCTTTACAGCGGTCTCGCCATATAATAAGCCATTTGCGCTCCTTCCATTATGAAATGATGGAGCCGTTCCTGTCTTCCGAGCATCTTTAGTACGGATATTGCGGAATTATAATTTAAAAGCGTGGGAAATCCGCGTATATTTGCCTTATTCTAATCGTCGAGATATGTGAATATCGGGGCATTTTTATTGTAAGTGTTCGTGGATTGGCGAGGTGATGACGGCCCGCATATTGTCGCAGGAATATATGTGCCGCCTAGGGCGAGCCGGGTTGGGGAATTTGAGCCAGAGCGGCTATGATGGCGGAATCGGTGCGCAGTATTCGCGGGCCGAGACTCGCAAGCGTAAATCCGGAATTTCTCAAGATATCGCGCTCGCTATTGGAGAATCCGCGTTCTGAGCCGAATATTACGCAAAAAGAAGAGCCGTTTTTTACGCTGTCGGAAAAGTTTGATGTAGCCTCGTAGGGATCGGGAGCAAGCTTTATGGAGTTTGGCATTAAAGAGCTTGCGGTTTCTATGGCCGATTCGATGTCCTGGGCGGTGCGGAATTGCGGGATATGGGAGGAGCATGCCTGTTCGGCTCCTCGTATTAA
The DNA here is from genome assembly GCA_944389885.1 of uncultured Opitutales bacterium. GTDB lineage: Bacteria > Verrucomicrobiota > Verrucomicrobiia > Opitutales > Intestinicryptomonadaceae > Merdousia. The sequence goes on from CALXNZ010000003.1 coordinate 129,856, forward strand.
ATGCTCCCTAAATTCGCCTGTGTAGAGTGAGCTTTTGATATACGATACATCGCATTTTTGCGAAGCGTAGAAAATCAGGCATTCAACCCCGAAGCACGCCGATTCAAATAAGATGCGTTTTGCGATTTGCGGGCGCGGAAAGGCCGATATTAAAACGCATCTAAGCTGAGGTGGAGAGTAAATCGGCTTGACGGGAGCGAGTGTTGCGCCGAGTTTGTCATACGATATTTTACATAAATACAGTCCGGCATTTATTTCGCCTGCAAATACCGTTCCACCCTGCGGTATTTTTAAAACGGACTTGCAATGGACAAACCTTAAATCGTCGGAATCCATTCTAAAAGGAGGCGGATTGCTGAACAATATAGAGTTCATTTTTTTTATTAGTGTAATTGGAGCTTCTTATTTCAACAAAAAATTGTCGAACAAACTCTTTTAAATGGTTGAAATCATCGTGAACTTGTGTTGAACTTCGGCCTATGAATTCCGAAAATTTTACCCAGGAAGATGAAGCAAATCTTAGAGAGTCGCTAAAACGATGTTCTCCAGAGACTATAGAAAAAGCCGTCGAATTTAGAAAGACGCATAATCCAGAGCTCGTAGGCCCCGTTGTCATAGGAATAATAACCAGGTTCGTGGAGCCGGATAAACGAGAAATGCTGAAAAACGCCCCCGATACCATAATAATGACCGACGATTTGGGGTTGGATTCGCTCACTATGGTGGAAATAGTTCTCGCAGTGGAAGACGCCATAGGCATGGGCATAGATAACGACGAGATTCAACAACTTAGAACTCTCGGGGATATTAAAGAATTTATACGCAGGAAAATTACCGCGTAAGCGCTTTGTCGCGCAAGGGCTCGTTTTGCCCCGGCGACAATTCGGCGTTTGGTTCTACCGTGATTATGGCGGAAGATTTACAGGATTGCGCGAATTCCGTAGTGGTTAGGCGCCTTACCAAAACATATGGCGGGATAAGAGCCATAGACGGAGTTTCATTCAGAATAGGGAAGGGCGAGGTCGTAGGCTTCTTGGGGCCAAACGGCGCCGGTAAGAGCACGACCATGCGCATACTCGCCGGTATGATGCCCGCGACTTCAGGCACGGCCCATATATGCGGAATAAGCGTGGCAAATTTTCCGGAAAAGACCCGCAATATAGTGGGTTATATGCCGGAGAACAACCCTCTGCCGGAAGATCTGCGAGTTGTTGAATACCTTAGGTTTAGAGCCAGATTAAAAGGAGTCCCCGCCCACGATGTCAAAAGGCGTGTAGACGAGGTCATGAAGACTTGCGAATTGCATCGCAAAGCCGCCCGCAGGGTCATAGGCAACCTGTCTAAAGGCTTTAGGCAAAGAGTTGGAATCGCCGATGCAATATTGTCGAATCCTAATGTCATAATTATGGACGAGCCGACAATAGGTTTGGATCCGCACCAAATATTGGCAATTCGCAAACTGGTAGCGTCGCTTAGGGGCAAAATGAGCGTAATTATAAGCAGCCACATATTGCCGGAAATAGAGCTCATGTGCGACCGCGTGATAATAATAAACCAAGGCATCATAGTAGCAAGCGGCTCGCCGGAGCGCCTGAGAAATGAATTTATAAAAGATGAGAACTACGAAGTTTCGCTCAAATGCGAGCCAGACGAATTCGCAAAAGTCTTATCTTCAATACTCGACGATATTTCGATAAAGTCGGTGTCGAACGCGGATGCGGAAGGATATAGAGACTACGTTTTGAAGGCTCCGGTCGGGCGCGATATAGGGGCGGTTCTGATAAGCGAGTTGTCGAAGGATACCCGCTACGCATTGAGGTCGCTATCCCACAAAAAACCGAGCCTTGAGGAGATATTTATGGCGGCTACGCGCAGGAGCTGGGACGAAGTCCGCAGCGTTGGTTCTTCGGAAAAAACAGCCGAGGAGGATATGAAATGAGAAGGTTTATAACGCTTTTTTGTTATCAGTTGCATTTGATGGCCATATCGTTTTCCACCTATGCGGCGGCATTTCTGTTTTTGTCTTTCATGGCTCTAATGTATTTGGTGGGTTTGGTGGAAATAAGCGTTGGGCCGTCGAGACAGTCGCCCACGGAGCTGTTCCTTTCGATATTTTGGGTGCCGGTATTGTTTTTGGTTCCCCTGATTACGATGAAGAGCCTTTCGGAAGAGCGCAGAATGGGAACTCTGGGAACCCTTATGACAACGCCAGTGTCGGCGTGGCAAATAGTCTTGTCGAAGTTTTTAGCCTGTTATTTTTTCTATGTTATACTTTGGGTCGCAACCCTCGCATTTCCTCTTATAACTGCGATGTATATGCCGCGAACGGCGGTTGATGCCAGAATATTCGACATTTGGCAGATAGGTACCGGCTATGCGTTCATATTTGTGAGCGGGGCGATGTATGTGGCCGTAGGAATATTTGCAAGCTCTCTGACGCGCTCCACGCTTGTTTCCGGAATGCTTTCTTTCTGCATGCTGTTTTTTGCAATAATAGGCTCCGGATTGTTGTCTAATTTTCCCCTGCCGGAAAGCGGGGCTATGGCGCTCTTGACAAAACCGGCGGAATATATGCAGACATTTAAGCACCTTGAAGATTTTAGCATGTCGATAATGGATACGCGTCCGTTTTTCTTCTATCTTAGCACGGCGCTGTTGCTGCTGTCGTTCACTTCCCTCATAACGGAGTCTAAAAACGCATGAAAAAGGGAAGATTTGAAGATTTTAAGTTTGTGACGCGTTTTAAGCGCCTGAATTTGATGGCCCAAATCGCGCTTGGACTTTCCCTGTATATAGGGTTGAATTTTATGGCGGCCCGCCATTATAGGCGTTGGGATTTTTCGTCGGATATGCGAAATTCGCTGTCTCCGGAGAGCGTGGCGTATGTCAAGTCGCTGGAGGATCCCGTCGAAATTTTCGCAGTGGTTTCCCAAGGGGTAAATGATAGGGATAGCCAGCAGATTGTGCGCGACCTCTCGTCTCTTTTGAGGCGCTATGAGTACGCGTCTTCCAGAAATGCCCCGGTGAAGGTCGATTTCATAAATCCCCATCTCGACAATAAAAAAGCGGAGAAACTCGTGCAGCGCTTTGGCTCGGATTTGGAGGATTGCGTGATAGTATCCGGAAAGAATCGGTTTAAACGCATACCGATAGTGGATTTCTACGGGGCCGAAAATGGAGCCGACCGCAGGGATTTCAACGGAGAACAGCTGATAAGTTCGGCGATATTAAACGTTAGCTACGGGAAAGAGCCTAAAATATATTTTCTAAAAGGACACGGCGAAATGAGCATAAAGAGCGCAAATTCAATGCGCGGGCTTTCCGAGTTTGTGCAGTCTTTGCGCTCGCGGAATTATGCGGTTGCCGAACTCGACTTAAACGAGAGCAAACGCATACCTGACGACGCCGACATGATAGTAATAGCCGGGGCTCAAATGGAATTTTTGCCGAAGGAAATAGACGCCTTGAGAAAGTATCTCTTAAACTCGAACGGGCGGCTTATCGTATTTTTGGAGATGGGGCCCCTGCACGGTCTCGAAAATATATTTTACGAATGGGGCATAATGAGCGACGATATGCTCGTTCTTGATTCCGGAGGGGACTACGAGAGCGCGTCCGGAGACATGATAGCGCGCAATTTCCCGCAAAAGTCTCATGCTATCGTGCACTATCTTATAAGCATGGATATGCCGGTGCAGTTTGGCTCTGTTCGCCCTGTGCGCCCCGATATGGGAGCGCCTGTGGACGAGGCCCTGAAGTTGGAGCCCATAATATTGAGCAGCAAATCGAGTTGGGGCGAAAAATCCTATCTGAGGGGAGGCATGCAAAGCTATAATTCTGAAACAGACATTCCCGGGCCGCTTCCTCTGGCAATGACCGCCTCCCGAAAAAGGGGAGCCGATCTCGGTTTGACAATTCCCGGCGGGAAACTTGCGGTGTTTGGAGACGAGAATTTCATAGCCAACAAATGGTTCAATAGACTTGGAAATTCAAAACTTGCCATAAATACGGTGGATTGGATGTTTGACGAAAACAATATGTTAAACATAGCCCCGCGCCGGCTTGATTCCTATTCGATAACGCTTTCCCAGAGCGAAATCTATGCGTTGGCTTTGCGCTTTGGAGCGCTTCCGATAGCGGCGGCTTTAGCCGGGTTTATAGTGTTTCTATTGAGGCGCCGCTGAGTGGGGCCTGCTGGAGAAAGGGTAGAGATTATGCGGTTCAGATTTACATTGCTGTTGCTCATAGCCAACGTGGCGCTGTTTTTCGGAATATGGATTTTAGAGAGGGACGAGTCGGTGGATTCCAAGCCGGTTGTAGATACCGTGCCGTTTACGGTTCTTGAAATATCGGGCGGAGGAATGGAAAAACCGCGCATAATCAAGCTTGAAAATAATAAGTGGAGAATTACGTCTCCTATAAATTGGCCGGCCAATCTCTTTGCGGTGAACCGCATACGCAACCAGTTGGAGTTCCTGGGCAAGGAAACGAGCTTCCCCGTCTCAGAACTCTCTACGCACGGGCACGGTTTGGCCGATTACGGCTTGGAGAATCCGTCGTTTATATTGCGCTATGGAAACGGCAGCACTATGTATACTCTTAAAATAGGCAAAAATGCTCCCGTGGGCGATAGGGTATATATGCTTGACGAAAATGCGGGAAGAGTCGTGGTGGTTGATAGGGCCTTCGTGGACGGACTTGTGCTCGATATGGAAAGCCTGCGCAACCAATCTGTATTCGATATTCCCGCATTTGAAGTTTCGGCGATTTCCATACGCATACCCGAAGGCGATATAAAATCCGGGAAAATATCCTTCAGGCGCATAGGTTTGATTAAGGACGGCGGAAAATGGAAGTTTGAAACTCCTATTGTAGCGGCCGCCGATCCCCGCGAGGTTGATGCGTTCTTGAATGAACTGTGCCAGATTTCCGCAAAGGGATTTCCCGCCTCCGCCGAAGGCTCATTCGACGCCTCTTTGCTTCCCACAAGCATAACCATTCAGGGAACCAACCGCCGCCAGGTTCTATTGCTTGGCTCGCCGGCTGGCGATGACGGCAAAATCTATGCGAGGCTCGAAGATAATCCTACGGTATTCATTCTTGACGAGGCTCCGTTTAAGAATCTCGGTTCCCTGCAAACAACTCTCAGGGACAAGCGCATGCTTCACTTTGAAGCGTCGCAAACAGTGGGATTGGATATTTCCAAAGACGCAAAGAGCGTTAAGCTCCGCAAACTTAAAAGCGGAGTTTGGGACGTTATAGGAACTAATGCCAAAGGCGATACACTAACTGCCGCCGCAGATTTGGCCGTGGTTAACGATTTGTTGTCGAAACTTGAAAAACTGAGGGCGAGGAATTTTGTTAGCGACATTTCCGAAGGGAAAAATTACGGATTCTCCCCTAAGGACGCCTTGCAGATAGTCATCACCCAATCCGACCAGTCACTTAATTCCATAAAAATCGGTTCCGAATACAAATATGGCGGAGCAAACCTCATGTATGCCGCCGTCAATTCCGATCCTGCCGTGTACGGAATATCGAAGGAACTCTCCAATATTGCCAGCACGGACTTCTACCACTACCGTTCGCGCATTCTCGAGGTCATGCCGTCCAATTCAAAGGTGGTTTCCATAAAAATATCGGACGCAAAGGACAACAAACAGATCTTTTATGCGAATTTGAATCTTCCGTCGCCCGATTCTGGAAAACTCGGCGACCGGGGAAAGTCCGCCTTGAAATTGCTCTCCGATTCCCTCAAGAAATTTACCGTTAAGGAATACCTTAAAACCCCGTTTTCCACCGAAGGCGCGATACTGCCGGACTCTAAAAAGATTCCATGGGCGTATGTGCTCGGCGCCGAATTTGAACTCCAAGGAACAGGTTCGGAAACGTCGCTTGAAAAACGTGAATGGTATCTTACTGAACGGACGGGAGGAACCACCCAATACGGGGGATACAAGAGATCCGACGCCGAATTTATTCTTGAGCAGAATATAATAGACGCCCTCGCCGAGCTCACCACGGAATTATCTGCGCCGGAAAGCCTTTCAAAACCCGCCCCAAAAAGCGTCGAGCCCGTTGCCCTTCCGGCGGATAAGCCTTCAGAATCGCCATCGAACGACCTAAACAAAAAGTAGCCGCGCGCGCGGCTGTATGCCGGTGTCTGAAAAAACATTGAGCCTAAAAATATCTACCGCGCTGCTGAATGCGTTTTGGCGCGCTCTCTATCCTTTTAACGCTTTTCTCATTCTTGTTCTGTTCGTGCAATCGGCGGTATTCGCAATGCTCTATTTTGAAGGCTATGTGCGACTGCCCGACTTCATCTGCGAAATAGTGAGAAACGAAATATCAAAATGCGGAATTGACGCCGAATTTTCGTCGATTTCGGTTTCATTGCGGGGCGAGCTTAGGGCGGACTCGCCTTCGCTGCGTTTTTCCGGAACACCGCAGGCGTTTTTTATGGCGCGACGCATTTATGTAGATGTCTCGCCATGGGGGGTGTTGTCGGGAAATTTCCACTTGCGCTCTGCGAGCGTTTACGATGGAAGATTTTCCACAAGCTTTGGCGACATAAATTCCAATCCCGCAATAAAAGGCTTCTTTTTGAGCGTGGCGCGCGAGGGCAAATGGTGGATACTCAATGCGGCAAGGCTGCGCATAGGAGAGTTGTCGGTGGGGTGCGACGGGCGCGTTGCGTCGGATTTCGACTATAGGGAATTGACGTATGATCTCTGCATTCCGGAAAATTTAGGCGGCGCGTTGAAATCTAAAGATTCGGTCAGTGAAAAGAGCGGGGGATTGGAACCTTTAGACGCCGCCGGGAAATTGGATAAAATCCTTACGGCGGCGCTCGATGCGGTTGGCCACCTTGACGGTTTTGCGGAGCCCGCCATTGACATAAATATGCTGTTCTGCGGAGGCGGCAAAAATAGCGCGCGGATAAATTTTGTTTCCGGCGAGATAGATGGAGACGTTTACGGTTATCAGTGCTCTGTAAAAAATGCGGAAGTGCGCCTGGCGTACTCTGGCGACGAGCCTATACATCGCAGATTGTCGATATTACTTCAAGCCAAGGAAATATCCGGATGGGAAGTATCCGCCTGCGAAAATCTTACGGCGCGGGCATTCTTCTTGCCGGATTACGAGTCTCCGGCTCTCGACAGTTTGGCCTTAAATGCGGCTAAAATTAAGTACAAGAATTTTTCCCTGGATAACGTATCCTTGGAAAAGCATGTGCTTGATATGGAGAATTGGCGAAACGATTGGTATATATTTGCGGCCTTCGGAGTAAATAGACTTGGTGGAATGTTGGAATTCCCGGCTCAAAAGTCACTGAAATTTGACTTTATTGCAAATGTAAATCCCATGGAAATCATAAATGTGGGAGAATTTGAAGACATACGGGAACTCAAGCAGATGTCTTTCAATCGCGGCATAGGAATCTACGGCATGCTGAAATACGATTTTTCGTCGAATAAGGCAAACGCGGATTTGTCTTTTGAGTCCGACGATTGTGTTGTAATGAACATTCCCGTGGCGCATTTATCGGGGGATTTTTATTACGACGGCGATGCAAACTCTTTTTTCGCGGACAATCTCGACGTTGAATCCCAAGCTGGGTGGAAAGTCGAAGGAAATATGTTCCAAAGTCTCGAGAACCGCGATTATTCAATATGTGTTAAGGGTAATATAAGGCCGTCGGACATAGCGCATTTTATGGAGCCGTGGTGGACTAAGACAGTTTGCGCGTTTACTTTTAAAAATCCGAATTCCAACTTCCCAAATGCCGATGTGGTTGTAAAAGGCAGATGGGGGAGTCCCCAATACATATGGTGTTATGGGAGCGCGAACGGCCAGGAGGCGTCGTATAACGGAGTGGATTTTTCGGATTTTTCTTTAAATATATGGGTGAATCCGTCGAGAATATCGCTTTACGACGTATCCGTCAACGCCGGCGACAGGCAGGCACATTGCTTTATAGAATGGCTTTACGGCGATGGCGGATTGACGCGCTATTTAAATCAGAGGCTCTTTTTGGAATCAACGCTGTCCGCCGATGAACTCGCCCTGTTGGGCGGAAAGGACGCCAAAGATGTTTTAGATGTCTTGAAATTTGGCTCTCCGCCGAGACTAACTATGAATGCCATATTTAGAAATCCGCGCAACAATCCCGAGAATTTGGCCGACGCCATAGAGGTTGACGCTTTTTGCGCGGGGCAGACACGCGTAGAGTGCGCGGTCTTGGAGAATCTTTCGTTCTCAGCGGAGAGCGATACGGTAAACACGCGCGTGACCCACGCTGATTTCGGATTCTGTGGAGGCCTCGCCGAAGGAACCCTAAAACTTAAACGCGCAGCAAATGGAATGGACTTCTCCGGCGAAGTATCCGCCTCAAAGATGGATAAAAATTCATTTTCCGCTTTCTTGAAGGAAATAAGCGGCAATGGCGACGATAAAGATGAACCGGAAGCCGAGGACGACGAAGCCATAGTGGACGTAGTACTTTCCCTGTCGGGGAATAGCGAAAATTTTGAACGCGTAAGCGGCTCGGGATACGCGAGCTTGCAGGATAGCGATTTTATTAAGTTGAACATATTTGGAATGTTGTCGAGGGCGCTTTCGGCATTGAAACTTCCCATAGGTAGTTTCGACATAGACTACGCGAACGGGTCGTTTACGATATCCGATGGAGAGGTTAAATTTTCTCGGCTTGAACTCGGTGGGCCCGTTATGAAAATCAACGGTGTGGCGGAATACAATTTTATAAAAGACGATATTTCCGCTGCGCTTTCTGCCAGGCCTTTTGGCGGACTTACAACCCCGCTAATTTCAAATATAGCCTCTCTTATAAATCCGATTGCAAACACTATTACCATAAAGGTAAAGGGGACTCTTGAAAATCCGGATATAGGGGTGTCCATAAATCCCATAAATATGTTGCAGGGCAGGGAAAAAATACTTGATAATATGGAGGAATCCCTGTGAGATGGAATCTTCCGGCAACTTCGGAAAAATAAATTTAGCTATGTCAGAAAATAACCGTAAATTGCGTTGTGGAGTAGTCGGTGTGGGGTATCTCGGCCAACACCACGCCAGAATTTATTCGTCATTGGAGAATGTCGATTTTGTCGGCATTTTCGAGAGCAATCCTGCCAGGGCAAAAGAAATCGCCTCGCTTTACAACTGCCGAATCTTCGATTCTGTGGAAGAACTCGGGGAGGCGTGCGATGCGGTGAGCGTGGTTGTTCCCACAGATAGGCACACGCAGGTGGCTATTCCCCTCTTGGAGAAGGGCTGCGACCTCCTAATAGAAAAGCCGATTTGCACGTCGCTTGAGGACGCAAGGCAGATAGTAGCGCTCGCAAGGCGTAAAAATCTGATTGTCCAAGTGGGGCACATAGAGCATTTCAATCCGGTTATGGGATTTATGGAGACCCATGTGAACAATCCCCGCTTTATAACAGCCGACAGGCTCGCGCCCTTCAACCCGCGCGGAACGGAGGTCGGGGTGGTTCTCGACTTAATGATTCACGATATAGGAGTCGTTTTGAAATTGGCTAATTCGCGGGTGAGCCGCATAGAGGCTGTGGGCGTGAATGTTTTAAGCAAGAACGAAGACATCGCAAATGCCCGCATAGTTTTCGAGAATAAATGCGTGGCAAATCTTAACGTCAGCAGGGTAAGCCTTAAAAAGTTGCGTGAGATTCGCATATTTCAGCCATATACATACATGTCTCTCGATTTTCTCAATCAGAAGGGGCATCTTATAAAAATGACCGAACCCATGAAAATGGACATGCAGGAAGTCCCGATTGTAAAGGGAGAGCCTTTGAAATTGGAATTGGAAAGTTTTACCCATTGCGTGCTGCATAAGGAAAATCCGAAAGTTGACGCGCGGCTTGGAATGAGAGCCCTTGAGGTCGCCCTTGAAATTACCGACCAAATCAAGGATATGCGCGAATAGAAATCATGTCCGACAACCGTTTATCAAGTATTGACTTGTCTCCGGATTCCGGCGGACCTTGCGATGTATTGTTTGTGGCGGGGGAGCATTCCGGCGACGAGCAGGCTGCGAGAATGTTGAAGGCGGCTATCGCCGAAAATCCGAGTTTAAGGGCTTGCGCGTTTGGCGGAAAAGCATTGGAGTCGGCCGGGGCGAAATTGCTGTTTGACATGACTGCGTATTCGGTTGTGGGGCTCTTTGAAGTTTTAAAAAATTATTCTTTTTTTGCCGAATTGTCGGATAGGGTCGTACGGTGGATAAAGAACAATAAGCCGCGCGCGGTGTGCTTTGTGGACTATCCCGGTTTTAACTTGCGCATAGCCGATAGGCTTAGGCGGGAAGGCGTATCTTTGAAGGGCGGGGGCAATATTAAAGTTTTGTATTATATAAGCCCGCAAATATGGGCGTGGAAGTCGCGCAGGAGGTTCAAAATAGCTGAATGCGTGGACGCCCTCGGAGTCATATTTCCCTTTGAGCCGAAATGCTATTCGGATACGGGTCTTAAGGCCGATTTCGTGGGGCACCCGTTTTTGGACGAATCTTATGTTCCGCATGTGCGCTATGACCCGAAGGGAAGTTTGCTTTTGCTTTCGGGCAGCCGGAGCGCTGCTGTGGGAAGGATATTTCCGGTTATGCTGGAAGTGATGTCACGTTTCCCCCAGGAGAATGCGATAGCGTTTTATCCAAGCTTGGCTATAAAGGAGCAGCTTGAGCGGATTTTGGAAAAATTTCCGAAATTGTATGGCAAAGTGAAGCTCTTGGACAGCTCCCAGAATAAAGTTGGCGTTAAAGCGGCTATGATGAGTTCCGGCACTATGTCCCTCGAATGTTCGCTTGAAGGAATTCCGGGTGTCATAGTTTACAAGGCGAACCCCCTAACTTATTTATGCGGTAGAGCCATTGTAAAAATATCTTATCTGAGCATAGCAAACATAATTTTGGATGCTCCGGCATGGAGGGAATATATACAATTTGCAGCTAATCCAAACAAGATAGCGCAATATATGGAGCGGGTTTTGTATTCGCCCGAAGCCCGCAATGAGGCAGAACTTAACGCGGGAAAACTTAGAGAAGCCCTCAAGGCTCCCGCAAACATGTCGGCGGCCGAATGGCTCGTGAAAAATCTCTAATTTAAAATCGGCAGGCGGATATCGCGCCAAAATCAATCCCCATGAGCGACGGGTTTAGGAGTTGTACGAGTTCGCGCTTGCGGGGGTCGAGAAGCGGAGATGCCGCTATTATCTCCTTTATCGGTTCGCTGGCCCTCTCTATAAAAAAGCTTTCCTGGCTCTCGTATATGGCTTTTTTAAAGCCGAATTCCCGCAATATGTCCAAAAATATGTCGCTGCACGGAGAATATGTTATATCCCGGCCCGAAGGCGTTTCAAGAATATCGTTGGAAGACGTGTGCCTAAAGTATGTGCGGGCGGTTCCGGATGGAAAGTTGCAAAGTTGGGCGGCGCTTCTAAAATAGTCGAAAAATATTATTATGCCCTTCCAGTTTTGCGAGCATATCTGCCGAAAAAGTGAAATCGCGTCCAGCGAAATGTCCACCCTAAAATCCTCTATCATTGCCTTGCGGAAATATTTATCGAGAATTTCTGAGTATTCCTCCGGAGGATTGAAAAGCTCTGTTTTGACAATATATCCACCCCGGGTTTTTACTATAAAAATGCCTTCTATATTCCATCTTCCACCCTTAAAAACGAATCTGTCGAAAGGTCTGGCGTCGAGAAGCTCGTTTGAAAATATCGCGGCGCGCGGAGGAATAATTTTAGGGTCGTCGAGCCGCATTGATATTTCCGTTGGAATGGTTTCCATTCCGGGTTCGGAGCCTATATGGCAAAGCTTGAAATCTTCTAAGGATTTTCCGAAATCGGAAAAATACTTTTCTATGGAATATTTGAGAAGGCGTCCGAAAATATTCTGGCGCAGGGATTCCGAAGTGTAAAAGTCGGCACCGTCTCCTCCGGTACGTTTTTTGTCTTTTCTATAATATCCGAATTCGCGGTTGTACAATGCTTCGCAGATATATTGGCTCCATAAAATTGGGCTGTCGGATTTCCTTTTTGTCAGAAAATCGAACACTGGATTTTTGGGAATGAATCTCTCCTGCGGCATAAGTCGGATTAAAGCTTAGCAAATGTCCCGGAATCGGCTCCTATGGACGTCCAGTGTCTTCCGCGGCTCTCCGAGGGTGCGGGCGAGGTTGAGGTTGCGATAATTTGGGCGAGGCTTGGAATACATTCCCAGAATGCGGCGCGCCTGCCGGGATCTAATTCTCCGAGAATATCGTCGCAGAGTATTACGGGCTCTATGCCGGAATTTTCTTTGAAAATCGCAAATTGGGCAAGCTTTAAGGCTATAACGGCGGAGCGTTGCTGGCCTTCGGATGCGTAGGATTTGGCGTCTTTTGAATCTATATGCACGATGATGTCGTCGCGATGCGGGCCCCGCAGAGTGTATCCGCGCTCAATGTCTGCGGTGCGATCGGAATCGAGCATATTTAAGAAATCATCTTCAGATTTAAAATCTGCATTGGAGCGAAACCTCATTTCAGCGGGTTCAGAGTTTTGTCCGGCAAGCTTAGAATATATCGAGCCAGCCCTTTGGGCGAGCGCTTCCAACCATTTGTGGCGAAGTTCAGAAATCTCGACTGCCGAAGCGGCCATGCGCTTTTCAAAGGCTGCGAATTGGAATCTGTCGGCGCGGGGAGTTCTCAGGAGGGCGTTTCGCTGGATGAGGGCTGCGTGGTAATCGCATAGGCTTTTGAAATAATTAGAGTCCACTCCGGATATGAACATGTCTATATCGCGCCTTCTTATTTCCGGCGTTCCCCTTATGAGCCGAATATCCTCCGAACTCATAGCCAAAGCTGGAAATTTGCCGATAAATTCCCCGAGGGATTTTAATTCGTTGCCGTCTAAGAAAACTTTCTTTTTTTGCGCGAGGGTAATTTGTATCTCCGTTTCCCCCAAAGTTTCGTGTTCGAGACATACGAGTATATCTGAAGACTCCTTGTCCTTTGAAATCATTGCCGAAGGCTTGGAGGCTCTAAACGAGCGCAGTGCGGTTAGCAGGCCTATGGCTTCGAGCAGATTCGTCTTTCCCTGGGCGTTTTTTCCATAAATCCATACGGAATCGGCTTCGAGGGATATTTCCGCAAAGCTTATATTTCTGAAATCTCGCAATCTGATAAATTTTATCTTCACAAAATAGCTATTGGGTGTAGGATTTCCTATAAGATTATTTTTGTAAAGTTTTAAAAATGGAAACGGGGTCGGACTATCTTCAAAACGCGCTCGAACGCAAAAGCGACGAGATTGAATTATCTTTGCGCCCTTCAGGGTTCGACGCCTTCGCCGGACAGGGGAAAACCATAGAGCGCTTAAAGGTTGTGGTGGGGGCGGCAAAGAAGCGCCAAGAACCTCTCAATCACATACTTTTTCACGGGCCTCCAGGACTCGGGAAAACTACTCTGGCTTTTATATTGGCCAATGAAATGGGAGCGCAAATTAGGGTGACATCGGGGCCTGTAATTGAGAAAGCGTCTGATTTGGCGGGCCTGCTGACAAACCTTCAGGAGGGCGACATTTTATTTATAGACGAAATTCATAGAATATCGAGGACTGTCGAGGAATTTCTTTATAGCGCAATGGAGGATTTCCGCATAGATATAATGATAGACCAGGGACCGAATGCGCGTAGCGTACGCTTGAATGTCCCGCGCTTTACTCTTATAGGAGCCACGACAAGAACGGGGTTGTTGACGTCGCCGCTGAGGAGCCGTTTCGGGCTTCAGACAAGGCTTGATTATTATACTCGCCCGGAGTTGATATCGATAGTGCGCAGGAGTTGCGGATTGTTAAATGTTCCAATCGACAAGTTCGGCGCCGACGAAATCGCAAGGCGTTCCCGCGGCACGCCAAGAATAGTGAACAATTTGATAAGATTTGTAAGGGACTACGCCCAGGAGCGCGGTACTGGCATGATAGACCGCCAGACGGCGATTTCGGCATTGGAACTTTTGGAAATCGACGAGAACGGGCTTGACGAGATGGACAAGCGCATGCTGCGCGTTATGGCGGAGAATTACAAAGGAGGGCCCGTGGGCATAAATACTGTGGCCGTGGCTGTAAACGAAGAGCCCGATACGCTCGAGGAAGTTCACGAACCTTATCTGATACAAGAGGGCTATATAGCCAGAACTCCCCAGGGAAGAATTCTTACCGACAAAGCGTGGAAAATCTTGGGATATTCGGGTATGGCTTCCGAACAGGGAACTCTGTTCTGATATGGAAGTAGATTATATCGTCGTAGGGCAGGGCATAGCGGGCTCGTGCATGGCGTTTGAGCTCATGCGCAGGGGGCTAAAGGTGGCTGTATTCGACGATTCCTGGAAATGGGCGGCGTGCATTGTGGCCGCCGGCGTTATAAATCCGATTACCGGAAAACGCCTTGTAAAAAGCTGGCGCAGTGAAGTTGCCCATACAGCGGCAAAAAAGTTCTATGCAAACCTCGAGGGAATCCTCAATGCAAAATTCTATCATGAAAGAAGAATACTGCAAATGTGCCGTTCCCCGGAGGAAGATTCGCTTTGGCGCGAACGCATCAATATTCCCGAATACGCGGATCTCATAGGAGAATATAATCCCCCAAATTCTTTTTCAGACTTAAACGATTCGTTCGGTTCTTACTTTATTAACAGATCCGCTTGGGTTGAGTGCCCTGTTCTCATGAAGGCTTTTAAAAGTTTCTTTGAGGGGAAAAAAGTGCTCATAGAATCTCCGTTCTCATACGAAACTCTCAAGCTCGATGGCGAATGTCTTGAGTACGAAAACCTATCCGCTCGCAAAATAATATTTTGCGAAGGTTGGCGGGTCCGCGAAAACCCGTTTTTCAAGTGGCTGCCTATGCGCCCGGCAAAAGGAGAGGTCCTCACACTGAAATCGAACGCAATCCTTCCCGATCATATACTGCATCGAGGGCATTGGATTATGAAATATAGGGATTTCTTCCGCGTGGGCTCTACATGGGATAGGGAAAATCTAAATTGCATTCCCACTCCTTCCGCTCGGGCGGAACTCTTGTCTGCCGCCGAAAATATTTTGCCTAAAGCAGGGGAATTTGCTGTTATTGAACATTCGTGCGGAATTCGTCCTTGCACGGCTACTACGCGGCCGCATATAGGGGTTCACCCTAAAGATAATCGACTCCTTTCTTTTAACGGATTCGGCTCAAAAGGTTTTGCATTATGCCCGTATTTTGCGGGACATTTTGCGGATTTTTTGGAATGCGGGACCCCTCTGGATTCCGAAGGGAATTTGGCGAGGCATGTCAAAAAATTTTTCCGCTGAAAATACTAATTCCTTTTGTCTCAATAGTGTTGACAGTCGCATCGATAGGGGCGCTAATGTCACCAGTTCGTCGGTAGCCGATATGTTTTGTACTGAGCGGGAGGATTTTAGCTTATGAGTAATAATCTTGAGAACGGAAGAAGAAATTTTTTAAAGAAGGCGGGCTTTTTTTTAGCCGCCGGAAGTATTAGCCCAGTTTTTGCGGAACAGCCTGGCAATGCGGTGGGAGCGGAAAAATCCGCGTCAGGAAAGGTGTCGGATAGGGCGGATAAAATACTGTCGATGTCCGCCGAAGAAGTAAAAGCCGTAAGAAAGGCCGCTTGGAAAGAATATTGGCATAGCCGCGAAGCTGCCGAAATGCGCGCTGCGTATGCCAAGGGGAGCGGAAAATGGAAAATACATATGCTGGGTACGTGCGCCGGAACCGAGCCATGGAAAGGCAGAAACCACACATCTTGGATACTCGAGAAGCCCACGGGTGAACTGCTTTGGTTTGACGCGGGTGAGTATTGCTCGTGGACTGCATCTCTGATGAAAATAGACGTATTGAGGTGCAAAAATCTGTTTATATCGCATCCACATTTGGATCACATAGGCGGACTTCCTGGATTATTTACGACTATGCTCAAGTTGCGCTGGGTCTATAAGGAAAAAACGCCATTTGATCTCACTGTGCATACGCCGGTCGCATATCCCGTGGAATCCGCCCAAAAAATGCTTGTAAATAAAGGCACCATAAAGGGATTGAAGACGCATTTGGTTGTGAATGGAGAAGTTTACAAGGATTCGGACGTCGTAATAGATGCCGTGGAAAACAACCATATGCCGCGCACCCCTGAAGGGCTTTGCCAGTCGTATTCGTACAGAATAAAAATGCTTACGCCTCCAAATAAGACTATAATTTTTACAGGCGATATAAAAAATGAAGATGATGTAGGATTCTTCTTTAGGGACGGGGGTTGTGATCTTCTAATGATAGAGACGGGCCATCATGTAGCCGAAAACTTGTGCTCAAGAATAAAGGAAAAATACCCAAATTCCGTTAAAGATATTTTATTCTTGCACCACGGCATCGAGATACTCAACGATCCCGAGTTCGAGCGCATAAGAGCGGAGGCTGTATGGGGAAAGCCTGTTATAATATCCAACGACAGGCAGACCATAATTCTTTAATTGCGAAATTAAGCCTGGGTTTAATCTTTCGCGAATTCTGGCGGCGCAAAGTTCTTGCTTTTTCCCATTGGGGAAGCGTTCGTTATAACAAAGATGTTCTTCCTCCAAAACATCAGGATAGCAGGGCTATTTCTCTTTCGAGCGTATCTGCAAAATAGTCGACCTCTTCCGTAGTGTTGTAAAAGGCAAGCGAGGCGCGGCATGTGGATTTCACTCCGAGGGTGTCCATAAGGGGTTCGGCGCAATGGTGCCCCGTGCGTATGGCTATGCCTTGGGCGTCGAGGAGCGTTGAAATATCGTTTGGGTGTATCCCTTCGCAGGCGAATGACACCGTGCTTATCTTGTCTTTAGCCGTGCCGAATATTTTGAGTCCGGATATTTGGGAAAGACGCGATGTAAGGCGTTCCAAAAGCCGCGATTCATGCTCGTGCAGCGCGGCCTTATCGAGGGAATTTACATACTTTATTGCCGCATGGAAACCTATTGCGCCTGCTATATTTGGCGTGCCAGCCTCGAATCTTTCGGGGGATTGGCGGAACGTTGTCCCGTTCCACGATACAGATTCTATCATATCGCCTCCGCATTGGTACGGGGGCATGGAGTCCAATATTTCCTTTTTTGCAAGGAGGGCCCCAATACCGGTTGGCCCGTAGCATTTGTGGGCGGAAACCGCCAGAAAATCCGGTTGGGAGGAGGAGATACCGTCTATCATATGCGGGGCGGATTGCGCGGCATCTACGCAAAACAAAGCTCCTGCCTCATGGGCGAGACGTCCGATTTCCGCGATGTCGTTCACTGTCCCCAAAACATTTGAGGCATGCGCAACCGAGACTATCTTTGTCTTTCCCGATAGTTTACTCTTAAAATCGTCCATATCAAGAGAACCGTCCGGCCCAATTTTTGCCACGTTTATTTTTGCGCCCCTCTCTATCGCGATAATTTGCCAAGGCACTATATTCGCATGATGCTCCATCTGAGTCAGAAGGATTTCATCTCCGCTGCATATATTTTTGCGCCCCCAGCTCTGCGCGGTGAGGTTGAGCGCTTCTGTGGCTCCGCGTGTAAATACGGCGCAATAGTCCGGCCCTGCTTTGAAAAATTTTAATACGGCGTCCCGGGCGGCTTCGTACATACTTGTTGAACGGGCGCTGAGCTCGTGCGCAGAACGGTGAATATTTGCGTTGTCGTGCGAGTAGAAATCGCACTCCGCCTCTATGACGCTTTTGGGCTTTTGCGATGTCGCAGCATTATCGAAATATACTAATTCATGGCCTCCCCGCATTTTTTGCTGAAGGGCCGGAAAATCGGATCTGATTTTTTCTATGTCGAAACTCATTGTTTAAATAATCGTAAAATGGCGTCTGCGGGCAAACTTTTTCTATAAGTTCTCCCGCCCTCTTGTTTGCGGAATGCCGCGAGTCGGTTTATCCCAAGCGTTTATTTCAAGAAACTTCTCCGCAAAAGGGTATCCGTCAAGCACGGATTCGTCGGGGGTTCCCATGGCTTTCAATGCGGCGTATAGAGCTTCCACTGTGGCGAGTCCCGGAGGGTCGTCGTATATTTTTGAGACTCTCGGGTATGCTGTTTTTACGTTTGGGGGAATCGAGCGCGGCGTGTAATTCCCAAAAATTTTTCCGCGTATGCGCGGCAAGAGCCTCCAGGTGCTATCCAAAAGAAGCAATGGTTTTTCGGCGTCGGCCGGAGATATGGGAGCCGCTCCCATTTCCAAAAGCACGAATCCGCTTGCGTCAAATTTGAATCCGTCGCGCGCGGTCAGAAATGTAAAATCTTCCCGCCCGTGCAAATGCCTCAAGGAGCACTTCTTTAAGTTTTCTCTCGGATGGCGCACAACTGTCACTCTAATACTCATTCTCTACAAATAGTGGAAGCCGCGTCGCCGTATTCAAGTTTTTTCGGAATGCGTTGTCCATGGCTTAAAAGAGTGTTGCCAAAGAGTTCAAGTTGTGAAATGCTCGACACTTCAATTTCAAAAATAAATTCGATGAACGAATCCGAAAAAAATCTTCAGGACATTTCGCACGACCAGTTTGCCGTGCGCAAAGCCAAATTAGATTCAATGCGCAATAAGGGCTTCGATCCTTTCCGCGCCGATTGGGAACAGTCGCATACAAGTAAAACGGCAATAGAATCCTACGACCCAAATATTCCAGAGGGAGAAAATTCGACGCATGAAGTGAGCGTTGCCGGCAGAGTTCTCGTGTTTAGGCTCATGGGGAAAGCCAGCTTCCTGAAGATTCTCGACAGGGACGGCGTAATCCAGCTCTATGTATCGCGCGACGCCCTTCCGGAGGGAGTATATAACGACGATTTTAAAAAGAACGTCGATGTCGGCGATATAATAGGGGCTCGCGGCAAGCTTTTTAAAACCAAGACCGGCGAAATAACCGTCCGCGTGGTTGAGTTTAAAATGCTGGCAAAAAGTATGCGTCCGCTACCGGAAAAATGGCACGGCCTTACAGATAGCGAACAGATTTATCGCCAGCGCTATCTCGATTTGATTGTGAACGCCGATTCACGCAAGCGCTTTAAACTCCGCAGCAGAATAGTGCGGGAGATACGTGAATTTTTATGGGAGCGCGATTTCACGGAAGTTGAGACTCCTACTCTCCATTCGGTCGCCGGCGGAGCCGCCGCAAGACCCTTTATTACGCACTTTAACGCCCTTGATTGCGATTTCTATCTTAGAATAGCCCTTGAGCTATATTTGAAGCAAATGCTTGTAGGTGGATTCGACAGAGTTTTCGAGATGGGAAGGGTCTTCCGCAACGAGGGGCTCGACCGCAAGCATAATCCCGAATTTACAATGCTTGAAGTGTACCAAGCCTATTCCGACCACAATGGAATGATGGAATTGATACAGTCTATGATAAGCCGCATTTGCACAAATGTGCTTGGCACTACAAGCATACCCCGCGCCGACGGCGGAACAATAGAACTCGGCGGGGAGTGGCGCAAAGCCACTTATAAGGAACTTGTGTGCGCCGCCGCAGGCGATACCGATTGGTTCTCGCGCTCGCGCGAAGAAAAACTTGCCGCTTGCGAAAAGCTTGGAATACAGGTGGATCCTTCTCTCGACGATATAGGGGTCACAAACGACGTTTACGAAAAACTTGTAGAACCAAATCTCATACAGCCCACATTTGTGTTGAATGTTCCTAAGGAACTCTGCCCGTTGGCTAAAATAAATAGAGCCGACGATTCCGTATTGGACGTCTTTGAACTCTGCATAAACGGACAGGAAATAGCTCCCGCATATTCCGAGCAGAATGATCCGTTTGTTCAGCGACGCATGTTTGAGTTGCAGGTCGGGGAGGAAAAACAAAAATTGGACGAGGATTTCCTCACAGCCCTTGAATACGGCATGCCCCCGGCAGGAGGAATGGGAGTCGGGATAGACCGTCTTGTAATACTCCTTACCGGAGCGGCTAATATACGCGATACTATACTCTTCCCGTCTTTGCGCCCAGGGCAATCTTCTGACGCTTCCGGCGGAAAGTAAAATAAGTTTTGGGTGAAACCGGCGCGACATGAAATGGTGGCTATACATAGCGTTTAAACAACTTTTCCCCAGCGGAAAATTCGCGTCGTTTTTTGCCCTGGTATCCATATTGGGTGTGGCTTTGGGCATTCTTGGCCTCTACGGAACCCAAAGCGTTATGAATGGATTCCACGCCCAAATAGGCAAAAAATTGCGGGATACTACCGGAGACATCATAATACGCGACTACGGGCGCCCGATGTACAATCTCGATGGGTTGCGCTCGAAATTAAAGAGTGTTGACGGGATAAAAAGCGTTGAGTTAATGGCGAGCGGCCCGGTGATGATGCTTGTGCGCAATGTGCCGTCCTTCCCATTGTTGCGCAGCTTCGATACGCTGTCGGGGGAGTGCGCGATACCCATACGCGAAAATAATTTCGTAAAAATGGGCGATATAGATATGCTCGACGACGATTCTATCATAATAGGCCAGCGCCTTGCCGCGAATCTCGGCATAAGCGTTGGGGACAAAGTCGAAGTTTTCTCTCCGACTGTTCTCGACAGGATTAAGAAAGACGAAGTTCCCATGCCTGTGCGCCTTGATGTGGTTGGGTTTCTCGCCACGGACTATTCCGAGGCGGATTCAAGCGTGGCGTTGGTTTCTCTCAGGCGAATGAGGGAACTTTATAATTTGGGAGAGGGCGCCCACAGCGTAATCTTGCGCCTCGAAGACGGATTGGATCCAACATCGTTTGCCGATAAAATACGCAAAGATTTGAAGGCTAAATATTCTGTTTCCACTTGGCTTACCTCCAACGAGGGATTTTTGCGCGTCATTAAAATGGAAAAGGTAATGATGTCGCTGATAATCGTATTGATTATAATAGTGGCGTCGTTTTCAATCTGCATTTCACTATATACTTCAGTCTTGAGAAAGACCCGTGAAATAGGACTCTTGGGGGCTATGGGAGCCAGGCCGGGACAGATTGCCTTAATGTATTGCGTGCAGGGATTTTTCATAGGGGTGGCAGGCTCTCTAACGGGTCTTGCCCTTACATGGCTCATACTCTATTTCCGCGAGCCAATAGTGGAGCTTGTAGTTGGGCGAGAAGCCCTTATCGAATTTTATCATTTTGCGCGCCTGCCTGTAAAATACGAGCTTGGCGACGCCGTTTCCGCGTGCGGATTTGCTATTGCTCTATGTACCCTTGCCGGACTTTTGCCTGCCTTGCGCGCGGCAAAACTCAAAATTTCGGAGGCCATGCGAAATGAATAATCCCACGCAGCCGGGCATATTGTGCGCCAAGAGCATAAAAAAATCCTTTCGCTCTCCCGACGGCGGAAGCGTTGAAGTTTTGGGCGGAGTTGACCTTGAGGTGCCGAGCGGGCACAGCGTTAGCCTTGTGGGAGAGAGCGGGGCCGGGAAAACGACATTGCTGAACATACTCGCCGGGTTCGAGTTGCCCGACGATGGCTCCGTACTCTGGGACGGCGTGCGCATAGACAAGTTCTCAAATTCTCAACAGGCGCGCCGGCGCGCCGGCTTTATGGGATTCGTATTTCAGAATTATTGCCTTGTTCCCGAACTTAACGCCGTTGAGAATGTCGAGCTTGCTGCGAGAATAGCGGGGAAATTCGGCAAAAGCGCCCGCGAAAGGGCAAGGGAACTTTTAGACGCGGTTGGATTGGGCGGCAGAATGAAACATTTGCCTTCCCAACTGTCTGGAGGAGAAAAACAGCGCGTTGCAATAGCCCGCGCGATAATGAATTCTCCGCGCATCGTATTATCCGATGAACCAACGGGAAATCTCGACGAAAAAACGGGGGAATCGGTAATGAACATGTTTTTCAAGCTCTGTTCAGAGAGGGAAGTGGCTCTATTATTGATTACCCACAATCCAGATTTCGCGGCGCGGTGCGACTCAACTTTGCACCTGTCGGCCGGGAAAATATCCAAATAATCCAGCGCGTCAAATTAGCCGGGCTAACCCATATCGCATTTGTTTGCGGAAAAATATCGGAATAACCGTTTCTATTTCGGGTCGAGAATTTGCTTGTCGCGCAAGAGGCGCTCGCGCAGCTTTGGATAATTTACGTCTTGAACGGCGATATTGTCGTCTATTGCCATTGAAGCCGCAGTGGCTGCGCTTTGCCCCAACAACATGAATACGGGTTCCATTCTTATAGAACCAAACGCCACATGGCTTGCCGATAACGCAACGGGGACAAAGAGGTTTGAACACTCGCCCTTTTTGGGAACTATGCTCTTATAGCTTACAGGATATGGCTTTTTGACGCGCTCCTCAAAGCCGCCTTCTACGCAGAGGGTTCCGTCCTTTACCACGCGCTCGACATGGTGGGAATCCATCGTGTAGCTTGCAAGGCCTACGGAATCTGGAGCCGAGGTATTTCCGGTGCAGTTGGCTTGAGTCATAACATAATCTGAAAGCATGCGGCGGGCTTCGCGCACATACAGTTCATGGGGCCAGTGCTCCGTTTCGGGAAATTCTCCGGCATCCAATCCGTATTCGCTTACGCGTTTGCGGAGACTTTCCGGAATAGACTTGTCGTTTGCAAGAAAGTACATAAAGCCCTTTTGCCAGTTGACATGGTCCTGGAATATTTTTTCGCGTTCGGCATAGGATCCTTCAGCCCAGCCAAAGTTTGCGCCAACATGGTCTATTGACACGGGGCCGGCATTGTTGCAGTCTCCCTCATTCAACTTTACGGGGCCGTGTTTGTAGCGCAAATCCCAAAAATCGGGGGAGGGCGCGGCATTTACATATCGCTTGAGTATTTCAAAGCGTTCGGGCCTATAATTGTCGGGCTTAGGCCATGGGACGTGCGGTTTTTCCTTAGTGGCGCACATTCTAAAACAGTAAGACTGAAGTTTTTTGTCGGCAGAGCCTATGTCGAATTTTGAAGTTTTTGCGATTTCTTCAATGAGACCGCTTGATGGGTCTCCCTTCTTTATGTATGGGTCTATGGGAAATCTGAATTGATGGCTGGTCTTGCTAAAATATATTCCGTTGTAGTCTTCGTTGAAGCGCGAGTTGTCCTCGCGGCCTACCATGTAGGAAACCCCTGACATTGCCATTAGATCTCCCTCATAGGTGGCGTCTATAAACATTTTACCTTTTGCGGAATTTCCATTTTCAAATACTATCTTCGTTATTCTTTCACCGTCCTTTTCCACAGATTCAAGCCTGTGCTCAAAATATACGGGAACGTCGGCTTCAGAAAGCATCTCCAAAAACACCCTTTCGGCGTCCGATGGGTTAAATCTTGTCCACTTCCCGACTTTTGTGAAAAACTCTACGGGCATTCCGCCTATGGAGCTCTTTACTCCGAGATCCGTTTCGGTAAGACCTGCCGACGTCATTCCGCCCACATGCCTTCTGAAAACGTACAGAGCCGCGCTCTTTCCCATGCGCTTCGCTTGTATTGCCGCTCCCACTCCCCCAGGAGTTCCGCCGTAAACAACGACATCATAATATGCTTCCGTTGGTTTTTCTGCCTTTGGAAGCGGATAGTAATACCGCAGTCCCGGATTTGGCGTTGACGGCTTTGCCATTTCCGCGGCGACGGCGTTGAATAAGTAAAATACTACACTCAGGATATACGGAAAATATCTTATCATATGTTATTTTTTATCTTCAGTTTTTTTTGCGTTTAAGTCTAACGTGAGATGGTCGTCTTGCCATTTGAAATATTTCGCATCTATTTCAAGCGGATCTATTGGCTGGTCGTCAGGGAAATTCTTTGGAAGAATTCCGCAGCGCTTCATCATTTCCACATAACCATATGTCGGGCGGAAATTCTTTTCGTGGACAAAAGGCTTATTCTTGCGCATGTATGCGCTTACCGCCTTAAAATTGGATTCGAGTTTTTTGTATTCAAAATCGTTCTTGTCTTTGAATACTATCGGATGCGGATTCTCTTTTGTCCCTTCCGCAAGCCCTCCGGCGCTCTTTGCCAAAGGCGTTATTAAGGCGAGGGAATTTTCGGGTACCAGGTAGTCGAAAAGATAGGCTTTTAGAAATTTGGTATCTTGTACGCCGTCTTCACCTTTTTTGACTTTTATGTTGGTATAAATATTTACCCACGGTATATAGTGAAGCCCGAATTCCTTTTGCTTCTTGAGATTGTGACAAGGGGTGCACTTGAATCCAATAACTTCGTTCACTGCCTTTACATTCGGATTGCTCCCGTCTATTGCGGAATATCCATTTTCAAAGTAAGAGTCGAAAATGAATCCGGTTCCAACTCCGGCATATGACCCAATTTGGAACGCTCCGGAATCCAACCATGCCCGCATTAGATTGAGATCCTTTTCTTCGAGGCGTTTGCAGTGGTGCTTACCCTCAAGCTTGTTCATGAGCTTGCTGCCGCCCGAACCAAAAGAGTAGGGTTGCATATTGCCCCATTTGTTGGCGCCGGTCACTATTTGGTCGCGCGAAATGAGCGAGAGCAGAGACATTATGCGTTGGGAGGTCAATCCGCGTGTGAGGATTACTCCTCCGGAAGCCTTGCGGGGATTGTGGCAGCTTATGCAATATTTATCGAGTATGGGCTGAACGTGGTGCATGTAGTCTATCACTGGCGGAACGCCGGGAATAGGTTCTATTTTAGACGTTCCCTTCTTATATGCGATAGGAAGTTCCTTTTTGCGTATTGGAGCTTCCGTGCGGTTTTCATGGCAGCCAACGCAGCTTGTAGATGTTCCGGGAGCAAAGCCCACAAAACTCTGCATGCGCTTTACGGCGCGCCCGTTTTCGTCCAGTGCCACAAGCGCAAGCGCCCTTCTTGCCGGAACTTCAAATTTTGCCGATCCGTCTTCATAGACTGGGACAGTTCCCCATATCTTTTCTAAGGCGAATCCTCCATTGTAATTCAATGGATAGTATCCGCCATGGTAGTGTACGGGCTCGGGTAAAACTTGGGTTATCATCAATTTCTTTACGGTGCCGCGCTTTACGTCCGCCATTTTTCTGCCCTGATATATGTCTTGTAAAAATACTTGGGCGGTATCCTGCGTAAAGTCCGCATTGTCCACTCGCGGGGTTTCGGGCTCGCGGGGCGCCAGTGGTTGCACATTGCGCGCTATGACTTTACAGTCGGGTATATGCCTCTCTTTATTCCCCCTCATCTTTGGCAGGTTCATTTTGACTTTTGCCTCGCTGGCCAAGAGTTCCGGCGGAATTTTTATTTCGTAAAAAAGTCCGCATTCATCGTATATTAATATGCTTCCGGAATATGTCGTCGTCAGAACCATTCTGCCTTTTAAAGGATAAGGATCGAAAAGGTTATGGCGTTCCGGATATCTTTCTCCGTTTATGTATGTAAAAGAGTAGGGGCTGCTGGGGTCAAACGGAGGTATTGCGTAGGCTATGTCTCCGCGATGGTCTTTTATTCCGTGTCCGGGGGCGCAGGTGAATACGACTCCCTCCTCGTCAGGCAGCTGTTCGGCCCCTATGAAAAGGCCTCCCGGCTTCTCGTTGCCCAGATATATCATGTCGTTTGAGCCGTCGGGATTTATTGTCCAGAGGTGATGGTATGATAACTGGGAGCGGTGGTTGTAATCCCAGCGCATGTAAATTATCCTGCCGTCTTTCAGTATGCGCGGACGGTTGTCAACGTCGGGATTCACTGAAATCGCCCGGATCTTATTTTCGTCCTTAAACCATCTGTGTAGATTCGACACAGGCACCATCCAACATTGCACAGTGCGGTTGAGGCGGTCTGAAGTATAGAGTATGTCTCCATTTGGCATATAGCAGGGCTCTATGTCGTTTGCATTGGTTGCCATTGGAAGCTTGCGCAGATTTTTGCCGTCGGTGTCTATCTCGTAAAGGTGGAATGTATCGTCGTCTCCCTTGCGGTAGGAGAACAATATCTTTTTGCCGCTGTGGTGTAGTTGGGCGTCGCGCACGCAACCTTTGGGGTCGTCTATCAGTAGTCTGTATTTTCCCGTCCTGAGGTTGAATACAACAAGTTTTCCGCCCATACGGCTAAATACCTCTTGGTCAAAACAGTAGTCGACATTAGCGCTTCCAGTTTTGGCGGGTACGAGTTTTCCGTAATTTGCATACCAATGGTAGTCTCTGCCTTCGCCCTTGGTGCAGAATATGACTTCTTCAGTCCCCATTGCTTTTATGGCCCTATCCAATAGCATTGGCCGATAATCTGGAATATCAGGATATTTTGGGTCGTCGGACAGCTGTATGAAGTCGTAAACTATCCACGAATGCGCCCCCGATTTTTTGTCGAATACGGGCACCAATTCGATTTTATTTTTTGTGCCATCGCTTTTGAAAAGGGCGAAGGGGATTCTTATTGTAAAAGGTTTAGACGGCACGCCGACGCCGTCGGGGTGGGCGTATAGCGACGCCGGGGCGGTGTGTCTGCCGGATACATCTTTATCGTAGAAAAATCCGTTTTGGGCTCCTATTTTTTTCCCGTTAAGGCGCACTTCTATAGTTATTCCCGTTGTAGATGAATCAGCAAAACCTATTTTTAAGAAAAAGTCTTTGTGGGCTTTTGGGGAATCGAATTCTATCGAGTATATTTTAGCTTCGCGTTCCACTTCCGCCCAGGGGCAATTAGCTATCGGGTGAATGAAGGGCCAGTCCGAATCTTTTGACTTGCCGACCGTAAATACCACGGGATTTTTATAAAATTCTATGCTCTTATCGAGGTTGCGATATGCCCTGAATTTTTCGTCATAGCCGGTCATGTATTGGAATCGCATATCGTCGAGGCCTCTAAAATGCTTAAATTCTGCGGCTCTCGCGTCCGGTTTACCTATTTGAAATGCGGTAATCTCCGCGAAAACCGACGCACTCAAAAATAGAGCCAAAATAAACGGCACAAGAAACTTTTTCATAAAATTCCTCCCTTATTGTAGAAATTTGCTATATCACGCCTCCTGAAACACAGTGATATTAAAATACAATCTCTCTATATTGTAAAGACTTATCGTATTTTTTTAAAGGCGGGGACCTTGGGGAATAAATCTGCTTTAAGTGGAAGGCTGATTTGCTATTCGGAGCTTTTTTCTTGAATTACATAATGCGGGCGCCTTTTACTCTCCAGATAAATTTTTGCCGTGTAATATCCTATGGCCCCCAGGCTGAACAGCTGCAGCCCGCCTATTAGCAGGATTACGCATATCATTGAAGTCCAGCCGAAGGCAGAATTATGATAAATGAGCTGCCTTATGGAAAGGAATACAATTGCCAAAACGGATACTACGCTTAATAGGACTCCCCCCAATGCAACAAGAGCCAATGGAACCGTAGAGAAAGAAGTTATCGCTTCAAACGAATAGAGAATCAGCCCCCAAGTTGACCATTTTGTCTTGCCTGCTATGCGTTCGCGGTTCTCAAACTCGAACCACTTCGTCTTAAATCCGACATATTCATAGACGCCTTTTAAGAATCTATTGTATTCGGGCAATTCGAGTATTGCGTCGCGCACGCGGCGCGTTATCAGGCGGAAGTCGCGGGCGCCTTCTGTGAACTTTATTCGCGAGACCGCATTCAGAGTTTTGTAAAAACACTTTGCGCCAAAGGTTCTAAGGGGCGGTTCCCCGTCGCGGGTGGATCTCCTTGTGGCGGCGCATTCATATCCATCTTCCCTGATTGCCTTAAACATTTCCGGCAACAGTTCCGGAGGGTCTTGAAGATCCGCGTCCATAATAGCTATATAGTTTCCGCGGGCCTCGGTTAATCCTGCGAGCATTGCGGCTTCTTTGCCAAAATTCCGGGAAAATGATATATATCGGATTCTTCCGTCCTCCCTATTCATCTCTTTTATTTTGTCCAAGGTGGCGTCTTTTGAACCGTCCTCAACAAAGATGATTTCCCATTCTATATTTGGAATTTTATCAACGGATTCCTTAAATTCTTTAAGAAATGAGAAAAGTACGTCTTCCTCGTCCTTGCACGGCACTATCGCGCTAAAGAGTTCGCGCCTGCTGGCATTGTTTTCCTGCATGTCTCGTAATTTAGTTTTTACATCCCTTAATTTCAACAATTTTATTCGGGATATTATGGCTTACCCGCGCTTATCGGGATATTGCAAATGGCGCCGTGAAAATAAAAATTTCCGCGCTTTTTATTGTATCGCGGAAATTCTGGCGAGTTTTTATTATATGTTTGTTATTCGACAATGGTCGGCTTGCCGTCCCTAAATTCAATTTTTACTTTGGATAGGAACCAGTTCTTGCCTTTATTGTCGTTGCCCTGATAAAATAGCCATAGCTTTCCGTCGGGAGCGGAAAATATATGCGGGTGTCCGGATTCGCTGCTGTTCCACTCGCCGCTTTTGCCGTTTGCGAGCAGGGGCTTGTCGGAAATTCTTTTAAATTTTACGCCGTCACTGCTTACGGCGACCCCTATTTGTTGCGGATCGTTATTGTAGCCACCGGCGTAAAACATATAGACTTTTCCGTCGCGCACCAATGCGGAGGCTGCCTCTATGCAATTTGTTTCCCAGGGAAGTTCCGGCTTTAATATGGGGGCGTCTTTGGAGAGATGCTTCCAAGTCCCGCGCCCAAAGGTCGATTTTTCGTCGGTGGAGGCTACTCCTTGCATTTGTATTTTTCCCGCTTTGTCGCGGGTAGCGTAATATAGAAAATATTTGTCTCCGAATTTTACGACTTCCGCGTCTATGGCCCTGCCGTTATTCCATGAACCGTCCGGCGCAAAAATAGGATTGGATGGGTCTCTTACAAAATTTATTCCGTCCGCAGACCATGCGTGGCAAATTGCGTCTTTGGGAAAATTCCCGTAAGTCTGATAAAATAGGTGAACAACTCCGTCTCTTATGATTGCCCCGGGGGCGCATAGCCCATTAGCCTCGCATGCGGATTCAGGTATAATTTCTCCGACTTTTTTCCAGTGCGTTAAATCCGTGCTCTCGGCGATTCCTATACCCCAGCCTTTTATGGATTTAGCTTTTTCAGGATTGGAGTATGGAGGAATTGAGAAATACATGAGATAGCGCCCCTTAAAATATATCACATGCGGATCTTTTGAGTATGGGAATCCGGCGCGCGAGCTGTCGGCGTATATCATAGCTCCGCTTTCAGCCTTGCGCTTTGCCGCAGGATAATTCTCAAGCGGCACAATATCGAAATCGGCGGTTTTAGGAGTTTCATTTTTTGTGCACGACAGTGTTATTTCGCAGATAAAAGCGCAGCATAGCGCAAGGGTTATATATCCGGTGAAACATCTTATCGACTCAGAACGCATTTATATTTCCTCCTTAATTTTATATGCAGTATTGTATTTTCGTATAGGCTTGAAAAATTTGCGGGCAAAATCAAAATTTCAACAGGCAGGTTTTTCAAAAAAAATATATCCAATTTCGCCCCGAATATTTTTTAACCGCATATTTTTTCAATAAAATTTTTGGGGCTTTATGAAAAGCATTAAAAGCTTTGACGCTTTTTGTGGAATAAAATTTAGAAAAAAAATCCGCCTTTTGGCGGAGTAGTAAAAAAGCGGGCAATCGGGTTCGAACCGACAACCTCAACCTTGGCAAGGTCGCGCTCTGCCAATTGAGCTATGCCCGCAAAAAATTATATGTGGCGATAGTGTATTTTTATTGAGCGATGTCAAGCTCGAACAGCGATTTTTTTCTGGAATTTTCAGGCGCGCTGAAGAAATCCGACGAATCGATGCATTGCGCTATCGAATTATCCAAGAGCATTTTTACGAGAGGCTTTATTTTTGCGGAATTTTTCTTGTCGTAAGCTATGTAGAAATTCAGGGTCATAGGATAGTCCCCATTGAATATGCTGTTGATATCCGGTCTAAATGCGTACTGCGAATTTCCGCCTTTTGATACGGCGATTATCTTTACGGTTTTCGGATCTTGGACTTTTCCTACTACTGCAAGGGCGGAGTTGTTCGATTTTACAGTGTTGATGAGATCTTGCATAGAGGGAACCACATTTACCCATGAGGCTATGTTAGTCCCGTCCATTGCCGAATATTTAAATAATTCCACAACTACATTTTTTGAATCGTTGAATAGAACCGGCATTATGTTGCGCATGCCGATATTCTTTATGTTTAGTTGCTGCCACGATTCCAGCCTGTTGTCGGCGGAGGCCGAAAATATGTTTTTCAACTGTTCCGCGGAGATCTCCTCGAGCGGATTTATCGGATTGGCTATGACTATTGCAACTTGGTAGGCAAATGGTATCAGGGTCAATCCGTCAGGCGCGTTGCGCCCTCTTGGAAGGGCTATTATGGCAATATCGGATTTTCCGTTCTTTAAATCTTCAAACGCCGAATAGGTTCCGCGCATGTTTATGTCGAGATTTATGTTCCCCTTTTTAGCCAGATCCTGCAGGGTTCCGGATATGCATGGAGCGATGAGATCGCTACCCGCGAGCTTGAGCGTTTCTTGGGCGCAGATAGGAGTGCAGACAAGTGCCGCAAGCGAAGCTATTGTAATTATTCTTTTCATAATATTCGGAAAATCAATACGGGGCGCATCTTACTGGGAAAGAAATTTATGCCAAGCCTAAAATCATTCTCGCTTCCTCAGTCATCATATCCTGGTTCCACGGCGGATCCCATACTATGTTGACCGACGCTCCAGATACGCCGGGAAGCGATTCGAGCTTTGAGCGCAGCTCCTCGGCTATGACCGGCCCCATAGCGCAACCCGCCGCAGTGAGAGTCATATCCGCCTCTATATTGTTAGCGTTCCCGTCCCTCTTTATTTCCATTCTGTAAACAAGACCCAAGTCCACAATATTTACGGGTATCTCAGGATCATACACGGTTTTTGCCACATTCCAGAGGTCGGCGTCGGAAAGTTCGGGAGAGTCTTCCGTGGAGTAGGGGAGGGGCTTTGGGGCTTGATCGCCGGATTTTACCGCATCGGGATAAATCGCGTCGGAATCGGAGTCAGCTATCTTGGCAGCCCCAAAAATTCCGCGGACGGTGTAATAGCCGCCGAGACAATGCGTGACGTCAATTAAATTTCCGGCGCATAGAATTACTTCCATTCCCGATGGAATTAAAGTGGCTTTGCAGTTCCTTGAAAGCTTAATTTGATTCATCGATTATACAAGGGCGAGATTGTCGCGGTGCACCACGACGTCTTTATGCCCGCATTTGTTTTTAGGCTTTTCGGCGATTATCTTTTTTAGTGAGTCCGAATCGATTTCGGCAAGCCCTCTGGCGAATACTTCGTTGTTGAGGCTGTCGGCTATTTCAACCAAATTTCCCTTGGAAAATCTGCCCAACACGTCTTTTACACCGGCGTGCAAAAGGGAACTGCCCCTTTCGCACAGAGCTTTGGCGGCCCCCTCGTCAACGATTATCTTTCCTATGCTCCTGCCAAAATGCGCCAGCCACCTCTTGCGCGATGTCCCTATGTCAGAGCGGGCGGCAAACTTTGTTCCGGGATTTCCGCCGCTTATTATGTCAGAGAGCGAATGCGCGTTTGTCCCGTCGGCTATAAAAACGTCGCAGCCGGAATTTGTGGCGATTTCCGCAGCCTTAATTTTTGTAATCATTCCGCCGACAGCCGTGGAACTTGTTGTGCCTTCGGCCATTTGTCTTATCGCGGGGGTGATTTTTTCCACCAGGGGAACTATGCGCCCCGTTCCCTTCATGTCTATAAGGCCTTTTGCTGTGGATAATATAACCAGCGCATCGGCCCGCGCGAGCGCGGCAACAAGCGAACTCAGAACATCGTTGTCGCCGAATTTTATGTTTAATTCAGCTGCGCTTATGCAATCGTTTTCGTTGATTATTGGAACTATGCCGTCGTCGAGAAGTTCGTTCATTAGGGTGCGCATTGCTTTAAACCGCGCGCGGTCGTCAACGTCGTCGCGAGTGAGGAGTATTTGCGCGACCGTAATCCCATACGGGGCAAAAAGCTCCCCCCATGTCTGTATGAGAATGCCCTGTCCGACAGCAGCGCATTTTTGAACCGCGCTTATTTGGCGCGGGCGAACTTTTA
Source organism: uncultured Opitutales bacterium (assembly GCA_944389885.1). Classification (GTDB taxonomy): domain Bacteria; phylum Verrucomicrobiota; class Verrucomicrobiia; order Opitutales; family Intestinicryptomonadaceae; genus Merdousia. The sequence continues at coordinate 161,879 of CALXNZ010000003.1, forward strand.
AGCCAAGTTTGCCCATTCCCAACCCGACGGCTCCGGAACTGACGAGCGCCACTTGGTATCCGAGTCTTTTTGCCTCGGATACCTGCTTGCATATGGCTCCCATCTTTACGGTGTCCAACTGGCCGACTCCGCTTGTGAGGACTCCTGTGCCTATTTTTACAATTATGCGCTTTTTCTTCCCATGCGTCATGTTCGGCGTATAACCCCAAATAATTGTTGCCCGCGATGAAATTTCGCCATTCCCGGGTTGTTCTTTTGGCTTAGACCTTTTTCAGATCGGCTTCTTTATCCTCTAAAGCGGAATTTATAAGGGCTATATTTTTATCGGTGAGCGTTTGAACGTCTTTTTCAAATTTTTTGGCTTCGTCTTCAGTGGCTATCCCGGATTTTTGCATCTTTTTTACCGCATCTATGGCTTCGCGGCGCAGATTGCGTATCCTTACTCTTCCGGTTTCCGCCATCTCGTGGCATATTTTTGCCAATTCAGCCCTGCGCTCGCCGGATAGCGCCGGAACGGGGCAGCGCACGGCTTCTCCCATGACTACGGGCGTAAATCCTATGTTCGCGGCCAGTATCGCTTTTTCCACGTCCTTTAATATGCTCTTGTCCCAGGGTTGCACCCTGATTGTTGAAGGATCGGGTGTGGTTATCGCGGCTATGTCGCGCAGGCGCGAGTTTGTGCCGTATGCCTCTACCATTACGTTCTCGACCATTGACGGCGAAGCTTTCCCCGTGTGTATAGTCTCGAAATCGCGCTCCACATGCTCGACCGCCTTTTTCATCGATTCGTCGCACTTCTTAAGTTCTGCTTGGATATCCATATTTTCCCTTTCGTTTTATTTAAATGTAGATTTTTAGCTTACCAAAGTTCCTATTTTCGCCCCCAATATTGCTTTCTTAATGTTTTCGGGCTTATTCATATTAAATACTATTATGGGTATTTTATTATCCATGCACATTGAAAACGCGGTGGAATCCATTACGGCGAGGCGTTTCTCGAGCGCGTCTAAGTACGATATCTTATCGTATTTTACTGCGTCGCGATATTTATTTGGGTCTTTGTCGTATATGCCGTCCACTTTTGTTGCTTTTAGAATACAGTCGGCCCCGACTTCGCTCGCCCTCAATGCGGCAGTTGTATCTGTTGAGAAATATGGATTCCCGGTGCCGGCGGCAAATATTACCACTCTTCCTTTTTCCAAATGCCTCACGGCTCTGCGCAAAATAAAAGGTTCGGCGACCCTTTCCATGGGTATTGCCGTTTGCACTCTTACCGGTACCCCCGATTTCTCAAGAGAGTTCATCAGGGCCAGGCTGTTTATCACCGTGGCCAACATTCCCATGTAGTCTCCGGTTGTTCTATCCACACCCGATTGCGCTCCGCTCAGGCCCCTAAATATATTTCCGCCGCCCACCACAAGGCATATCTGCACTCCCATAGTATGGATTTCCTTCAATTCCATTGACAGATTTTGCAGGATATTGCTGTCCAAGGGTTCCCCGTCGGACGTGTTTTTGAGGGCTTCTCCGCTGAGTTTTAGTACTATGCGTTTATACTTCGGATTTTTCTGCATGGGTGAAAACATTCCATTTTTCCGCGTTTTTTCAATCCTTTATTCTATTTTCCGGTATAACTGTGATGCAGTAGGGAGGCTTGGAAAATATCTCTTTGGCCATATCGCGCACTTCCTGCAGGGTCACGTCTTGATAGCCTTTTTTGATATTTTTAGCCATTTCTAATAGCAGGGGATTCGACTGGCATCGATTCATTACCGCATCAAGCCAGTACGCGTTCTTGCGCATATTGGCCTCTACCGATTTTAAAAGCGGTATCTTTGCCCTTTCAAACTCGTCTTGGGTTATTCCCTTCAGGGTCGTTTCCCCGCATTTTTGAAGTAGCGTTCCGATTTCCTTGTTGTATTCGGGCTCGACAAAGCTCATAGCCGTCATGAATCCGGTGTTTTTTATCCATGTGCTGGAGTTATTATAGGCGAAAGGACTGTAAACTTTCCCTTCTTTTTCTCTTATATCCTTGCGCAAGACGTCGTCGAGAACGGCTCCCAAAACGTTTGCAATTCTCATGCGCTTGATATTTTCACGCCCGCAGCTCAGCCATAATCTCGCCGCAATAGAACGGGGCTCGCCGTCAGACGCATACTTCATGGACAACTCATTTCCCTCCGGAACCAGCTTTACTGTATCAAACGGAGCCCATTCGGATATTTTCTTCCTTTCCGGCATGTTGGCAAAGGGTAAAAGACTCGCCCAGGCGTCGTTGCTTTCAATGTCTCCCACTATCGAAATTTCCATGGGGGATTTCGCAATTATCGGTTCAAGCCATTTGCGGATATCCTCCATCTTGACTCTTTCAAAGGCCTTGTATGTTCCGGGAACGTCCTTAAATGATGATTCCGTGAGGTTAATGGAGGCGTATCGTATTTTTGAGAGAGGATTTGTGCGGAAATCCCTGTAAAAAGCCTGCCCGTATTTTTTTAGCGCCTCCATGCCGTCTTCTCTAAACCCAGGGTCTGAAAGCATTGTGGCGGCGAATCTCACCATATTGTTGAAATCGTTGCGAGTGGAACGTCCCATTATATAGAAGGAATTCCCGTCTATCCCAAAACTTAAAGAGAATTTCATGCTGTATTGGGCCGCGTTTATTTCTCCAATGCTTTGGAATTTTGTACCGCCGCATATGAATGCGTAGGAGGCCGCGTAATATTCGGGGTTCTCCTTCGGAATGTCCAGAAGCCCGTTGCCGAACGATATTTTCATTAGGATTTCGTCCTTTGAAAAGTCGGTCGTCTTTATATTCGCGGCAATCCCGTTTTTAAATTCCATCTGTTCTATGCCCAAACCTTCTACTTTTTTAATTGAGAGATTGGTTATTATCTTGTTCGGAAATTCCGAATAAACGAGGCTGCACGAGGCGAAAGTCTCGGCGGGATATTTATTGGATAAGGCCTCTGAGTACGCCTCGTTTACAATCTTTTTAAGCTCCGCCGCCGATGGCGCTTTATCCGCATCGCTCAAAAATACTTTGATGCGCGAATTTTCAAATAGAGATAAAAGGAGCCGTTTTGCGGCCGCAGCATCGAATCCGTCGAGCGATTTTTTTGCTATTTGCATGTCGAATTCGGGGGACGTATATATATCCCCATCGGAAAAGGTCGCCGTAATCTCGTCTGCGAGCGCCGGATTCTTCCTTGTGGATTTTCCGTCTATCTCATTTTGTATATCCGCGAGGACTTTCTTTTTTGCGTTTGCGATTTCACCGTCGCTGAGATTTTCAAGGCTCAGCAGTTGCCTGAAATTTTCGGCGGCCGCGTCTTTTGATTTCCCGACAGGGGCGTAGGCTCCGAAAATCATAGTGTCTATATGGTTGTCGAAGGTGAAGTTTGCGCCGTTGCCTCCGGAAATCTTTGAATTCGGATCGTTGGCGACGCGCGCGTATCTGGTGCTTATGGCGTTGGACAGAGCAGCAAGTTTTATATTTCTGGCGCGGCGAGCGTAGGAGTCTCCTCCTGATTTAAGCTTTGAAACCGCTATTGAGGCAGTCGCGGAGGTCGTATTGGGAACGGCGTCGTACTCGGCGTCGAAATCTATTTTTTTTGAATTGAATCCGAAAATTCCGGCGGGCCTCTCAAGGGCTCCAAAAGCCAACTCGCGCCCGGATATGCCATCGCAGGCTTTCATGTCTGAAAAATATTTTCCGGCCTTTGCTATTATCGATTCTGGATTGACGTCTCCCACCACTATCAGCGCCATATTCTCGGGCCTGTAATTTGCCCTGTAAAAATTTAGAAATTTTTCCCTGTCGGCGGTTTTTATCACTCCCTCGTCTCCTATGGGCATTCTGTCGGCGTAAATCGTACCTTTGTAATAATGGCCTATCTCCTTTACCGAACGGCGGTATTCTTTGGTGTCGCGCGATTTCATTTCGGCTATGATTACTCCGCGTTCTTTGTCTATGGCGTCGGAGTTGAAAAGAATTCCGTCGGCGTAGTCGCGCAAGAGCATTATGCCGTCGTCGATAAGCTTGTCGGACACATCGGGCATATCCAGCTTGTAAACTGTTTCCGAAAATGAGGTGTGGGCGTTTGTATCGGCTCCAAAGGCCATTCCGAGCCGTTGGAAGTATTCAACCATATCTCCGGACGGAAAGTTTTTGGTCCCGTTGAAGGCCATGTGTTCTATGAAGTGCGCAAGTCCGCGTTCGTCGTGGTTTTCAAATGCCGAGCCTCTCCGCACCAGCAGGCGCATTGAAACCCTGTTGGGCGGCTCTGAGTTGGGGTAAACCGCCACGGTGAATCCGTTGGGGAGGGTCTCAACAACAAGATTGGGATCCTTTTCTAATGTGGATAATTCGTTGGCGATTGTGAAATGTGGCATCAGTTGTAATATTATAAATGATAGAAATATTAAAATATTGGCTGGTTTCATAACTTGTTTTTTTGATATTTATCGGAGTATTTTGCAGCTCTGAAAACGCATTCGTCGGAAAAATTCCGCACGGGCATCGATTCTTGGCAAATATCACTCCGGAAAGCTTTGAAAACGGTTTTAAATCCGCACGAGATTAAATCGGACTCTATTTCGGCGTCTTCGGGGGAATGTATATAAATATTGCCGTGCTCTCCGGCATAGTATTTATCCCCAAATTCGTCGAGGAGCGCGTCGCTGTTGCCCCTCTCCCATTTTGCGGCTTCTTTTTCCCAGTAGTCGGGATTTATTGACCTGTCATGGGTTGTAAATATAAAAACTCCTTCGGGGCGGAGCACTCGGCGTATTTCCGTCAAGGCGCGCTTTCTGTTGGCGCGCCGGGGTATTTGCATTAGACCGTTGAACCCAAATATCACGGCGTCGAATTGTCCGTCCGAAAATTTTAGATTTGTAGCGTCGCCCTCGGAAAATTTTATCTTATATCCCATTTCTTTTCCAATAAGTTTGGCAACATCTATCATATTGCTTGAAAAATCTATCGCAGCAATGTCGGTGTAGCCTATCTTGCCCAAGCCTATGGCAATTCTGCCGGCGCCGCAACCGAGTTCCAGTATTTTGGCGTCTTTGGATACGAATCTCTCCACTACAATTCTCTCCGACTCCCACAATCCGACTTCGCGGACCGCGCGGGCGTAGTCGCATACTACCCGCATGTCTTCAAAATAGTTCTTTACGAGTTCGGATTCCATTGCGGTTAGGCGTATTTTAAAGTTCCCGCTACAAAAGTGTCTGAGCCAAGTTTTGCACTTTCATAGACTTCGTCAATCTCGAAACCTTTCGGGGTGGGGAACGCGTCGAGTCCCGATGGGCCTATATTGGTGCCTGACGTGTAAATACATGCGAAGTCCGCGGATTTTGCCTTTAAAATCGATTCAAAAATTATAGCTCCGCCTTCGACCATTAGCGAACTTATTCTTTCTCCCAGGAGGGCGGATTTTAATTTGCTCCAGAAATCGGTGTCGCCTTTGTGGCTGATTGTCATTATTTGCGCTCCGATTTCCTCAATCTTTGCGAACCTTTCTTTCGGAGCGTCGAAATCGCAGACTACGCGCGTCAAATTTTTGTACTTATCCGAAAATACTTTCAGCTGCCTTAAATTCGGAATCTCCGCTATGGAGAGTCTTCTGCTGAGAATTATGCGCGGTATTGCCCATTCTTCGCGACCCTCCGGAAATCCCCGTATCGTCAACGAGGGGTTGTCGCTGGCGAGTGTTCCGGAGCCTATTGCTATGGCTCCAAAAAGTGCCCTGAGCTTGGCGAGGTGCGCGGAGCTTTCCGGCGAACTTATGCGGGTTCTCTTTCCCCTGCATTCCGAAATCTTACCGTCCGCGCTCTTTGCGCATTTGATTGCCAAGAGAGCCTCGTTTTTTGTCGCGGCGTGGTTGAATATGAAATTTAATTTCCGGCATTCGTCTCCGAGTATGCCGAACTCGCATTCAATTCCCGCTGATTCAAAAACGGACTTTGCCCTTCCGGAATGTAGCGGATTGGGATCTATGGCTCCGGCTTTCACGGATTTTATTTTTGCGGCTATTATGGCGTCCGAACAGGCTCCCGTCCTGCCGTGCGTGGTGCAAGGCTCAAGTGTGACATATATTGTAGAGCCCTCGGGCGATTCCGTACAGGAGGCAAGACATTCTATTTCCGCATGCGGTTGCCCGTCGCGGTGGTGCCAGCCTTCGCCTATTATCCTGCCGTCTTTTACTATTACAGCCCCAACCATAGGGTTGGGCGATGTGCGTCCCCAGCCTTTTTTTGCTAAGTCGAGGGCTCGGCGCATGTAAAATTCATCGTTCATGCATCAGGGGCGGACAAATGGATTGTTCAGTTTTTCGTAGCCGACGGTTGTGGGTTCGCCATGTCCGGGATATAACACTGTGCTTTCGGGAAGGGCGTATATTTTTTCTCTTATAGATTCCTCAAGCTTCTCAAAATCTCCACCCCATAAATCTGTCCGTCCAACGCTCTCGTGGAATATTACGTCTCCCACGAAAGCTTTGTTCTCTTCGGGCAGGTAATAGACTATGCTTCCAGGGCAATGCCCGTCTGCGGATAGGCATTTTATTTTTATTCCGGCGGGTGTTATAATTTCTCCGTCCCGCGGCATTTTATCTATCGTAGCCCCTTTCATATCCGCTGCTCCCAAAAGATGTTCAGCTTGGAATGATGGGTCTTCAACAAGATGCCTCCCGCCTTCGGCGGCATAGACTTTTGCCCCGGTCTTTTTCGCGAGTAGGCCGGTGTCCCATACATGGTCCCAATGCCCGTGGGTCAGAAGTATTGCGGCGAGCTTGCGCTTTTGGCGCTCGAGTTCGTAGGGTATTGCTTCCGCGGCTTCATAAGGGCAATCTATAAGCACTGCACATTCGGAATCATCGGGCAAGAGCAGGTAGGAATTTGTTCCTATTTGTCCAAGTTCAAATTGAATTATTTTCATGGCGCAGAATGTTTTTATAGGCCGTTGTGCTTTAGCCACTTTATGTATAGATCGAACCATTGCGACACCAGATCCGTCTTATTTCTAAGCCCATATCCGTGCTTGCCCTTGTCGAAAAGGTGCAGGCATGCCGGAATGCCTGCTTTTTTTAAGGCGAGATAATAGGCTATTGAGGCGTCCACATACGGGTCGGGCTGCGTCTCGACTAAAAATGCGGGGGGAGTGTCTTTGCTTATTTTTAAATCCGGGGCAAGGGCGTATTTTTTGTCGTATGCTTGTTCGTCGCTCCTTATTCCGTACCAGCGCTTCTCAAAATTTTGGTTGTCGCAATAGGCGGGGTATATAAGTCCGGTAAGGTTGGGTTTTGCCGAGAACTTGTCTATGGCGTCAGCGGCCTTATAGGCGACCGCGTCAAACTGGGTGCTTGCCCTCGCGCTAAGGTTGGCTCCTGCGGAAAATCCCATTATCGCGACTTTGTCTGGGTTTATATTAAAATCTTTTGCGTGGGCCCGAACATATCTTATTGCCCTTTGGGCGTCCATGAGGGCTCCGTCCCTATTTTCGGGGACTCTGTACGCCAGCACTGCCGCCGATATGCCGTTCTTCACAAGGGCTTCGGCTATTTCTATGCCTTCGTGTTGGTAGGCCATCATGGAATATCCGCCGCCGGGGCATACTATTACAAGGCCGGTTGGCCCTTCCGATTCCGCCTTGAAAAACTCGAGGTACGGAGTTCTCACTACATTAGGCCTAAATTCCTTGCCGTCCTCGCGCTGCGATTCCGGAAGCATTGATACGTTTCCGGGCATATCGCGTCCGTCCCATATTTTGTATATAGGTTTTGTGTCTGCGAATGCCGCTTGAAAACAAAGCGCCATCGCCAATAGAATCGTTGTGTTTTTTTTCATGATATTAGAATCCGTTGTGTTTTAGCCATTTTACATATAGGTCGAACCACTGAGATACGAGATTTTTCTTGTCGGCGGCGAATCCGTGTTTGCCCTTGTCAAAAAGGTGCAGACATGCCGGCACTCCCGCTTTCTTTAGCGCCAGATAATAGGCTATTGAAGCGTCTATGCAATAATCTTCCCCCGTGCTCACAAGAAACGACGAAGGCGTTTTTTTATCGACAAAAATATGCGGGGAAAGTTCGTATCTTGTATCGTATTTTTCTTCAGAGACCTCTTTTTCGTATCCGTCCTCGTTGGGCTTGTTTAGGTAGGCGGGGTATATCAATCCCGTATAATTCGGAAGGGCGGAAAACTTGTCTATAGCGTCAGATGATTTATACGAATCCTTGCCGTTTGCGCATCTTGCGCTCAGATTGCCTCCCGCGGAAAATCCCATTATCGCGACTTTATCGGGATTTATATTAAAATCTTTTGCGTGGGCCCGAATATATCTTATTGCCCTCTGGGCGTCCATGAGAGCCCCGTCCCTATTGTCCGGAACCCTGTATGCAAGCACGAAAGCCGAAATCCCGTTTTTTGCGAGCGACTCGGCGATGTCGGTGCCTTCATAATCCCAACACATTACTTTATATCCGCCGCCGGGGCAGACTATTACGGCTCCGCACGGATTGTCCGAATCGGCTTTATAGAATTCTATTCGCGGCGAATTCAGCACTTCGACGCGTATCCTTCCGTTCTGTTGGGTAGTTTTATCCTGTTGCAGACTCTTGTTTCCCGGCATGTCTCTCCCTTCCCATATGTCGTATGCGGGAACTGCGCCGCAGTTTGCGGCTATGCCCAGGAAAAACAGCGGCAATAAAGTTATTATTATACGTTTTTTCATATTGTTTTATTTATTTTAGACCCGCTTCCACGGATTCGCATACATATTCGAGTTCGTCTTTGCTTATGTATGAATGTATGGGAAGCCTGAGCATGGCCTTTGCGGAAAATTCGGCTACGGGGAGCTTTACGTCGGGGCAGCCCAACTGTTTTGCCATGGGGCATGTGTGAAGTGGAACGTAGTGGGAATTTGATGATATTTCCCTCTTGGCGAGAAAATCGGCAAGCTCTTTTGTTCTTTTTTCGGATTCGGTTATAATGTAAAAAATGTGGCCGTTTGTCCTGCAGGAGTCCGGAATGCAGCCTGTCTTTATGAGGCCTTTCTTCTCGAGCGGGGCAAGGGCTTCTTTGTAAAAATTCCACGCCTCGACGCGCTTCCGCGTCAGCTCTTCAGTGTGCGGCAACTGTGCCGCCAGAAAGGCCGCCGACAATTCCGACGGTATATAGCTGCTTCCCAAATCCACCCAAGTATATTTGTCTATTTTGCCTTTTAAAAAGTGTATTCGGTTTGTGCCCTTTTCCCGTATGAAATTTGCGCGGTCGGTGGCGCTTACATTCCTGTTGGGGGCGGTTTCCATATTTACAATCAAGGCTCCGCCCTCCCCGCAGACTACATTTTTTGTGCCGTGAAAACTTAGCGAGCCCAAGTCTCCTATGCTTCCGAGCGGCTTGTCTTTGTAAAAGGCGAAGAATCCCTGGGCGGCATCCTCTACAACGAGCAGGTTATGGCGTTTGGCTATATCCATTATAGTGTCCATTTCGCACGCCACCCCCGCGTAGTGAACAGGCACTATTGCACGCGTCTTTGGAGTTATTAGCTCTTCTATCTTGGTCTCGTCGATATTCAGGGTGTCGGCGCGTATATCGCAGAACACAGGCTTTGCCCCGCGCAGCACAAAAGCGCTCACCGTTGAAACAAATGTATAGGTCGGCACTATGATTTCGTCGCCGGGCTTTATGTCGCAGAGCATTGCGGCCATTTCCAGGGACGCCGTGCATGAGTTCGTGAGCAGGCTTGGTCTCCCCGCGCAAAATCCCGATATTAGCGACTCGCAAACGCCCATGAATTTTCCGCCTCCCTGAAGGGGCCCGGACGATATTGCCGTGCGGATATTTTCAATTTCCCCTCCGCATATTGGGGGTTTATTAAAAGGTACTTTCATACAAAATCTTATTTCTCCGACAAAAACCTTTTTTCACAATCTTTCAAAACAATTTCTATATTTTATCATTTTTAAATTTGACACTCTAATTTTGTACATATATTCTAAGACACATTAAGGAGGATTTTATTATGGCTATTGGAAATATTAAGGATAGATTTTACGGCGCTTGGTGGGGAGCGTTTCTCGGCGATGCAATAGCAATGCCGACACACGGTTATACGTCGAGATTTCTCGCTTCCGACTATGGCCAGATAGAGGATATGGTAGATGCTAAATCCCCGCATCCGGAGAACGTGATGGTTTCGATACGCGTGCCTTCGCTTTCACCCGAAAACGACTTCATGGGAGAAGGGCGCCGCGCTCTTTGGTCTAAGAACGGAACGCATCCGCACGAAGGATTCAAGGCCGGCCAGAATACTCTTCCCATGTTGTTGGCGCTGCATCTGGCGGCGTCAATGTGCGAAATCGGAGGTTTTGACAGAGAAAAATGGATGGAGAGATACCGCTATGTAATGACGTCTCCGGGAGCGCATTCTGATACTTTTATTCCCACAATGCATCGCATGTATTTTGAAAATCGCCAGCTGGGGAGGGATACGCACAGCAACGGTTGCGCAAATGCTCATATGAGCGACGCCGTAATATTTATTCCTTTAATGCTTTATGTGATGAAAAGCCCAGACAAGGCCCAAATCGACATTCAAAGGGCGTTTCATATATTTACTACCGGCGAATCTGGTTTTAATACGGCTTATTTTATCGGTGAGTTGATAGCCCTTATCGCCCGCGGCGCGACTCTTGAAGACGCAATGTACACTATAATGACCCCCGATAGGCATTTCTCCCTGGCTTTCCCATATAGGCGCTGGATTAAAAACCGCGATGACGAGCAGGCTATCGCCGCTACGGGACGTCTGGCCGTTATAGAGGAATCCATGCCATTGAGCCTTTACCTCTCGCTAAAATATGGCTCGGATATAAAGCATGCCCTATGCGTAAATGCAAATATAGGCGGAGATACTACCGGCAGAGGCGCCATTATGGGAATGATTCTCGGCGCCCAAACGGGATTTTCCAATTTGCCGAAAGATATGTTGGCAAAATTGAGTTTTTCGGGAGAAATTGCCGCTCTTGCGGACATGCTTTATAAACTCTGCTGCTATCGTTAGCATTTTATATTTATCGGGATTATCGCCTTGCGGTGAGTGTGCAAGGCCGCTTCTTTCGTCATTATTTTTGATATAATTTTGCCGCGTACAGTCCGCAGGGAAGGGCTATGTAAGCAATTCCGATACTATGATTTTCAACCCTATAAACATCAATACGCCCCCGCCTACGATTTCTACCTTGCTCCCAAATTTACCGCCGATTTTCGCTCCGAACTTTATGCCGGATAAAGATACGGCAAACGTCACAAGCCCTATTACAATGGAAGGGTATAATATTGACGTTGCGGTGCAAGCCAGGGATATTCCTGCGGCAAGAGCGTCTATGCTTGTGGCTATGGACAATGCAAATAGTGTCCCCCATTTTAGTGGGCATATAAAATTCGCGCAGTCGCGCTCGTCTTCTGCGAATAAAGCCTCGCGTATCATGTTGAACCCTATGAATTCAAGAAGTGCAAACGCTATCCAGTGGTCGAATGCCTCTATAAATTCGTAGGCAAGCCTTGCGCATATATAGCCGAGTATAGGCATTAACATCTGAAAAATGCCAAAAGATACCGAAACAACCAAGGCGTTGCCCAGAGGAAGCCGTTTGCATGCGGTTATTCCGCAAGCTATGGATACAGCAAAGGCGTCCATGGATAATGCCAGGGCAAGTAATAGTATTTCCGCATTACTCATAAAGTTTTACAGTTTGTCCAATCGATACTTGCCAATCAATATCAAAATAGTTTTTGCAGGATACTTTTGCGCTTTTAGGAGATTTTTTTGTATTTTTGGACAAAATTGTATCTTTTCTTAATTGTTTAGTAAAAAAGATTGCTTATTACCCGATAAGGCCTTTGCTATCTCCTCGAATTTTATTGCGTATGAATGGCAGACTATCAAACTGGGCGTCAAATATAGCTCCTTCCCCGACTCTTGTGGTTGACGGAAAATCCAAAAAATTGAAGGCCGAGGGAAAAGACGTGTGCGGCTTCGGGGCGGGTGAGCCTGATTTCGACACCCCGTCCTTCATTAAGGAGGCCTGCGCAAAGGCAATTCGCGACGGGAAGACAAAATATATTCCGGCGTCCGGACTGCCGGCTTTGCGCCAAGCTTTGGCTGATTTTTATGTGGAAAGAGGCGTTCCCAATGTGAAAGCCCCAAATATTATTGTCAGCCCCGGAGGAAAATTTAGCTGCTATCTTGCCATAAAGGCCGTCGTTTCTCCCGGAGACGAAGTTATCATACCGTCGCCATATTGGGTTAGCTATCCGGAAATGGTGAAACTCTGCGGCGGAGTCCCCGTATTCGTGGCTGCCGACGATTCCGCAGACTTTAAAGTTTCGGCTTCGCAAATAAAGGCCGCCATGACGGAAAAAACAAAACTTATAATTTTAAATAGTCCGTCAAATCCCACCGGCGCAGTTTATACCGGAGACGAACTCTCTGAAATAGTAAAATTGGCGGTGGAAAAAAGAATTTTCGTAATGGCGGACGAAATTTACTCCTTCCTCACTTACGACGGCAAAAAAGCTGTGTGCGCGGCTTCGGTTTGCGAACAGGCAAGAGATTGGGTAATAGTGACTTCCGGATTCAGTAAAACTTATGCCATGACAGGCTGGAGGCTCGGAACTATGTGCGCCCCCGACGATATCGCGGCCGCCGCGGCGAGCATTCAAAGCCAGACTACTTCCAACGCCACAAGCTTTGCCCAGTTCGGGGCTCTCGCAGTATTTGAAAACAGGGATTTGGCATCGGTAGCCGTGTCTGAAATGCTCGCGTCTTTCGACCGCCGCAGATTGATGCTTCTAAACGGCTTAAATTCCATAAAAGGCATAAGTTGCCGCAGGGCCGAAGGAGCTTTTTATCTCTTCCCGAATATTTCGTCATTTGGATTGTCGTCCACGGATTTCTGCTCGAAGATATTAGACGAAGAGCTTGTAGCCATAGTTCCGGGAATAGCTTTCGGCGCCGACGGCAATGTGCGCTTTAGCTATGCTGTGTCTGATTCCGTTATCGAAAAGGGCTTGGAGCGCATGGCGAGATTTTGCGCGAAACTCTGATCAGAAGGGCGGTAATTGAAAAATTGCGGTTTTGCGCCGTTCCTCTACGATGAAATCAAAAGATTCTGTGCTGGAAATACTGCGTGGAGGTTTTGTTAGCGCAAGCCCCGAAGACACTGTCGGCATGGCGGAAAAACTTTCTTCCGAAATTTCCGCCGGTTCTTTTTTGGCCTTATACGGGGATCTCGGCACGGGAAAAACTACTTTTGTAAAGGGACTTGCCCGCGGCTTGGGAGTTCGCGGTACGGTTAAAAGTCCGTCGTTCGGGGTATATTCGATTTACGACGCCGAAGCCGGTGTTAAGCTTGTGCATGTTGACGCTTATAGGCTTCGCGGCTCCGAAGATTTCGACAATTTGCTTATAGACGAAATTGTTTCGGAGCCTAAGATTGTATGCGCAGAGTGGGCAAATATAATAGCGGAATCCATACCTGAAGATTCCTTGCGCTTATATTTTTCCACTGACGGAAATTTGCACAGGATAGAGTTGCGCGATTCTTAGCCGAAGATTTTGGCGCATAGTTCTTCCGCGGCAACAAAGCAAACCATGCCGCATATAAAGGTTGAAAGGGCGTATGCGGCGCATAGTCGGTATGCGCGCTTTTTTATCATTTGCGTTATCTCTCATACGAGTGATGAGAAAGTGGACAGAGTCGCGCAGAATCCTGCGTTTAGGAGCATTTCGGCGTTTGCGGACATTCCGTTTGCCCCGGCGTACGCAGTTAAGATTCCGAGTATTATCGATGCGAGCATGTTTGCCGAGAAGGTGCCCCATGCAAAACCTGTGCGCGCAGGATTGAACTTTTCCGATAATGCGGCGCGCAAGACAGCTCCAAAGGCTCCGCCTAATGCCGCATAGGCAATCATAATAGCTTGGGCGTTCACGACTTTTTCTCCCGTATTTCTTCTTCTCTTGCTTCGGCTGCCGCAAGCTTGAAGAATTCATTAAAAAATCTTACGATGCCGTATGCCGCGTAAACCGCGAGTAGGCATATCGCGAAATTTGCGATTACATTGATTGCAAAAAGCACAAATTCTCCGCTTCTCAACATTTCAACAGAGTCTTGGGAGAAGGACGCGAAAATACTTATTCCTCCGCAAAATCCTGCAGCAACCATACTGCGCAGTTCTGGATAAAACTTGTGGGATAATATATTCGCGCATGCGAGAACGAAGCTGCCTACTATATTGCAAATTATAACCGCCAGAACATGATCGGCCACAATATCGCATATGCCGAAGCGCACCACGGCTCCAACGGCTCCTCCAAGTCCAATGAGAATAAAATGCAGTTGCCTCACTTTTTATATATAACGGCTTTATATGAGGTAAAATAATCGGCGAATTGTCAATGCTTTCAAAAGCGGCTTTAAACGCTGCGTTTTTTGGCTAAGAACTTGACAATTTATTTTTTGGGTAATACACAATTCAGAATGCGCCTTTATATTTAGGCGCGTAATTTTATTATTCTTTTTATTATACTTATGGCATTGTTTTTATTGGGATTAGTAATTTTATTTGTCGGATATTTTACATACGGCAAGCTTGTCGAACGCCAGGTTGAACCTGACGGCAGAATTACCCCCGCTGTAAAATTGCACGACGGCGTGGATTATATCAGTCTCCCGCATTGGAAAAATATGCTGATACAGCTTTTAAATATAGCGGGAGTTGGGCCTGTCATAGGCGTGATTTTGGGCGTAAAATTTGGAAGCATAGTTTTTATTATAATTCCAATAGGCAATATTATTGCGGGCGCCACGCACGATTTCCTGTCGGGAATGATGTCCTTGCGCAACGACGGCGCAAATTTGCCGTTTCTTATAAGGGCGAATTTGGGAAAGGTGTATTACGGCATATTTTCGGCGTTTATGGCCTTTCTTTTGCTGTTGGTCGTGGCCGTATTCATAAATGTTCCGGCAGGGCTGTTTGCGGGAATGATTCCCCTGAAAGGCGTCTTTTGGACCTCTGTGGTTCTGATATTTGTTTATTATATAGCGGCGACTCTTTTCCCAATAGACAAAATTATAGGCAGAGCCTATCCCGTATTCGGGGCCCTTCTGGTTATTGGGACTTTTATAATATTTGTGACCTTGATGATAGAGTGCGCCGGCAATCCCTCATTGCTTGCGGAGAGCGACGCTTTTAGGGCAAATATGTGGAATACCGAAAACGGACACCCGATTATTCCGCTCCTTTTTGTGACTATATCTTGCGGTATAATATCGGGATTCCACGCCACACAGTCTCCCATTATTGCGCGGACTATGGTATCGGAGAGGCAGGCGAAATCGTCGTTTTATGGAATGATGGTGTTAGAGGGGGTCATAGCCATGATTTGGGCGGCCGCCGGACTTGCGATATACAATATATTTCCGGAGCAGATGAAAGAGTCCCCGACATCTGTGTTGATAGATATAACCACATATTTCCTCGGCTCCGGAATAGGCGCCATTACAGTGTTGGGTATAATAATATTGGCTATCACTTCCGGAGATACCGCCATGCGCAGCCTGCGCTTGAGCATGGCTGAAATTGCTGGAATAAGTCAAAAGAAGATAGGGAGCAGGCTTTTGTTGTGCATGCCGATTATCGTAATAGTGGCGATACTTTTGTGGTGGTCTAATACGGGCAAGGAGAGCTTCGCCCAATTGTGGAACTATTTTGCATGGGGGAACCAAGTGCTTGCGGCTTCCACATTGATGGCGGCATCGGTGTGGCTTTTTAGGCGCCGTAAGAACGGCTTGATTGCTATGGTTCCGGGTATGTTCATGATGTTTATCGTATTGAGTTATATAATTTGGATATCCCCGACCCACGGAGGGCCTCCCGGATTCGGTTTGGATTTGGAAGTTTCCTATGCTTTGGCGATAATATTTACGCTGGCTATATCTGCGTGGGTATGGAAACGCGGACACAAATCGAATCCTAAAAATAGCAAAGGTGATGATAATTTTTGAAAAAAAAGCTTGATGAGGCCATTGCTGAATGTATATTCGCGCTTTCTTTTTTAGAAAAGGTAGGGTATCCAAGTGGCTAAAGGGCGCGGACTGTAAATCCGTTCATCTCTGATGTTCACTGGTTCGAATCCAGTCCCTACCACATAATTTAAAGCCCGCAGGTTTTTAGGCCTGCGGGCTTTCCTTTTATGCGGATTTTATGCAATTTCCCGATATTGTGGAATGGATAAAATTAAGCGGAAAAATCTTATTTTTTAGCAGCCTTAATTTGGGGCACTCCAAAACTTTTGGAGCATTAGCGGAATTTTAGTTTTCTGAAAACTTTCCAACCTGCACAGAAAAAATTTCAAATGTTTATTGTTTATTTGAAGTTGCTATGCGTCAATAATATAATTGTTTAATTATACAGCTTGCAATTCGTCAAATGGAGCGGGCGTAAAAAACGCATTATCAGATGAGTGATAATGCGTTTTTTGCTAAATTGGCGCTAATGACTTAAGCTTTTGCCGCCGCGTTTTCAGACGAACCTCCGCCAAAGGATTTGTGCTCGTCCTGCTCGTAGTCCGACGAAGTTTCGCCGTCTCTATAGCGCATCTTTATGTAGTTGCGGGTGCGGAATCCAACGTAAACTTGGCGGGGTCTGATAATACGTCCTTTCGGATTTGACGCAACTTCCCTCCAATGGGCTATCCATCCGGGCATTCTGCCTATCGCGAACATTACCGTAAACATATCGAGCGGCATGCCTATGGCTTTTAGTATTATTCCGCTATAAAAGTCCACGTTGGGATACAGATTTCTCTCTATAAAGTACGGGTCGGAGCGGGCTTTTTCCTCAAGGCGCTGCGCTATGTCGAGAAGAGGGTCTTTTACCTTTACTACGCTCAAAACTTTTTCTGCGGCTCCGTGCAATATTTTAGCGCGCGGGTCGTAAGTCTTGTAAACGCGGTGCCCGAATCCCATCAGGCGCGTTTTGCCCTGTTTCGCCGCCTCTATATATGCAGTGCCGTCGTCACCGCTCTTGTGGATTTCCATAAGCATCTGGATTACGCGCTGGTTCGCGCCGCCGTGAAGCGGCCCCCATAAGGCGCATACGCCCGCGGATACAGACGCAAACAGGTTTGCCCCGGAGCTTGCAACCATTCTCACTGTGGAGGTTGAACAATTCTGCTCATGGTCGGCGTGAAGCAACAGAATAAGGTCGAGGGCCTTTGTGACGTCGTCGTGCGGATAGTACTCGTGGTACGGTTCCGTAAACATCATGTGGAGAAAATTCTGGCTATATCCCAAGTCGCGTTTTGGATATATTAGCGGAAGGCCGTTCTTCATTCTGTACGCCATTGCGGCTATTGTGCGAACTTTACTCAATAGCAGGGCGGCGGCGTCGTCAAAATGCTCCAAATCTTGCTCCCGCTGATTGGTGACCATTTCAGGGTAATAGCAGCCTACCGAATTTAAAAGCGAAGACAGTATCGCCATGGGGTGTGCGGTGAACGGGAATCCGCCGTCGAAAAAGTGCATCATTGCCTCATGCAGGCTTGCGTTGCGCAAAACCTTCTGCGAAAACTGGCTCATTTCTTTACGCGTAGGCAATTGTCCGTAAATTATTAGGTATGCGGTTTCAATGAATGTCGAGTTTTCCGCCATTACTTCTATAGGAATTCCACGGTAGCTTAGTCTGCCTTTATCGCCGTCTATAAAGGTAATCTCGCTCTTGCAGGAAGCTGTATTCGCGAATCCTTCATCATAGACTATATGGCCTGTTTGGGAGCGAAGTTTGCCGATATCTATAGCTTTTTCGCCTTCGGTTCCCGTCAATACCGGGAATTCGTAGGTATTTTCCCCAAGTGTAATTTTTGCGGTTTCGCTGTTTGAAGATTCACTCATAACAAATAACTATATAAAGATACATTGTGGCGCGTCAACTGCAAACAAATTTTTCGCTCTACGTCAAAGATTGTGGAATGGTGGAAAAAAAAGAGGGCAAAGAGAACGAAAAATGTTCTACAATGCC
>CALXNZ010000004.1 GCA_944389885.1 uncultured Opitutales bacterium
TATATAGCAATAGATAATGACGACGCCAGGCTCATATTGTACTCTTCAAATCCCGTAGTTAATGCAACTTCATTAAAGTCAGATGACGTATATTTTGAAGCCCGAATCGGGCGCTGTTATTTGGATATATACGCCGACCAAACCTTTGATTCTTTGCGGTTTTTGACGCAGGCCAAGCGCGACGGAATAAATTCGATAGATTATTATGTATATATCGATGACGCAGTAAATCTAATATCCTTAAACACACTCGCCAATAATACTCTAATAGTGCCCACGGATCCAAATGCCTTGGAGCGTTATTTGATACTCGACAATTTCCGCAACGAGCTAATCCATGTGGATGCGATGGATTCTTCCATAGATCTTTCCCTTATAAGCAGTAAAAACGGAGATTGGACAGATTTCCGCTTTGAGGTCGATCCTGACGGCGGGTATTGGTTGGCGGCAACATATATACCCGAACCTTCTGTGTGTGCGGCCATATTAGGCTTGGCGGCTTTGATGTTTGCCTTGCGCGTCAGGCGGAGATAGTTGGAATAAAAAAAATGGTAGGAATTTCTTTAATACTAAAACCCCGCCTTTACTGCGGGGTTTTATGTTTTTTTTAAGTGGGAGGATTCTATTCCGAAAATAATGGCGGGTATGCTTAGGTTAAAAATTATTACAGTTTTAAGTTTAGTGTTTGTAGCGATGCTTGGAACTGCATTCGCCATAAACGAAAAACTAAGGGGAAAAGATATGCCAACCGGAAAAATTCTGACTAATGAGGAGCGAGCGGTAGTGTTCGGCAAAGCTACGGAACGTCCGTTTTCCGGAAAATATGACAAATTTTTTGATAATGGAATTTATGTCTGCAAAGTCTGCGGAGCGCCCTTGTATTCGTCGGCAGACAAATTCGATTCCGGCTGCGGCTGGCCGGCGTTTGACGACGAGTTTCCAAACGCCGTGCGTAAAACACCCGATGCCGACGGGGAACGCGTGGAGATACTTTGCTCGCGCTGCGGCGCCCATTTGGGGCATATTTTTAAGGGTGAAAGACTCACAAAGAAAAATGTGCGCCATTGCGTAAATTCTTTGTCAATGGATTTCATTCAAGAGACCGACATCGGCAGGGCGATTGTCGCGGGCGGGTGCTTTTGGGGGGTAGAAGAACTAATGAGAAAACAGAAAGGCGTTTTGTCTTGTATTTCCGGGTACACGGGGGGAACATCTAAAAATCCCACATACGCCGAAGTTTGCAGGGGAAACAGCGGCCACTATGAAGCCGTTGAAATATTATTTGACAAGAAATTGGCTTCTTACGAAGAAATATTAAAATGTTTTTTTGAAATACATGATTTTACTCAACAAGACGGACAGGGAAACGACATAGGTTCACAATATGAATCGGCTGTGTTTTATATAGGAGACTCTCAAAAGAAAACTGCAGAAGAAATCGTGAAAAAACTAAAAAACATGGGATATGATGTGGCTACAAAGATTTTACCTGCGGCAGAATTTTTTAGAGCCGAACTCTGGCATCAACGTTATTGCGAACTCAATAAAAAACCTCCGCATTGTCATGTAAAGCGCAAGGTTTTCTAAGATTTTAGGCGATGAGGAGCGCAGCTATATTTTTTCTATCTTTAATATCGGGAGCTGCCTTGGCGTCGCCCTTGCCTAAAGGTTTTGTCTTGGTGCCCAAAAATCCCGATTTCGCGTTTGCCAGCTCATTGGACGGCAAGGGTAAAGGGGAAAAGTCACCAATAAATTCCGACTATGCCATAGCAAAATATCCTGTGACTAATTCCGAATACAAGAGGTATATTGATTCAAACCCGCGCGCCAATCCTCCAAAATACTGGGACAATAGAGAAATTCCGGCCGGTAAGGATATGCACCCTGTAGTATGCGTAAGTTATGGCGATGCTTTGGATTATTGTCGTTGGCTTTCGGATAAAGATTCTGAATGGAATTACCGTTTGCCTACCGAAGCCGAATGGGAATATGCGGCCTCTGGAGATGGCAAAACAGAATATCCCTGGGGAAACTCGCCGGACACCTCTTTTAAAAAGTGCATTTTGAAAACAAAATTTAATTATTGCGCGGTATTATGCGCATATTATCTTAATAGTGAAAATGTTAGATTCCTAAAATTTAATAATAGAAAATCAAAAGACTTCAATAAGAGCGAACGCATTGAAAAGGTTATTTCCATAACTTCAGACGGAAGAGTATTAGGTTGGTCAGATTATAAAAAGTATAGGGGTTTTATTAATACTAATCTTTTTAAGCAGATTATATGGGAGGGCGGTTTCACCACACCAGTTGATGAATATCCCGAAGGAATAAGCAAGTTTGGGTGTATGGATATGTCCGGAAATTCGTCGGATTGGACGAGTTCAGATATGAGTCTAAAAAGTATATCTGATGGGAGGAGCATGCCTAAAGTCATAAGAGGAGGAGCCTGGTATTCCTCTCAAGCGGCGTGTTCGGCGACTTCCCGCGGGGAGGCAAGGTATCCTGACTTATCTCCGGACGGAGTCGGATTCAGGCTTGTGGCAGAAAGAAAGCCCGGTATTGGGGATAAAAAGGAAAGCCAAATCCTGAAGGATTCTAAAAAAAATGAGCAATAAAAATGGAACTTATCAGGTTTTTTATTGTTCTATATAAATAAAGGGAATCTTCTCTTTTAGGCGTATAACGCCGATAGTGAGGTGTAGTAAGTAGTTGTTGGGACGGCAATCGTAATAGATTGCCGTCTCTCTTTTTAAGTATAGCTGTGAAAATTATATAGCTAAAATCGTTTGACGAAATTCGAGAATTGGATTTTTGCTATTTAAATATGGATTCAAATATTGGGCTTGTATTGGAAGGCGGTGGAATGCGCGGGGTTTTTACCAGCGGCGTATTAGACTGTTTTCTGGATTTCGGCTTGAGCTTTTCATATGTAATAGGGGTTTCTGCGGGCGGTTCAAATGGGCTTTCCTATGCATCGGGGCAGCGAGGGAGGGCTCGAAAGTGCAGTATCGACGTTTTGCGCGACAGGCCGTATATAAATTTGCGCTATATGTTTTCACAGGGCTGTATCATGGACTACGACTTCCTATTCGGAGATTTACCATTGCGCGAACTCCCATACAATTTCTCCGAATACAAAAAATTTATAAATCGCGGAAAATATACGCTCGTGGCAACAAACTGCCTTACAGGGGCGCCAGAGTATTTTGGCTCTGCAAAAAGCGAAAAGGATTTGTTAATGAAATGCAGGGCGTCGTGCAGCATGCCTTTTGTGTCAACGATAACGCACATAGACAATATACCCTATCTCGACGGCGGTATATCCGACCCGATTCCCATTCGCAAAGCGCAATCGGACGGCTGCGCGAAGAACGTAGTTGTGCTGACTCGCAATAGAGGATATAGAAAAAGGGGCGGATATTTTTTGCTCCCTTACTTGTTCTATCCTAAGTATCCCAACTTGCGGGAGACTTTGTCCCGGAAAAGTAAAATCTACAACGAAGAATTGCAGTATGCGGAGGAATGTGAAGAAAATGGAAGCGCAATTCTAATAAGGCCGCTTACCCCTCTGCATGTGGGCAGATTTGGCCGCGATATAGGCAGTTTGGAATCTCTATATGAGGAAGGTTATTCTTGCGCAAAAGCCAAACTTGCGGAAATAGAAAATTTTTAAATTAGTATTTTATTGAAACTTTGTATGGGGATACCCTATTATTTTCCCATGGCAAAATCCAAAGTTTATTTCTCCGACATGCACGTTGTAATAGGCAATAACCTGTTGCAAAAACTCGAACGCCTAATGAAGAGGGCGGGGTTTGAAAAAATAGATTTTAAGGGCAAATTCGTGGCCGTTAAGCTCCACTTCGGGGAACCCGGAAATCTCGCATATTTGCGGGCGAACTACGCAAAGGTTGTCTGCGATTATGTTAAAAGGCTCGGAGGTAAGCCTTTCGTCACAGATTGCAATACTCTCTATGTGGGCGGGAGGAAAAATGCCATAGACCATCTCGATAGCGCCTATGCAAACGGATATAACCCATTCGCGACGGGAGTTCACACTATTATTGCAGACGGAATTAAAGGCACCGACGAAAGGCTCGTTCCCGTAGAGGGGGGAGAGTATGTAAAGGAGGCGAAAATCGGAGCCGCAATAATGGACGCAGATATCGTAATATCGCTGAACCACTTTAAAGGGCACGAGCTTACGGGATTCGGAGGCGCCATTAAAAATATTGGAATGGGCTCTGGTTCGCGCGCCGGAAAGATGGAAATGCACAGCGCAGGCAAACCTTTTGTGGATCAGTCTTTATGTATAGGCTGTGGCGCTTGCGTGAGAATATGCGCTCACGACGCTCCTTCAATAACCGGAAAGAAGGCTAAAATAAACCACGACAAATGTGTGGGATGCGGAAGATGCATAGGCGTATGCCCGCGCGACGCTATTCAGCCGGCAATGGATGAGGCAAACGATATCCTAAACCGTAAAATTGCCGAGTACACTAAAGCGGTTATATGGAATCGGCCAAGTTTCCATATAAGCCTTGTAGTAGATGTTTCTCCGTTTTGCGATTGCCATGCGGAAAACGATATAGCCATAGTCCCCGATGTGGGAATGTTTGCGTCGTTCGATCCCGTGGCAATAGACAAGGCGTGTGCCGACGCTGTAAATAGCCAGCCCGCGGTTGACGGAAGCATACTCGCAAAACATGGTCACAGCCATGGCGACCACTTTGCAGACGTGTCGCCGGATACAAATTGGATTTCGGCTCTTGAACACGCCCAAAAACTCGGCTTGGGCACTATGGATTATACTCTCGTGAAGGTTTAATCCGCTTATACCCTGTCATTTGACTCCTCAGATTCTATCTGGCTGGCCGCTTTATCGAGGTTGTGGCGGGCGATTATGCTATGCCTCATATAGATGACGTCTTCGGCTATGTTAGTGCATAGGTCGGCCATTCTTTCAAGACTCTTTGAAACGAGCAGGTAATTTATGAGGGAAGGGGCTGATTCGGGGCTTTCGGCAATCTGCCTGCGCACGTTGGAATAGCATTCGCGATTTTCGCTATCCACTATTTCGTCGTCGCGGCACACTCCTATGGCGAGTTTGGAATCCTGCATCGAAAATGCGTCGAGGCTGCTCTTCAACATAAAGAGGGTGCGGGACGACATCTGTTCCAGATTGAACGGTATTTTGCACGGCGGCTCGGCCTTTATAAAGGCTATCCGCTTTGCTATATTTTTTGCGGTGTCGCCCATGTGCTCAAGCTCATTATTTATTTTCAATACCGTTATGACGAATCTAAGGTCGCTCGCCACCGGCTGATGCAGAGCGAGAATTTTTAGACATTCCTCTTCTGTTTCAATTTCCGCCCTGTCAATATCTATGTCTGCCTTGACGACTTCGTCTGCGAGGGCGGTGGACAGAGTGCGCAAAGCTTTGAGACTTCTACGGGTGTTTTCTTCGACAGCCGCGGCGAGCCTGAAAAGGCGAATCTTAAGGTTTTCTATGTCTTTTCTTAAATGGGAATTCATATTATCCGAACCTTCCAGTTATATAGTCGTTTGTCTTTTCATTCTTGGGGTTTGTGAAGATTTTAGAAGTTTCGCCAAATTCAACAAGGACGCCTTCGTAGAAAAAAGCGGTGTAATCGGATACCCTCGCAGCTTGTTGCATATTGTGGGTGACTATCGCTATGGTGTATTCCCCAGAAAGTTCCGCTATTAGATCTTCGATTCTCGCGGTAGATTTTGGGTCAAGGGCGCTGCAAGGCTCGTCCATGAGCAGTACTTCTGGGTTAATAGCGAGGGCTCTGGCTATGCACAATCGCTGCTGTTGTCCGCCGGAGAGGCCAAGCGCCGAACTTTTCAGTCTATCTTTTACTTCGTCCCAGAGCCCCGATCTGCGCAAGGAGGTCTCAACAATGCCATCAAGTTGCGTTTGCGGAGGCCGACCCTTTAAGCGCACTCCATAGGCTACATTGTCGTAAATGCTTTTAGGGAAGGGGTTGGGGCGCTGGAATACCATTCCAACCTTGCGCCTTAATTCTACCACATCAAGGCGCTTATGGTATAGGTCTATGCCTTCCATCATGAGTTTGCCGGTAGTGCGACAGCCTGGGACAAGGTCGTTCATGCGGTTTATACAGCGCAGAAAAGTGCTCTTGCCGCAACCGCTGGGGCCTATTATGGAGGTGACCTTGCCGCGGTTAAGCGCAATGTTTACGTCCTTGACGGCTTTGTATTCTCCGTAATATACGCTGAAATCGCGCGCGGTTATAACATAGTCCGCAGATGTCATTACAGGGCTATTTTGGACGTTTTGAATGTGTTTATTTTTTCTTTCTTGCACGAGTGTTGTCATTTATTTTTGTTCGCGTTTTGTAGCTTTGCTCTTATGAAAATAGCGGATAAATTTAGAAATAATACGATGCAAATTAAAGTTAGGGCCATTCCGTATTGAACATGTCCCACGCGTTCGGCCATTTCATGCTCCGAACAGATGTTGTAAATATTCCAGGGAAGAGCCGGAGTAGGCTGGGTAAATATGTCGGATAACCCTATTGCCAATCCGGCGCTTGTGGCTGCGGTAAATATGATAGGGGCGGTTTCCCCGGCGGCGCGTCCCATGGATATTATTATCCCGGTGAGCATTGAAGGCAGGGCGGCAGGCAGTATTACACCGCATATGGCCCGCCACTTTCCCGCACCGAGCCCGAGGGCTCCCTCGCGGTACGAGTTGGGGACAGCCTTTAGGGATTCTTCGCATGTGCGTATAATGGTCGGAAGTATAAGTAGTGCCAGGGTCAATGAGCCTGCGAATACACTTTTGCCGTCCGAAACTTTTATCGTATTTATAAGGAATGCCAGCCCGAAAAGTCCGAATACTATAGATGGCACCCCCGCGAGGGTTCCAACGCACATTCTGAGAAAGTTTGCTATTCTTCCGTTCCCCGCATACTCGGAAAAATATATCGCAGCTGCAATTCCGAGCGGCGCGGCCACAATCATTGCGCATACAGTAAGGTAGAATGTCCCCAATATCATGGGATATATTCCGCCAAATATATTGGCATCTATGGGATTGTCGGTAAAGAATCCTGGGTATATAGTGAAGTGCGGTTGCAGAAGTTCATCAAAATGTTTTTCTACATATTCAAGAATCTGTCCGGGAACCGAATTGCCAAAATATTCCTTTGAAGATACTCTATCCATTATTGGAATTCCTCCTTGCGAGATCTTACGAATAGATATTTTTGCAATATCCTCGCTTAACACGCGTTGGGCGATATCAAGGCGCGTCTGCCCGTATTTTTGTCGCGTCAACTTCATATCTTCTTTTTCTTTAAGGCTCCTCGGGCCTATGAGCTCGATTATACCGCCCTTCATTGATAGGTATGCGGAATTTTTCTCGGCAAAGCGTTCCCTGCAGGCGTTGAGCAGGGAAATCGGATATGTTATAAAATTTCTGCGCAGGGAATTTCTCGCCATGCGCGAGATTTTTGCGCCCTTGCAAATTTCTTCAGCGAAAATTTCCGCATCGGATTCCAATTTGCGCTCTTGCTCGCTTATGAATTTTTGGAAAAGGAATCCAGAGGCCCCTCTTTCCGCATCGTCTAATGCATCGGCATAGGCTCTCCATGCGCCTTCAGCGTATTCTTTTATAAGTTTAGCCCTCTTTGAAGGCGTTTGGGATAGTATTGATTTGAGCTTATCCTTATCTTTTATAGCCTTGTTAAAAGTCGATATTCTTAGATCGGATATTTTTTCTAACGGCTGGGACGAGTCTTTGGAACTCTCATAGGAGTCTATCATTTCCCAAAGCTTTTGTCGGGCGGCGTCGGATTTCCTTATTCGCTCCTTGTCGGATTTTGAAAGCGAGTAGTCCAAATTTTCAGAGAGAAATTTCTCGTGCTCGACTGTAGCGGTA
Source organism: uncultured Opitutales bacterium (assembly GCA_944389885.1). Lineage (GTDB taxonomy): Bacteria > Verrucomicrobiota > Verrucomicrobiia > Opitutales > Intestinicryptomonadaceae > Merdousia. The sequence goes on from CALXNZ010000004.1 coordinate 7,934, forward strand.
AACATGAATGCACCTATGCCTTTTAGGGCTATTGGCAGTATAAATCCAATTACGGCAGTCCCAACAATGAACAGGGACACTCTCGAAAATGCGGTAAATGCGGAGTCTAAAATTTTTCTTGTAGAGTCTTTCATTTTTTTATGGTCCTAAAGGAACCGCCTATAAATTGTCCCGCAGCGTTCATTATTAACGCCCCTATGAGCAGACAGAAACTCATGGCGAACAATACATGGTATCGGTCGGAGCCAGTGCTTTGATCGGCCTCTCCCATTTCGCCGGCGATTGTCGCGGTCATTGTGCGTACGGGTTCAAAGAAATTGAAGAAGGGCTCGGGAATCTTTAAGGCGTTTCCGCTTGCCATCCATACTACCATAGTTTCCCCTATGACACGCATCAATCCGAGTATGATGGCGGCCGCGATTCCGCTTTTTGCGCATGGCAATACAACTTTTATTATGGTCTCGGCTCGGGTTGCTCCGAGGGCGAGGGAACCTTCTCTCATGTCTCTCCCGACAGCTTGCAGTGCGTCCTGTGAGAGGCTTACGATAGTGGGCAGCGCCATTATTGCCAGAATGACGGAAGCATTGAATGCGTTTGTTCCGCTTTCTATTTTCAGATTTGCGGCGGATAGCGAAAGTTCAAAAGTAGCGAATATTCCGGAAAGTATCATTATGGCCTTGATAAGAAGGGACCTTTTAGCGAAATAGCCTTTGAAGGCTTTTTCGGCAAATATCTCCCCTGCGCATATTCCTATGACTATGCTTGCGGTTGTCCCCAGAAGGAATACGGCGGCCGCTATTAGAATGCCGCCTTCCTCTTGTAAAATCGGGGCGAAAATTACTATCGCAAAAAATCCATACACAACAGAAGGTATTGCTGCGAGCAATTCCACCATAGGCTTAAAAAATGCCGCTTTTTTTGATATTTCATTTAGACACACGGCAGCAAAAATTCCAAGGGGTATTGCGATAACGCAGGAGCCTAAAGTCACCATTGCAGTTCCGTAAAATATGGCTAAAGCTCCAAAGTGCGGAGAATTTTGGCTTGATGGAGCCCAGTTTGAGCTGGTGAAAAATTCCAGTGTATGAGATAAATTTCCAAAAAACGGCGCAGCCTCTTTTGCGATAAAAAATATCATGAATATTATCGCAAGCGTCGGAATAGCCGTGATGGATAGGAGGAGGCCGCGGCCAATCCTCTGCGAGATTTCCCGCATAAAGTTTTGGCCGCCTCCCATTATTAGAGAATGTTTCTTCCCGCTTTCCATTATTCTTCGCAAACAGGTATGAATCCGAGTTCCTTTATTATTGCTCGCCCCTCTTTGGAAAGGCAGAGAGTCACAAACTCGTACACATTCCCACCCATTTTCGGATAGCCGTTAGTAAACATGAATAGGGGTCTGGCTATTGGATATTTTCCGCTGCCGACACTCTTTGCGTCAGGAATTATACCGTCTATTGACAGCGTTTTTACGGTGTTGTCGGCAAAACCGAGCCCGACGTATGCTATGGCATTCTTTGTGGAATTGACGCGCGAGCGAGCCTGTCCGTTTGAACCTACGTATTCGGCGTTCTTGCCCACGGGATTCTTGTGCATTACAAGCTCGTTAAATGTCTCGTAAGTGCCGCTGTTTGTATCCCTGCTTATCACGACTATTTTAGCGTCCTCCCCTCCGACTTCCTTCCAGTTTGATATTTTCCCGGAGTAAATGTCGGCCAGCTGTTTTAGCGTTAGAGCGCCAACTTTGTTTTCGGGATTTACTATGACGGCAAGACCGTCGAAGGCGATTGTATGCGCCACCGGCAAAACGTCTTTTGCGACGCAGCTTTTGAATTCGGCGCTTTTCATAAAACGCGACATGTTAGCTATGTCGCAGGCGCCATTCATAAGGCTCTTTACCCCGTTCCCGCTTCCAGACTCGCTGATGGCGATTTTTACTTCCGGCTTGAATTCGGCGTAGTATTCAGCAAAGGCTTTGGCTATCGGGCCTACCGTTGTGGAGCCGTCCATTGCTATTTTATCTTGGGCGACTGCGCCCATGCTAAGCGATATGGCAGCGATGAAAATTATCGCGGTGTTGATTTTAGATTTCATATGTTTTATCCTTTCGTGATATATTTAAATGTTTTAGAACAATACTTGCAATTGGGCTCTTACCGCGTTTGCGTCCGAGTGCCCGTCGGCTATCGCGCCGTAGGGAGCGCCGCTTGCCTGGGCCCATTCGTATCCAATTTGGAATTTGAGGTCGTTGCCGTTTATGTACCAATTTAATCCAGCATATACGCTCTGAATGGAGTCGTAGGTTGTAAGGCCTGTTGCGTTGCGTATGCCGTCGGATATTTTTACGCCTCTGCCGTCGGTGTCTAACCATGAATAGCGGATTGCCGGGGCAAGCTTCCCAAATTCGCCTATGTCAAATTTGTATTCAGCGGCTATGTTTAATCCCATAGGCAGGGCATTTTCGGAATAGGAGTTTCGACCGTCCGCCATCTTTGCCATGAGAAAGTCGGCCCAGATTTCTGCTCCCAGGACAGATGCTTTTACATAGGGATTTACCCCGTAAACCGAACCGTATTCGGCTCCTGCGGTCCCGGCGACATTCATGCCGTCCGTATATGCGCCGTTTATTCCAAATTGGATTTCTGCGTCGTCAAAATCGGCGCTGTATGATATGTTGGCGCAGAAAAGCGGCGAATTATCGGCGTTTTCCGGTATGGAGATTGGGCTGTTGTTGAAGGAGTTTGTTATGGAAGCCCCGTATTCAATTCCGTCGATTTCAGGAATTTTTCCGCTCCAATAAATACCGGTGTGCCTTCCGCCAAGGCCTATTCTCCTGCCGTTATTTCCCTCGGTGAAATAGCGCGTGGCCGGCGAGCGTTCTATTGTGAGAAGCTTTGAAGCCGAGGTGTATTCTTCAAGGGCGAATTTGGTCTTTTTATATCCAAAATCGGCGGTTCCATTCAGAAATTCCCAATCCAACTTTTTGGAAATGTACGCATATTCAAGATAGTTGTCGGATGATCTTCCGAAGTCCGCTATCACCGTTGCCGACCAGCCCGCGCCCAAATCGGCATTCATTCCCAAAAACATTCTTCGCATGATGAAATCGCTTTTGGTGGAGAGGGAATTTTCCGTTCCGCCGTGTGTTTCGTCGACAGATATGTATTCGTATTGCGTTTGTACGCGGCCTATTAGTTTTATGCTTTTTGTCTTCTTACTCTGCGGCGAAATCGAGACCGAGTTCTTTGCCACGGCGTCCGCTTCGGCGCGGGTTATCAGACCCTTGCTTACGAGTATATCCAGGGTTTGTTTGTCCTGAGCCTGAACCAAGGTTCCAAATAATAGAACACTTGCGATTATATTTATGAGTTTTACGTTCATTGTATTTTATTATATTCCATTTTTAAGCGCTTTTTGCGCTTTTGTGTGGATATATTCTCTCATTTTTGTCAGGCGTTTATTTTTATAAAGTAAGAAATTCTTAAGTACTATGCTAAAGTTCGCATAAATAAGTTAGGCTTTTATGCGGAGATTGTTAGATTTTAGTTAGAGGATAAAACTTGTTTGACCTTTTAGTATTCCGATATCAAAAATTCCGCAAAGATATGAAAAAGATTTTAAATCACATAAAAAATAAATCAGTGTTCACTCGAATATTTTTAGCCACGCTTTCCGTTTGCGTCATAATAATAACAGTTTTTGCTATTATAACTTATTCGATACTGGAGCGCGGATTAAATAGCGAGATAGAACGGATGCTAAATAATTCCGCGACTCTCATCGCAGATACTATAAGCGCGGGAGTTGCCCCTACATCGCTTGATTCGGCGCTGAGGGAGAGCGCTAAAACCTTGGGAATTCGCACTACTGTGGTGGATAGCGACGGAAAGGTTATAATAGACTCTTCAGCAGATAGCGATTCGATGTCAAACCATATCGGCAGATCTGAGATTCGTTCCGCTCTCGACGGTAAAAAATCGTTTGTTGCCCGCTATTCGCAAACTATAGGAAAGAAGATGCTGTACGCGGCTCTTCCGGCTTTAAAAAACTCCTCCGGGGGGTACAAGTATTGCGTAAGACAATCTGTTCCGCTTGCGGATATCGCAAAGATAAGCGAGTTGTTTGCGGCGGAAATTATGACGATTTCAATCGCCGCCGTAATTTTAGCGGCGCTATTCTCGTGGCGCATCGCCAGATCTATAGCCTTGCCGTTGGTTAAACTAACTGATGTTGCATCCACATATGCCGAAGGGGATTTGGAGGCTCCTGTTCCACACAGCAAAATTCCTGAAATTTCGCAACTCGGAGACTCTCTCTCTGAAATGGCGGCGACCTTGCGCAAGCGAATAAACTCTTTAAACAAGCGTACATGCGAACTCGGAGAAATATTTGAGCACATGTCGGAGGCTGTATTTATATGTTCAAGCGACGGGGAAATAAGGAGGCTCAATAAGTCTTGCAATGCTCTTTTCCCAAACGCCGTCCAACATTCCGCAGCCGCGAGCTCCTTTAGAAACAGTTCCATTCTTGACGCCATAGACGAGACTTTTGCCGCGAAAAAAACAATATATAGGGAAATCGAATTGGGCGACGACAAAGTATATGCTCTTGTGGGCTCTCCTCTTCCATATCAGGCTAAGAAAGAAAGGGCATTGTTTGTGTTGCGCGACGTTTCTGATTCAAAGCGGGCAGAACGAATGAGGCGCGAGTTTGCCGCGGGAGCCTCGCACGAGCTAAAGACGCCGATTACCGCCGTTAGAATGAGCGCAGAAACTATTTGCGATTTAGATGATATTTCCCAAATAAAACATTTTGTCAGGATAATCTTGCGCGAATCTGAAAGAATGTCGAATCTCGTTGACGACATGCTCTTGTTGTCGCGCATTGAGTTTACGGAAAAAAACGTGCGGGAGAATTTTTCACTTTTTCCTGTATCGGCAGCAATATCCGAAGCTGTTTCCGTGCACGAAAGCGAACTATCGGCAAAGAATGACAATATACAAGTTGATTGTCCCGGCGCGCTTGAAATGCGGGGTGATTTTTGCCTAATCCAGATGGCAGTTAGCAACCTAATTTCCAATGCGGTAAAATATGGCGGAGATTCTTGTTCCATAAGGATTGCGGCAAGAAGGAAATTCGATGACATCGAGATAAGCGTTTCGGATACGGGGCCGGGAATTTCCGCGGCGGATCTCCCCCGCGTGTTTGAAAGATTTTTTAGGGCGGACAAGGGAAGATCTCGCGCGTTGGGGGGCACGGGATTGGGATTGGCAATAGTAAAACATATTGCAATTCTTCACGGCGGAGGTGTCGCCGTCTCGAGTACTCCCGGAAGCGGCTCTATATTTACCATAACTTTTAAGGCTTAATATATGGAAAAAAAACGAATTCTCATTATAGAAGATGAAAATGCCATTGCGGAAATTCTCGAATTTAATTTGAGGAAGAACTCGTATGAATGTGTTCGGGTGGATTCCGGAGAAAAGGCGCTTGCCTTGCTGGACAATGGCGAATCTTTCGATTTAATACTATTGGATTTGATGCTTGCGGGTATGGACGGTACGGATTTTTGCAGAATTTATAGATCCTCGCCGCGCTTTAAGCAAGTTCCAATAATAATGCTCACGGCCAGAAGCGAGGAAGGCGATATTGTGGGGGGGCTTGAATTTGGCGCGGACGATTATATGACAAAGCCCTTCAGCCCGCGGGTGCTTTTAGCCAGAATAAGAGCGCAACTGCGGGCGGAGGGCAGGTCTTCTGTCCCCGAGAGAAAAATTTTCCTGCACGGTATTGAGCTCGATTCGGATTTTCACGAAGCAAAGGTATTTGGCAAAAGCATAGATCTCACCGCAAACGAATTTGGGGTTCTGGAAATGTTTATGCGTTCTCCCGGCAAAGTTTTTACCCGCGATGCCATAATACGCAATCTACACGGCGACGGATATCCGGTGACGGACAGGGCAGTGGATGTGACCATTGTAAATTTGCGAAAAAAACTTGGAACTAATTCGTCGCTTATTGAGACAGTACGCGGGGTAGGGTATCGCTTTATTCGGGCTTAGTTTCAAACAAAATAAACCCGCATGAAATTAGCGTTTTCTTAATGCCTGACTTATTGCATTACTCCGCTGCGGTTGCTATTTTTACATTTGTTTAGACACTCAAAGCTTTTTGTCATTTGTGTTTTGTCCGCGGCATGCTTGCCTTCCGGCTATCCGCAAAGTCATTTTTTGGGTTATTTATGCCGTTTGTCCACGGGCACTCTATTTAATTTCTTTGCATATTAAATTCAGGAGACAAAAAAACCCGCAATCGCTTTGTTTAAGGAATTTGCGGGCGTTTAAAGTGGTGCCAGGAAGTGGATTTGAACCACCGACCAAAGGCTTATGAGTCCTCTGCTCTACCGCTGAGCTATCCTGGCCTTATTTTGAAAGCTTGAAATCTATTCCAAGAGTGGAGTCTGTCAACTTCAAATTGCAAAAATTTTTTTCCGAGGCGAAATTTTCAATCTTGCTAATCCATTGCAATGCTATCGAGGCGGCGTTCAAATTCAGCTATGTTTTTTATTATATGCAATTCACGCTTTAAATCCTTGGAATCTATAAATCCAAGTTTTATCCAGTCTTCAAATTGCTTTAAAATCGGGTCATAGAATCCGCAGAGATTCAATAGAAAGCAGGAGCATGCCTTCATATGCAAATGTTGCAAGGCCATTATTTGGGACAGCTCGTCAAGGGTGCCTATGCCACCAGGCAGCACGACAAATATATCGGAGAGTTCTTCCATCTTGGCTTTGCGCTCAGCCAACGATGCGCACCATATTTCCTTTAATTTAACGCTTTGCGGCATTTGTCCCCCGAGTGCCTTAGGCCGCACAGCTATAACGCCGCCGCCGCTATCGAGCGCGCCTCTTGCGAGTTCCCCCATACAGCCCGTAGTCCCGCCTCCGTAAACTACGTCCAATCCGCGTGAAGCTATTGCCACTCCAATATCGTACGCCGCTTTTAGATAAACTTCCGGAACATGCCGCGAAGAGCAGTAAACCGTCACGTTTTTTTTCATTTCTTTAGCTTCTTATTCGCCGTAATTTTGTCAAAGCAAATGCCTCAATATAAAAAAAGAAAAAGTCGGGAGGAATTTCTTCTCCCCCGACTTTGCTGTTGAACACATGAAAGTTTTATTTTTTATTCCTGCTCCTTCTCGAATATGCAAAAATAGCTGCCATTCCGGACAACAAAATGGCGAATTCTGACGGCTCGGGTATCTGCTGGTTTATCACTCCGACCCCGGAAAGGTCAAATCCCGGGGTGCCCGTTGTTGGATAGGCGTCGTATATGGAATTCCCGGCAGAATCGAGCGTATTGCCGTCCCCGATTATGTCCGTCAACTTTACGTAGTTAATATTGTCCAAATCGATATAGGCATAATTTTCGATTATAGACGACATATATGCCGCGCTAAAGACGCTCGTTTCGGTTGCCTCGCCGTTATCGAGATGGTCCAAAGAATAGAGGTATGCAGATTCCAATTCTGCAAGATCGTATCCGTTCCCGTAGCCTATGCGATATTTGCTGCCGAGATTATATGCTAACGTAGGGTCGTTGACGCCGCCGCCTTCGGTTGAATCGCTTCCTACGGGAGTCGTTCCAAGATAAAAATGCGGGAAGGTGACAAAGTGTATGCCGTTGGTCGAAACTGATACGGTGGCGAATTCAAGAAAGGTGTCGTTTAGAGAATTTTCAAATACAGCGAAATCGTAGCCAGTCCCGTTTACAATAGGAGCGTCGAAGGTCAGGGTCACAGATCCGCCATCTCCCAAAACAAGAACGTCGTTTGTATCTGATGTTGTGGGCTTGCCCAAGGCATTCCCCACATTTGTCCAGTGGTTTGCGCCTTGTTCGGTTCCGTCTCCGGTTATTCCGGTTCCCTGTTCGTATGAAGAGTAGCCGGAAGCCCAGCCGGCAAAGTTGTATTTTGGCACGGGAGTCCCGTTCTCCAATACGCTTCCGCTTGGGCGTATTCCCATGCAGGTATCGGAGCCAACTCCCCCGCAGAATTTTGTCACCAATCCAAAAGTCTCATCGTATGAATAAGGTTCGTTAGCGGGCAGGAAAGCGTCGTACAATGCCGCGCTGGCATTATACGAAACAAAAGCCGCCGCTATGAACGCGCAAGTTGCAGTTGTTTTCTTCATCGGTTTTATACAGGTTAAAATCTTATTGTCACTCCCGCTTTCAACATTCTTCCGGTCCCGGGGTAGTAGCCGGTGCCGTAGGCGCAGGATATGTATTTCTTGTCGAGGGCGTTTTCGATTGCCAAGAATATGGAACCGTAGTCGCAAAATCTAAAGTTGGCTTGAAAATCGAGAAGCGCGTAGGCTGGTATTCGCGAACCGGAATTTGAAAAATCGCTTCCGACATATTGTGAAGAAATGAACGTGACGCGCCCGGAAAGCCTCACCCATTCAAAAGGGCTTACATACGCGCAAACATTGCCGTAATAATTTGGCGCCAGAGGAACGTCTTTGCCGTCGTAAACGCCGCCGTCGAAGCGCGCTTGCACCGCCGAGAACATTGCCGACGCCCCCCAATATTTTGTGTCGTATGCGAGCTCCAAATCGCAACCTATGCGCTGGGTCGGAGAAAGGTTTACGTTCATTTGGGAATTTGCGTCATAACAAATTTCATTTCTCAAGTATGTCAGATAAAAACTGCTGGTGGCGCTCCAGCCTCCGGAAATCCATTTCCCGCCTATCTCGTAGTTTTCTCCCTCTTCAGGATTGAGATTGAAGTTGAAATTTTGCGCCAAGCCGCCGCCGTGGTATGCGGCTACCTCGTCGGTGGTAGGATAATGGTAAATCCTATCAAACCTAAAAAACAGGGAGGCTTCTTCGCTCACTTTTACATTTGTGGCAAAGTTCATCGCAAAACCGCAATCGCTCATCGAGCTGTCATAGGAATTGGCGGCGTTTATTGCCGGGGGATTTTGATAGTTTGGGTTCGGAATTTGCACTATGCCTCCGCCGGGCAGGGGAAAGTCTATCATTGGAGGTATGGAGTCGCCGAGGTATTCAGTGTTGTCCACGGTCAGTTTAGAAGCCTCGACCCTGCCTACGAGATTAAAGCTCAGCCATTCCAACGGCGCCCAGTCCCCCCCGAGATAGGGCGCGCACGAATATTTATTTATGTCGGCAAAGGAGAAAGTAGCCGACGTGTTCTGATAATATTTTTTATAGTCTATGTAATCCCATTCTCCGTCAAATCCCACTAATATATGGGCATTTTCTCCCACTGAAAAATTGTAGCGCGGAGTGGCTGTTCCGGTCCATTGAAATTCTCTGCTCCTTCCCCCGAGAGTCCAGAAAATGTCTCTAAAGTTCCATCCTATGGGGAGCTCTCCCTGGCCAATATCCGAATTGTTTTTTAATGTAGCGGTATATATTCCGTCTTTTGAATATGCGTAAATTCCGTCGCTATAACTTTTGCGCGGATCTTCTTGATATTGTTCCCATGTCAGCTTGTCCGGATAGTTTGTATGCGAATCTGTATAATTCCCTGTCAATACAAATGTATTTTTGGAATCCAAGTCGCAACCCACGGAAAGAGCGGCGCTGGTGGCCCAACTTTCGGAGTTCTCCCTCCAGCCCTCGCTATCAAAATAACTGGCGTTTGCAGTAAAAAAATAATCTCCCTCTCTGCCTGTGACGCGGGCGGAGGCGTCATAGGTTGAGAATGAACCGTAAATGCCCTGGGCTGAAAAGTGAAGGCCGTCTTCTTTGGGTTTTGTAGTTGTTATCTTTATGACTCCCGCTTCCGCGCTCGAACCGTATAATGCGCTTTGGGATCCCCTTAATATTTCTACGCTTTCTACCTGCGATAATGGTATCTGCAGCCAATTTATTGCCCCCATATCGGCGCGGTTTATCTTTTGCCCGTCAACGAGTACCAATATGCGAGTTTGGGAATTTTCTCCAAATCCCCTCATGCCAAAGTCTCCCGTAGAAGGGGAGCCCGTGACTGTCCTAAAATTGAGATTGCCGTAATTCTTTATTACTTCCGCCACGTTTGTATAGGGAGAATCGGCAATTTTTTGCGGCCCTATATATGTGGAATTTACAGGGGTATCCAACGGTTGGGTTTCCACTCTATACGCCGTCACTACAAATTCGTCGAGCATGTAGGCGTCGCCGCTATCCGCATTGCCATCTGACAATTTTTCAGGGCTTACCGATTCCTGAATTTTCGGCAGAGTATCCGATGCCGCCGGCAATGCCGGCGGCATCATGATACACGCCGCAAAAAGCGCAAACAAGGTGTTTATGTCAAAACGCATTTTTTTGCGCATAAGAGTAATTGTCTTATTTTGCACGGTTGCGGCGAATCGCAAAAGTTGCCGCAATCGTCAGTAGGGCAATTAGCGTGGCAATGTTTGCGGGTTCGGGTATCACAGTATAGTTCAAGTTATCCATGCAGAAATATGCGGGAGTATTTGCTCCAAAATCGCCGTAATCGCTCGAATAGAGCTGGAAATACAAACCGTACAGACCGTCAGCTGTGTTTAAGGCGTTCAAATCCACCTCTATCCATTTATTTGAAACGCCGGACGCGTCAGAAAGGGTGGCGGTGACATAGTTTTCGGTGTAGTCGCCGCTGGCGGTTATTCCGTATATTTGAACTTGCTGTACATAATACTCGTCGTTGTCGTTTAGATTTTTTGTGAGGTAGTCATAGGTGACCAAATTGTTGGCCACGCTGATTGAGTCCACATTTACGAGTTCCGAAAAAGTAATTGTGCCGCAATTTTCCGACTTTGAGTATGGAGAGCCCGGCACAGGGGGAGTCCCGTATGGATTGCCCTCTTGCACTCCGAAAAATACTCCGTACATTCCTCCGGCAACTCCCGAAGCGTCGGTGCCAGTCACTGATGTGTATTGCGCCTTTTCTCCTGCCGCCCAATATTGGCTGACGTCAACAAACGTATCGGAACAGTTAGAAATATTTATTCCGTTCCAGGCATAGTACCAACTTCCATAGCTGTAGCTATTGCTCCAATCGAAACCAATGGTCACCATGGGATTCTTTTCGGCGTATTGGTCGAATATATATATTCCGCTGCTGTCAGATTCGGCTCTATGCGAGTCGTAAACCAGAGCGGCTCCGTCAAAATTGAAGACGTTTGCCGAGAGTGATTGGAATGATGCGCATGCAATTAAAAGCGCACCTGCATATAATTGATTTGATGTTATTTTCATTTTCCTTCCTATTTCTTCGATAGAGATTGGTTCTCGAGAAAAGAAAATGAAACAGAATGTTTGAGGTTTGCGCTACCGATGAAAACCAAAATGCCGCAAAACTCTTTCCGTAGAACCCGAAAGTTCCAACGGCACAATGTCCTAAATTCTTTGCTCGAGAATTAAATGGACGACTGTCACACACGTCTTCTGGCTCATTTCCAAAGCCGGTTGATGCCGGCGGGCGCCCCACCTTCCCATTATTTTTAAACAGTGGCAAAAGGGACGCTTTCGGAAAATTACAGCGGCGAGACCGCACCTGAATTTAACAGGATTTCCGTTTGAGTACAGTCATGGTGGATTTAAAAATCCTCTAAAAAAAGAACTGCCGGCGTTTATTTTCGCAAAGCAACGCATTGTCAAGTTTTTTTTGCCCCTCCATTCATCTCTCCGATATTCAGCATGCCTTACAATCTTTTGACGAACTGGGCTATCGGGTGTATTCAAGCCGAATTGCAGTGATCAATCGGGAAGTGGTGTTTAATATTTTTTCTTTTGCTCCGTTGCAAATATATAAAAATCTTCCCAAATAGTGTTGACAAAAGAATCGGGCGGAAAATATTTTGGGAATTTAATTTAACTTCAGTCATACAACCAACTATCCTTTTTTAAATGCTTAATTTTTCAGAGCAATGTATGGATATGGCCCGCTCGATTCTGGGCAAAAATTTGGGGGCAATTAACGCGGACGGCTCTATCACTCCGGTGGAAAATGAGACGTCTTTAGATTACGATTCCGGCCATGCGGCTATGGCATTGGGCGAATATTACCGCGCCACGGGCGCCGTGGAAATGGACGGGCATGATATAGTGGATCTCTGCGCCCGCTGTATTACCGCGCAGACAAATATAAACGAATACACCGAAGACGGCTTGGCTTATTCATCGCTTGGCCTTTTGGCATTTGGCCCCTCAAAAGATAGAAACTTAGTATGGGAAAGACTTCTCGAATCCACTCAAAAAAATCTGGATAAACGCCTGCTGTCGCGCACCGATTACGAAGACCATTTCCAGATTTTTAATATCGCGAAAGCCGTGGCGCGCTTCAGCATGGGCCTCAGTAAAAAAGACGAAACCGGCAAACTCATCGACAAATTTCTGGAACGCATACAACAGACATCTTCGGCAAACTATTTCGACGACAAACCTTTGGAAGGATTTGACGGCGTGTTCGACATTATGGGGGTCGTCAGCTTTGTATTTATCCGTCAATCCTTGCAGCTGCACGCAAATATGCATCTGCGCGACCGCAAGATACCAAGCCTCCGCACTTTTGCTGAGAAATATCTGAGAATGATGCCGGATATCGTTCGCAGCGACGGGCTCGGCTGGGCTTTTGGCCGCAGCATAGGCGCCTACGGGCAAATGCACTGCATATCCATGATATTGCAGGCAATGCGCGATAATTGGATTACAGAAGATAAAATGGCGGATTATATGGATATACTCCGCAGATTGTTTCAGTTCTTCTTTATGACATACCTCGACCAGGAACACGGCTTTCTTGTAGTGCGCGATGGCGAGCGTTCCTCCGATGCCGGCGTAAGCACGAGGGTGGCAAATTTTGACGCGGCGCGCTATCTGTGCCAATGGGCGCGATTGGCTAAGACAATAGGACGCCAAATGCAGCCTAAAAACGTTGCCGCAAAGAGCCACGGCAAGTATTTTGTCTTTGACAGCTCTTCAAGGAAAGAGCAGGGGCTATATTCGTATCTCAATTCCGATACGGGCTTGCATGTGCAAATACCGCTCATAGCTCCGGGAGCCAAGGATATGTCCTCTTCTCTCGCATTTCCGCATATGCCGGGAATTTTCGACTGGCCAGCAGATAGGTATCTGCCCGTATTTATTCCCGAACTCACCTTTGGAGGCAAGGAAACCACGCCTTCGTACTACGGGAAGCGTTGCACCACCGGTTTGGGCTTGCGCAATTCCTATTTCTTTAGGTATGAACAGCCCGAGTTGATATCAAAGGACGGGGAAATCCTAAAAGGCGTAGGATCGTGCAAAGTGTCGTGGACTTTCTGCGGAAATAAAATCACCGGCGATTTCATTTACTCCGTATCAAACCAGACTACTCTCGACAAAATGAGGCTTGTTGTGGCGATTGGTTCTCCACATTCCGAATACCATGTTCCCATGAGTTTTGCCATAGGCGAAAACGGACTTGGAGTGTGCATAGAAAAAGACGACTTTCAGGGAAACTGGAAAGATACCGAAGTGGTGTCTTCAGACTTGGCTTATCGCTCATACTGGGGCAAAATACATTATCTTCAGGTTTACGCCAGAGAGCACCCAATGGTAATGAGGCCGGGAATACAATATAGAATCACTCTTTCCCTCTCGCCTGATATCGTCTTTGCGGAATAATCTTTTATTTAGGCTTGTTCCTTAAAAAAACCGCCGACTGACGAGTCGGCGGTTTTTTTGTAATACTTTTGCAGCTTGAATTAAAAACGCGTTTCACTGAAGTATAAACGGCGGAAGATCCGAAACCCCTGCTTCAAGACAACAGGAATTTCGAGACGAGAGCCGATACCGCATTTCGGGTGTTTTCCGCCGCCAGAACGTCAGATACCGCGACTATCCTTTCGGCCCCGGATTTGCGAACCGCCTGCGCGGTTTTAAGATTTACTCCGCCTATGGCAAACCATGGCAATTTTGGCGACATCTCAGAAACTTGCTTTACCAGCTCCAAGCCCACCGGCTTCCGCCCGGGCTTTGTGTTGGTGGCATAAACAGGGCCCACCGCAAAATAGTCTATTACGCCAGAAAGTGAGTCGGCGGCTTTCGCCTGTTCTATGGAATGAGTGGAGAGGCCGAGACATTTTTCCTCCCCAATAATCCGCCTGGCGTCGGCGGGCGGGATATCGTCTTGGCCTATATGCAGGCCGGCGAGGGGGAGGGACGCGGCAAGTTCAACGTCGTCGTTTATTATGAATATAGGGGCGTTGTCGGTTTGGAATATCGGCAAAAGGCGCAACGCCAATTCGCGCCTGGTTTGATGATTTTCTTTTTTCGCCCGTAATTGTATTATCTTGGCGCCCCCGTCGCGCAGCGCTGCGCACTTAGACTCAATTTTTTCAAATGGGACATAGCCGGTATCGACTATTCCGTAAAATACGGCATCGCGCAAATAATCGTAGTACTGGCGCATTATTTCTTCTCGAAATCTTCCTTTTTAGAGTCGTCGACAGAGTCGAACACGGGGGATTTTTCGGAAAGAATAATATCGGCGTCGTCGTCGTTTTCTCTAACCGGAGGAAGGAATTTTGTAGTGGGCTTGTATATCAGACCCTTGAATCCGAGTACGCGGACGTCTATTCTGCCGAGTTTCTCAACACCCAAGTGCTCGCGGAATGCGGAGGTGAGGGCTGTCTGTATTTCGGCGGAGGCGTCGGTGAGTTTTTGGCCCGATTCAAGCTTTAAGCTAACGCACATGCAGAGCCTGCCGCGCCGCATGAAAATTTTTACGTCCGGACGGTTTAGGGCTCCCATGCTATAACAGACGCTTTGCACGAGTTCGTCGAGCGCTTTGCGAGACACTTCAACCACTCCAACGCGGTTGTCGAAGAGTTTTATGGGGCGGAAGTGCGCCCTGATTTTGCGCACAGCCACAAAAAGCGCAAGTGAAAGCGCTGCGAGACCGAGAAATTCCGGGGCATGAGGTTGATTCCATGAGGTTTCAAGAAAATCCGAAACGGATTTTATCCACGATGCTGCGGATTGGAAGAAAGCGTCCATTGCCTGAGTTTGTTGCATATATTTTTTTTAACCGCACTACATTAAAATCGATTATATCGTGTCGGCAAGTCTATTTGTCAAAAGAAAGATCGTCCGGCCATTCGCGAAGATAGCCGTCGGCGGAGTTTTTCTTGCACGCGTCCACAAAGGCGCAATTTGATTCGGAGAAAATTATGTCCCGCGATGGATCTGTGTTGTTAAATACTTTCCACAACATTTTTGATTTGTTGGAGATGTCGATGTCGGCGTCGAAAATTATTGCGGCCCTAAAATATCCGTCAAAGAGCTTTGAATTGGCGAGCTTATGGAGTATTTGGCGGCCGTTTTGCTCTCCTTTTTCTATGGAGAATGCCGCGAAGTAAGGCAGAAATTCACAATTTTTAAAGCAGGCGTCTTCTCTTATAAAATTTCTTATTTCGCCCAAGCGCCTATCGTCGGCGATTTTTAGATTTGACGCTTTGCGTTGTGGCTCCTCTTCACGCGGCGTTGTGAGGTCTATGCCGATTTTGGCTCCCATCAAAGGGGTTGGCGATGAATGGTCGAGTACGTCGAGCACTCCGTATGAGAGGAAAACATCGCGCGCGGCGTCGAATTTTTCCGCAAACAATTTCCATATCGCGCTTAAATCCTTGGGGTTTACGTCGGCATCTACCGCTACTATCGCTTTGCAAAATCCCATCTGGCCTTGTCCCCATAGTCCGCTGAATAGCTTTTGGGCGTGGGCGGGATATTCCTTCTTTATGGATACTATGCAAATGTTATGGAAAACGCCTTCCCATGGTAGAAAATAGTTTGAAATTTCGGGCATCACCATGCGCAGCATAGGCAAAAATATGCGCTCAGTGGCTTTTGCCATATAGCAGTCCTCCATGGGCGGCGGCCCTACAAGGGTTGCGCAATAGGTGGGGTTGCGCCTATGTGTCAGGGCCGTCAGGTGAAATACGGGATACATGTCCGCTTGCGAGTAGTAGCCGGTGTGGTCTCCGAATGGCCCTTCAAGCCTTCTTTCGTCAACATCCACATATCCTTCAAGTATAAATTCGGATTCCGCAGGAACTTCTATATCGTTTGTAATGCACTTGGCAGTTTTAACCCCTTTACCCCTAAAAAATCCGGCGAGGAGCAGCTCGTATATGCCGCGCGGCATTGGAGCCGTAGCCGCATATATCGTGGCGGGATCCGCCCCTATTGCCACGCTTACCGGCATTCTTTTGCCAATCTTGGAGTATTCTCCAAAATGGTGAGATGCGTCCTTATGGATATGCCAGTGCATTCCGGTCGTATTCTTGTCGAAAACCTGAAGTCTGTACATTCCAAGATTTTTTTCCGAACCGTCCGGAGATTGTGTGAATACGAGGGGCAGCGTGATAAATCTTCCGCCGTCGTGCGGCCAACATTTTAGTACGGGAATATCGCCGATATCTATTTCATCGCCTAACTTTACGACTTCTTGGCATGGCGGGGGCGCCTTCTTATTCCATTTGCGCGGAGACGTCTTTAATATGGATAAAGCGGATTTCGCCAGCCCGAAAATTTCCGAGAAAGATTTCGGGGGCCGGGTTTTTATAAGCTCCGATATTCTATTTCCGGCCTCCTCCAAGTTTCCGACTCCGAGAGCCATAGCCATGCGCTTTTCTGAGCCAAATAAATTTGTGGCCACATTGAATTTGCGTTTGCCGCCGTCAACGACGTTCGTAAAGAGTAGGGCTTTCCCGCCTCCCGGTTTCTTTGATTCGGCATCCGTTATTTTGGATATTTCTATTTCTGGAGAAATCTCCTCGCCGATGCGCAGCAATTCTCCTTCGGATTCCAATAATTCTATAAATTCGTTTAAATTGTCACAGGCTTTCATATCCCCACTCCTTAAGTATGCTTTGTTCCGCGCCCATCGCCGACAATGTGCGGGCGGTGACAAACTCTATGATATCGCCCACGCATGCAGGTCTTGAATAAAATCCGGGAGAGGGCGGAAGCACGACAGCTCCGGCTTCTGAAACCGCACACATATTGCGCATCGACGTCAGGGCGAGAGGGGTTTCGCGAGGCACTATAACAAGGCGCCTCCTTTCCTTTAAGGCGACTTCCGCAGCCCGTACAGCGAGCGTGTCGGCTATGGAGTTTGCTATTTTACCAAGCGTTTTCATGGAACACGGGCTTACGGCCATGGCATCGAATAAAAACGAGCCGCTTGCAATCGGGGCGTCGAAATCGCCGTCTTCAAATGTTGAAATCCTGGAAATTTCTTTTTTTGAAAGTGGGAGCGGCGGAATTTTCCAGAAACCGGACAGCCGGAGAGCGTCCATGGCTTGAAATACGGTTTGGGCTCCGTCGAGCTCCCGTCCCATGACGTCTTTTGCGGCGGCGGTGAGTACGCAATAAATCTCGCAGTCGGCAAGGGCGAGTTTTGACAGCAAATCGATGCCAAATGCGATTCCAGAGGCTCCGGTTATGGCGATTACATATCTCTTTTTTCGATTTTTCATGTGGATTTATATTAAGGCTGTAGCCGAGCCGGCCAATATCAGCATAGATGAACCCGCATTCAGATAAAAGAATATATCGGAAATTTTTTTTGCGGAAAATCTTTTTGTCGAGTATATCGCAAACGCATATCCGGCTCCGATTAGGGCGGTGCATGCAAAGTACGGAATCCCCAAACCAAATAAATATCCGCTGGCGATTAGACTTAGAAAAGCCAATACAAGCATAAAGGCGGCTATTCTTAGAGCGTTGTCTTTCCCGAATCGGGCAGGTATTGAGTGCAGCCCGTAATTTTTGTCGAAGTCGATATCTTGCAGGGCGTATATTACATCAAAAGCCGCTATTTGAAATAATAGAGCGGAAGAGAGAGTCAATATGCGGGGATCGAGAGTTGCAGAGGCCGCTATCCACGCGGCTGTGGGCGCTACGGATATGGCGAGTCCCAGCCACAAGTGCGAGGCCGACGTGAAACGCTTTGAATAGGAATATCCTAAAAGCATCGCAAGCGCTGGAAAGGATAGCCAACCGCACAGCGGATTTATGGCGAAGGCCGATGCGATAAATATTCCCGAACAAAATATCGTAAAAAATTTGGCGGCATTCGTGGAAATCGCCCCGCTGACGGTGGGGCGCATTTTTGTCCGCGGATTTTTAGCGTCTATGCGCCTGTCAACTATTCGGTTGAATCCCATGGCGGCGGCTCTCGCCGCAGTGAACGCCACGAGTATCATCGCAATCTGGAATGCGTCGACGGCCCATCCGTTTGCCCAGGCCAGGCATAGTCCGGCAAGGGCGAAGGGAAGGGCGAACAGGGTGTGGCCTATTTTTATCATGTCCGCATAAGCGAACGCCTCTTTTATCACTTGCATTGTGCGGAATGATTTAAGAAATACCTTTCTTGGCAACCATTTTTATTTTCTGTCGGTTTCG
Source organism: uncultured Opitutales bacterium (assembly GCA_944389885.1). Lineage (GTDB taxonomy): Bacteria > Verrucomicrobiota > Verrucomicrobiia > Opitutales > Intestinicryptomonadaceae > Merdousia. The sequence goes on from CALXNZ010000004.1 coordinate 26,379, forward strand.
GGCGGGATAAAGTCTATTGACAAAAATCTCCTTTGTACCATCTTTTGTGAGAATGGAAATTTTGCAGTCAACAGCGCCGCGTATGGAACGCGGCGAAGCGTTGGAGTTGTTGGAGCACGGAACCATATTTGATATGGGGAAACGCGCCGACTCCGCGCGCAGGAATTTGCACGGAAATATAGCCTATTATTCGGTGAACGCAGCCGTCACTTATTCCAATATTTGCCAGACTCTTTGCCCGATTTGTTCCTTTGCCCGCAGAGAAGGGAGCGAAGACGCATATTTGTTAACCCCCGCCCAGGCCCACGAACGCGCAGTTAAATTTGCGGAGAAAGGCGCGCGGGAAATTCACATAATAGGCGGCATGAATCCAAAGCTGCCTTTGGATTATTATTTAGATTTTGTCCGCTCCGTTAAAAGCGCGGGATACGGCATAAATATAGTGGCTTTTACGGTGTCGGAATGCGTGTTGATGTCGAGGGTATCCGGGAAACCCCTTGACGAAGTCTTAAAAATGCTCATGGAAGCGGGCGTAAATGCTTTGCCCGGAGGCGGGGCGGAAATATTCGACGATTCCATAAGGTCAAAAATATCTCCCAATAAACTTAGGGCGGAGGAGTGGCTCGACGCCATGCGCACAGCGCACCTCTGCGGCTTGAAAACCAATGCGACAATGCTTTACGGCCACATAGAGACGCCAGAGTCCGTTGTTGACCATCTCTTGCACTTGCGCGGATTGCAAGATGAAACGGGCGGTTTTAAAGCGTTTGTCCCACTGCCTTATCGCCGCGGCAAGAGCGATATTTCCTCTAAGAGCTCCGGCATATACGATATCAAAATAACCGCCCTGGCCAGAATAGTTTTGGATAATTTTCCCCATATAAGAGTTCCTATAACGCATTTTGGGGATAGGCAGGCTCAAGTGCTGTTGAATTTCGGGGCAGACGATATAGGCGGAACCCATTGGATGGAAGAAGTGGCGGTATCCGCGGGGGCAAAACGCATGGAAAGAAGCGAGTCTTTTATGCGCTCGATTATATCTGTCGCCGGATTTGATCCTTTGGGAGGAAATTCAAATTATGCCCATTGATATCGGAAGAGTCTCTTATATAAACGCCGATCCGCTCTTTTGCGCCGAAGTTCCGAAGGAGTTCTCATTATCGTCCATGACCCCGGACATGTTAAATGCTTCAGCTTTGGAGGGACGTTTGGAGATAGGTATTGTGTCGCGTTGGATATATCCGGAAATAAAAGATAACTATCGCGTAGTGCCACCTTATTGCATAGCCGGCGACGGCGAAATAATGTCAGTGGAAATCTTCTCAAAATATCCGATAGAGGAGCTTGGCGGTAAGAAAATTTACATCACTCCGGAAACGGGAACTTCGTCGAGGGCTTTTCGTTTCATATGCATGAGAAAATTCGGATTCGACCTTTTTGAATCGCGTGTAAATTGCGAATCGGAAGCCGACGCCGTGCTTCTTATAGGGAACAGGGCTTTGGCGTATAGGAATCCATTCCCTTATAAATTTGACTTGGGGGAAATGTGGAAAGAGTTCGCAGGGGTCCCAATGATTTACGCTATTTTTGTGGCTCGTGCGGATATAGGCATCGGCGTAGATGCCAAGCTTAAAGCCTACCTTGCGGCTTCGCTCGAAAAATTCGGCGCAGACAGGTTCGCAGTGGAAACTTCGGCTTTGCGCTCTTTTGCGCGGCAAACGGGCGTGGAATTAAATCCTGAAACCATTCATAAATATTATTCCCTCCTAAAATTTGAACTTTCGGAAAGCTCATTTAAGTCGGCTTTCGATTATGTGGCTCAAAATGGAAATATCTGAAAAAATATCTTCAAACCGCAGGATTAGCCTTCCCGAAGCTGCGGACCTCGAAAATTTTTCACTTTTTGAATTGGGCAGGTTCGCCTCTATGAGGCGCAATTTTGCGGATCCATCTGGAAGCGTGGGATACATATCCAATCGAATGATAAACTATTCAAATATTTGCGCGGCCCGATGCAAGTTTTGCGCCTACCATGCCGGAGCGGGAAAAATAAAACCTTTCAGATTGCCCGACGATGAAATAATATCTCTTTGCACGGAGGCTGTGGAGCGCGGCGCAAAACAGATAATGTTGCAGGGCGGACTAAGTCCGGAATTCACTCTTGAATGGGCCGAAAATCTATTGCGCAGGATAAAATCCGAGTGCCCTAAACTCTGGCTGCATGTATTCTCTCCGTCTGAAATAGTTTGGTTTGCCAGGCGTTCTAAAACGGATATCCCCGCGGCGGTGTCCCGACTTAAATCGGCTGGCGCGGATTCTGTCCCCGGCGCCGCGGATTTGTTGGTGCCTGAGATTCGCAGAGAACTTTGCGGAAACAAGTGCACCGTCGAGGAATGGTGCGGAGTTATGAGGGCTCTGGCGGCAAATTCTATGACCTCATCGGCCACAATGACTTTCGGCATGGGAGAGTCTTTTCAACAGCGCTTGGAACATTTGGATATCGTGCGCTCCATTCAGGACGAAACGGGGGTCTTTAAGGCGTTTATCTGTTGGCCGGTATCTCCCGAAAATACTCAAATAGAGGGAAAGGTCGATAGGGTGGGAGCCAATGAATTTTTAAAGATGCTGGCCGTCTCTCGAATATACCTGGACAATATAAAATACATACAGTCCGGCTGGCTTACGGAAGGCTTGAAAGTTGCCGAAATTGCGCTATTGTTTGGCTCAAATGATGTGGGGGGCGTCTTGATGGACGAAATGGTAGTGCGGGCCGCAGGCGTTGAAAATAAAGCCGTTGTATCGCAAATGGAGAAAATAATTTCAAATGCGGGATTCATCCCGCGGGAACGCGACGGCCTATATCGAACTATTTTGAAAAGCGTATGAAATTTGCAATCACACCTTGCCCAAACGATACTTTTTCTTATTGCGCCCTAATAGACGGGCGCATTGAGAATCCTTTCGACTTCGTATTCGACGACATAGAGGGCCTCAACTTATGCGCAGAAAGCGGCAAGTATGAAATCACCAAGATGTCCTTTGCCGCATATCTGAAAAACAGGGATAAATATGAGCTTTTAGACGCCGGAGCGGCTCTCGGAATGGGTACGGGGCCCGTGTTGGTGTCGAGGCCGGGTTCTCCGGATTTTGACGGCAAATCAAAGGTGGCCGTTCCCGGATTAAACACTACTGCGGCCCTGCTGCTGAGATTTTACGCGGGCAAAGACGTGCCAATGGAACCCATTATGTTTAGGGGCATAGCCGACGCGATAAACCGTGGTGAGTTCGACTATGGCGTCTTGATACACGAAGGCAGGTTCGTCATAAGAGAATCAGGCTTGAAATTGGTGGAGGATTTGGGAGGATATTGGACTGCTAAAACCGGGCTTCCCGTGCCGCTTGGCTGCATATGCGTCAGGCGCGACGTCTCCAAATGCTCTCGAAAAATAGACGACTTAATCCGGGCCAGTATTGCAACGGCTTTCGCCGATCCAAAATCCGTTTATCCCTTTGTGCGCGAGCATGCCCAGTATCTTCAAGAGGACGTGTTAATGAAGCACATATATGCGTTCGTAAACGGCTATTCCAAGTCGATAGCCGAAATAAAAGACAAACTCTTGGAAAATCTCGAAAAATGTTGAAGGTCGTTTTTGTAGCTGCGGATTTTGAAGTGCGTTCCGTAATAGATAATGCGGAGTTCGGGTATGTAAAACTCCGGAATACGCCTTTCCAAGTATGGCGCAACGCTACGACCGCAATCGTAATTACGGGAATAGGCCTCGTAAATTCCGCCGCGGCGTTCCATTGGGCTGTCGGAAATTTCAACTTCCAAAACGCCATAAACATAGGCGCGGCGGGATTGTGTTCTGATGATGATTCCGGGAAAAATTTGTTGGGGAACTTCTTCCAAATAAACACTGTAAAATGTCTTGAACCATATAACGATCGCGTATTCAATCTTTCGGAAGAGGGAAAATCCCTTGTGACGTCGTCGCGCCCTGTGACAACCTCGGAAGCCCGCCTAAGGGCGTCGAAATTCGGGGAACTCGTGGACATGGAATGCTATGCTCTTGCTTATGCGGCCTATATTTGCGGCAAAAAACTGTCGGCTTTAAAGCTCGTCACAGATTTCTCTCCCGATTGCGACATACACGCTAATATATTGGCTCTTGAACATCGCATGGCGGATCTCCGCTCAATTTGGATTTAATATCCCAATGCTTAAAAAGTTAAACACACCTTTTATGCGCAGGGTAATCTGGGGAATACTCTTCCTTAGTGCTACGGGCTTCTGCGCGTTTTTCATATGGCAGGAGGAAATATCCCATTTGGCCTCATGGCTGTCGGCGACTTTTAGGGAAAGCGTGAAATGTCTCGACGGTGTGCCGCTCGTATTTTATTCTTTGGCGATTCTAATCTTGCCTATACTTTTTCTTCCGGCCACTCCTGTATATTTTCTTGCAAGCGCCCGCGCCGAAACTGAGTCGTTTATTGTGGTTTTGCTATTCTGCTGGTTGGGTATTGTCCTCAATATAATAGTTGCATACTACATATCGCGCCATTTCGGAAAATATATACGCAAGTGTTTGTCCAAAAGAAATATCTCAATTCCAGAAGTCCCGGAATACGAGCAGTACGAGTTGACTTTTCTCCTGAGAATGATACCGGGGAATCCAATGGCCGTTCAGAATTATCTGCTCGGGCTGGCCGATATTCCATTTTTTAAATATGTTATTGTATCTATTCCCGTACAGTTGGTTCAGGTGGCCGCTTACGTTTATTTTGGAGAGGGAATTTTTTCCGCGAAGGCGTCCCAGTTTATTTTGGGAATGAGTTTTTTGGTCATTTTGGCGGTTGTGGCGCGCATGCTCGAAAAGGCCTATAAAAAAAGGACTATAAAAAATGGGATTCCTAAAAAGTAGCGACGAAATTCTCGGAGTCGGAGAATTCACAAGGCGATTCAAGGCGCTTGTAAAATTGCAAATTCCCGAACTTTGGCTGCGCGGGGAAATATCGAATATAAAACCCTATTCGAGCGGCCATACATATTTCACCATAAAAGACGCCGACGCGTCAATTTCGGCCGTGTTATTCAAAGGATACTCGCGCGGCATCTCATTGGAACTGCGCGACGGCATGAGGATTCTCGCCTTCGGAGAAATCGGCGTTTACGAAGTGAAGGGAACATATCAAATGGTCGTAAAGGCCATCTTGCCAGATGGAGTTGGAGATCTTGCCGCGCGCTTTGAGTTGCTTAAAAAAAAGCTTTCCGACGAAGGCCTGTTTGATGTAGGCCGCAAAAGACCAATACCTCAAACTCCGCGCAGGGTCGCCGTTATAACATCTCCGACAGGAGCCGCAGTGCGGGATTTTTTGAAAATATTGCGGCGCCGGGCATGGAAAGGGGAGGTGTATGTTCTGCCATCTCGCGTACAGGGCGAGGGTTCGGCCGGAGAGGTGGTAGATAAGATACGTTTTGCCCAAGATTATGTATTTGAAGACGGTGGAAGTTTTGACCTGCTGGTTATAACGCGGGGAGGCGGAAGCATAGAGGATCTCTGGACGTTTAACGAGGAATGTGTGGCAAGAGCCGTGGCCTCTTGCTCCATTCCGACTATTTCGGCCGTAGGGCATGAAATAGATTTCACCTTGTGCGATTTCGCCGCCGACTTGCGCGCCGAAACCCCCAGCGCAGCCGCAGAACTCATATCGAGCTCCGCGATAGAACTGCGCGAACGCCTGCTTCGGAACGAAGCGGACTTGCGCAACTCGGCTTTTTGCATCTTGGATAATTTGCGCCGCAAATTGGAATCCTATTCAAATATGCTGTCGCTGCACGCCCCTGATGGGAAAATAAATTCAATGCGCATAATGTTGGACGAACTTGAGAGCAGGATAGATTTGTCGGTGCATAAAAACGTGTCGCATTTGAAATCTAAAATATCCGATTTTCTCTTGAATCTCTCAAAATATTCTCCCGCTAATAAAATCGGCTCATACAGGGAATATTTGCTTTCAATGGAAAAGCAGTTGGAAATTCTAAATCCTGAAAATACTTTGAAGCGCGGGTTTGCAATGGCCTTCGATAAAGCCGGCAAAAGGATTGTAAGCGCAAAGTCCGCATCCTCTAATAAATCTTTACTTCTGCGCTTCAGGGACGGGGAAGTTGGCGCAAGGGTCGGGGAAACTTCATAGCCCTATGCGGTCGCGACGAAATGCCGCTCTTGCCCTTAATTTATAAGTTATTTATATTTAAATTATTATACCTATAAAACGCGAGCGTTCACTACGGGCTAAAATATCCGGTTTTACGCGTGTATTTATGTCGTTTTGCTATTGACATGTACACTTTGATTGTCAATGCCATTTAACGTTAGGGACATGTTATGTATGTCGAAATAGTAAATCTCTAATAAATAGTAATTATGGAAAGTATTTAAATATTTAATCATAACTTCTCTATTGGCTGTCACTGCGACATATGCTGATATTACATACGATATTACCACCAGCGAGCTTGGAGGAAATGAAATTGTTTTTGCCGAGAACGATTTAACGCTTACGGTGGATAATAATTATAGTACATGGAATATTACGGCGACTGACTCCTCTATAAACCATGCAAGCATATATATACAAGAAGGAGGCTCCCTTACAGTAGGCATAACCGGACGCTTCTCTTGGAATCCATATGCAGGATCGGGTTTGATTGAATTTAACGGATATGGCGGGGCCACCACTAATTTTACGACTACAAGCGAGTACAATTCCGATCTTAACGGAACTCTCGTGGACGGGAAACTTTCGACCACAGTCGCATTCAATACGGATTTCATATACGGCAGATCGGTTGCCCCTGCGGAGGGCAATTGGCCGAACAGTTATTTGCGTATTCGCGATATAGCGGTGGAATTTAACAAAAATGTTTCATTTTTAGAGGATTCTTACGGGCCATTGTCCCTATATGTTTCGGAATCGTCATCAAATATAGCTTCCGTGACCTTTGGAAAAGCGGGAGATTCGGAAAAATATACCGGTAATATCAATGGCAGTCTCATTGGAAAATTAAATTCTACTATAACCGTAAATAATTACACTTTGAATGTGGGGGTGTTTAATAACAATTACGATAACGCCATTGTAGTATTGAATGATAACGCTCTCTTAAACGCAAATTCTGCCGATATAAAAAACTGCGATGTAAATTCCGGAGCTTCTATGAACGTGGTCGGGCAGACGCGAATATACGGCACCTTAAACGTCGCCGGCTCATTTATATCGGAATCCAATCCCGACGATACCTCTAAAGTAAGCGTTATAGACGGTATTGTAAACATAAAAGAAGGCGGATTGATGAAGATAGGCGGCAGTGCGAGTACGGAGATTGTGCATACAGCCCAGGTAAACATTAACGGCACAATGGTTCAAACCGGCAACTGGAATGTTTGGGATACGGCGGTCATAAATGTGTTTGAAGGCGGCTCCCTAAAATCCGAAGGCGACTCCAAAATATCAATTTTTGCAAGCACCGTACTTAATTTTTACGGCATTACGGACCTTAACGGGATATATTCTCCACAAAAGGGAAATTGCACTATAAATGTCTTGGGTGGAAATTCAAAAATTGGAGATCTCTCCGTAAAACTGAATTCAAGTTTATTGGTGAGCGATGGCACGATTTCTATCGGTAATATAGAGGTTCTTTCCACTGCAAAACAATTCCGTATCGAGGGCGGGACCCTCGAAATCGGAGGATTATACAATACGGGCATAAATAAGAACCTCTCGGTTGGCGGAGGCAGGTTGTCCGTCAATGCCCCCGAACTTATCCTTACAGGCTTGGACTTCGACAACGGCGCCTTGCTTGAGATAGCTCTCGGCTCAAATACTTTGATTGTAAATTCCATAAACGGACAGGATATTTCAATAAACTTCGTGGGAACTTCATGGATGGAAAATTCGTTTTTTATAAGCGAAATAACTGAATCTGCTTTGAAGGATATAAACTTTACATTCAACGGTTCTTCCGAAGGTTTGGAATATCTGGCCATGTCAAATGGATACTTTGTCAATTTTAACGGCGTTATACCGGAACCTTCCTACTGTGCGGCGGTATTGGGCGTGGCGGCTGTAGCCTTTGCCATGCGCCGCAAGCGCTCTGGAAAAAAATTCTGATTCCAACATTTGAATATTGGAGACTTACCATAAATTAAAAAAAACGCGGAAATTTTCCGCGTTTTTTTTACCTACACTATTAAAACTGCTTGAACTCCCGGGCCGTGAACCCCCTCAACCAAGACGCCTTCCACGTCCGTAGTCTTTGACGGGCCTGTGACATAGACCGCATACGGCGAATCTACCGTTTGGGCAAGCCCTTCCGGCAATGTGGAAACTATGGATTTTGAATCGACAACAGCTACGTGTATCCAAGGGGCGATTGTATTTAATCTGTCTGCGGTATCTGAGTCTTTAAATACTATTGCGCCGTTTTCCCCTATGGCGAAAGACGCTTTGCTTATGCCGAAATCGTATCCGTCGGGATTGTTTTGCCTGTCGAATTCGCGCGATATCTCAAAATGCTTTTCGAGCCCGAATAGGTCGGATAGCTTTGCGTCCGCCACGCCGGTTTTGCAGCCTTTTGATTTGAGAAATTCAACCAAAGAATCGCAAGACTCAAATACGTCGCCGTGGTTCGCTGTAAAATTGCGCATGAACGCGGCTTTTGCACCACCGCGAGTAGCGGTGGTTGAAACCGTATCGTTTTCGTCGAAGGTCGGCATGGGAACCGGATTATGTTTCCCTTGCGCTTGTCTAACCTTATCTATAAAAATCTGCTTATCCATTTTTCTTAAACCACTTTCTAAAATTTCCGCCTCTCAGTTTGGGGAGCGTTCTGGATTTTAACCATCTGCCCATGGGGCCGATTTTTATCGCGTTTAAGGGCAAAAAGTTGGCAAGCTTATTCAAGGGTATTAGAGCGCGCCAGAGCTTTGGAGAGGTGGCTAAAAATGCCCATGCCTTAAAGTTTATGTCGTTGGGAACCGGAACGTGGGCTCGCTTTATTTTGTCCCGCATTTTCAATACGAGGTCGGGAAGGGGAATCTTTGCGGGACATACGTCTGCGCAAGCGCCGCAAAGCGAGCACGCTTTGGGAAGGTCTGCAAATTTCTCGAGATTGTCGTCGCCGGCGAGCAGCGGCGAGAGCACTATCCCCAGCGGCCCCGGGTATGTGGCGCGATAGGCGTGCCCGCTTACGAGCCTAAATACGGGGCATCTGTTCATACACGCTCCGCATCTCATACATTTTAATATGTCCGAAAATTCGCTCCCGAGTATCCGACTCCTCCCGTTGTCGAGAAATATCACGAACATCTCTTGCGGACTGTTTTTTGCGCTGCCGGGCCCGCGGACAAAATCGGTGTAAACAGTGCTGTGCTGGCCTGTCGCGCTCCTTGCCAGAAGATTCAGAAATACGGCGAGCTCTCGAGAGCTCGGTATTATTTTTTCAAAGCCGGCTATGGCTATATGAGTTTTGGAGCATGCCATTGAGAATCGGGAGTTCCCCTCGTTAGTGGCCAAAACGATTGCGCCCTCTTTTGCCAAAACATAATTCGCGCCGCTTATGACTACGTCGGCGGAGAGATATTTTTTCCTCAGATATTTTCTGGCGTTGAGGGTAATGTGTTGCGGATTGTCGTCATAGGCGGATATTCCGTGCTTCTCGAAAGAGCGGGCTATATCTTCGCGCCTCCTGTGGATTGCCGGCTTGACTATGTGGGAGGGCCTCTCTCCGTCTATTTGGATTATTAGTTCGCCCAAATCCGTCTCCACGGTGTCTATGCCGTTTTTTATGAGGAAATCGTTTAGCTCTATTTCTTCGGTCGTCATGCTCTTTACTTTGACGACATTCTTTGCGCGGCGCTTTGCGATTATATCGAGTATCATGCGCCTGGCTTCATCGGCGTCTTCGGCAAATAGAACTTTGACGCCGTTTGATTCCAGCGATTTTACTGCCGTTTCAAGGTTTTCCGCCCAATTATAGGATCTTATGGCGTTTGCGAGCTCCCGCAGATGTTCGGCTTTCCCCTCTTCCGGATAGGCTTCCAAAAGGGTCTTTTCGCGCCCGACTGTGCTTCCTATGCTGGCTATCCTTACGGCCTTCTTGACTACTGGGTCGAGATTTTTACAAAATTCGTCTATTTTCTGTACGGACATTATGCGATTCCTCCGTTTTTCATAGCCTCATAGAATACCTGGGCTGCGTGTTTTGCGGGATAGTTTATTCCCAGTTTCTGGGCTATGCCGCGTTGATGCAATAGGCATGAGGTGTCGGCGGCTACAACTATGTCGGGCTTTGCCGCCGCGACGGCTCTAACTTTCGCCTCTCCCATCTCGGACGAAATTTGCGGAAATACGACGGAAAAAGTTCCGCCGAATCCGCAGCATTCGTCCTGGCTTTCAAATTCTACAATTTCCAATCCCTCGATTGAAGTGAGCAGCTTTTTTAGGCTTTCCGGCGTGCGCGTCCCGCGCCCGTGGCAAGAATTATGCACTGCCGCTTTGGCTTTATATTTTCCGCCTATCTCTTTCACCCCAAGCGCGTTGACCAGATAGTCGCAAAATTCCCAAACTCTCAGGGAAAATTTTTCGACGGCTTCTTGTTCGCTCTGCGGGGATTCCCTGAAGGCTATCTTTGACGAATGAAACAACATCGCCGCGCAAGACGCGCTTGGAACGATTATAGGCCAATCGTTATGCGAAAACGCCTTCATTGTATGGCGTATGACTTTGCGGGCGCTTTCAAAATCCCCGCTGTTGAAAGCGGGTTGTCCGCAGCAGGTTTGCTCTTGGGGGAATTCAACCTTTTTGGCGAATTTTCTCAGTATCTTTACGGCTGAAATTGCGGCGTCGTCAAATATGGCGTCGCATAGGCATGTGGCCATAAAATTAACAGAATCGCCCTTGATTCTATTTGCTGGAGGCGTAAACATTTTTTGTGTAGGTTTAATACGGATTCTATCCGCAGTTAGTTTTGTTGTTGAAATTAAAATCTTTTTCCATTTTGTAAAGTATGTTTTTTCTTGAGAATGTCTTTGTTTCCACAAATGGGCCCGACTGCTTCGCAGAATTTTCATTGCAAAGATATTTTAAGTCTGATCCTACTTGTTTTTGGTTTTAATATATGTAAAAAACTTATATAGACGCTTGTTAGTCTTTTGTAAAAATACTAAAATAGATTGTGTAATCTTTTTGCCTTAGATTGAAAAAAATTGTATTTTTTTGGAAAATTGTTTGACTTTAAGAGATAAAACTCTACTTGTCTCTCAAAGAAAGTTTAAACGAGCCGCTTAAAATCGGCAAGTTGCGAATAATTTTATAACGACAAACAAATGAATTTCGATAAGGACACTCCCAAAAGCGCAATAGAGCGCTTTGTCCGCGAAACTGTTTACAGACAGTTGAATCTTGACGTTCCGCGTCAGGCCTTGGGCCCGAATCCTCTGGTCGTAAATGTAAGCGCCCGACACGTCCATTTGACACAGGAAGCCGTTGAAACCCTCTTCGGCAAAGGTTATAAACTCACTGTGCATAAAGACCTGTACCAAGAGGGTCAATTTGCCGCAAAGGAATCTGTGACTCTCATAGGCCCGAGAAGTCGCATAATATCCAATTTGAGAATATTGGGGCCATGCAGGTCGGACAACCAGGTCGAACTCGCTTTAACGGACGCAAGGGCGTTGGGCTTCGATGTACCAATCCGCAATAGCGGAGACTTGAAGGGAACGCCGGGTTGCATGCTGATGGGGCCTGCGGGATTCTGCGAGCTTGACCACGGTGTAATTCGCGCGGCTCGCCATGTGCATATGAGTCCGGCAGATGCCGAATTCTACGGAGTAAAAGATAAGGATTTTATGAATTTAAAAGTATATGGAGACAATCCTGTGGTTTTTGAAAAGCTGCTATGTCGCGTATCAAAAGAACTGAGACTGGAAGTCCATATAGATACCGATGAAGGCAACGCATGCGATTTGGGGCCGGATTCTCTTTGCGAACTCGTAAACTGCCCTTAGTATTTATTATACATTATTATACAAAAAATCAAAATCATACACGAAAGGTAAAATATGAGCGATTCATTAGGAATGATAGAAACGCGCGGATTCACCGGCTGCGTTGAAGCCAGCGACGCCATGGTAAAAGCTGCGGACGTGGAATTCGTCAAGCAGGTTCAAATAGGCGGAGGCTATGTGACAGTAGTCGTAAAAGGAGACGTAGGCAGCGTAAAGGCGGCTGTTGAAGCCGGGAAACAGGCGGCTCAAGCCGTGGGAGAGTTGGTGAGCGCAAATATCATCGCGCGCCCGCATCCGATGCTTCTGGAAAAAATGGGACTCTAATATTAGAAAGGATTTCTACTGATATGAAAAAAGCTTTGGCAATGATTGAGACAAAAGGATTTGTGACCGCCATGGAGGCCGCAGACGCCGCAATGAAAGCCGCAGCCGTTGAACTTTTGGGCTGGAGAAAAGTGGGTTCCGGTTTGGTCGCCGTGTTCTTCTCGGGCGATGTGGCTTCGGCTAAGGCAGCTGTTGAAGCAGGCTCAGAGGCCGCCGGAAAAGTCGGGGAAGTCACGTCTGTGGACGTAATAGCCCGCCCCCACGACGATCTCACTAAACTCGGCTGCTTCTAATATAATTTTAGATGAAAAAAATACTGATAGCCAACGTCGGCTCTACAAGCTACAAATACACCCTCTTTGAAATTTCGGAAGAAGAGGGCGCCAATAGGCTTGTGCGCGGCGGTATGGAAAGGGTGTCCGACTACGAATCCGCCATTGCGGAATCGCTTTCCGACCTTGAAAGCAAAGGGTACAAGGCCTCCGGAATAGACGCGGTTGCCTTTAAAACCGTACTGGGCAAAAACCTTTCCGGGCTAAGAGAGGCGGACGACGCCGTGCTAAAGGCTCTCGACGACATGAGCTTTGTCGCGCCGGCCCATAATCCTCCCTATGCAAAGGCTATCAGGGCCTTCGGTAAAATTCTTCCCGACGCCAGGAGGGTAGCCCTGTTTGAAACATCTTTTTACCAGTGGGCGGATCCCGCATGGAAACGCTACGCGGTTCCGCAAACTTGGGAAGAAATAGGAGTCCGCCGCAACGGATTCCACGGGGCGAGCCACAAATACGCGGCCGAGCGCGCCGCGGAATTGTGCGGAGAACCGGAAGCTGCGGAGAGCGCAAGGATGTTGTACGTCAACAATGGCCCTCTTGAGCTCCCCAAAAGGTTCCGCCATATAAACTGCCATTTGGGAGGCTCGAGTTCCGTGTGCGGTATCGTAAACGGCGCCGCGATAGGAACGAGTATGGGATTTACCCCGCAGAGCGGATTGCCGCAAAATAATCGCGTGGGCGATCTCGATGCGATGGCTTTGCCATTTGCAATGGCAACGCTCGGCATATCCGCGGAAGAGGCGATGCGCCAACTTTCCAAAGAGGGCGGGTTGCTCGGAATAAGCGGAGTCTCAAACGACATGCGGGATATCCACGAAGCCGCCCAAAACGGAAATTCGCGCGCCCAGCTGGCCATAGACGTACAGGCTTATTCCGCGAGAGCTTATATAGGCTGGTTCATGGCTCAAATGGGGGGCGTGGACGCCGTCAGCTTTAGCGGGGGAATGGGAGAAAACAATCCGTGGCTCAGAGAACTGATTCTAAAACCTCTCGAAGGATTCGGGCTAAAACTCGATTCGGAAAAGAATTTAGAATGCACAAAGGGAAAAGAAGGTTTGATATCGTCAGTTGACTCAAAAATAAAAGTTGTCGCCGTGGCGGCCGACGAAGAAATCGTCATAGCCCGCGAAGCGGCCCGCTATTTGAAAAATTCATAAATAATAAATAAAAGACAAGGATAATACTATGGCAAATGCAATAGGTGTTTTGGAAACTAAGGGACTCGTGGCTCTCGTAAAGGGAGTTGACGCAATGCTCAAGGCTGCGAATGTAAGTCTTGCCGGACAGTACAAAGACGTTGGCAGCGCCTATGTCAGCGCGTGCATCGTTGGAGATGTGGCTTCAGTGAAAGCGGCTGTCGAAGCTGGCGCTACGGCCGCCGGGGAAGTCGGAAAAGTTGTCAGCGTGCATGTGATTGCGCGCCCGCACAACGATCTTACCGGTATCTTGAGCGCGGCAAAAACTGTTTCTGCAAAGAGATAAGGGGACTCTCCAATGTTTCTGGGTAAGGTCATAGGGCAAGTCGTGGCGACTCAGAAGGACGAAAAACTGGTGGGCAGAAAACTTCTGGTTTTGCGACCCCTTCAAATTGCCGACGAAGACTCCCCGAAAATCGTCGAGAGCAAGAATACCGTTGTGGCGGTTGACTCCTGCGGAGCGGGTACGGGGCAACTCGTGCTATTCTGCCAGGGGTCGAGCGCCAGACAAACATCGGGAATGAAAGAACTCCCGATAGATGCTGCAGTGGTTGGGCTTGTGGACAATATCGAAGCCTTCTCAAAGCAGATTTATAAAGCCGGGAAATAGTCTGCGCTCCCCGTCCGCCGATTTTCCACCGCCCCCCCTGATATCGGGAAATGCGGTGGGCGATTGGCGCGCAGCGCGAAAAAGTTATGGGCGCGATTCTCGCCCAAATGAAAGACATTACAATGAGTTTAAATTTAGATGAAGATTCACTGCGCAATATAGTAAGAGGCGTTATAGCCCAGATGTCAAACTCGCCTAAATGCGGGAAATCAGACTCCTCTGGCGGTTCCGTTAACTCCTGCGCCTCCTCTGTTTCCGATGGTAAAAACGGGATATTTACTGATGTCAAAGAGGCCGCTGCGGCCGCTTATGAGGGATTTAAACAGCTCTCCAAAGGCGGCATGGACGCCCGCAGAAAAGTCATTGATATCGTCAAAAAAATGGTCGTCACCCATGCTAAAGAATGGGGTGAATTCGAGTATAACGAGACAAAAATAGGACGCCTCGACCATAAAATCGGGAAATTGGAAATTGTCAGCGGTGTTCCCGGGGTGGAATGGATTCGCCCGGACGCATACTCCGGCGATCACGGAATCATGCTCGAAGAGTATGCCCCCTATGGCGTAATAGGCTCAATTACTCCTTTAACGCACTCAATACCCACAATATCCGGAAATATAATAAATATGGTCGCCGCCGGAAATTCCGTGGTGTTCAATCCGCATCCCGGCGGAGTCAAGAGCGCGGTGCTCGCAATTTCGGCATTTAACCGCGAGATCGAAAAACAACTTGGCATAAGCAATCTGATATGCTGTATGGCCAATCCGACGCTCGATTCTTTCGACGCGATATGCAAGAGCGATATAATTTCGATAATGTGCATTACGGGCGGCCCGGGAGTTGTCAAGGCAGCTATGAAATCCGGCAAGAAATCCATATGCGCCGGGCCCGGAAATCCGCCGGTGATAGTAGATGACACCGTAAATCTCGACAAGGCAGCCTCGGACGTCATAGCGGGCGGAGCTTTCGACAACAACCTGCTTTGCGTGGGAGAAAAGGAAGTGTTTGTGCTGGATTCGGCTTTCGACGGTTTTATGAAAGCCCTTAAGAATGCCGGAGCATATCAGATTTCAGGCTCTTCTTTGGACAGACTTACGGACGCCGCATTTGCGCGGAAGGACGGCCATTGGGTTTTAAAGCGCGAACTCGTGGGAAAAGATCCTTGGGTGCTGGCGGAGGCCGCCGGGTTCTCAGTTCCGCAAAATACAAATATGCTGTTCGCGGAAACTGACGCGGAGCATCCTTTTGTAGTGGAAGAACAAATGATGCCAATGCTTCCTGTGGTAAGAGTGAAGAGCTTCGACGAAGCTCTTGCTGCGGCGAAAAACGCGGAACACAATTATAGGCACAGCGCAATAATCCATTCGCTCGATGTGACGCGAATGACGGCTATGGCCCGCGAGCTGAACACGACGGTATTCGTTAAAAATGGGCCCTCCACGGCAGGCTTGGGACTCGGTGGGGAAGGCTATCTATCCTATTCCATAGCCACGACCACCGGCGAAGGAATATCCAATCCTAAGACTTTTACGCGCCGTCGCAGATGCGTGATGGTCGATAACCTAAACATCTTTTAAATGCAACTGGCCCGGATAGTAGGAAACGCGGTAATGACTTGCGCGCACAATAGCGTGCGCGGAAGCGCGCTTTTCCTATGCCAGCCCATCGACGAAAATGGAGACGATTGCGGAGACATTGTAGTGGCAATAAATCCATTCGGCGGAGGCGTGGGCTCAAAAGTTATCGTGGCCGCAGACGGCAAAACGGCGCAGAAATATGTCTGCGACGCCAAAAGCCCCCTGCGCCATTGTATCGTATGCATATTGGACGACTAATGAAATTGGCAAGAGTCATAGGCAGAATTACCCTCTCAAAAAAAGACGAGGCTTTGGCTGGCATTCGCTTGATAATAGCGTCTCCGCTCGACAAATCCCAAATGACGGAGGAAAATTCTTCGCAGTTGTCGGCAAATAAGTCGAATTTGATAGTATGCGATTGTTTCGGGGCAGCTATGGGAGATATTATCGGATATGTCGAGGGGGCTGAAGCAACCGCGCCCTTTGATTCCCCGACTCCTGTTGACGCCTATAATGTAGGGCTCGTAGAAAATCTGAGATACATTTCGGACGCCAAATAATAGATTTTAAAAATTATGAAGAAAGTATATACCCTAAAAGACATCGAAGAAATAAAAAGGAACGGAGGATCCGTTCCGTCTGACGCGATACTCACTCCGCAGGCAAAGGAGGCTATGGCCGGCGGAACTTTGTCGCTCAAATATAGCGGCGCGCGCAAGGGCGGGGAATCCGTCGTGGGGAGGTCGGAGTACACCGTTCCAATTAAAGAGTATAAGTGGACTCCGGGCGGGGATCCTAAGACCCCTGAAGAACTTGAAAAATTCTTCTTCTCTCCGGAAATACAAGCCTTAAAGGAGTTGATTGTAGATCTCGGCAAACGCTCGTACCGCAAAAATTTCAATGACGGCAACGGCGGAAACTTTAGCGTCAGAGTGGGGGACAACATAGTTCTTTGCACTCCCACGATGATATCAAAAGGTTCCATGAGCGTAGATGATATGTGCTTGGTAGATATGGAAGGAAGGCAGTTGGCGGGCAAAAGAAAACGCACCAGCGAAGTTCTCGCCCACCTCGCAGTGATGAAGCGCCAGCCTCTTGCAAAAGCATGTTGCCACGCCCACCCGCCGCACGCTACGGCTTTTGCCCTCGCGGATAAAACGCCGCCGCGTTGCGTAAATCCGGAAACTGAAATATTTATAGGGCAGGTGGGGCTCGCCGACTACGGTACCCCTGGAACCTTGCAAATGGCCGAAAAGGTCGGGGAAGTGGCTGTCACGCACGATTGCGTATTCATGGTAAACCACGGCGTAATGACTTGGGCGTCCGATATAGAGACGGCTTTTTGGAAAATGGAAAACGTGGAAGCCCACTGCTACACGTCTATGCTCGCCTATCAGATAGGTGGCCCGCGCAAATTCTCTGACAGGGAAGCTTGCGAACTCGTGAAAATAAGAAAGGCCATGGGTATGATAGAGCAGGGTTCGGACGACCATTATAAGGAATGCGGCCTATGCGATTCTAAAGACGAATTTAGGCCGGCATGCGTATGCGGGGCCAAAGCTCCGTCGCCTTCAAACGCCGGATTTAACAAGGAGGCCGAAGAACTTGTGGCCAAGATTACAAAAATAATAATTCAGGAGCTTAAAAAATAATGAAAGTTTCCATAATAGGCGGAGGCGGCAGGGTTGGCTCGTGCGCGGCTTTTGCCCTCGAATGCGCGGGGCTTGCTACCGAAATCCAAATAATGGACGCCAACCAAGATGCCGCCGAGGGCGAAGCTTTGGATTTGCTTCACGGCACCGGTGTTTTTTCCGGACAGCGCATATATACCGGCTGCTACAAGAGAGCTTCGGATTCGGATATGTTCATAATCACGGCGGGGTTGCGCCGCAAGCCCGACGAAACGCGCCTCGATCTCATAAACCGCAATGTCTCGCTCTTTAGGCAAATCCTCGGAAGCATAAAGGAGGGGGGATACCGCAAGGACGCTTTGGTTTTTGTGGTTTCCAATCCGGTTGATATACTGTCGTATATAGCCGCGAAAGAACTCGATTTGCCGGCTTCGCGCGTTTTCGGGTTGGGCACCATGCTTGACACAGCGCGTTTCAGAGCTTTAATCGCCCATGAGTTGAGAGTTCCGGCAACGCAGGTAAACGCAACCATACTTGGAGAACATGGGGATTCCATGTTCCCATTGTGGAGCGCAGCTTCCATAAACGGCTTGCCAATGAAGGGATTTGACTCGTTCAATCTCAGTTTCCAAAACAAGATTTTTGAGCGCACTCGCGCAAGCGGAGCCGAAGTAATTAAAAAGAAAGGCGGCGCCGGTTATGCCGTGGGGGCTACAATTGCCCAGGTTGTGCGGGCGGTGCTCTTGGATACAAGAGAAATATTGCCTATTTCTTCCCTGCAAAACGGAGCTTACGGATTGAGGGACGTCTCAATAAGCGTTCCAACGGTTGTGGGGCGCGATGGCATACTAAAACATGTCGAGCTCGAGTTGTGGCCGAAGGAAAAACAGGCTCTTTCAAATTCGGCGGCTTCTCTCAAGCAGACTTTGGCCAAAGTATAGATGCTTCTTTATGTATTGTAAAAATCCGCACGCCTCAAAAGGGGCGCGCGGATTTTTTATGCCGAATTTTTCAATGGCTCCTACAATATATACGGATCGGCTCCAAGCGTTCCTGCGAGAGATTTTAAATGGCTTATGCTCTTTACGGCTTTTAAAGCCGCGCGCACGGATTCCGCTTTCGCTTGATCGGAAGGGTCCCTTTTTGAATCGGATTCTTCCAATCCCTTTAGGACGTTTTGGAGGGTATTTACCTCTATTTGCTGCCGGGTCATTAGGCGTTCGGCGTACCAGTCCGAATTTATTATGTTTTCGCGCTTAAACAAATCGCGGATTTCCGGGGATTCTATGTCTTTGCCCTCATAATTGCCGTCGCGCATTATATAGAGCAAGGCCTTTAGGGGAGGGCATGCGCCGTCAATCGAACCGTCGGCAAAATATGCTTCGGCGGCCCGCTTATGGGCGTTCACGATATTGTCCATGCTGTCGGCAAAGATTTTCATATCTTGCAATTCGGGACGCAACATGTCGGCGGTAAACACGGATCCAGGATTAGAAAATATCCTCCCAAAATACATCTTTACAAAATCCTCGGTTATTCGCCACCCTAAACGCGACGCCAAAACGGTCTTAGATTCAAATTCAAAGTCTTTACAGCGCTCGAGCATGCCGTTTTTTATAAGGTTCTGAGCGTTGCGTTCTTCGTCGGTCATGCGGCACCAAATTTCTGGAATCAAAAGGCTGATGTCGTGGTCAACCCTGTATTTCGGGCCAAGATAACCGGCGCTGCTGAACCATGCGTCGTATCCGGTCAAAGCGAGGCTCACAAGGGCGTTGTTTAAATCCGTCACGGCGCAGAGAGCGTTGAAAGGCCCTTTTGTCATAGCTCCTTCAAGTCCCGCACCGACAGTCGATGGAGATTTTCCCGTCATGGAGGCGATATACTCCATAAAAAGTTCGGGAAGTTCGAGGTAGTGGAGGGGCCCGTGTACGGCAAGCGGACGTATTCCGTCAGCCGGCGGATTATTTCGCCTTCCGGATAGCACCGCTGCAACCGGATGCGGAACTTCCATATCCATCGGAATTTTGCGCGACAGGCGCGAACCGATATCGGCAATATAATATTTGCGCCTGTTTACTATATCGTCCCTATTTTGCAGGTAGCGTACATTTTTACCCGGTTTGCCATCGACAATGCGCGGATTTGAGGAGCTTACTACAAATTCCGGAGTTTTCTCGCTTAAGAAATCCTCGAGATTTTCCCTCATTGGCTTGGTAAAATTGTCGAAACGCAAAACGTCCTCTTTCATCTCTAAAACCTGCGGGCGCGTAAGGGGCTCGTAATTGGATATGAAGACCGCGCGTTGGGACATGTCGTATTCGGCGCGTTTGTCGTAGCCCCTTATAATGGCTTCGTCAGGGCGCTGAAAGAGCCTGTATTCACAATTATAGGTGAACTTGACCGATTTTCCCCTGTTTTGCAGGCCCTCGGGCAGATATTTTACAGAAGAATCCGGCACTATTACCGAGGTTGTGATATCGTCTTCCATCTGCAACTTAACCGAAGGCGCGAAGTCTTTTCTGAGACTGAATGTCCTCCAAGAGCCGTCCTCGCTGAAACCTATTCGCAAATACGATGTCAGCACCGGCGAATTCTTGTATTTTAAAGTATTGCCGTCAGTGCCGTTTATAATATCCACAGAGAATTTGTCTTTCCAGTTTCCGTTCCATTCCGGGCGGTAATGGCGCTTTACGGTGAGCACAAATTCGCGAATATAAAAAGGTATTGAAGAAACCCATGCGTTGTATTCGTCGGTGAATAGATCCGAAGGGGTAAGAAGCTTTACGACCGACCCCATAGTGCGGCGCGGATCAAGAATTTTACGGCTATTGGGCCCAAGATTTTCCGCGGAATTCTTGTTTCTATTGCCGTAGTTCTTGTTGATTATCTCGTCAACCCATTCTATGTCTTTCTTAAAGTCGGCGACTATTGTGGGGCCGTGTATAAGGGAATCTGTGACGTCTTTTGAGATTTCGCTTTTACCGCCGCCGGAAACAGTCGCGGGCTTATGGCAGAAAACGCCCTCCTCGACGGTTCCGACAATTCTCCAGCGCCGGCTTTCGTGGGGGCGCTTCATTTCAACCTTATAACCGCACGGAGTTATGTAGGTTTGATTAGGCAAAAGCTTTATGGATTTTTTCTCGCCGTTTAATTCCCATGACACGTCTTGAGTCTTTAGGGAAAAATACGAGTTTTCGCTCACATATATTATGTCGGGATATAGTTTGTCCCGAGCCCAGCCGTCTTCAAAAACTTCAATCCTGTCGCCGAGAAGAGCCACGGCGTCGGCAAACGAACTTTTTGTATTTGGCGCGTAGGAATTCGCCCAGAAATCGTCGCCG
The DNA here is from genome assembly GCA_944389885.1 of uncultured Opitutales bacterium. GTDB lineage: Bacteria > Verrucomicrobiota > Verrucomicrobiia > Opitutales > Intestinicryptomonadaceae > Merdousia. The sequence goes on from CALXNZ010000004.1 coordinate 47,461, forward strand.
AGGTCGCGGCTTGCATATGCCAACGCGCCGCCGCTATGTTCTTCTTCGCATTGCCCGTATAAATTGGCTGAAAAACTTATTTGAGTCTTAACCTCTTTTTTTGTGTATCCAAAATAATTGTCGGCTATGATGGAAACTATGACTCCGCGCGAATCTCTTGCGGTAATCTTAAAAGATTTTCCGTCGTTGTATAGCTCAGAAGGATCGCTCCAACACATTCCGTCGCGTTTTTGACGCTCCGTGGCTTCGGATATATTCGGCAGCCCAAGCTCTTTCTTTGTGAGCTTTGTCAAATGCGGAGCGAGGACTATGCAGCCGGTATGGCCTGTCCATGTCTCAGGGGTTTCCGCAGGGTCGTTCTTTTTTAAATATGGGTTTCCTGCGTTTCCGAATATGCTTTCGGCAAAATCGAGATTGCTTACCAGGCCTCCGGGAGCAAAAAATCGTATTTCCATGCTCTTTGAATTTTCGCCGTTTGGAATGGCAGGGCATACTATGGGCCTTAACAACATGGATACCCACATCTTGCCCCTATTTTCCTGATTGGCCGTAAATGGAACTTCCATTATCTCGTCAGGGGCTTCAAACGCCTTCTTCCATAGGTTCTTAAAAACAACTTTAGGCACGGATTTTTTGTCGTCGGGAACGGGGAGCCCGCCTTCGGCAACATGGAAAACTCCGGCGGTGGTGCGCCTGTCGCTTTTAGGATTGTTCAATATGCCCTGACGAATCCTATATGTAGATACATAATCGTTTGAATGAGTGTCCTTATCCGGCGGGAGCGAGAGTATTCTCGCCGTGCCAAAACGGTCTAATGCAAAAGTTCTATGCGGAAGCGCAGGCACAGGTTCGCGCGGTTCAAGGACATCCGATAAATAGGATTCCAGAAAGTCCATTATGCGCTTATCCGATGGACAATATATTTTGGAATATACGGTGGAAAACTCCTTGTAGTTGTCGAGAAGTGGCCGGGCCAGTTTCAAAAGAGGGTAATCGCTTTCGTTCCCGAATACGGGGGCTCCGACCGCCGCGAGGCGCATATTTACATATTCAAGTAGCGCTTTGCCTCCGGTTTCGTTTTTCCCCGTGCTTTCATTTATACCAAGTGAAGAACTGTAATCCATAGGAAAATAATTTATGTTTCTTGAAAGGGTGAATCCCATATTTTAAATTTCAAGCAGTTTTTCATATCCTTTTAATCGGAAAATATATTTTTGGGAAAAACAAAAGTATTTGATTTTTGCCCTCTGTATAAAAAATGGGACTTACACCTTTAATTTGAAAAACAAATACTTTAGGCTATACCGCTGAAATCTTTTTTAGAATTAAACTCTAATTCGGGCTTTTCTTAATTTAAAACAAAGTATTTATAGTTTTAAAGCCGCAAATAGATTACGAATTTCAAATGTTCCCCGATAGAGATTCGAACTCCAACTAAAGGTACCAAAAACCTCTGTGCTACCATTACACCATCGGGGAATGAAATATAAAAAAAAACTGGAGATGATCGGGTTCGAACCGACGACCCCCACAATGCCATTGTGGTGCTCTTCCAACTGAGCTACATCCCCTTTTGAGTATTGCAAGAAAAGTGGATTTATTTTCATTCGCGTCAATTCTTTTTTTCTGCAAAATCAAAAATTTTTATTCTTATATTGTTTGACGAGTTCGGATTTAAGGTGAAAATGCGCGGTAAAAAACATTATGGAATTTATTCAAGATTATATACTCGCACACTCTATGGAAGTCTCGGCTCTGTTGCTGATTTGCGCATATATATTGATAGCTTCAGAGAAAATACACAAGGTGACTGTGGCCCTTTTGGGCGCCTGCCTCACGGTTATTTTGGGAATATTAAGCCAGTCTAAATATAAAAACTGTGAACTAAATCCTTTATATTTTGTAAATTATATTGATTTTAATGTAATATTTCTGCTCATCTCAATGATGATAATCGTATCGGTCACAACAAAGAGCGGAGTGTTTTCTTATTTGGCCCAGCGCATGCTTGCCCATACAGGGGGAAATCCTAAATTGATCTTGGTGGCCTTGTCTTTGTTCACAGGCGTCTTAAGCGCCTTTTTGGACAATGTCACAACCGTAATCCTTGTCATGCCTATCACATTTGCAATTTCGGATAGGCTCAATATAGATCCGACCCCCCTGCTGATTGCGGAAATATTTTCGTCAAATATCGGCGGAACCGCCACGCTTATAGGAGATCCTCCAAATATAATAATCGGTAGCGCTGCTGGATTTTCCTTTATGGATTTTGTCTATGAACTCACCCCGGTCATATTGGTAATACTTCTGGCGGCAATCGGCATGATAGTATTTCTGTTCCGCAAAGAGTTAAAGGCAAGCGCGGACAGAGTAGCAGTCATCGACGCCGATACAAATTCCGTTCCGGCTCTCGACAGGCGCGTTTTATGGAGGTCGCTTACGGTATTGGCTTTTGTCATAGCCGGATTCATATTTAAAGATTTTATCGGTTTGGACGCAAGTATTGTCGCGTTGTTCGGCGCGAGCGTTTTGTTGCTCTTTGAAAAACCGGATTTGATATGGAGAGAAGTAGAATGGAACACTATTTTCTTCTTTATGGGGCTTTTTATCATCATAGGCGGGCTTGAGGCTTCCGGCGGAATAAAACTTATGGCTCAATGGGTATTAGATGCCACCCAGGGTTCACAGTCGGCTGCGGCTATGCTCATATTATGGACTTCCGGATTTATTTCCGGCGTAATCGACAATATCCCATATACCGCTACAATGGCTCCAATGATTGGTGAAATTAGAAACGCTATGGGAGCCGGATACGCATACCCCCTATGGTGGTGTCTCTCGCTGGGGGCGTGCCTCGGCGGAAATATGACTATCATCGGCGCGGCGGCAAACGTTATCGTTTCCGAGAACGCGGCCCGCAACGGACACCCCATATCTTTTATGAGATTTTTCGGATACGGATTTCTGGTTATGATATTATCGCTTTCTATTAGCGCGGTGTATGTGTGGTTTAGATTCTTAGCCTAAGCTTACAGTATGAGCATTGCGTCGCCGTAGGAATAAAAGTTATAGCTTTTGTCTATGGCTATCTTGTAAAGCTCCTTTAGCGTCTTTATTCCCGTTTCCGCCCCCGGGCTTATAAATGCCGAAACCAGGCACATCAAAGTCGAACGGGGAAGGTGAAAATTTGTAATCATAGCGTCGGCGGAGAGCAATTTCTGCGGAGGATATACAAAAAGCGATGCGGAGTCGATGTAGGGGGCGGAAGCGAGAGCGTATTTTGGCAATTCAGAATGATGCTTTCTGTAAAAATCCTCAAGAGCCCTAAGAGATGTTGTGCCTACCGCCAAATTCGGGCGCTCTCTTTTTATGGCGGCTTTCAAGGTTTCCGGCGGAATCTCATAGACCTCGCAATGCATACGATGCTCTTCTACTGTTTGGGAGGTCATAGGCTTAAACGTGCCTATGCCGACATGCAGCGTGAGTTTGTAAAATTCGTGCCCTATGTCCTTCAACCCGTTGATGAGTTGATTTGTAAAGTGCAGCCCCGCGGTTGGAGCGGCGGCGGCGACCCTCTTTTGCGGATCGGCGTAAACCGTCCCGTATCTGGCATTGTCAAAATCCCTGTCGTAGTCCGTGGCGCGTTGGTCGCGGCCTATATACGGCGGGAGAGGCACAACGCCTATGGATTCCGTAAGCTCTACCATATTGGAAATGCCGGGAGCCAGTTCAAATTTTACCGATGCGGTTCCGTCGTCGAATTTTTCCATGATTCTCGCCTTGAAGAATCCCTCCTTATAAAAAGTCGAACCTATCTTCAGGCGCTTTGCCGGGCGCAACATGCAAGTCCAGAGCGTTTCGTCCCCGGTTGAAGGGGAGAGGGCGAGGCACTCAACCATTCCTCCGCTTTCCTTATTGGCAAATATGCGCGCCTTTAAAACGGAAGCGTCGTTTATGAAGAAATCGAATTGCTGCGAAAGCAGATTTGGCAAGTCCCTAAAATGCAAATGCTCCACGCGTCCGCTTTTGCGCTCGTATAAAAGCAGGCGCGATTCGTCGCGTTTTTGCGCGGGAAATCTCGCTATCCGTTCGGGGGGGAGTTCGTAATCCAAAATACTTGCGTCCATTGTCAAAGCAAAGATGCGTCGAAAATTTTGCGCGATTTCACCATAGCTGACGATATTTGTAAAGCCGATTTGAGCGAATCGAGCGCGCCTTTGCCCATCAGGAGAATATTTGTTATCAGAACCGCGAACATCACGTCGCCGCAACCCGTGGCCGACACTTCTTTGGATACCTGCGGAGGAACGAGTTTTATTGTGTTGCCGATTTCATAGCGGTTTCTTGCGAGCGTTGTTCTCGGCCCGTCGCTTACGGCGAAGAATTCCGCCCCGCATTTTGCGGAAAACTTATTGAATAATTCTAAAAATTTTTCTTCGGATTTATCGTCAAATTCCCCCGCCAATCCAAACAACTCCTTGCGGTTTATTTTAAGTATTCTGGCATTTGCTGCAAAGACGTCGGAGAGCGGTGGGCCGTAAGTATCGAAGCAAAGTTGCAGCCCTTTTTCAGACGCAAGTTCAGATAGCATCTTTGACTTAAATGGATTCCATTCGGGAAAACTTCCGCAAAAGGCCAAGATGTCGCCTTCTGAGGATTGTTCGCGGATTTTATTTACAGCAAATGTAAACGCGGAGTCGGACACTGGAACGTCGGAGTTTAAAAAAGTGGTCTCAATTCCCGATGAAGAGTCTATCGCCACAAGACCGGTGCGCGTCAGCCCAGGGGTGGGACTGGATATTATCGGGCCTATATTTTCCTCGCGTATGGCTTCCGCACACAAGTCGCCTATTTTACCCGCGGGAAATATGACGAGAGTCGAGGTGAATCCAAGACCCGCTATCGCCCGCGAAACATTCACGCCTTTGCCGCCCACTTGGAATCGGGTGGGGGATTTTGCGCGAACCGTCCCGCCCAATAGCGGCATATCGAATTCCGATGCGAATTCGGCAAGCAAGTTGCCAGTTATCGTAAAGATTTTCGGCATATCGGCAATCTGAATCTTTTTTGTAGGCTTGCAAGAAAAACGGTTGCAATAGGCCATTTTTTTCTGCGATAATATTCAGTTAAACTACGATAAACTATGAAAATGAAAATTCTGATGATTGCCTCCGAATGCGCGCCCTTTTCTAAGGTCGGAGGATTGGCCGATATGGTATCGTCGCTTTCAAAGCAGTTTGCGGAGTCCGGCTGCGAAGTGAAAGTTTTTACCCCTTTTTATTCATCAATCAAGCGCACCGCAAAGTTTAAGAAGAACTTGGCTCCCTTAAGCGTCCATATGGGGCTTGGTATCGAGGAATTCGCGGCAGTTTGGTCCGCAAATCTCGGCAAGGCGGAGGTCTTGCTTGTGGAGTTCAACAGATTCTTCGACAGGGCCGGCATATACAACTATAACGGCGTGTCGTTTGACGACAACGGCGGCCGTTTCGCTTTCCTTTGCAGATCCGCTATGGATTGGTGCTTGGCGTCGGGCTGGTATCCCGATGTGGTGCACTGCCACGATTGGCCGGCAGGACTGATACCTGTTTATCTGAACACGACCCTTCGCAATTCTCCGCTCGGCCGCTCCGCAAGCATATTTACCATACACAATCTGCAACACCAGGGAATCTTCGATCGCGGAGTTCTCGAGTATGCGGGTATTTCAATGCGCGAGTTTAGGCAGGATTCGTGCGAATCAATGGGCATGCTCAACATGCTTAAAGGCGGGCTTTACAACGCTACAAAAATCACTACCGTAAGCCCGACCTACGCCAAGGAAATCAGGACTTCCGAATACGGATGCGGGCTCGACGGGGTTCTGCGCTTCAGGGCAGCCGATCTCATAGGAATATTAAACGGAATTGACGTAAAAGAATGGAATCCCGCTTCCGATAAATTGATTCCGGCAAATTACGATGTATCGTCTCCGGACGGGAAAGCGGTTTGCAAGGCAGCTCTGCAAGAGCGTATGGGCTTGAAAAACGACCCGAAAATTCCGGTTTTCGGAGTGGTGTCGAGGTTGTACGACCAAAAAGGCCTGGATTTGCTTGCCAGAATAGCCCAACCTCTTGTGGATAATATGTCAATTCAGATAGCCGTTCTCGGGAGCGGGGAACCGTGGCTCGAAGGGGCATTTAAGAGTCTTACAGCCGCAAATCCCGGAAAGATAGGCTCTTATATCGGATACGACAACGAATTGTCCCACCTGATTGAGGCCGGTTCAGATTTCTTCTTAATGCCAAGCAGATTTGAACCTTGCGGCCTAAACCAGATGTATTCCATGCGCTATGGCACTCTGCCGATAGTCCGTTCTACGGGAGGCTTGGCGGATACCGTGTCCCAGTATGTGGAAGGAACCGGGCAGGGGGACGGATTCTTGTTCGATTCCGCCACTTGCGACGCCCTATATAATACCATCGGCTGGGCTTGCTCCACATGGTATGACAGGCCTTCTGATATCCTATCCCTGCGCCGCAATGCAATGAACAAGGATTTCTCCTGGGAGGTTTCGGCAAAGAGCTACGAACAAGTTTATAAGTGGGCGATAGAATCGAGGACTGCGGCGTTTTAAACTTCCCTATCTGAAATATCTGTTTACGGAGCAGGGTGAAGTAGGATTAAAAAATGGAAATAGAGCATCTCACCAGCAGAATTTATTCTCCTGCAGACATACCTTTGTGGCTGCGGCGAACCATGTCCGATTGGGAGTCGAGATTCTCTGCGGAGGCGCTTGCCTACGGGCGAAAACTATATAAAGACAACGCGATTTTCGAGCTTGAATTAAAGGGTGGCGAGGCTATCGCATGCGCCCGCATAAACGGAGAATCTCCCTATACTGTAATCGACTTTGATGACGGGGATTCATCGTTCTCATACAGGGGCTCGCAAGACGACAAATTCCTGACCGCCTCTCTCGCCGTTGCAGGATTTTATGAAATAGAGGAACTTTTGGCAAACGTGCTGGCCGAACAAGGCGATATAGATTTTCCGGATTTGCAAAGCAGCCCTATTGACGACAAGAAAGATTCGGCGCCTAAAACGCAATCGTCCCCGGATACTTCAAAGCCTCCCGCGTTCAAAGAAGATTCGCGTCCGCCGCGCCGCCTGCTCCTGGTGTTTGAATCAAAAAGAACAGGGCTAAAATTCGACGCTTATTGGCGCGACGGGAAATCCGCCCGCGGAAGAAGGGCTTTCGGCTCCAAATGCGCGCCTATAGAATCGCTGTGCTCGGCGGAGTGTGAAAGCCTGATACGTCTGGCAAACTTTGCGCGCAAGGCGGGGTTTAAATATTCGTCCGATTCTTATTTGCTTTCGGATATATCTAAAATTTCCCCGTTTATGTCTCACACTCTGAATAAATGGAGGGAATATTTCGATATACGCAAAGATCGCAACGTGGATTTGCTCGCCCTGGGAGAGCGTCGCTTGAAGCTCACTTCAACCGCCAATGCCGCCAATTCCGGCGAGTCGGACTTCGACGTCGTATGGACTCCCACTGTGGGGGATTGTGAAATCGATTCCGCCGAATTTCAGAAGCTCTGTTCCGGCGATTCTTCTTTGCGCATATTGCCAAATTATGGAATAGTGAAATTTTCCATGTCCGATGCGGGATTTGTCCGCAAAGTTGAAAGCGCCCGCGAATTCGGCTTTGAGCCCGGGAAAATACCGCGATACATGTTGTTGTCGCTGTCGGATTTCGGCGAGCGCATGGAAATGTCCGGCGAGCTTAAGTCGTGGATGGAGTCCATACTAAAAAAGGACGGCGCCTCCGGTATGACTTTCCCGGACTTTCTCCGCAAATACCAGAAAAATGGTGTGGCTTGGGCTATTAGACTCTTTTCACACGGCTGCAACGCCATCATCGCCGACGAAATGGGATTGGGCAAAACCCTACAGTCCTTGGCATTGATAAACGCTTCAATTCGCCGTTCGGCAGATAGGGGTGAAATTCCTCCACGCTTTTTGGTGGTATGTCCGGCGAGCGTGATTCCGGTATGGGTGTCGGAAACTTCAAAGTTCTTTCCGGATATGGTTTGCAATGTGGTGGATTCCAAATGCGATTTCTCAAAAGGCGACATACTTATTTCAAGCTATACGCAGTTGAGGAGAAACAAGCTGTCTATAGAAAAAATCCGATTTAAAATCGCGGTTTTGGACGAGGCCCAATTTATAAAAAATCCCGACGCAAAGACCACGTCTGCGTGTATGTCTATAAATGCCGAACACAAGCTCGCATTGACTGGCACTCCCGTCGAAAACAGGCTTTTGGATTTGTGGACCGTATTTAGATGGTTGATGCCCGGCCTCATGGGCACTCGAAAGAACTTTGAGGACATGGTGAACGGAGATGTGCACGGAGATCTTGTAAAGTCGCTGCGGCGGCAGATAGCACCTTTCGTATTGAGAAGAATGAAATCGGAGGTTGCGGAGGAGCTTCCAGAAAAAATCTATGTGGATTTGAAGTGCCCATTGTCCGATCTCCAAAAGTCCGAATATTCAAAGCTTCTGTTGGAGGCCCGCGGCGAAATGGGCAATTTGTCGCAGGCAAAGAGCAAAATTACGATTTTAGCACTTCTAACAAGATTGCGGCAGGTGTCTTGCGACGCTATGCTTCTGCCGTGGGTAGCTCCACAACAAACCTCCGAAGTGGGCGGCAAGCTTTCTGTCTTGGGCGACAAGATTGAGGAACTGTTCCTCGGAGGGAAAAAAATTCTGATTTTCAGCCAATTCACAAAATTTTTGGATCTTGTAAGAAGTGTCATCTTACCGCGCGTAGGAGAGGGGAATATCTATGAACTCACTGGTTCCACCCGCGATAGGGCAAAGCCTGTGGATTCTTTCCAGAATGCAAAGGGCGGCGCTGTGATGCTCGCAAGCCTCCGCGCGGCCGGAACGGGCATAACGCTCTCTACGGCCGATTATGTATTTATCGCGGATCCATGGTGGAATCCTGCGGTTGAAGAGCAGGCCATAGACAGGGTGCACCGCATAGGCAGGCACGGAGAGGTGTTTGTTTATAGATTGATAGCCCAAGATACTGTTGAAGACCGTGTCAGAGCTTTGCAAACACGCAAAAGAAAGCTTTTTGACGATATATTTGAAGGTTTGAAAGATGTTTCTTCGGGGTCGCGATTTGCCGAGACAATAGCTGAAATTTTGAAATGAGGTTGATATGAAAATATATTCGTGGAACGTAAACGGCTTGCGCGCAATCATTAAAAAGAATTTTTATGAATTTGTGGAATCCGAAAAACCTGATATATTGTGCCTTCAGGAAACTAAGATTTCAGACGATCTGGTGGGGGATTTTTCAGAACTGCCATTTAAATATAAAATATTTAATTGCGCAGAGCGGAAGGGATATTCGGGGACGGCTATTCTTTCAAACATTAAGCCTGTCTCAACGTCGTCATTCAATCTTGAGGGGCATCCCTTTGAGGGACGTATAAGCGCGGCGGAGTTTGACGATTTTATGCTGGTGAGCGCCTACGTTCCAAATTCCCAATCTGATTTGGCAAGATTGGGATACAGGCACAAGTCTTGGGATGTCGATTTTGCAAATTATTTAAAAGGCCTTGGAAAAAGAATCATAGTGTGCGGAGATTTTAACGTTGCCCATGAGGAAATTGATTTGGCCCGCCCAAACGACAATCACTTTAGCGCGGGGTTTACCGACGAAGAACGCGAAGGTTTCGGCATGATTTTGGAAACGGTTCCCCTCGTCGATATTTGGAGACTTAGAAATCCCGATAAGGTCGGGTACACATGGTGGAGCTATCGCGGCGGGGCGCGCGCGCGCAACGTTGGGTGGAGAATAGATTATTTTTTGGTGTCTCCGGATATAGTTGCCTCCGTAGAGGATTGCGGCATATCCGCAGAGATTGAGGGCTCGGATCATTGCCCGGTTTGGCTGAAGTTGTAGAAATTTTATCCTCCAAGCCATTGTCCATGAAAAATCCTCCTTTTGGAGAATGGATATTCCGCATGCTTGTCAATGTCATCTTTAGTCATGTTAAACCGTGTCAACAACGGCAAATAAATTTAAATGGGGCATATTGAAAAAATAAAGAAAACATTCCGGAAAAGCGTAGATGGGTATAGAAATTGATGCCGGAAAATAGTCCCACAATCTAAAAAAGCTTTATTTAATTGATATTTTTTATTATCGTAAAATTTCAAATGAAGAACGCGTATTCAAAGATTTTTTCTTATGTGGCCATAGCGCTCGCCCTTATGGCATTATCGGGATTGGCTGAGGCAAGCCCGACATATTCCGTGCGTGTTGACGGGGTCATTTCTTCGCCGCAGCTTTCCATAATTAAGCGCGCGATAAGGGCTGCAAACTCCGACGGCGCAAAAGTCCTCATTCTGGACATGAACACTCCGGGGGGGGATTTGGATACAACTCTTAAAATAATGGACGCCCTGTCGAATTTTAACGGCAAAACCGTGTGCTATGTAAATTCGGACGCGATAAGCGCGGGCTCGTTTATTGCTTGCGCTTGCGACGAAATATGGTTTTCTCCGCGGGGCGTTATGGGAGCGGCGGAGGCTGTCACTATGACGGGAGGCGATATCGACAATTCAATGCGCAGGAAGCTGACGTCGTTTTTAGGGGCAAAAGTGCGCGCCGCAAATTCCGACAATTCGCGCAGATCCGATGTGCAACGGGCGATGAACGACCCCGATTTCGTATTCAAAATCGGCGACAGGACAATAAAAAATAAGGGCGAACTCTTGAGCCTTACCGCGGCGGAGGCTGTTGAAAAAATAAACGGAATACCGCTTTTGGCAAACGGTATCGCCGAAAATATAGAGCAATTAGCGGAAAAATTGACGGAAAATTCCAAAGATTCTGAATTGAAAAAATTGAAGATAACTTGGGCGGAATCTTGCGCAAAATATATGTCATCATTGTCTCCCCTAATTTTGGGCGTTGCTTTTTTCTTAGTGTTTATAGATATAAAATCGGGAAGCCTCGGATTATTTTCCATTGTAGGAGTGGTTCTGGCATTGATTGTTTTTGTAGGGGCGAATATGTCGGGCTTGGCGGGATACGAGGCGTTCCTTGTTTTTATATTGGGGGCATTCCTGCTCTTTGGAGAGTTGTTCTTCTTTCCCGGAGTTGTCATACCAGCGCTAATCGGTTGCGTATTGATGGTAGGCTCTTTGATATGGGCCCTCGGAGATGTTTGGTTGCCGCGCGGATTGGAGTATAATATGCATGGAATTCTCATCGCAGCAGGCAAGGTAATGGGGGGAATAGTTATCGCGGTTTTAGCGCTCTTGGCTTTCGGAAGATTTTTGGCCTCCAAATCCGCATGGAGGGGGTTCGTGTTAAGTTCGGTCCAAACCGGAGCATCTCCCAGCGAAATTGTCGCGGAAATCCACGTAGGCGACAAGGGCGTTGCGGAAACACCCTTGTCCCCAAGCGGAAGAATACGCGTGAACGGAATCATCGCAGACGCGACGTCGGTTTTCGGCCCGATAGCTTCCGGAGATAAAATAGAAATCGTGGCTAAAAAAGATTTTTATTTTATTGTAAAAAAATCGTGATTCTGATTCGGTAATCAAAGAGTTATATGGCGTTGATTTTAACTTTGTTTTTGGCTGGAACCGTGCTTGTCTTTATAGAGACTTTTGCGGTTGGAGGGGTTTTTGGAGTCTTGGGGGTCGCCGCTTATGCTTGGGCGGTCTGGGAAAGTTTCTCGGCATACGGAGCATTGGCCGCGATTTTCGCGGGATTATTGAGCGTTTTATTGTGCGCGGCGGCTATACTGGTCTGGATATATGTAATACCAAAAACAGCCATAGGCAAGCACTTATACCTTAATACGTCGGAAAGCGGAACCGCCCCAATGCCTAAATTTAACGATATGGTTGGTCGGAAGGGAAAAGCTCTGACTCTTTTGGCCCCGTCGGGGAAAATTGAAATCGATTCAATGCCTTTTGAGGCAAAAAGTCGGGTAGGGCATATCGACGCGGGGGAAGCAGTCGTCGTAGTCTCCGCTAACTCGTTTGAACTTATTGTGGAAAAATCATAATATTATTCATCTGCATATGACAACAATGACAATAGCATTCATTTTGCTCGGGATTGTCGGGCTAGTGATATTATTCGTGGTGATGAGCTTCATCAACACATGGCTTAAGGCTCTTTTAGCAGGAGCGTCGGTGAGTATGCTCACCCTGATTGCGATGCGCTTGCGCGGAGTTCCATACGGCATGATTGTGGATTCGCGCATAATGGCGGTTAAAGCAGGGCTCAACTTAACCATCAACCAACTTGAAGAACATTATTTGGCGGCGGGAAATCTAATTGCCACAATTCAGGCTCTCATAGCTTCCGAAAAAGCCGGCATGGATCTTTCTTGGAACCAGGCGTGCGCAATAGACCTGGCAACTCGCGGAACGGGTAAAACCGTGGGCGAAGCCGTTAGGACTTCGATAAATCCAAAAGTAATCGATTGCCCCGCGCCGGCTTCGGGCAAAACCTCGATAGATGCGGTCGCTAAAGACGGCATTCAAGTAAAGGTTCGCGCCCGCGTGACTGTGCGCACAAATCTTGAGCGCTTTGTAGGAGGCGCCCAGGAAGAAACTATTATAGCGCGCGTCGGGGAGGGCATAGTCACTACGATAGGCTCTGCCGATACATATAAATTCGTATTGGAAAATCCTGACCGCATATCAAAAGTTGTTCTATCGAGAGGCCTCGATTCGGGAACCGCTTATGAAATACTATCGATTGACATAGCAGATGTAGATGTCGGCGATAATATAGGCGCAAAATTGCAGGAAGCTCAGGCTGAAGCCAATAAGAATATGGCCCAGGCCCAGGCGGAAATACGCCGCGCTGCCGCGGTGGCGCTTGAACAGGAAATGAAGGCCAGAGTCGAGGAGATGAAGGCTAAAGTCGTAGAGGCGGAAGCCCTTGTTCCGCAGGCCCTCGCGGAATCGCTTAGAAGCGGAAATATGGGTTTTATGGATTATTATAGAATGCAGAATATCCAGGCCGATACCTCTATGCGCGAATCCATATCCGGTGATAAAAAGCCCAATAAGGGCAAGCAGTAGATTCAAGGCGTTTTACTTTTTAAAGGCGCGGAACTTTGCTTTTCCGCGCCTTTTTTTGTAAATTGTGCGAGAATTCGTCCACTTCTTTTTCCCGTAAAGATTTGACAAAAAATTCAGTCGGAATAAACAAAAAACGCAAAGAGTATGAAAATCGAAGATTTTATCGATGGCGTTTCGTGGGGGCGCAAGGATTTGACAAACATAAAAGATTTGTCCCTGCGCGAAATAAATGAGATTTTTGCCCTGGCAAAACTCTTTAAATCCTCCCTTAAGACAGACGGCGCAAAACTTCCGTATTTAAAAGGGAAGACAGTTGTAAACTTGTTCTTTGAGCCGAGCACCAGAACCCGAACGGCTTTTGAAATGGCCGCTCATAAGCTGGGTGCGGATGTCATTAGCGTGGCTTCCAATATATCTTCCTCCGTAAAAGGGGAAACTCTCAAAGACACTGCCCGCAACATTGAGGCGCTTATGTCGGATATGATTGTCGTCCGCCACAGCTCTGCCGGGGCTGCGCAGTATCTTGCCGACAGGGTTAAAATTCCCGTTATTAACGCGGGCGACGGCGCCCACGCCCATCCGACCCAAGCGTTGCTCGACGCCTTTACCATGCGGGAGCATTTTGGAGACGATATATCAGGCCTCAAAGTGACAATTCTCGGCGATATATTGTTTAGCCGCGTAGCCCGCTCAAATATTTACGCCCTCGACAAACTCGGCGCAAAAGTGACTCTCGCCGGCCCGTCGACTCTCGTTCCAGATGAGTTTAAAAGCTTGGGCGTGAACATATGCTACGACCTTCCGGAAGCGATTGCGGACGCGGATGTCGTAATGCTCCTGAGAATCCAACACGAGCGCCAAAGAGCCAACTACTTTCCTTCTATTTCCGAATACGCGTCTATTTTTGGATTGGGGGTTCGCCGCGAAAATCTTCTGAAAAAAGGCGCCATTATTATGCATCCCGGGCCCATCAACAGGGGCGTCGAACTCGATTCGGTTCTCGCCGATTCTGGAAGGTCGGTAATTCTCAATCAGGTCACGCACGGAGTCGCTGTGCGCATGGCTGTAATGAAACTGTGCATGGGCGCATCATTAAAGGGAAAATAAATCATGAAAAAAGAATTTATAATAAAGAACGCCAGGGTAATCGATCCGTCGCGAAAAATCGACTCGAAAGGAGATTTATTCGTAAGCGACGGCGTATTCGCAGAAAAAGTTTCCAAGGCGGCAAAAATCATAGACGCAGGAGGATTGGTAGTGGCTCCCGGTTTTGTGGATATGCACGCCCATTTGCGCGAACCCGGACAGACTAATAAAGAATGCGTTGAAAGCGCGAGTATGGCGGCCGCAGCCGGCGGATTTACTTCGGTTCTGGCCATGCCGAACACTTCACCGGCCGCGGATTCTCCCTCGACCGTGAGATTGATACGCGATATTATCGCGCAGAAGTCCAAGATAAAGATTTATCAGAGCGGTTGCATAACCGTGGGCCGGGCGGGCGAAAGGCTCGCTCCGTACGGATCGTTGAAGAATCAAGGCATCATCGCCATTACAGACGACGGCTCTTGCGTTCAAAGCTGCGAAATTATGCGAAACGCCCTCGTTTATGCCAAGATGTTTGGCTTGTTGGTTCTCGACCATTGCCAGGAATACACTCTCACTGCTTCCGGACAAATGCACGAAGGCGAAACTTCTCTCAGGCTCGGGCTTGGCGGTTGGCCGCGCTCGGCGGAAGATATTATCGTTTCCCGCGATATTATCTTGGCTCATTACGCGAAGTGTCGCATACATTTGCAGCATATTTCGAGCGCTCTTTCAGTTGACATCATACGCCAGGGAAAACTTCGCGGGACAGCGGTTTCCGCGGAGGCAACACCCCATCATTTAGCGCTGCTCGACTCCATGGTGGGCAATTACGACACCAACTACAAGATGTGCCCTCCGGTTCGCACGCAATCGGATATAGACGCCCTTATAGGAGGGCTCGCAGACGGCACGATAGATGTTATAGCCACGGACCATGCCCCCCATTCGGCTACCGAAAAAGACTCGGAATTCGATAAGGCTCCATTCGGAATTACGGGCTTCGAGACAGCCTTCAGCGTTTGCCACGAAGTTCTCGTCAAATCCGGCGCGCTAAAACTTTCCAAACTCATATCCCTCATGTCGACTCGTCCGGCTGAGCTCTTGGGAATTGAGGCCGGCTCTCTCAAACCTGGAACTCCCGCGGATTTCGTGATTCTAAATCCAAAGGAAAAATATGTTTATAACAAAACATTCTCGCGCTCTACAAATTCTCCATGGTGGGGCAAATCCCTTTGCGGGACGGTTGTAGCCACTTATGTAAACGGCAAATCCGTATTTGAGCGCAAATGATTTTTTTAGACGCCCTTATTATCCCCTTGGCGCTGTTGGCGATTTTCTTGTTGTGGAAAATCGTAAAAAATTTGTTTACGGGAGAAAAACGCGCAGGCGCTTTTCAGGCGGAGATTTCAGATTGGCTCTTGTTCGGCTCGGCAACTTTTATTTCCATATACTTTGGCTCTCTTGTCTCCCGTTTTCTCATGCCATCATATGAAGGCATAGAGGGCGGCATGATACCCATTATATTCGGGACTACTGCCATGCAGCTATGCCTGCTGGCTTCGATGTTATTATACCGCAAGTTTTTTTCTTTTAAATTCAGTCTATTCGCCGGAGCATCATTGAAGGATTTATGGGTCGCGGTGAAATACTATTTCGCAATGATGCTCGTGGTATTCGCGGCTACTTTGTTTTCAGCTGTCGTAGTAGAATTTATAACAGGCAATCCGCCCGAATCCCAGGAAATCGTGCAGCTTCTCAATAAAGTGGAGTCCAACTATCTCTTGGCGCTATCCTTCTGCTCATTCGGCATACTTGCCCCTCTTGTGGAGGAAATCTATTTTAGAGGGCTCTTATATGGAATGTTAAAAGGCCTCTTTGCAAGCGCAGAACGCAAATTCGCCGAATGCGCCGATGGAAAAATTCCCCGCTGGTGTGTATCCCGCATTTGTGCGGCGGTGTTGTCTGCGGCGTTTTTCGCTTCGGTGCATTTTTGCCTTTCGGCGTTTATTCCCCTATTTTGTATAGGATTGTTTCTCGTGGGGCTTTACGAAAAACGCGGAAATCTTTTGGCGCCTATCTTGGTCCATTGCGTATTTAATACGGTAAATGCAATTATAATATTATCCGGGCTTGTAGATGTCGGAACCTTTTGACAGTAAATTGCCGCACGTCGGGCAATTGTCCGAAAAAGAAATAATAGGGCGGTTGAAAAATATTTTCGGGGACCTAATGCCGCCTTCTCCATTCGGGCCGGGCGATGATTGCGCTATTATTGATAACCCACCGCCAAATTCCAAACTTTACGCGACAAGCGATTCCGTAATTATGGGGGTTCACTTTTCTCCGGAAACTTCTCCGGAACGCTCCGGCGCAAAACTGCTAAATCGCAACGCAAGCGACATTGCGTCTATGGGAGGACGCCCATATTGCGCTATCACAAGCGCGGTTTTTTCAAAAAATCTGTCGTTAAATTGGCTCGACGGATTTTGCAAGGGATTGTCCGATTCCGCCAGCAAGCTTGGCGTTAAGATAGTGGGGGGAGATTGCGCCTCCGTGAAAGGCGACTATTTTTCCATGCATTTGACTATGTTAGGAGTATCGACATTGCGTCCGCTTTTGCGTACGGGGGCAAGCATTGGAGATAAAATCTGCGTGACTGGTTCTCTCGGGCTTTCTTTTGAAACCGGACACCATTTGGATTTTTCCCCGCGCTTGCGCGAGGGGGAACTTTTGGCCATCGATGAAAATGTATCGGCCTGCACGGATTTGAGCGACGGAATCGCGTCTGATATTTTAAACTTATTGCCGGAGTCGGCGGCGGCGATATTAGACGAGGCATCTTTGCCTTTGCGCAAATTTTCTGGGAAACTTGCAAAAATTGAAAATGCCTTGACCGACGGCGAAGATTACGAGCTTCTTTTCACTTACAAAGGAAATCCGCTCAGGTTATCCGAGCTATTTAAATCGGAGGGGCTCGCTCCTATTTCGGTTATTGGGGAAATCTCTCCAAAAGGGAATTTTGGTTCTATCATTTTGAGGGACGGCGTCGGAAATCTTAAAGCTTTTAGGGGCAGGGGATATTCTCAGTTGGCATAATATTTATAGGCGCAAAAAAAGCGCGGGTAATTTATCTCCCGCGCTTTTGTCGTATCCACACAAGGATTATTCCATATTCTGGGCTCGTTTTATATCGTTATGGAGTATATTCTTATATGCTCCGGAACCTTTGAGGGCGTCCTGGAATACCTTGTTGGCGGACTGGAGAATCTTTATGTATTGTTCTGCTTCGTCCCTGAATATGGAATAAAATTCGTCGAGATTGACGTCTTTCATTTCCGCTTTTATGAGAACGAGCATGTCTTGTATGAAAGCTCTGTACATGCGTTCAAAACGCGATATTTCCATTCTGCGCTTGAACCCATCAATATGCTTCTTTATCACAGCGCCTATAATCTGGCGGTTTACGGAGTCTTGCATGCGGGTGTTGCTGAAAAAGAACATGAAGTCTTCGTTGAGAGCTTTGATTGAGTTAACCTTTTTGCGCTGCGCTTCAAATTTTTCGGGGTCGATTTTTTCAAGGTCGCCAAGCTTGTTTATGCGCACGCAGCTCAAATCGTATATTGGGCGCTCGAGGAACCTTTCAAGCCGGTTTATGTCGGAGCGTTTAGACCAATCTATCTCGGGCATATTTCCTCTGGCTCCAATGAGAAGTCCAACGGTGGCGCCGCTCGTGGGATCTATCAACATTGTTCCCTCATTGAAGTTAGAGGGAACTTTTGTGCTGAGGGTGAGATATTTGTTTGATATTGCAGTTAAGCGTACGGGGAAGGTTATAACATTGCTCCTTTGTGTTCCCACGAAAAATATATTCTTATTTAAGATGTCCCTGTATTCCTTATCGGTGAGGGTTTTTGCGTTAGTGAAGCCTTCCGGCATCGATTTCGGGAATATTATCATTAAAGGAATCGACTTTGACGCAAATATCTCCTCTTTATTGTATTCCACAGTTTCCCCGAGATTGTTCACTATGGTCATATCGTTTCCCGGAGAGTAAGACGCAAATGGCAATAGAAGAATCTGTTTGCCGGCTATTTCCATTCCAACTGCGGTACAAGTTTTATCTCCCTCAACGGTGAAAGATTGTTTGTTAAAGATTTCACGGGCCTTCTTATTTAGCTCGCCCATAGTGAGCGGGCGCTCCGGTTCGGCGGATTCTTCGGATTTTCCTTCGCCGGCATCTGTTGCGGCGACAGCATCTCCGCCGGAGGGGGCTGCGGAATCGGCGTTTGAAGCTGCTTCTGTCTTAGTTTCAGCAGGGGCGTCGAGCTTTAGCTGTTTCCTGAGGGCATCATATTGCGCGGGATAATTGTTGGGAAACTTTTTAGCTATTACTTCTTTTGTTATGGTCAAGGTGACTTCGTCGATTTTGTCTGTTTTTAAAGCGTCGATTTTTGCTTTGGCGGCTACCTGTTCTGCCATGGAGTCATAAAGTTTAGAATAATCACCGTCTTTGGTAATTGCTGATTTTAAAGCTGAAAAGGCCTCAGCTCCAAGCTGGCTCTTGAAATCAGCGCAATCGAGAATGCGTTGGGCGCTGTCTGTCATGTACGTCTCTTGCTTTGAGAAGTCGAGCGGATATTTCTTTTCGGCGTTGGCCTTTATTTCCTTTAAATCGGCTTCGTCTATTGAGAACGACATGTTCTGAATAGACTCCCATGCCGCCCGTTGGGTTCTGTACCATGACTTGGCCGCAGATTCATTATCTGGATGAAGTTTTGTACTTTGGGCTTTTAAATCGGCTTTTAATGATTCCGGCATTTCTTGAGCCGGAAGAGTAGAAGCCAACAAAAGTGTGGAGGCAAATATAAAGAATAGTTTTCTCATAGAAAAGGAAGCGTATTCATATATGGAATTTTGTCAACGTAGAAAATAATAGCTTGAACGGGCTTTTGCCTTGTGATTCATTTTGTAGCCTTAATGAAGATTTTGAAGAAGATATTGACTTTGGGTGGATTGCTTTCGCTAAAGAATAAAAAATCGCCGCCGCGCACTAAAAAGAAATCGCATAAGCTTTCAGAGCGCAAGGTCTTCGACAATTCCAGAAAATCTGCGCGCAAAGTGGAATCCCGAATTCGCAGGGAACGTTCTGTCTCGTCAAAAAAAGACGGAAATGCAACTTCTCCATCTAAGAGGCGCAAAAAATTCTCCTATCAAGTTCCGCCTGTTCCCGAACCGCAAAACTATGATATCCTTTCCGCTTCAATTCCCGATTTTGCCGCTTTAGGGCTCAATTCAAAACTCCTTTCAGCCGTTTCGGACATGGGATATACTGCGCCGACCCCTATTCAAAAAGAGTCGATACCTGTAATACTGGAGGGCAAAGACATTATAGGAACCGCCCAGACCGGAACGGGTAAAACTGCCGCTTTTGCGTTGCCTATAGTCCAGCGCATGGAAAAGGGCAGCGGCATTCCGCGCGTGTTAGTTTTAAGCCCTACCAGAGAGCTGGCCTCGCAGACTTCTGAAGCGTTCGGAAACTTTTCTAAATATGTTGGATTGCGCACTCTTTTAATCCAGGGCGGAGTTTCCATGGAAAGGCAAATTTTGGAGCTGGATAAGGGCGTAGATATAATAGTGGCGACCCCCGGAAGACTCCTCGACCATATCCGCAATGGGACGATAAATCTTAAAACCATAGATTTTCTTGTTCTCGACGAAGTTGATAGAATGTTCGATATGGGATTCATAGAAGACGTGTCCAATATCATAAGATATTGTAAAAAGGACCGGCAGACTCTCTTCTTTTCTGCGACTATGCCGGATGTCGTGCTAAAACTATCGCAATGGGCCCTCGACAATCCGGTTAGAACCTCCACCGGCATTCCCCATAGCCCGGCTGATACGATAGAGCATTATGTATATCCGGTCGAAGCCATACAAAAATACGATCTCCTGATAGAGCTTATAAAAACGCTCGATTTTGAGAGCATGATAGTGTTTACCCGAACGCGCATTGACGCCGACAGAATAAGCGAATGGTTGGAGGGGCACGATTACAAGATTTCCACTTTGCATTCCGACAGAACCCAGCGCGAGCGCGATAGCGCGCTCCAGCGCTTTAAAGACGGGCATACCCGCATACTCGTGGCAACGGATATAGCTTCGAGGGGCCTCGACATATCCAATGTCGGCTGCGTTATAAATTACAACGTTCCCGAACATTCGGAAGACTATGTACATCGCATAGGGCGTACCGGAAGGGCGAACAGAGACGGCCTCGCCATAACTCTTTATTCCTCCGACGAAACTCCTTTCCTAAAGAGGATAGAGTCGTTTATAGAAATGCCCATTCCCCGGCGCAAGCTCGAAGGGTTTGCATATAGGTATGAGCCGATTTTAACCGAAGAATCTAAGAAGCCGCGGCGGAGAAATAGATAGCTGTCTGCTGGACTTTTGAAATCCATCAAAGCTTTTACGGTTTTATTGAGCCGCCTTTTCCAAATGCAATTTACGCATGCACTTCTTATAATTTTGCGGAGAGTTTACGCGTTTTGCGGCAATGCTTCAGGGTGTATTTAAATGTAAAAAACGCGCATGTGTTTTTAGTGTAATTGATTGATTATTAAAAAGTTGACTTAAACTGTTTAGATGGCGTTTGGCCTTGACAAAAGGGGAATCTGTGTCATCTTATAAAATCTTTAATCGAGTTGGAAAACAGTCCCGCGATTAAACTAAAATTATGGAAAAAAAACTAAAAATATTGGTAGCAGATCCAATCTCGCCAAAAGGCGTAGAATTACTTAAACAGCAGGGCTTTGAAACTGTCGAAGCCTACGGCTCAACACCGGAACAGATAAAGGAGCTTGTCAAAGACGCGGATGCGGTAATCGTGCGCTCTGAGACAAAAATCACTGCGGAAGTTCTGGATTGCGCAAAGAAACTAAAAGCGGTAGGCCGCGCAGGTGTCGGAGTTGACAATATAGATGTTCCGGCCGCTTCGGAAAAAGGCGTGGTGGTGATGAATACCCCGACCGGCAATACAATAGCTACGGCGGAGTTGACATTCACCCATATGCTCTGCGGCACGCGTCCAATATCCCAGGCTAATTCCTCCATTCACGGTGGCAAATGGGATAGAAAATCTTTCAAAGGCACCGAATTAAAAAATAAAACTCTCGCCATTCTCGGAATGGGCAGGATAGGAACGGAAGTCGCAAAACGCGCAATGGCTTTCGGTATGAAAGTTATAGCTTACGATCCATTCCTTACTGAAGCTCGCGCCAAATCTCTCGGTGTGGAAATGGTTCAGTTGGAAGACGCCTTCAAGCGCGCCGACTATATAACCGTGCACATGCCCCTTACAGAGGCCACTAAATATATGATAGACGAAAAGGCCTTCGATATGATGAAAAAAGGAGTGCGCGTATTTAATTGCGCCCGCGGAGGCATAATAAAGGAAGCCGCCCTTGTGGAAGCCTTGGCAAGCGGAAAGGTCGCGGCGGCCGGACTCGACGTTTACGAGAGCGAACCTCTCGCGGCGGATAGTCCATTGCGCCAATTCCCGAATCTGGTGCTCACTCCGCATTTGGGAGCCTCTACTAAAGAAGCCCAGGAATCTTGCGGCATAGAAGTTGCGGAAGTAATAGCCGACGCCCTGAAAGGCGGAGCCATACGCAACGCAATCAATAAACCGAGCGTCGATGCGGAGTCGCTTAAGCAAATATCTCCATATATAGAGCTTTGCGAGAAACTCGGAACTTTCCTCCAACAAGTTTCCGGCGATACCGTCAAAAAATTGACCGTCCGCTTCTACGGTAAACTCGGCGACATTGATAATAAGCTTCTCACTCTCGCTGTCGAAAAAGGATACCTCTCCAAAATATCGGAGAGCGCCAACGATGTAAATTCTCCGGCTAAAATCAAACATCTTGGAATAGAGGTGGAAAGCGTGAATTCAAATGCCGAAGCCGATTATTCAGAATTGGTTGAAGTGACATCGCTTTGTCAAAATGGGGAAACGCATACGATAGCTGGAACCGTTATGGGAAAGAGCGGCAAACCTCATATCGTGCGTATAAATTCCCACGAAGTTGATGTGAACCCGTTAAATCGCTGCGCTCTTCTGGTCATGAATAACGATACCCCCGGAATGGTTGGCGTCATAGGCACTGTAATCGGAAGGCACGATTGCAATATAGCCAATATGACCCTTTCCAGAATGGAGGGGTCCGGATGCGCCCTGAGCGTTTACGAGTTGGACGCAATTCTCCCCCCGGAAGCTCTGTCGGAGCTCGCCGGTTTGGACAACGTACAGACCGTTAAGTTGGTCGAATTTGCTTAATTCATAATATGGGAATCTTGGGAATTTGCATTGTCGCCGCAGTGGGATATCTCTTGGGAGCTATCCCGTTTGCGGTTGTCGTGGCGCGCTGTTGCGGCGTGGATATACTGAAGGCGGGCAGCGGCAATCCCGGAGCCACCAATGTAAAACGCACTTGCGGAAAAGCGGCGGGCAATATCTGTTTCTTGCTCGACGCGGCCAAAGGCTTTGCGGCCGCGTCTTTTCCTGTGTGGGCATCGCATCTCGGGGTCGCATTCGATTCCCCTGATTCCCTTTGCTATGTGGGGCTGGTGGCCGCAATCGTCGGCCACAGCTTCTCAATATTTATAGGTTTCAAAGGCGGAAAGGGAGTCGCGGTCACCATTGGCGGGCTTCTTTGGATTATGTGGGCTGCGATACTTATAGCTCTGGCTATTTGGGTGGCTGTATTTTATTCCTCGCGCTACGTCTCTCTGGCTTCCATTTCCATGGCGGCGTCTTTGCCGGTGTCGTCCGTATTTCTATACGGGTACAATACTATTCACTTTTATATCGCACTCGGCATCGCCGTTCTTATCATAGTGCGCCATCACAGCAATATATCTCGCCTTATCAAGGGTACTGAAAACAGGTTTTGAGCGTGGATAAAAAAATTAAAATCGGATTTTTAGGTATGGGCACCGTCGCGCAGGGAGTCTGGAAACATCTCTGCGCCGATAGAGATGTTATGAAACGCCGCTTCGCTTCGGATTACGAACTCTCAAAAGTTTTTTTGAGGAATCCGGACAAAAAACGCGGCGTGGTAATTCCCACTGAAAAGATTACTTTAAATCCCGCCGACGTAGTGCAAGACCCCTCTATCGACATAGTATGTGAGCTTATGGGGGGCACCGATATCGCCCGCAAGCTCACATTGGACGCTTTAAAAGCCGGGAAAATAGTCGTGAGCGCAAATAAGGCTTTAATATGCGAATACGGTTCGGAAATATTTGAAGCGGCAAAAAAATACGGCGGGGCATATTTCTTTGAGGCGAGCGTTGCCGGCGGAATTCCGATAATTAAAATTTTGCGCGAAGGACTTGTCGCTAATCGCTTTTCAAAAATCTACGGAATACTCAACGGCACTTGCAATTATATTCTCACAAGAATGGAACGCGAAAATTCCTCCTATGAGACCGTAATAGCAGATGCCCGCAGGCTCGGCTATGTGGAGGCTGACGAATCTCTTGATATAGACGGCTGGGACGCCGCCCATAAAATTTCGATTTTAGCTTATTTAGCTTACGGCGTTTGGATAAAACCTTCAAATATGCTCGTGCGCGGCATTCGCGGCATAAGGCAGGAGGATATGCTTTACGCTAAAGACTATGATTGCCGCATAAAGCTTATAGCGTCGGTGCGAAAAAATCCGCATACTGGCGAACTATTCGCAATGGTTGCCCCGACGCTTTTGCCGCTTTCCGACGTCGTCGCCAATGTCAACGATGTTTACAATGCCGTTTCCATAGAAGGGGACGTCGTGGGGCGCACAGTGCATATAGGCAGGGGAGCCGGGCAAGACGCGACTTCGAGCGCGGTGATAGCCGATATATCCGACGCGGCCCGCCTGCTTTTGTGCGGTTCTGAATTTATATCTGGGGCTTCAAATGGAACTCCGAAATTGGCGTCGTTTGAAGACGTGACGGGCGAATTCTATCTGCGTGTAGAAGTTGAAGACACTACAGGAGTTTTATCCAAAGTCTCTGCGATACTTGCGGAGGAGGGTATTTCCATAGAATTGTTTCAACAGCGCAGGCATGAGATTGCCGGAAGAGCTTGGCTCTTATTTTCCACCCATGAAACCTCCGAGGCGGCAATATCCCGCGCATGCGCCAAAATAAGCGAATATTCCAAGGTTTTTGCGGAGCCTTTTGTGTTGCGCACTATATAATCCCGTATGTAGGGGGATTTTCTTCAACTTCTTGGGGTATTCGGATAACTTCCAAGCCATTTTATCATCGGCAGGGCCTTTTGGAGTTCCGAAATTGCCGCTCTGGTGGGTTCGTCGTCCCAATGACCCTCGAAATCAATAAAGAATAAATAATCCCAGGCTTTTTTCCGGCTCGGACGCGACTCTATTCGAGTTAGATTGAGATTCATTCTGTTAAATGGCAAAAGGGCGTCATATAGGGCGCCCGGCCTGTCGTTAACCGAGACTACAATGCTCGTTTTATATTTTATAGAATCTGCGCGTGGAGCGGCTTTTTTGCCTATCACAAGGAAGCGCGTCTGATTGTTTTTCTTGTCCTGTATTCCCTTTTGAAGAATCGGAAGCCCGTAAAAATCGGCTGCCAGGCTGCTGCCTACTGCGGCGATTTCGGGGTTTTCCGCAGCCATCTTTACGGCTACGGCAGTGCTTTCGACATAGTCTATTTCAACGTCTGGTATATAGCGGTGTAGCCATTCGCGGCATTGGCCTATTGCCTGGTCTTTGGAGCATACTTTTCGGATTTCATCGAGCTTTCCGCGCGATATCAAGCAGTGCTCTATGGGCATATAAATTTGTCCCACTATGAAAAGCGGGCTCTCAGACAGCATGTCCATAGAGTGAAATACCGCGCCTTCCGTGGAATTTTCTATGGGTATGACGCCGTAATCGGCCTCCGAACGCACTACCGACGCAAATACGTCGGGAATTGATGGCATTGCCCTGTAATCTACGCTCGATCCAAAATTCTTTATGGCCGCCTGTTGGGTAAATGTGGCTTTTGGGCCAAGGTATGCCACCACGAGCTTTTTTTCCGCGGAAATTGACGCCGATATTATTTCGCGGTATATTGATTTTAGGGCATTCTCGTCTATGCGCCCCTTATTTTTTGCGGACAGGTTCTCAAACACTTGCACCTCGCGGCTCGGAACGTATATTTCTTCACCGTTGGCGTTCTTTACTTTGCCGATTTCTTTTGCGCATGCTATGCGCGAAGAAAGCAGATCCAAAATTTGCGAATCTATTTTGTCTATTTTTGCTCTTATTGATTCCTTGTCCATTGGTTATATTTCTGCTTTATTAGTGTCGTTGCCGGATTGATTGTCGCGGCTGAGTTCAAATTCCTCTATTGAACCGGCTGTCTCGGCGCCGCTTGATGGAAATGAATTTGGGTTTTCCACATAGTCTTCTCTTAATACATCGTCTTTTGCAAGATTTTCGCCGTCAAGATTAAGGTTCAATTCCGAATTTGAGGAGGATTTAGGGAGCCCGACATCTGAGTCGTTTATATTCTCCGGATTTGACGCCCGCTTTATCCATTCCGATATTTGTCCGGGGCTTAATACGTCGGATACAGGCAGTTCGTCGATTGAATTTATTCCGGCAAAATCCAGAAAATTTTGGGTTGTGGAATATTGAATGGGTCTTCCGGGCAAATCGGCCCTTCCGCTTATGAATATCAATTCTCGCTCTGAAAGACGGGTTATGGCCGAATCGGCGTTTACTCCGCGGATAGCCTCTATTTCCGCGCGAGTGACAGGTTGGCGATACGCCACTATGGCGAGCGTTTCCAATGCAGCCCTCGAAAGCTTTTGCGGGCGGGGATCGTTGCGCAAAAGCCTAACCCAGTCCGAATATTCTTTTGCGAGTACGAGCTTGAATCCCGAAGCGCTTTGAAAGAGGCGGCAAACGCTTCCGCTCTCTTCAAGCTCTCCGGCTATTTCTTCCATAGCTTCGCGTATTTGAGTTGCGGTCAAAAGTGTGGGCACCTGCGACATTATATCGTCTATTTCGGATTGTTTGGCAATTTCATTCTGCGATTCTGGGTCATCGTCTGGGGATTCCCGGGAATCGTTCTTTGCGTCCTGCTCGGCGGAATTTTTCTTCCGCATGGATTCAAGTTCGGAGTGGTACCGCGAAATTACTCCCTGTACATCTTTTATAGACAAAGCTTCGCTGGTCGAAAAGAGCAGCGCGAGTAGAATTTTTTTCAGATTGAATCCCATAATTATAATGCCGCCGGCTATATTGACGGTTTTTCTCAAACTCTCAACAATAATTCTGATATAACTTAAGCTTTTTACATGTCCTTTTTTATTGGTTGCAGGCAAAATTGTTGACCTTAATTTAAAGGTTGTTTTAGTAAGATTGTAAGATTCAACTTTAATTATGCCTGAATATAGAAGTAAAAAAAGTTTTACCGGTAGAAACATGGCCGGCGCGCGTGCGCTATGGCGAGCAACAGGAGTCAAAGAGGAGGACTTCGGAAAGCCGATAATTGCGGTGGTAAACTCGTTTACCCAGTTCGTTCCCGGGCATGTCCATCTCGATAAAATAGGGCAGATTGTGCGGGAAGCCGTTGAAAAAGCCGGCGGGATAGCTCGCGAATTCAATACTATCGCAATAGACGACGGAATAGCCATGGGACATGAAGGCATGCTCTATTCTCTGCCTTCGCGCGAACTTATCGCCGATAGTGTCGAATACATGTGCAATGCCCATTGCGCCGACGCAATGATATGCATTTCAAATTGCGACAAGGTAACTCCCGGAATGATGATGGCTGCGATGCGCCTTAATATTCCCTCAATATTCGTATCCGGGGGGCCTATGGAGGCCGGAGAAGCCTCTATAGCCGGAGTGGAGCGCAAGCTCGATTTAATCGACACCATGATAGCCGGGGCAAATCCCAATGTCAGCGACGACGACAGCCTGAAAATGGAGCGGTGCGCATGCCCGACATGCGGTTCGTGCTCGGGAATGTTTACGGCAAACTCAATGAATTGTTTGGCTGAAGCGATAGGCTTGGCTCTTCCTGGAAACGGTACATTGGTCGCCACGCACGCGGCCCGTAAAAATTTATTCGAGGCTGCCGCAAAGCGCATAGTGGAAATGGCTAAGGCTTATTATGAGGGGGGTGACGCGTCCGTTCTTCCGCGCTCCATAGCAGTGCGCGACTCCTTCCTCAACGCTATGAAGCTCGATATCGCAATGGGCGGAAGCACAAACACGGTTCTGCATCTCTTAGCAATAGCAAGGGAAGGCGATGTGGATTTCTCAATGAAAGACATCGACGCCCTTTCTCGTGTCACACCGTGCATTTGCAAGGTTGCTCCAAGCACCCAGAAAGTTCATGTTCAAGACGTTCATAGGGCAGGAGGCATAATGGCTATCCTCTCCGAGTTGAATAAATCTTCTCTGTTGAATGTTTCTGTGGGCACTGTAAGCGGCAAAACTCTTGGTCAAGAAATAGCCGATTGCGACATCGCCTCTGCGAATTGCCCGGAAAATGTAAAAAAGTTTTACCTGGCGGCTCCGGGACGCAAACGCAGCATAGAGGCGTTCTCTCAGGAATCCTATTTTGAAACTCCGGATTTAGACCGCAAAAACGGCGCAATACGTTCGCTCGCAAATGCCTTTAGCAAGGACGGAGGGCTTGCAGTTCTTTTCGGCAATATCGCAAAGGACGGTTCCATCGTAAAAACCGCCGGGGTTGACGAATCTATCCTAAAATTCCGCGGAACAGCAAAAGTTTATCATTCCGAGCAGGAGGCCAGTTTGGCTATACGCGGTGGAAAAGTTGTACCCGGAGACGTTGTGGTAATCGTCTATGAAGGGCCCCGCGGAGGGCCGGGAATGCAAGAGATGTTGTATCCCACAAGCCACTTGAAAAGCATGGGGCTGGGAAAGGCTTGCGCGCTGCTTACCGACGGCAGATTCTCCGGCGGCACCAGCGGGCTGTCGATAGGCCATGCCTCTCCCGAAGCGGCCGACGGCGGGGATATCGCCCTGATACGCGACGGAGATTTTATCAATATCGACATTCCAAACAGGACAATAAACCTTGAAATATCCGATGCCGAACTGTCGGAACGGCGCAATGAGATGCTCGCAAAGGGCGACATGGCATACAAGCCCGTGCGCGATAGAATCGTGTCTAAATCCCTGCAATTTTATGCAAAATCCGTCTCGTCGGCGGCCGACGGAGCGGTGAGAAAGCTCTAATATGAAAAGCATGACAGGCTTTGGGGCCGACACGGCCAAATTGGGAGATTCCACCGTGTCGGTTGACGTCTATTCCGTAAATAAGAAAGGCTTGGAGCTTGCAGTGTTCTTGCCGCGCAAGTGGCAGGCGATGGAGCGCCTCGCGGCCGCTGAAATAAAAAACTTTCTGACCCGCGGAAAGGTTGTTTTGCGAATATCCGAAAATTCCGCCGCTATCGGCGGAATGGCGGACGCGGAGTCCATAAAGAAAGCAGTTCAAAAACTTGGCGAGATTTGCCGGTCTTGCGGGATTCCGTTTGCTCCGGACGCCCGTTTGGTTTTTGAGATGGCTAAGAGTATGGAAACTTGCGCCGAATATTCCGATGCGGATTTGGAGAGAGATTGGGAAACCGTTAAGGGCGCGGTTCTGGGAGCCTTGTCGAAAATGGAGGCTATGCGCTCCCTCGAGGGTGATTCTTTGGCCCGCGATATGAAATCGCGCCTCGGCAATATATCCAGTCTGGTAGATTCTATTGATTCGCTTAAATCGGGCACTGTAGAAAATTATAAAAATCAACTACTGCAAAAACTCTCGTCAATGGGATTGGACATCGATGTCAACGATGAGCGGGTTTTAAAAGAAGTGTGCATATTTGCGGATAAATGCGACATATCCGAAGAAATCATTAGACTTAAGAGCCACATAAGGCAATTTCTCGCTGCAATAGATTCCGTCGAACCTACCGGAAGGAAAATGGATTTTATATGTCAGGAAATGGGTAGAGAGTCCAACACTATCGGAAGTAAAGCCAATAACTTGGAAATTTCAAAGAAAGTTATAGAGATAAAGAACGAGCTGGAGCGTGTGAGGGAACAAGTTCAGAATGTTGAATAAATCTTTTGCCTCTAAGTGAATTATAGTATTTCCGATAGCTTTTGTCGTTTCCACACCTAAAAAATCCGAAGGATTAAATTAACCCTTCGGATTTTTTGACAATTGGAATAATTTGAATTAAATAATCTGAATTATTTTACCTCCAATAGGAGATCGTTGGGGGTTCTCGTATCTCTGCTGCGTGGAGAACCGCCCATGTATATTTTCATTGTCTTCTTTCCTATTGTAAGGGGATCGCCCAAATTGTAGGTGTTGTCGTTCACTTTGAAGCTGCGTATATTTTCCAATCCGCTCTTTTTGGCGTTGCATTCTATCAGCGGATATATACCGGGTTTTATATCGTCTTTTAAGACCACTTCCACATCAAAAGATTCCAATACTCCTTTGCGGTTGAATTTTATTGATGGAACATTGCCGCCTTTAGGTTCAAATCTAAGCCTAAAACTCCATTGCGCAGGATCGTCTTTTATTATCGAATCTATCATCGCACCGCCGTTAAAGTTTAACTCTGATTTGCCTATCATGTTTATCATAAGACAGGCAGGTTCCGAGTTCTGCAGTTGGGGGTTGGCCGCAAGAATTACGGTCAGATCGCTCTTGACGTTCATCTTTGTGTTTTCCAACCTCAATTCGGAACGTCCCGCGGACATATGCTTATGCCATATAGCGTATTCAAACGCTCCGCCTACGTCAACGGTGCAATCCGACAAGTCCATCAAAGTTGTACAATTTGCGGGTGGAACCGTGAGGCGAAGGCTTCTGTTTACTTTCAAGGTGCGCTTGGCAGAGTGGAGTTCGGAATCGTCTCCCACAACGAGGTATCCGACATTTATATTTTGATCGACCATCAGCGAATATCTGCCATGCCTTACGGCAGCATAGTCCGTAGAACCCGGTTTTGACGGCAGCGGATCGACTTTGAAGTTGACGTTGTTTGTCCATATACATGTGCTCCACTTAAGACTTTTCTCGCTTTCTGGAACATCATGTTGGCCGGCGTAGTGGTTCATCGCCGATAAAGGAAGAATCGCGCATGCGCATGAGCAAAAATAAAATAGAATCTTTTTCATATTTAAGTCATATAAATCACAGTTTTAAAAAGTCAACACAAGAGCTGTTGATATTAATTTTGAATTGTAATGTTTTATGGTCGAACCATGCAAATTTTTTATTCCAATATAAATTTGACAAATACAAAAGTGTTTTAAAAATTTCGATTCTCATTTGCACTTTTTACTTCAAGCGTAAATAAACTATAAAATATGAAAAAACTACTCTCCATCTCCATTCTGCTGATCTTCGCGGTGTCCGCCCATGCTCTCGAATTCCTTTGCGGACAATACGGCGATACCGGCGACCAAAAAAATGTCAAATGGAGCACATGCATATGGACAAATTCCTTAGCCTTTAAGGTTAAGCCTCTGCCATCGAAGCCGGGCCCGAACGACGCCGTCACGGTGCGCCACGGCGGGCATGTATTGACCGTTGACGTCAATCCCGAAGTCAAGTCGCTAAGGGTGGGTGACTCTTCCACTCTTGTAGCCGACAAGCGCAATATAAGAGTAAAGCAGTCTTTCTTTTTGCCGATTACCCGCAAAAATGAATTAACGCTGGCTGAGATTAAGAATAGTACTGTCGAGGTAAAAGGCTCTTTGGAATATAGC
This sequence comes from uncultured Opitutales bacterium, assembly GCA_944389885.1. Lineage (GTDB taxonomy): Bacteria > Verrucomicrobiota > Verrucomicrobiia > Opitutales > Intestinicryptomonadaceae > Merdousia. The sequence goes on from CALXNZ010000004.1 coordinate 78,495, forward strand.
GTTTGGCACAAGTATATGAATGCCGGCGCGGCAGAGTTGCGATTGGAAAATACAAAAATGAAAGTAAAGGGCGATTTGCGCGCAATTCTCGCGGTGAATCCCAATTATAATTGCGACACGAAGGCCGGTTTTGAAATCACCCTAATTGGCAATTCAGTTCTGGAATTTGGCGGGGGAGCTCTCCTTGACTCTATAATTAAAGACGATCCCGCGCATTGGTATTGCAAGTTTAAATTTATCGTGAAAAACGGTATGGCTCCTATGCTTGTGTTCGATAAAGACGCCGAAATAAAATCTGCGGATATTGATGTGGAAGTGCAGGGAGATTTAAAGAAGGGTTCTTATGTGTTGGCTGAATTTGCCCAAAAGAAAAGCGGTTTCACTTCGGTGCGCAGCGTAAAATTTAACGGAAAATCTTATACTCTCGGCTCTGAGATTCCCCTGGGAAAAAATAAGGCTGTTCTGAAAATAGCCGCTTCACCAAAAGATCGCGGCTCAAAAATAGAGAACGATTTGGTTCTTGAAGTCAAATAGGATAGATTTCTCAATTATTTCATACTGACATAAAAATTCCCGTTGGCATTTATTTGGCGCGGGAATTTTTATGTATGTCGGGGTGATTTCGTTGTGTTCTGTGTTCGGTGGGCCAGTTAAAATTTCTATGCGCGCAAAATATGTTTGTAGATGCGGGTAATTTTTTATAGCCTAAATTTGTGAAGATTAAATCGCTCGAATTGGAAAACTTTCGCGGGATTGTAAACCACAAGGTTTATTTTGACCCTGTATTAACTGTCTTTGCCGGACGAAATGGCGGAGGAAAATCGACTATTCTTGAGGCCATAGCAATTATGCTGTCTTGGATTCCCGTTAGAATAGGATACGATATAAAAGCGGAAAAAATAAAGGATTCCGATATAACTTTCGGGAGGGATTTTTCGCGGCTTGAGTTGGAGCTTGAGTCGCGCGGCGGATTGATGACGCTGAAAATGTATAAAAGAGCGGGCAGAAAAAATTCCGCGGAGACCGGGGGAATGAGCGCGGCATTGGATTACGGCAGGCAAATGCGCGTCAGCCTCGACGCAAATAAAAATTCCGATTTGGAACTTCCGGTATTCGCTTTTTACCGGTCGAACCGCAACGGCAGGGGAGCTCCATTTCCCGATTCTTCAACAAGGGATACTGTTTATAAAAACGCATTTTTTGCGGGTACGGATTTTGCAAAGTTTTCGCGGGGATTTGCCAAGGCGCTCGCGGCAAGATCTGCGGAAATGAGAGAAGCCTCATCAATGCCGCTAAAAAAAGGGAACCTTAGAAGAGTAGAAATTTCACAGAAATATTTATGGCTGGATTCCATAAGGCGGGCTTTAGAAGCATTTCTTCCAACACACTATGTATTTAGGGAATCATGCGGCAAACTTTATGTGAAGGATATTCCGGCAGAATGCCTTTCCGAGGGCGAAAAAACCGTCATCGCCCTCATCGCCGATATTGCCATGCGCATGGTCGTGGCAAATCCATATAGCAGAAATCATCTGTCGGCCAAGGCGATTGTCCTTGTGGACGAACTCGATATTCATCTGCACCCGGATTGGCAGGCGGCTATAGCAAAAAAATTGCCGCAGATATTTCCAAATGCCCAGTTTATCATATCTTCGCACTCTCCTTCGGTATTGTCGGTGGCTCCGAGCCTTTACAAAATCGACGGGGACATTCGCGGGACCCAAATTCAACATGTGGAATCGACTTTCGGGAGGGAGCCGTCTGACATCTTGGCGACTGTAATGAACGCAAAACGCGACGAGTCTGTCGGAGAACGCTTGAAAAAACTCTATTCCTTAATCGATAGGCGCAAATTTAACGAGGCGTCGCGGCTGCTCGCGGATTTGCATGAAATGCTGCCCGACGATCCGGAACTCGTGCGCGCCGACTATCTTATAAGGGCTCTTAATTCTTAGTCGCAGATGAGGCACATACCGCAACCTTTGGAAAACGAATCGCCGAGAATATTTCAGCGTTGGAAGAATCGCCATCGCGGCGCCAAATATGCCCGCCTGAAAGACGGCGACGTAAAGAAGGCCATAAAGGAGGCTCTCATTTCAAGGCAGAAATTTATATGCTGCTATTGTGAAACTCGCATAAGCCGCGGAACGTCGCATATAGAACACATAGAGCCGCAGCTGGGAGGGTTGTCCGCCAAGACTTTGGACTTCTCAAATATGGCGGCCTCATGTATTCGCGAGCCAAAGAAGGGCGATTATATTCGCGACGAGGAAAGCGGGGTAGTCTCTCCGCACAGTACAATCCATTGCGGCCACGCAAGGGGATCGCATAGGGTCATATCTCCGTACGACGCTAAATGCGAATCCCTCTTTTCTTATTCTTTTAGCGGAGAAATTTCTGTAAATCCGGACCTGACTGAAGTCGCGGATAAAAATCTTGCACAGGACAGCATAACCTATCTCAATTTAAATTCGGAATCGCTTATCGCAATGCGCAAGATAGCGATGCTTGAAACGGTCAAGATGCTTGAAAAAGGAATTGCGCCGGCCGATATACTGCGCGAATTGTCAGGAAAATTGCCGCCGTTTTATTCGGCGGCAAAAACCGCGGCGCAAATTTTTAATTCTTCAAGGAATACGGTTGGCAATACGGCAAATTCTTAAAAGCCCCTATTTGTCAGCGGTCATATCGAATTCGAGAGTCCCGCCCTCCATTATATCCGCGTGGGATATTGTTTTTGAAGTGTGGGGTTTGCCGTTTAAGGTCACAGACTTCACATACTTGTTTTCCCTGCTCAAATTCTTGGCTTTAATTGTAAATTTTTTGCCGTTTTCAAGATTTACGACAATTCTGTCCGCCTGTGGCGCCCCTATTACATACTCGGCGGAACATGGATCTACGGGATAAAATCCCATGCATGCGAATATATACCATGCGCTCATTTGTCCGCAATCGTCGTTGCCGCAGAGCCCGTCGGGGGCGGGGAGATAAAATTTGTCGCACACTTCGCGAACCAGCTCGTGGGTCCTGCTTGGCTTGTCGGCCAGAGCAAACATGTAAACTATATGGTGGCTCGGTTCGTTTCCGTGCACATATTGGCCTATCAGTCCCGTTATATCGGAGCTCTTTTTCACATTGTCAAACCCTCGGCTGTCTATGGCTGTAAAAAGCATATTTAGGCGTTCGCAAAAGGCGTCGTTGCCGCCAAACAGAGAAATCAGCCCGGGGACGTCCTGCTGGACATGCCAAGTGTATTGCCATGCACTGCCTTCGGTGTAATCTCCGCCTATGGTTCCGTCGTGGGAGAAATCAAATGGATTGAAGGGCTTGCGCCAGTTTCCTTTGCTATCGCGCCCGCGCATAAATTTGGTCTCCGGGTCAAAAAGATTCTTGTAGAATTGAGAGCGCCTTTCAAATTCGCCCGCGATATTATCGTCTCCGAGCTTTTTTGCAGCCCGCGCGACGCATGAATCGTTGTAAACGGCTTCAAGCGTGCTCGATACCGATTCCGTCTTGCGTATGTCGAAAGGAAGATAACCGTATTTTAGGTATTCGTTCCATTCAGACTTGAAGTGCGGAACGGTAGAAGATTTCACCATGGCGTCCAAAGCTTTTTTTCTGTCGAATCCGTCAAATCCCTTTATGATTGCCTCTGAAATTACCGATATTGCATGGTTGCCTATCATGCAATGGGTTTCCTTTCCCCAGTAAACGTTTACGGGCAAATATCCCTTGGCATCGTGGTGGGCAAGCATTGTGTTTACAAAGCTTGGTACCAAAGAAGGCACAAGTATTGTATAGAGCGGGTGGGCCGCCCTATATGTGTCCCATAAAGACCAGGAACTAAAGTAATTGCCGTCGGCCGATTTTGCGGTCTTTCCGTTTACGTCGTCGTATTTTCCGTCCACATCGCTCAGATTGTTAGGCTGGAGAAAGAGGTGGTAAACGCTTGTATAGAACGCTTTCTTCGTGTTAGGATCGGCGTCTATCTCGAATTTTGAGAGTATTTTCGACCACTTCTGGCGGGCTTGGGAGAGCGTCTTTTCAAACTCCCAGTGCGGCAGTTCCGCAAGCATATTATTTTTTGCGCCCTCTGGGGAAACTGTTGAAATCGCCACTTTTAAGAGTAGTTCTTCCCCCTTTTTCAAACCGAAATCCAAAATCATTCTCTCGCCGAGCCAGCCGTTTTTAGCCGGTAATTTTTCCACGTTTTTCACGGGCTTGTCAAAGGCCATGTAAAAGCAGACGTTTCTCATCTTTGTAAAGCCGCTTATGCGCTGTTGGCCGCATATTGAATATGCGTCGGGAATACTTACTTTCTCGCTTTTGACACGGTTGGGATTTGAGCATATGCCGCTTTGTAAATCCAAGTATATTTTCCCGCCGTCGGCGTTGTATCGTATTCTGTAAAAAGCGACTCTCTCTGTGGCTGTAATTTCAACTTCGGCGTTTGCGTCGTCGAGCTTTACAAAATAATATCCGGCTTCGGCGCGCTCGTTTTTCTTATCGAAAGAGCTGCCGTTTTTGGCGTCGTCGTTTGCCGCGTACGGCATAATGGCGACGTCTCCAAAATCGGGACAACCTGTTCCGTTCATGTGCGTTTGTCCGAACGAAAGTATTTTTTTATCCTTGTAATCGTATCCGGAACAGTATTGCCATGTATTCTTTCCCGTCTCAGGGCTTGCCTGGACGAGTCCGAAAGGCATGGCGGCCCCGGGATATGTATGTCCGGTTCCGGTGGTGCCTATGAACGGATCTACATAGCACAGAACGTCACTATTGGCCGCCGGTTGCATGCCATATGCGTCCATGCATAACAGAATAATAAAAACCACTGTTTCCCTCGCAAACTTCAACATGTGTGCCTCCAATTTAGTTAATCGTTAAATTTTGCTTCAGTAAAGGCTTTAATTCATTTTATTGTCTCGTGGCAAGAAAAATTTTAGAATTTGCGAATTTTTAATTTAATGTCTTGTTGCCCACAGGATTTTGAAAGTTTATATCGGGAGGGAAATCGTTTGAAATACTTGAAAATGCAGCCTTTATTCGTTGACTCGCAAGTTCTTCAAACTAACATCTGCTCTATGAAATATCTCTTCTTAACATTTTCAGCTTTGATTGTATCTTTAGCCTCTATGGCTTATGAGGAGTCCGTGCTTTCTCCGAAGGATCCTTTGGTGGGATATTATAAGGGAAGAATAGAGGGGGCAACTCGCTATCCCTTCAATGTCGATAAAAATATGTGCGCGGAAATCCATAGGGGGCCGGAAGGGTATCGCATCCGCCTGATGTCCGATGTCATGACGCGCTCTGAAATTCACGCGGAGGTCGGGGGGCTTAAGGCAGAATCAGATTTAATAAAACTTGATGCGGCAGGAGATTGGAAGCTTTCCGGAACAATAAAACCCGAAGGATTCACGCTTGCCGCCAAGGTGGACGGGAAAGATGCTCTCCTAAAATTTGAGCCGCTTAAAATTGTTTCTCCGACAATGGGCAAACGTCCGCCTAAAGGCGCATTAGTGCTTTTTGACGGCTCCGGACTTGATGAATGGAAACAAGCCTTTGACGGAACTCCGTGCGTTTGGAATTTAAAAGACGGCGCTATGATATCAAAAGGTCTTGAGAAAAACGGTAAAAAATGCGACGGCAGCATAGTTAGTAAGAGAAATTTTGGGGCTCTGCGCATGCATATTGAATTTAAAATACCCGCAGAATATTCTGTGATCCAATATAGCAGGGGAAATTCGGGACTGTATATAGGCCCTTATGAAATTCAAATTCTCGACTCGTTTGGCAAAGACGGAAATTTTGGAGAGTGCGGTTCAATATACAGAATTATTCCCCCAAAAGTGAATGCCTGTTTGGAGCCTGAAGTTTGGCAGACTTTTGATGTAGAATTTTTCCCGGCACAGTTTGACGGGGATAAGCTTGTGAAAAATCCCGTAATAAGCGTGTGGCAAAACGGAGTGCGAATACACTTTTGCGAGGAAATTTCCCGTCCGACAAACCTACAGCCGGAAAATGTAGGCTATAAACATCCGCAAGGCAAATTGCCAATTGCGATTCAAGACCATTTGCACCCTGTGGCATTTAGAAATATTTGGGTGGAAGAAATTGAAAAATAATATAAATCTTATGCATATGAAAAATTTTATTATGAGTTTAATCGCCGTTTCCACAACTTGCTTCGCATCGGCTTTTGATGTGGTTGCCCATCGCGGGGAATTTTCTCTTGCTCCCGAAAATACTTTGGAAGCTTTTTCTTTGGCTTGGAAAAACGGGGCCAAATATGTGGAAGGGGACTTCCATATGAACTCCGAAGGCGAAATCCTCGTATTCCATACCGAATCCGATTTGAGAAGAATCTGGAATATAAACAAAAAGGCCCGCGAGTTGACAATCGACGATGTAAAAAAGTCTAATCTGAAAGACAATCCGCGTTGGTCCGCAAAATTTCCAAACACAAGAATTCCCACGATAGACGAAGTCTTTAAAATAATCCCAAAAGACGCTGTCTTGGTTCTCGAAATAAAAACTTTCGGCAAAGGTTATGTTGAAAAGGTTGAGGAACTGCGCAAAGCAAACGGACTTTCATACGATAATATCCTTCTAATATCTTTTGATAAAAAACCAATCGCCGAATTTAAGGCAAAATTCCCAAAGTACAAGGCGCTATGGCTTTACGCTGTTAAAGCTGCCAAGGACGGAAGCTTGTCTCCGTCGGCAGAAGAGGCGATATCGGTGTGCCGGGAAATAAACGCTGATGGCGTTGACATCGGGAATGTCGGAGATCCTAAATGTCCTAAAATCGATGGGGAATATGTCGAGGCCTTTAAAAAGGCCGGCCTCGCATTTTGGGTATGGACGGAAGACAATCTAAACACCATTCCGCTTTACAAAAAGTTGGGAGTTGACGGCGTCACAACTAATAAGTCTTCGGAGATGCTGAAGTCTCTGGAAAACAGATAGCCTGTCCAATATTTCGCTTGCACATTACTCCTAACTTTTTTTGCGATGGAGAAAATCGACAGGTATTTTAAAATTTCTGCAAGAGGCGGAAGCCTAAAAACGGAAATTCTCGCGGGATTCACTACATTTGTGGCGATGTCTTATGTCCTCGCCGTAAATCCCATGATTCTTTCCACAACGGGCATGGATAAAGCGGCATTGCTTACTGTCACCGCTTTATCCGCAATGGCGGCCTCGCTCTTCATGGGGTTCTTCGCAAACATGCCCGTGGCTTTGGCTCCGGCAATGGGCACAAACGCTTACTTTGCGTTCATAGTTTGCGCGTCTATGGGCCTTACTTGGCAGGAAGCTCTATCGGCTACATTCTATAACGGAATATTCTTTCTGGCAATCTCCATAAGCGGATTTCGCGAGAAAATAATAAAATCCGTTCCACTGCCGCTGCAAGTGGGGCTGCAATGCGGCATAGGCCTTTTTATTGCATTCTTAGGCTTGAGGAACGCCGGAATTGTAGTACCGAACGACGCTACAATCATTTCTATGGGAAATATTGCCTCCCATAAGCCTTTGCTTGCCATTCTCGGCTTTGCCGCTACGGCGTTCTTGATGGCGCGCAAGGTGCGCGGAGCCATAATTTATATAATCGCCCTGTTGACAGTGCTCGGATTCTTCATATGCGACGATTCTGGCGCCGCATTGGCTTCGGCACCATCTAAATTGATAGATTTTCCGGCCCCCATTTCCCAAACATTCTTCGCCCTCGATTTCGGATATCCTTTTAGAAATATTTCCGAGTCCCTCCCAATAATCGCAACGCTTCTGGTGTTGGATATGTTCGATACCATAGGCACCATAATTGCTCTTGGAAGGCGCGCCGGGTTTATGGATTCAAAAGGAAATTTGAGAGGCTTCGGAAGGGTACTGTTAGTGGATTCCTCCGCGACTATATTCGGGGCATTGTTGGGGACGAGCACTGTCACTTGTTATGCGGAATCGGCCGCCGGCGTGGAAGCGGGGGGAAAAACGGGGGTGACGGCCATAATTGTCGGTATCCTATTTGGATTGGCTCTGTTTATCTCTCCCCTCATTACATCTGTCCCCGATTTTGCGACTTCGCCGGCTCTAATTATGGTCGGTATAATGATGATGTGCGGAATATCCGCGCTCGACTTTGGCGATATCGCAGATTTTGTCCCGGCCTTGTTTTGTATGATTATGATACTGCTTTCGTTCAGTATCACAACGGGATTTTCTTTCGGAGTAGTCATGTATATAATTATGATGGTCTCCACTAAGAGGGCCCGCAAAATAAAAGTCGGGACGTGGTTGCTCTTTGCCCTTATGCTGGCCTTTATTGTGGGTACCTCTCTTAAATAAATGCACATAACTTATATGGATTATTTTCTTAAAGCGCTGGCGGGAGAAAAATCTCGGCTTATACATTCTTTTGAGAAAATCTTTCTCACGCATGTCCTTATCGCGGCGACTCTCACATCTTATGCATCTGGAGGCATTGAAGCGGGTTCTGATATCGGCCAGGTCGAAATCACCGCCGTTTCATATCTCAAAAAAGGGGATAAATACACCTCCAACAATTCTGAGAAAACCGCCGCCGCAGATATCGTTTTGGTATATGCCAGCGCAAAATCTCCCTCCAAAGTAAAGATTGCCATAGCTCTTCCCAAACCGGAGCGTTGGAACGGTAGGTGGCTTTCATTGGGAAACGGTGGAATCGGGTCGCAACTTTCGGCAGAAGCCGCGGCGAATGCTGCAGCCGACGGATTTGCCGCCGCGCATTGCAATCTTGGCACATCTCCCCTCGATAAGCCCGACTTTAAACAGATGATAAAAGATTTCGGCCATGAGGCTGTGTTCAAGATGACATATGCCGGCTTAAAATTGGCCGAGAGCTTTTACGGCAGAAAACCATCATACTCTTACTATGTGGGCGGCTCTACGGGAGGGCAGGAGGGGCTCTCGTTGGCTGAGCGGCATCCCGAGCTAATCGACGGGGTAGTGGTCTATTTCCCCGTGACAAATAGAACGCGCCTGCACGCCCGTATGGCTTTTGAAAATCTTATACTTTCCCCTAAAAACTATTTTACGGATTCTGAAATACTCAAGATAACGGAATCAATAGTTTCTCAGAACAAAGCTTTCGAGCCGGAAAATTCAAAGCCTTATCTGCAGTTTCCGGAGTATGCCAGGGTAGATTACTCAAAGTTGGATTTTCTTTCGGCGGAGCAGGTGGAAGTATTGAAAAAACTTCATTCAAAATTGCCTTATTTAAATGCCGAAAAAAATATATGTTGGCCCGCTCCCCCAAGTTCTGAAATCGCCGACGGCGGCAAAACTTTAAAGAAAGGGTTCCCGTGCTGGTTCCCTAAATGGGTTTATGGAGAAAAAATCAACGATAAAAATTTCGACCTAAACGATTACTTTTTAAAGCTCGAAAACATGTTTGCAGAAGACATGAATGCGCTTCCCAATCTTAAGCCATTCTTTGAAAAAGGCGGGAAGCTACTCATACTTCAGGGAAAGCTCGATACTATAGTCCCCGCCGAATATGTGAAAGAATATTACAGGGAGTTGTGCAATAACATCGGGGGATATCAAAAAACAATGGAATCCGCGAGGCTATTCCTCATACCCGGAGCGTGGCACGGAAATTTCAAATCCGATATTTCCGCCTACATAAGAGGCTGGGTCGAGGAGAATAAAGCCCCGGAAAAAATTGAGGTTGAGGTAGATTATCTGGGTAAAAAATACTCGGAGACTCTTTTCCCATATTCTCCGGATAAGGGGGCGAAATAAAGAAATTATTTGTCGTCGTCGGGGCTTTGCTCGTCTATGTTGTATTCGGCAAGCTTTCTGTGGAGCGTGCGGCGGCTTATGCCGAGAAATTCGGCGGCTTTTGTCTTATTGCCGCGCGACTTTATCAAAGCCCTGCGGATTAGGTCTTTTTCGTTGTCCACCTTTAAAAGACTCGTGGATACGCTTGTGTTGGAAGATTCCGTTGAGGTCTCCTTGTCAGACAAGGCCGTCTCGAAAAATTCATTCGGAAGGTCTGATTTCTCTATAACGCGCGATTTATTCATAACCACTGCGTTTTCGCAGAAATTCCGCAACTCCCTAATATTTCCGCGCCAGGCATAGGATTCCAAAACTTTTAAAGCCTCCGGAGAAATTTCCAATGGCGGAGTCGCATTTTCTCTCACATAGTAGTTTATGTATGAGCGCAACAGGGGTTCTATATCTTCAGGGTGTTCCCTCAATGGCGGAATTTTTATTTCTACTACATTCAGCCTATAATAAAGATCCTGCCTAAACGAGCCTTCCTCAGACATCTTTTTCAAGTTGCGATTCGTCGCGCATATAAGCCTTATATCCACCGTCGTGTTTTGCAGGCTGCCCAGTCTTTCAAAACTGTGCGTTTCCAAAAAGCGCAGTAGCTTCACTTGTGTATTCGGATCTATTTCACCGATTTCGTCGAGAAAAAGCGTTCCCTTGTCGGCGGCCTCAAAGCGCCCCATTCTGCGTTGGTTTGCCCCTGTAAACGCTCCCTTTTCGTATCCAAACAATTCGCTTTCAAGAAGCGCCGAAGGAATTGCGGCGCAGTGTACGGGAATGAATGGCTCGCCTGCCCGCGGGGAGTTCGCATGTATGAGTTGGGCTATGAGTTCCTTGCCGGTTCCCGTCTCCCCGGTCAACATCACAGTCGCCTTGGAGTGTGCCACTTGGAGCGCACGCTCTATTACCGACTTCATTTGTGAACTTTTGGCGACTATCTCTGATAAGGTTATATTTGCCCCGCTTATGGCAACCTGCGGGGAGTAGTGGTGCGATTTTTGTTTTTCGACCTCCGCTCTTGCCTCGGCCCTCTTTGCCTCAAGCATGGCGTCGCGCTTTTTCAAAAGATCTTTTAGGATTTTTTCAAGCCGCGCGATATCTACGGGTTTCGGAAGAAAATCTCCGGCCCCGCGCTTCATGGCTTCTACGGCTATCTCCACGTTCCCGTAGGCTGTAAGCATTATGCACACGGGCTTCTTAGGCATAGAAAAAGCTTTGTCTATAACGCTCATTCCGGATTTTCCGGCCATTCTGAAATCCGTAATTACGCCGTCAAAATCTTCGGCGTCCAACATTTTTATAGCCTCGTCAGCTCCGGATGCCGCAAAAACGTCGTAATCGTCTGCCAAAACGGCGGAAAGCCCGTCTCGAGTATGCTTTTCGTCGTCAACTATCAAAATGCTTTTCATCGATTATCTATCGGATTCAATATGTAAACTAAAGTTCCGTCAGGTACAAGCTCAAAGAGTTCGGCTATTTCGGCATTGCGCATCAAAACGCAGCCGTGGCTCATCGGAATTCCTATCTGATCTTCCATATTTGTCCCGTGTATATAGACATACCTTGAATACGTATCAACGTCGCCTCCGCTGTTTATTTCATCTTCGAGCCCCCTGAGCCGCATTATTCGAGCGCATATCAAATTCTTTTTCAACTCCCCCGGAGTCTGCTCAGGCAAGGTTCCGTCGGGCTTTCTGCCCCTGAATACCGTATTTAGTGGAAGGCCCCCGCCTATTTTACCGTCTATCTTGTGAAGGCCCGTAGGGGTTCCCAATGAGCCCTCGCGGCAGCTTGGCGGATTTCGCGATGTGGATATTTTGTAGGATTTCACCATACAGTCCCCATCGAAATGATAGAGTGCCGACTCGGCAATATCGACAAAAATAAAATGTTGCGTCGGCGCGATTTTTGCGCCAATACAAATGTCCAAAATTTTTTTATAGGATACGGACATGGGAAAAAAATATAAGGTAGGTATTGTTGGCGCAACCGGGGCGGTTGGTCAAGAACTGATTGAACTTCTTTTCAAGAGAAATTTCCCGATGGAATCTCTTGAACTTTTGGCTTCAGCCCGTTCGGCTGGCAAGACTGTAAATTTTGGGGATAAATCATTTGTTGTCGGCGAGGCCAAGCCAGAAAGTTTTGAACACCTTGATATAGCAATTTTTTCTGCGGGTGGAGATGTGTCAAAAAATCTTGTTCCGGAAGCCGCAAAACGCGGTTGCGTGGCCATAGACAACAGTTCTGCATTTAGAATGGATCCGGAGGTTCCGCTTGTGGTTCCGGAGGTCAACGCCCACGCAATAAAAAAACATAAGAATATCATAGCAAATCCAAATTGTACTACTGCAATATCTTTGATGGCGCTGTGCCCCCTGCATAGGGAGTTCGGCCTGAAGCGTTTTGTGGCGGCCACCTACCAGGCAGTTTCGGGAACGGGCGTAAAAGCTATGAATGAATTGGAAAACCAAGTAAAGGCTTTTGCTGAAGGCCGTTCACCGGAGGTTGAAGTTTATCCCTACCAGATAGCGTTCAATGTCATACCGCATGTCGATGTATTCCTCGACAATTCCTACACTAAAGAGGAAATGAAAATGTTGAACGAGACGCGCAAGATATTGGAAGCTCCCGAAATAAAGTGCACTACAACCTGCGTTCGCGTTCCGGTGATAAGGGCTCATAGCGTGGCTATCTCGGCGGAATTTGAAAAGCCGGTTTCTGTGGAAAGGGCCCGCGAAGTCATAGCCGCTTTCCCGGGAGCGGAGCTTGTGGATAATCCTTCTCAGAAGAAATATCCGATGCCGCTTTTCTGCCAGCGTAAAGTGAAATGCGAGGTCGGGAGAATCCGCAAAGACATAATGTTCGACAACGGGCTTTCATTCTGGGTCGCCGGTGACCAGCTTTGGAAAGGCGCGGCGTTGAATGCCGTTCAAATAGCCGAATTGCTTTAGTCGTAGTAGATTGAGTTCAAACAAGAGGCGCACGGGGTATATTCTTCGCGCGCCTCTTATCTATTTGATTATATTATGGGATTTATTCTCGTATTGTTATGTCTTTTAATACCGGATTTGCTGTTTGATGCAATTTAATAGGCTCAGAGCCGTTGTTTTCAAACACGCAATTTTCGATTGTCGTAGTGCCGTTTACAGGACCTTCGCAAGGCATTCCCTTTGAGAATGACGTAGCGTCGAGAATAGCGGCGGGCTGGGCCCCCGATCTGCTGTTGCAGTTGTTAAAACGGCAATTCCGTATATTTACTTTTTGTGTTCTAAATCCTTCGTACCAATAGTTGGCATCGTTTTCCATCAGTATGGCGGCTCCGGTCGGATAGTCGAATGAGCAGCTGTCTATTGTGGCGTTGGAAACTTTTATGAGAAATCCCCGAGCCCTGTTTCCCCGAACTTTGCAGTTGCGGATAGTGAGCTTGGGATCGGCGGACATATTCCCCATGGGCATTCCCTTGCAGACGTAGTCGGGCAGGGGCTCTTCCAGATCTAATATCCAAGTCATTGATTCCGGGTCGAGTTCGAGCTTTGTCACATTCGAGAATGCTCCGAATCTAAACCAGTTATTTGATTCGCCAAATGCGATTTTATCGCCCACGCGCGGTAGGAATTCTTTAATGTATGATGGATTGCCCTGTGTTTTCTTCCCCCAGGTTATTCTAATTTTTTGGGGAGAGATTTTTTCTTCGAGAAGCCAATACATTTGGTGTACATTTGTGGCGTCGTCCCCCATTTTTTCAAAGCGGGAATTCAATATTTCGATTTTTCCCCGACAATAATTGAAATGGGTTGCATCGGCAGTGGCGCTCATCCATAGATCTTTACTCTTTGCGACTACATTTAGGTTATCTATGAGAATGTTTTGGGTGTTTGAACCGTGGATTCCCATGCCGGAGTGTGTATATATATTTATGTTGTATATGCGTATATTTTTACCGCCCCTCAAACTAAATGCCGCAGGTCCGTAAACTTCATAGCGCACGACGACATCGCTGCCTATAGGCGGGATTCTGCGCATTGCGTATTTCTCCAATGGAACGCGCATAGTGGTTTCCGAAAGTTTTTTTATGCGCAAATTTGTGGCTAATTGGTAAATGTCGGTGCCGCCCCAGTCCATGGCGTCCCTGTCTTTGTTAAAGGAAATTACGGCCTTAGGGTGAACCTCGCGAACAACATGCGGAGGAACAACCTCGCAGTCGAAATAAGAGTCTCCGTGGGCTATTACTTTTGCGCCGGCAAAGGGTATGGGGTCGGTTTCAAAATTCATATTTGCAAAAGTCATGCTTTTGCATTCGTCAACGAGAAAATTGGTCCATTGCTTATGCCTTACCAAGGTGGCCCCGGCTCCGTCAACCATTATATTCTTCATATTTACAAAAGGTAATGCCGATCCATTGATTTCGCTCAATAGGTCATAGCGCCCGGGTTCTAAAACTATGCGCACACCGCCTTTCTCGGAAAGTTTTTCGGCTTCGGCGATTGCTTTGCGCAATGGTTCCGCGTCGTCTTTCCCGTCGTCGGGTATTGCGCCGAAGTCTTTCGCGGAAATAGTTTGAGGGTAAAGTTTGAGGGCGTCGTCGTAAGTCAGTGGAGCTGAATTTGCAACTTGAAATGATCCAGCAACAATAATTGACGCGAGCGCAATATAATATATATTCTTCATAATTCAGTCGGATTAAAATGACTCTTAGATAATAAACTGGGAATTTTCCAATGCAACAATAAAAAGAAGCTACTTTTTGCTTTCATGAAGATGGAAGTTGTGGCGGATTCGTGATAAAAGTACTTTGGAGGGAAGTTGGATAAGTTTGCTCCTGGAAATTCAGGCTTATTTTTAGACGGGAGAGCTTATATTTAATAACATAACAAGAAAAGATAATATGATAGTTTTTATCATATTTATTGCAGTTATTCTATTTTTGGCGGCATTGCATAAAGATGTCCTAATTATATAGTTTCCAAGAATGTCGAAATATAAAGCCGCATTAACTTCGCCGACTTATGAGAAAAAGCGCAATGCGGCAGAGCGGTAAAATGCTATATCTATAAAGTTAGAATTCCTGATTGGGGGCGATGTTTTTATTTTAAAGGTATTGAAATTATGTCTTTATAGGCATTCTTCTCTGTAAATTAAGCCGCATGCGCAAAAATTCTAATCTCGCTTCAATATGGATTGAATCAGATTAACCCATTCTGACAGGAACTTTTCTTGTTTAAAGTCGGAGGAGCGTGCCATAGTAGATTCCGAGAACTCTTTCAAATTGATTTCCGTGGTAAGAGTATTAAGTTTTTTGGCAAATTCTTCCACATCGAAACATTTCACTAAAAATCCGTTTTCACCGTCTTTTATCAGTTCTGATGGCCCCGTTTCGCAGTCAAGGGATATGATTGGCAATCCAGATGATATGGCTTCTAAAAGAACCATGGGAAATCCTTCATGTCTTGATGTAAGGGCAAATATAGAATAATCTTTGTAGATATCCGGCATATTGCTGCGGTATCCCATTAATTTTACATTATTCTCAAGCTTGTATGCGGTTATCTTTTCCTTTACGGCAGGCTTAAAACTATATAAAAATGGGGGGCTGAACTGAGGCTATTCCGTAAATTAAAAATTTTCTTTTAGGTATTTCCGAAAGATTTTCCGCTTTAAGACTTAATACATCAGGTCTTGCATGATGCTGATTGGTAAATTACCATGGTTTATTATAATATTCTAAATATCTTGAATTTTTTGAATTACATATCCAACTTTTTAGGGCTTTATATTCTTCGTTTTCTTCTGTCGTCTCATGATTAAATAAACGGTGTGAAATATTTACAATAAGACTCAGGGCAACACCACAAGTTGCGAAATAAGAATTTTGAGGAAGCGAGTTTTAATAGTATTCCTCCGGATTCTAAAATTACCCAGAGTCGGTAGTTTTCAAAGTCTTTCTATCTCCTATGTGCAACTTTGGGTAAACTTCGTCTTGCGGTGGAAGCCTTTGCTTGTTCCCTCATTCCTCGTAAATCTCCACATTCTTATTGTCGAGCAAAGCATTCGCTTATCGCTTCGCCAGACCATCAAACTCTATCAGCGCCCAGATTTGTAGCTTGACGGATACTTTCATCATTTAATGAAACTAAAACTGCGAGTTTTTATGTCGGCACTCATTATATAAAAAATATGTGTTTGGGGATTTGACATCAATGCGATCGATAATTAACGAGAAATCGGGAGGTAATTCGGCTTCCCAAAGTGGTCTCATGCTAATATAAAAGCCGCCAGTTTGACTACCAAGTATAAAGATAATTTATCAACGCGCAAACATACTGCTTTATTCTGCAGATGATGCTTAATATCGCGAATGTGCAGCTAAATATTAAATATAATTGGTTATTAAAGCGCAAAAAAAAAGCTTCCCAAATTTGGGAAGCTTTTTCTATAGAATTATTTTCTTCTGCGGTATGCCGTAATTCCTATAATAAAGACTCCAAGTATTGCAGCGTACATCGAAGGTTCTGGAATGGCAGATATTCCTGTTATATTTCCGTCTGCGTCGTATGAAAATACCACATTATCATAAGCGGTACCGTTAATGTCATGTACGGAAATTTTCGTATTCTCAGCAGAGAATACTATTGTATCGCCATCTTCAGAATTAAATATCTCAGAAAAATCAAGTGGTGTTAATTCATTTAATATTATATCTAAGTTTTCAACAGAGAGGTTGTCGGCAGAAGATACCGTAATTTTAGAGTCGCTGGATACTTTCAAGTTGGAAGCACTAAGACTTCCAACATTGACAACCGAATTATCCAATAATGAGAGTTTGTTTGTATCTTCTACTATTAGAGCTGTTCCGTTAAAACTTGTTGTTCCAGAAAACACAACGTTGGCGTCGTTGATTATATAACCCTCGTAATTATTGTCTTCGCTTGCTCCATAATTTCCGCCGTCTATTACGACCTTATAATTGGCACTAAACTCAACATTATTTAGCGTCATTTTACCAGCTATCTTATATGATATATTAGTGGTTCCTCCGGTAAAAGACAACTTTCCTCCCTGCATATTGAATATACCGTAAGCATTCAAATCAAGATAAGTCATAGTAATATCGGCATCTGTAGAGTACAAGGCACCGCTGATATTTCCATAGGCACTCATGTTTAGCTTTGTTCCGGCTTCCAGATTTAGAATACACCTTTGGTAGTTATCAAATCCATCTGCGTAATTTCCGCCGTCTATTTGAAGGTTTGTAATATTATAAATACCGCTGCCGTTTGAACCGTCGGCCGTATAGCCTTTCCTAAAGAAAACTTCGACTGGCGTCCATTCGCCGTTCCATGTTCTAAAGGCTAAGGTTAAATTTTGTACCGTATCGGATGAATTATATCCAACTCCCAATTCTCCTCGTGTTTTATATGCGGTTCCGACGTCTATCGTCCGGCTTTCAGAAAAGGGAGCAAAAAACATTAACATGGGTAGTATCAAAAATAAACTTTTGTATATTTCTCTTTTTATTTTCATATTGTTTCAATCAGGACATTAGTTTAATAAAATTAAAATCGCAGTTATAAGAATACTAAAAATATTTTATGTCAAGTTATTTATGTTCTAAAGCTAATTATGTACTATTATATTTATGGTTATTATGTTATTACATCAATTTTCAATTATTAGTACATTAATATAATTACGAAAACTTGGTATATAATAGTATTAAGAATTTTTTATTTTAATTGTATATAATACAAATATAAAGAAATTTTCTGTATAAACTAAAATATACAAATATTGCCAAGACTTTGGCAGCGGCATTCCATCTATACATTGATACTAATTGCGTTTTATAAAAATAATAGTAAGTTAGAAAAATTTATGATATATCAGACTCCATGCAAATGAACGTAAATGGCAAAAATACAAAGCAATATTGACCTTTTATAACGAGAAAGCTTATTTATTGGTTTTGTATTCCCAATCATTATAAAGTGACCTATTTCATCATCATGAATTTCTTATGAGATTATAAAATGAGCAGTAAATTATGAGAACTCGCGAGTTCACTTGAAAATGTCTTTGCGCTTTATAGTTTTGAGCAGAAAAATTTAGTCAGGATAAATCCGGACACAAAAATCAAGCTCGTACCGAAAACAGGAATCAGCAGAGGCGAAAATCCCAAATCCGGCAAAAAACTGCAATAGGGGGAGAGCGTGAGATAGGCTATAAGCGAGATTCCCAAGATTACCGCTATTGCCGCCGCAGACGAATTAGATTTTTCTTTGAATACGAGGCCCAGTAAAAATAGCCCGAGCATGCCCCCGCTGAATATTCCCGCCAAAATCCACCATGCGTCCAAAGCGTTGTATGCGGCCGTAAATCCCAGCGCTATTAATGTTCCCAAAATGCCCCATATTGAAGTCGCAATTTTTATGAAGCGCATGGCTTGTTTTTCGGTGGCTTCGGCATTGAAATACCGTTTATAATAATCGCTGAAAATAATGGTTGCCGAGGAATTGAGGCTGCAGGAAATCGTACTCATGGCGGCCGCAAATATCGCCGCGATGAGAAGTCCCCTTACGCCGGTTGGCAGGCTGCTCACAATAAAATACGGGAAAACGTAATCCGGTTTATTGATATATTCATTCGGAAGTAAATCCGGATACGCCGTGTAGAATGAGAATAGAGAAGTGCCTATCAGAAAGAAAATCAGAGTCAGGGGAAGATAGGTCAATCCGCTTATCCAAAGGCTTTTGCGCGCTTCGCGGAGAGATTTTGTTGATATGTATCTTTGAACGTAATTTTGGTCTATCCCGAAATTCTGCAGATTGATAAAAAGCCCGTATATTAGAAGAACCCATACCGTACTTGTAGTAAAATCTGTAATCGAGAAACTTCCCAGGCTGAATTTATCGTGCGATATCGCTATGTCAAAAATTTGCATAGGGCCGTCGGGCATAGAATAGAACATTAGAATCAGGCAGCCTATGGCCCCGGCAATTAGAACCACTGTTTGTATTGCTTCTGTCCATATTACGGCGACTATTCCTCCGAAAAGCGTATATATTGTGACGATTAGCCCCGTGGCAATTATGACGGCAAATATATTCCAGCCCAGTAGCACGTTCATCGGAAGCGCCATAAGGTATGTCACCGCTCCCATTCGCACGAGTTGGGTCAATAGGTAGCAAATTCCGGCATAGATTCTCGCCCATGCCCCGAAGCGGGTTTCCAAATGGGCGTAGGCGGAAACATTGCCCAGTGAACGATAAAACGGAACGAAATACACAACTGCTATATACGTTGCAAATGGCAGGGACAAGCCCCAGACAAAGGCGTTCCAATTGGAGGCGAATGCCTTTCCGGGGAGGGCCAGAAAACTAATGCTGCTCACAAAAGAACCGAGTATCGAAAGTCCGGTAAGCCAGCCCGGGAGCACTCCTCCGGCTGATGTATAACCCTCAATATTGGAAGCTTTGCGGATTGCCATAGCTCCCAATCCGAGTGTGGCGGCGAAGTATAAAGCCAGAACTATTGCGTCGTAAAAAGTAAATAGATTTTCCATATGTTAATGCATTACAGTAAACCCCATTCTAAAAATTTGTCGCGCAGAATTTTTTCAATTTTTCTCCCTGCGAGCATTGTGTCGTCCGATAATCTACACTTTGGAACTCCCGCTTCAAGCCCTCGAGATTTTAATGCGAAGTGTACATTATTCGGAAAAGATACTTTGCCGAGAATCTCGCCGACGCAGGCTACGCGCAGGGTAAGCGTCTTGAGGTCTATATCTTGAGAAATTCCCATTGAAGCTTCATAAATGGCTCTAATATATTCTGGGACAATATTTACAAGCCCTCCTATGCAGCCTTTAGCCCCTATGTTAAAGGCTTCCGCGAGCCTCATGTCGAATCCCGAAAATAGTGAAAATCCAAACTCTTTGGAAGCTTCTGCCAACTCGTGGTGGTAGTCAAATTCCGAACCGCTTTGTTTTATTGCGAACATTTTGCCCCTACTGGCAAATCCCCGCACCACTTCGATTCCTATTTTAGACCCTGTAAGTTCGGGAAAATTGTAAAGCATGGTCGGCAAATCGTAATGTGAATCGCAGTAAATAAAATATTCCAAAATGTCTTGCTGGGTTTGCGGGTAAAAATATTGGGGCATTAGGGAAATTCCGCTATAGCCGCTTTTTTCGGCAAATTGAGCCAACTCTATAGTTTCCCTTGTGTCGCAGGACGCGCAATTTGCAATCAGAGGAACTTCACCGCCATTTATCAGAGCCGTTTTCGCAAGAATATCCTTCTTTTCCGCTGTGGAAAATCTCGGAAATTCTCCCGTGCTGCCAAGCACAAGAAAAGCGTCAACTTTCGATTTCTTCAGCCAATCCATATTGCGTTTTAATCCGGCCTCTATTATTTTGCCATCTCTGTCCGTCGGAATCGTTAGAGCAGAAATCATTCCGGCTCTCGGAGCTACATTTGATATTTCCATTTTAATCAGAATTTCAAAGTATTTTTTCCAAAATTGCTGAACTTATTGGCTCGGCAAATTCTCCACATTGTGCAAAAACGTTTTTTCGTCAATAAAATTTAGCCTATATGAAATAATTTTATACTTAATTTCATTATATATAGTTAGTTATGCAATAATATGTTTTTTCGCAAAATTCTTGCACCATTTAATTTTTTAAATAAATATATAAAAAATGAAGAAACGTTTTTTCAATCGGGGCGCCCGGTCATTGTGGACAGGGTGTTTTCTTCTGAAAAATCTCCCATATGAGGTTTTATTCTAAGAAAGTAATATAACAAGCATGTCCGCAAGAGTCGCGCTTTCCGCTTTGCGCTAACTTTAAAATAAAGGTCTTTAGGCTGTTGCCAAATGGATAAATTTGTTAAATACGGGCCGGAAACGGCCCAGCCTGTACAATTTTAATTGCGCACCTTGGAAGGATTTTTAAAAAATATAAAAAACTTTTTTCCAATTGCAATTATCCCGACAAACGCTTCAAGAATATACCTTGCATGTGATGAAATCCAAGAGTTCAAAAGTAACTATAAAAATGATTGCCGAACACTGCGGAGTGTCGGCTTGTACGGTTTCCAGCGTTTTGCAAAATCATTACAAGTCCAGGCGCATAACTATGGAGACCGTCGAGAAGATTTACAAGGCCACAAAAGAACTCGGATATCTTCCCGACATCTCCGCAAGGCGCATGCGAATTAACAATTCCTCAAAGATGCCTCTTATACTTGCGCTGCTCACCAGCTATGAGGCCCCATTGAATCTGACTAACAACTTTCTTCAGGCTTTGCGCGAGGCCGTTAAAAATAACGAGGCTTTAAACTCGCGCTTTGAATTTTCAATTTCCATAGAAATGTTTCCGTCGGGCAAGCTATCGGAAATGAAAAATATCATAAGCGGAAATTGTTTCAACGCCGCAATAATTACAAATACTTCTCCTGCAGACGATCTGTTCTTAAAAGAAAATATTCTGCCATTCCCCGCAGTTTTAGTAGATAGAAAGATTGACGGATATTCCTCCGTGGTTTCGACGGACGCCCTCGGCAGGGACGCGGCCAAGATGTTGAAACAAAAGGGCCGAAAACTCCCTGCCATTCTTTGCGGGACGCCACTGACACAGTCGACGCAAATGCGTATTGACTCCTTCAAAAAAGAATATGGGGGGAAAATTCAAAGAATATCCGCTGTCGGTTTATCGGAGGGCTCTGGATATATAGCCTTGAAACAGTTTTTTTCCTGCGGAGGCAAGTTGGATTCGCTTTATTGCATCTCCGATTCTTTAGCGATGGGGGCATATCTTGCGTTGAAAGAAAACAAACTCTGCGTACCAAAAGACGTGTCCGTAATTGGCGTTGGGGATTATGCATATTCGGAATACTTTTCGCCCCCGCTCACTGTAGTCGGAGCAAAATACGGGGAATTATCGGCGCTCGCAAGTTCTATGTTGCTTTCTATAATTGAAAATCCGCAACAGCCTCCGCATGTTGCCGAAGTTGGAGAGAGGGTTTCTTTGAGGAGCTCCGTTTAATTGGGGTACGCCTTCAAATCCATAATTTACTATCGGAATTGCAAGCGATAAACTGCTTCTAAATCGCGAAGAAACACTTTTACGCCCTTGTAAAATGCGCGGCATCTATTACTAAAGTCTTTCGAAGCCACAAAGAATATAGGGTGCCAAAGAATCCGTCTAATACGGTGTCGCGCTTATTCTTTCAACAAATTTTACTTTAATAATGGTAGATGCTATAAATATATCTGGTGTATCCGCATTGCGCAATTGCTGATTTTGTGAATGGCAATAATGCGAATATTCTGTATAACCCTAAAATTTGTTTATTATAAAAATACTCGCTTTGTAGCGCCATGGGCAATGTCCGTTAAAATGGGGCGATAGATGTCGTGGATTCCTATCCTGCCTTTTGTACGCCATTGCCAAGAAAGGTCCATTCAACCGCCGAAGACCCACATGCTTTTGCGAGATGTTTCTCATTCCCCCATGGATTTAATCCTTAATCTTGCCAATCATATTTTGCGCGAACCCCTATGGATAGCGTTTATTCTAACATTTTTTGATATGATTGCTGCTTTGTTATTGGAGGTAAAAAGCCGCAACCAAACGGTTGCGGCTTTCCATTCCTCACAAAAACCTCTATTCCATGGGATTTTTTAGTCCATTGGAGAATTATGTTAGGGCGCTAAGACTGGGATATGACTTTGTGGTTTTTGAAATCGTAGCAGAAACTTCCCTTGTGGCGCAGGTAATGGTCGTAATTATTTCCGAACCGCGCAATCTTAATCACATTTGAAATCGATTCTACTGATATTATTTCCCAGCAAGTTTCGGTAGCGGTATTGGGAACATGCACAGCGTCGGTCCACCAACTGAAATCTGTGGCGCATTCCATAACTATTACCAGCTGCTTGTTCTTCTCGGTTCCTGTGTACATTATAGAGTCGTGATGGTTGTGCCCGCATATCCAGCTCACAAAAGTGCCGCCGTTTGAAATAAAGGCGTCCACTGCGGAAATTAACTTTGAATAATGACTCTCCGAGCTCGACTTGAATGATGGCGGATAGTCCAGCGATGTAAAATTACATTCTATAGCCTTATTGCAATGCGGTGGAACATGCGTAACGATAATGACTTTCAGATTCTTCTTGGCGGCCCCGTCAAGTGTTTCTGCAAACCATTTGTATTGTGTGTCGTTCAAACGCATGCAGTCTATTCCTATTACGCGCAAATCCTTATTGTAGTCTTTGTACCAATAGCATTTGCCTTCGGATTCCGCGTTTTCGGGTTGCTTCACTTTCCATCCGGATATATATTTTTTAAAATATATGTCGTATTTCTGATTGTCGGTCAAGGCGCATCTTCTATTCTTGCCGGCGTCGGTGTCATGGTTGCCTATGACGTTCAAAGCTTTTGGAAAATTGTCCCAAAGGGTGAATTCGCCGGTGTAGAAATCGCCGACACTGTCTCCCAAGTGTATTGTGTCGTCTATATATTTCTTATGTTTGTTAAAGAAGTCCCTTATTTTAATTAAATGGGCGGGGACCAAATGCACGTCTGCAAAAAAGAGCAGAGAAGTGCATTTACCTTCTATGTTTTTCCCCTGGTGTTTGTAAAACCTCTTTGATTGAATTACTTTAATTTGTTCTTCGGCCTCGTCATTTTGAGGAATTATGGGCGATTCGGATTTTTGGTCTTTGATATTGTCATTGGTTTTTGGTGCCGCTATAATCGGTTGCGATGCCATACTTCCGGCAATGAGGCCTAATGTTGCTTTTGTGAAGAATCTCCTATCCATATACGTTTCCTATCTTATTGTTGTACAAAACAAAAAAAATCGACTAATCGACATGTCTGAAATAGCCGCGTTCTTTTTCCATACGATTATTCGGATTGTTTTGCGATTTGCAAGAAAAAATCTAACGCCTGTTTATTTTTTGTAAGCAGCGTTTTTATACGAATTTTTGGCAATTTACTTCTTATTATTTAGATGGTGCTTTAAAAATAGCGTTCCAAGCCCTTCGCTTTTTGTCATGGTGGTTTGTTCTCCATTTTTATGTACGGTTCTTTCGTGCCCCACACAAGAGCACAAAAGTATTAAAAGAACAAATGGCAGGGAAGAAAACAGGCATTTTAATAGCAAACTGTATGAATTCTCCTTCATGGCGAACAAGACTTTAACGGATAGTCAAAGTCTTGTACATAAAAATTGTTCTTTTTTTAAAGTAAAAATATTTTATTTGTTAATATCTTTTAACTTTACTTTATAAATAATATGAAATAAATCTTAGCCAACTTACGGATCGTAAGACAAATTTTTGGAGTTGCTTATATGTTGTTTCTTAAATCCAATCTCACAAAATGGAAGAATGAGGGGCTTATAGATGAGAACCAAATTATTAAGATAGAAGAATTTGAGCGGGTTTCTTCTTATAAATTAGCTTATGCAGTTTTATTTTCCGCCGCGGGTCTTTTGTTATCCCTGTCCTTTATCTCTTTGGTGGCATATAATTGGTACAAATTAGGGGATATTCTCAAATTATTGTGCGATTTCATGATTTTTGGAGTTGTGGCGCTTTCTGCCTTGCGCCTTTCTTATACAAAGCACGTTTTTTGGACAGATTTTTTCTTAATACTATCTTATGCCATGATAGGCGCGACTATCGGCTTGATAGGGCAAATATTCCATTTGGACGGAACTTGGTATAATCTTGCGTTGAGTTGGTCTATACTTGGCCTGCCTTATGCCTTAATGTCAAAAGGAGCGGTATTAAGATTCTTTTGGAGCGGCATAATGTTGTCGTCCCTATATTGGGACGATATATTTAAATTCTGCTATAAAGGTGATTCAACAAATAAGTTGCTCAACACATTAGTCATCGTTTGCATAATGTATATTTTAGCATGTTCAGCGGAGTTTCTCTATAAATCTTTAAAAAACAAAATTCCGCTTCTTAAGACTATTTCGCAATCTATCATAATTTTAATGTATGCGTTTGCATTTTTTGTGCCATTTTTTGAGAGGATTTCTTATGACGTAGAATTTACATCGGCATTTTTTATAGTGTTAGGAATTGTCTCATTGTTTCGACGCAATATGCTATTCTTTAGAAACAACATTATTGTCGCGCTATTTTATGCGTTTATTCGCTTCTTCAACTCCAACTATTTGGATAATGCTATAGGTTTCGCCATTTGCGGGATAATCGCTATTATAGCTGTATATCTGATAAAACGTTATTCGGGATTTTTTATAGGAAGGACTAAGCGCAATGTCTAAAATTAAGGCAACTTTTGTATTCTTACCCATATTAGTTCTCGTCGGATGGGCTGCATGGATTTCGCTTGAAGATAGAAATTGGAATGAAACCAGATTCCCAATTGTCGGATATGATCCCAGACATATATTGTCAGGAAACTATTTATTGTTTCGCGTTGACAGGGAAAAAGTGAAAGACAAAAACCAAATTCCACCGAAAATGAGGGGAAATTTGCGATTTTATATACCCGAATCCCATGCGAAACAACTTGAAAATATCTTAAATTCCAAGTCGCATAGTTGTGAGGTCGTCTTTAGGGAAAAATCTGGGAGGAAACCTCATATAAAATCCCTCTATATAGACGGCGTAGATTGGCGCACTTTCCTTGATAACGCCAAACCGTCCGATTCTAAATAAGCTCATTGAAATCAACCCATTTTGGAGTTTTATCCAAACGTAAGAAAAGCGGCGGGATTATTGTAATCCGCGCCGCTTTTTTAATTAGAGTTTTGGGTTTATTCAACTTCTTCTATCGTCACTCCAAGTATTTTTTGAGGGCTCATTGGCTTATCCATAAATCCGGTCGGGGCGTTTTCTATCTTTTCGACGGTGTCGTATCCTTCGATTACCTCTCCGAATATTGTATGGTGCATATTAAGCCACGGGGTAAGGGCGGTGGTTATGAAAAATTGACTGCCGTTAGTGCCCGGGCCGGCGTTGGCCATTGCGAGAAGCCCTTTTTTGTCGAATCTGACGTTGGGGTCGCATTCGTCCTCAAAAGGGGTTCCCCAAAGTGATTCACCGCCGCGTCCGGTTCCCGTTGGGTCGCCGCCTTGTATCATAAAGTCTTTTATAACTCTATGGAATATAACGCCGTCGTAATATCCTTTTTTTGCAAGGCCCACAAAATTTTCGCAGGTTTTTGGGGCCGTTTCGGGGTAGAGCTTAATTTTTATCTCGCCCTGGTTTGTCTTTATTGTGGCAATCTGGCTCATTTTTTTCCTGTTTTTCTTTTTTTGTTGGGGTTGTTGCAGCTCTTGCAGGTTTCACATTCGCCGCAGTCAACTATTATTTCCTGGGCGGATTTGCCCGGCGGAATAAATGGCAGCACATGTTCGTCGTGCTCTATTATCGCTTCAAGCAAATAAGGTTTTGGCGATTTCAACATTCGGCGAACCGCCGCGGCGAGGTCTTCGCGCTTGCACACGCGCTCCGCCTCCCACCCATAGGCTTTTGCTATTCCGCAATAATCGGGGTATATGGCGCTAAGATTCTCAGGGCCCCCTATGTTTTCGGGGTCAATAGACAGCACTGTATTTGCGCGCTTTCCCTTAAAGAGAAAATCTTCCCATTGCATTACCATTCCCAAAAATTGGTTGTTCATCAACATGACCTTTACGGGAATTTTTTCGGCGACGGCAGTGGCCATTTCCTGTATATTCATCTGGAAGGAGCCGTCTCCGTCAATGTCCACGACGTCAATTTTAGGATTGGCGACTTTTACTCCGAGCGCGGCCGGAAGCCCGAATCCCATAGTCCCCGATCCCAATGAGCTGATAAAGCGCCGCGGTTTGGAGAATATAAAATTCTGGGGAGTCCACATCTGATGTTGTCCGACACCGGTTGTGAGTATTATATCCTTGCCTCTTGTTTCATTGTACAAGGTGGATATAGTCTCTTGGGCTGTCAGATTTTTACGCCTGTGGCTCGCAAAGGGGAAGGGATATTTACTCTTCCACTCCTTTATTTGAGAAAGCCAATTAGACACTTCCGGCTTCGCATATTTGCCGCTCTTAAAGGCCGAGATGAGCTTTTCAAGAGCATGCTTGAGCTCAGAATTTATCGCAAGCGTAACCTTTACGTTTTTATTTTGCTCAGCCAGGTCGATATCTATGTGTATGATTTTAGCGTGCGGGGCGAATTTGGAGACCACCCCGGTTATTCTGTCGCTGAATCGCGTACCTACGGCTATAAGCAAGTCTGACTCAAGCACGGCCCTGTTTCCGGCGAATGTCCCGTGCATGCCGAACCAATAGAGGTTTTTATCCTCCAGGGGATTCACGGCGCCTATACCCATAAGCGTCGTGGCTACCGGGATATTGAGCAATTTTGAGAGCTCGTCGAGTTTGTCCGAAGCTTCCGCATTTATCACGCCGCCCCCCGCGTATATTACGGGGCGCTTGGCGGCCGCAATCATCATAGCCGCTTTTTGTATATCGTCATCAGAAGCAAGTGGAGACTTCTTCACCCCCGGGAGGTCGGGCTGGAGGTCGAAATCGGGTATAAACATTTTTTGTTGGACATCTTTGGGTATGTCTATCACAACAGGTCCCGGACGCCCCGACTTGGCTATGATAAAAGCCTCCTTTATTATTTGCGGCAGATCTTCGGCGTGCAGTACGAGATAGCTGTGCTTTACGACCGGCAATGTCATTCCAAACACGTCGGTTTCCTGAAAGGCGTTTTTGCCGATTAAGGTTTGGAAAACTTGCCCGGTTATAGCCACCATAGGTATGCTGTCCATAAAGGCATCGGCTATGGTAGTGAGCAAATTCATTGCTCCGGGGCCGCTCGTCACCATGCATACGCCGACTTTTCCCGTGGAGCGGGCGTAGCCCTGCGCCATAAATCCGCAACCTTGCTCATGGCGCGGCAGTATTACGCGAATCTTTTTTGAACGCGTAAAGGCGTTGTGGAGGTCTATGGATTGTCCCCCGGGATAGGCAAACACGGTATCAACGCCTTGATTTTCAAGACATTTTACCAACACGTCCGCACCTTTCATAGGTTCTTTCGGACGGCGGTTAGCCGATGTACTTTTTGATGCTTTCATCTTGTTATTCAACTATTTTATAATGCGGAGCGGCGCAAAATTTTTGCTTCCCGACCGTATTAAAATTAAAAAAATCTCAGCTGTTATATTACTTTCTGGCGATACTTCAACATTTTTCTATTTTGGCTATTCGACACCGCTTTTGTGCGTTTGTTTTTCAATTCATTCGCAAGATTCCGATAAAGGAAGTTAATATAAATAGAAAAAAAAGCTGGAAAAGTGAGCTTTTACATATTGAATACTTTGTAAGACGCAAAACATGCCCGAATGTTTTTAGGCTTTCGGCGTGTTTTTTGTACGATTTATTTACACCTTTTCAGAATATCCATAAACATGACAGTAAACCTCAGAAAACTAACGGCCGCGCTTTCGGCTATAATGCTGTTCGCCGCTTCGTATAATCACGTTTCGGCACAGGACGATAAACAGATTGCCGCAGAAGTCGTGCAAATGGGAACTTCAGACCTGAAAAAAGAAGCCATGGCTTTGGTCAACGACAAAAATTATGTAGCGGCTCGCCCGTATATGTTGGAGTTGATAAAGCGCTTGTCGGAGTCCGAAGATAAGAAACTTAGGGATAATCTGCCCGAGCTTTACTACTTTGTGGCGTACAGCTACCTGCAAGAATATGAGCTCAACAAATCTCCCGATTTTCTAAAAAAGGCCGCAGAAGGCTTCGATAAGATTATAAACGATTATCCCGAAGGGGAATTCGGCATAAACTCAGTCAATATGAAAGCCGACTGTCTTATGGGGCTAAAAAAACCTGTTGACGCCGTAAATACTCGCGAACGCCTTCTCCAACAACCATTTGTGGGCAAGCTAAACTTTAATGAACAGTTGGATATAATTCGCAAAAACGCCCTTACCCTGTACAGCATACCCGATTTTAAAGAGGGCGAAAAATGGTTCCAACTGTTTATGGAAAGGGCTAAGACTATCGACGATAAAGTGCTTGCCGCTTCAATGCTGATTCAGGCTTATGAGGGCACCGCCCAGTACGACAAGATTAAGCCCCTGTTCAAGTACATGACCTCCGATACATATGCCAGGAGCGATATACGTTTGAACATATCATTTTTGAGGGCTGGAGACGCCTTGGTGAAGGCTGAGAAATACAGTGACGCGATGCTGTTTTACAGCATGGTGCTCCCCCGCGACGTAGTGTTGAAAAATTTGGATCGCTTTATTGCCTTGTACAAAAATAGGTTGGCAAGGGCTAAACGCTTGGGGAGCGGAAGCGCTGTCGAAACCGAACTCAACGTTCTCTTGGGAAATTTGGAGTCTCAAAAGAAGATTGTTTCGGATATAGCCGACTATTCCGTTGATATAATGGCAAGACTCGCCCGCAACTATTATTCCACAAACCGCAACTACGAGAGTTATTGGTCATATAAACAGCTGCTCTCAAACTTTCCGGACCACCCGAATATTCAAGACTTTTATTATGCGGCTGTCGCCGGCGCCTATGCCGTGGGCAAAAAAGACGATATGTTTAAAATCGGGAGCGAATATCTCGAAAAATTCCCGGACGGCGATTATGTAAACGATGTAAAAATCCGCATAGCCCAATACTATTTGGATAAGAAAGAATACGACACTTTCTTCAATATGGCAAAAGCCTTTGTGGAAGAAGATCCTGAAGAAAAATATTCCGTCGAATTCGTATTCTTAATGGGTAAAACTTGGATAGAGCAGGGAAATTATGCCGAACTTACCAAAACCTTTGAAAATTATGTCTCAGAATTTGAAGATACACCCATAATAGAGGGTTGCCTCTATTGGATGGGATTGGCGTATCTCGGACAAACCGACTTTAAAAATGCCGTAAAATGCTTCTCAAAGCTTTGCGAAGAATTTCCGATGAGCGTTTATGCTCAAGACGCCATGTACAGAAACGGTGTCGCAGCGTTCGGCATGGGGGATTTTGAAAAGTCGCGCTCAGTGTTCGAAGGGTTTATCGATTCCTATCCGGAACATGAACTCCGCGGAGAAGTGGAATTCTTCCTCGGTGATATTTACGCGGGGGTAGGCGCGGTCGAAAAAGCCATGAAGCACTATATGTCGGTGGAAACTTATACTAAAAATATGGCTTTCATCGACAACGCATATTCCCAGGCGACCAAATTGCTTCATACATTTGAGCGCTATGACGAAGAATTTAATTTGATGTCTTCGTATGCTGAAAAATTCCCCAAAGGAAACGTTTCGGAAGCTTATTACAGCATGGCGCGCGCAAAAGAATTGCTCGGTTTTCCGTCGGATGCCCTCAATCTCTATATAAATACTATAAGGAATTGCGGAAATAATCCCGCCGACGACGGTGTCGATAAAGTCATACTCGATTTCAAGAGACTTTACGACGCCAATTACGACAAGTTAAAAGCCACAATAGAATTCCTCAAGGATTTGCTTTCCACAAAGGCGAAGACTGTGACGGTGGAGTACAACGGCGAAAAAATAAAAGGAGTGCCGGAGCTTCTTTATTATATGATAGAGGTTCCCGCAAAGCGCTACCGCTACTTTGAAGACCACCCATTGCTCGACAAGGGATTGTACCAGAAATTTAAGCGAGATTCCCGCTACGGAGCCGCATTGTATAAAGATAGAACCGCCCTTAAAGAACTCTTGGCCCAATACGAACACCAGCTGGCAACTTATCCGCAAGGCGGAGCCGATGCAACTCTCAAAAAGCTCCTCGAAGAGGCTAAAAAAGATAATAAAACTACCCTCGCATATCGTTTGATGATGGGATTGGACAATATAGGCCAGCCTGTGAAAACAGATAAGTCCTTTACTGACGACGATATAAAGAAGTCTTCCGTCCGCACTCTTGTTTGGATTGGCAAGCAAAACTATAAGTACGGCGCCGATGCGGCCCGCAAAGCCTTTAAGGCGGCTCTTGATAGAGACGAGATTGAATATCGCATAGACGTAATGTTCGCGCTTGCGGAACTTGAAGAGCAGGAAAAGCGCTGGGACGAGGTCATAAAGCTCTATGCCCAGATAGAAAGGGACTTCCCGACTGACGACAAGGCTGCAATAGCGGCAATACGCAGTGCCGACGCCTACGCAAAGCTCGGCAAACGCAAAGAAGCCTACGACAAGTACGAATACATCCTCAAGGTTCCTTCATATAGAGGCGAGCCATATGCGGAAGTCCTTTACAAGCTCGGAGAAATTGAAAGGGCGGAAGGGCATACCGATAAGGCTCTCATGTGGTTTGACCGCTGTTATCTTGGGTTCGCAAATTGCTACAAGTGGAAGGGCAAGGCTGTCTTAGCCGCGCTCAAATTGCTCGCGGCCCAAGATAGAAAGGCTGAGGCCCGCGTCATTTGCGACGAATTTATCAATGACGCAAAAAATAAGGCTTCACCGGATTACGAGGCTGTAAAACAATATAGATTGGTGCTATAGCAAAATATTTGAAAGGAACTTTTATGAAGCTTTTAAAATTCGCAGCTTTTTTCTTTGCGGCTCTTTTCGCCGGACTTTTGTCGGCGCAAGATCAGCAAAGCTCTCAAAAAAATCCCGACCGCTCGTATGTCGGCGATTATTCCGACAAGCCCTCCGAAATTATGCTTGTGGATGCCGCCGCAAACAAAGAGCGCAAAGTGACCCTTAAGAGTTCTTCTGCAAAAGATTTTGTTTTTGCGGACTCCGCAGGCGGCGAGCTCACAGTGCCAAAAGATACAAAAACTTTCCATTTCGCGGTTCACGGCGGGGAGAATTGGAATAGGGCAAGGGCCGCCTTCAACAGGGGTAATTGGAATGAAGCTTTAGTGTATATGCGGCCGGTTGTTTATCCCCTCTTGCAGTACACTCCCTTCAGCGAAGAGACATTTAGGGTGCACGGCTATGTCGAAATGCTTATAACTGCGCTTTTAAATGACGAAAGATTAGTGGAGGCGGAAGCTTTGGTAGATGCCCTCCCATTGGGGGATTCTCCGCTTATCGTCCCCGCGGCTCTCGAGGTGGCAAACGCTCTTGCGGACGCGGGAAAGGTCGAGTCTGCTATGAAAATAGTAAATCGCGTCAGCCTTTCTGCAGACGAGCCGGACAATATAGCTGCATATATGAAAACTCTGGATAGGATAAGGCTTAGGGGAGTTTCTAAAGATTTGCTCATGTGCTATACGAAACTTTCCAACATGAATGGCAATCCTCAAAAAGATGTAGCTACGCTTTGGATGATTTATTGCGATATGTCTTTGGGCAATAATATGTCCGCCCAAGTGTATTTGTCATCTTTAAAAGTCCCGCAGGATAGCGAAGAATTTTCTTTGAGCCAAATGTTGAAAGGCATGTATAAAGAGGTGGAGAAGAAAATTCCCGATGCCCTTGATATGTATGCCGAAGGTATTGTTTTCGGTAAAATAAGCAGCGACTGGATGCCGGAGCTCCTATACAAAACGGGAATGGCTTATAAAAAATCTAAGAATTTTGTGGCCGCAAATGAAATCTTCCTTCAAATAAACGCGCTATACCCCAATAGCGTGTTTGCGCCAAAAGCCAAGGCTGAATTTGTAAAGATAGAAAAGCCAAAGAAAACAGAAGACGAAGAATAATATTTCATACACCCCAAACTTTAATATAATCAGCACATGAAATTGCATTATTTCAGACCCAAGAAACAAAAAAAGGGCTTGCTATACCAGGTCTTTATAATCGTGGCGATTATACAAATCGCGCTCCTTATAGGACTTAGCGGCATGGTTATAACGCAGTCTCTAATAAAGGAAGAAACTGTTATGCAAGCTCCGCCCACTCAGGAGCAGGTAAAGCCTGCGGAGCAGGAGTATCGCGTTAAGGTTGAGAGGGCCCAAAAAAACACGAAAAAACTCAATAAGCGTATAAGCATAGTAAACCCGCAAAATGTGAATGCGCCTGAAGTCAATATCACTCTGCCGGCCACCATGAATATAGGCGGTGGTATAAATACCGTATCTTCTTTGGACATGAAAGGCACCTTGAATATAGGCGCTACCACGGTCGAAATATTCAATATAAAGAGCAAAACTGAAAAAGTCCTAATCTGCATAGACGCAAGTCCTTATCTCATGACTGAGGAAAGGGGCGGTCTTGACACTTATAAGGTGATTCGCGAAGATATTAAAAAACTTATAAACGCCTTGCCCCCCACAACGCTCTTTAACCTTATGGCCTTCGATACAACCGACGGCATCAGGATAGATTTCTTCCAGTCGACGCTTGTCGCCGCAACTCCTTTTAATAAGCGCATGGCCGCTGACTGGATAAATCCGATAAATGCCAGCCTTACCCAAATAGGGCCGAGACGCAATAACTATAAGCTGAAGTATCCATTCTTGCCGCAGCCTCCGGCTTCTGAATTCTATAATCCGTATAGGACGAATATTTATCGCGTATTTCAAGCTGCATTGGAGCAGGGCGCTGATACGATATATATGTTGACGACGGATTGGCTCGACCCCGATTATATAAAAATGCCGTGGACGGACGCCCAAACCCAGAAGTTCCAGCGCGATATGGAGCGTTATAACAAGGAGGTTGAGCGCCAGCGCAAAGCCCAGGGTTGGACCGAGGACGACCAACTTGAGTACGAGAGAGCCCATGCCACCGCAATGGCCGCGGCAACTGCAAAAGCCAGAGAATGGATAAAAAAGGAGAATGCCTCCCGAAAAGAAAAGGGATTGTCGCTCTACGCGGGTACGACCTCCGATGCCGTGCGCGAAAATAAGTTTTATGAAGCTCCCGCAAAGCGTCCGCCTGCGGTAAAGGCTGTTCGCCCAGAACCCAAGTTTAAGTCTTACGGAAGGAACGGTATATTCAAGTTCTACGAGCAACTCTTTAAGGAAGTTTACTTCAGCAAGAATATGAAAGCTCCCACCGTAAATATGATTGTGTTCCGCGGTAAAAACGAGGAATGGACGCCCGCCCAAAACAAGGTTGTCGTGCGTTTTGCAAACTCTAATAACGGCGGAAGAAGCCGTGTATTGAGAGGGTTAAAGCCGGTTTCGGAAACGGGGAACTAAGCTCTTCTAATATAAATGAAAAGCGGGCTCAGAACTTTGTCTGCGCCCGCTTTTTTTATTATTCATTCAATCACAAATACCATCTTATTCATTCTGCGCCTTATAAATTGAAATTTACCGCGTTTGCATTTTCATTCTAAAAGAAGTGTTTCTACTCGCAATTACAGTGTATGAAAATACTCAACCTAAACTCCGTTTAATTTTTCAAGTTTTAGGCCAAAATAAAATTTCAACATAGTAAATATTTGGTATAACTTGCAGGCGCCGCAGAGTCAAAGAAGTCACAAAGAATTTATCTGGTTTTCGACAGAGCGCATGTTTGATTCGAGGGTGGAATTTTTAGACGGCTTCAAAACCGAACGCGATATCGCCATAGTCTGTTTCGCCTCATCTTTCTTTTCGGCTGCTATTAGAGAATTTAGAATGGGAATTGTAATGCCGCTAAAAGCCATTGCGCCGTCGCTTTTGAACATAGAAATTAAACGCTTATATGAGGAATAGAATTTTTCGGTTTCACCTCGGGCTATTTCACCCTCGAGAGAACTGCGGGCAAATTCCATTGCGATATCGGGGCGCGAACCCTTTGTCTTTATAATGATAGACGACGATAGCTTCTCGGATTCCGATTCTTCTCCGGCTGCGTCGAGGCGCTTTATCAAGGCCCGCCTGAATATTATGTCAGTGTCCGGATACCTCGAAAAACTTCGCATTGCGGCAATGTATGCTTCGCGTATCTTGGTTTCGACAGCGTTTGATTTTTCCAGGGCTTCTATTAGCAGGTTCCAAGTTTCGACATTGCGGGAATCTTGACTGTTTGCCATATTACATGCGGCGATACATTTTTCATATTCGCCGTCGGAAAAGAATTCTTTGGCAAACATTGTAAAAATTTCGTTGGCTTGATATTTCTTGCCGCCTCTAAAGCGTTCGCTCATGGATTTAAGGGAATGGTCGCTTGCCAGATACCATGTTTGAGGGTCTATTGTCCGCCCCGTGACGAATCGCGAGCTCTCGTAACGGCCAACGTTAAAATTCCATTTGCCGTTGCGCTCCATATAGGCCACCCAGGCGTGGAATCCGTCGGCGCCGGCTCCCGACAATATGAAAGCGGGAACTCCGCGGGCTTTTGCGACTTCGCAAGTGTAGTAGGATTGATCCGTGCATATTCCGCCTTTTTCTTTTATCGTTTTCAAAGAGTAGTCGGAGTATTCCCAAGTGTATGCGTTGCGCGACAATCTGGGGGAGTCGTACTTAATGGATTGATACAACTTGGATATGTTGGATATATTTACTTGTATTGAAGATTGAACCCATTCTTTGTCTTCGTCGCTCGAAATGGAGCTGACCAAAAATTTCAACTCTTCGGCGGAAAGTTTTTCCGGCTGCATCAAGAGGCGTCCGCGCTCACGCATGGAAATCCAGTAGTTGAAAGACTTTACAGGATCCGGAAGGGCGCGGGGCAATACGGTCGTCGAAACTTGGCTGTGCGGCCAAGACTCGGGCGGTTGGGTGTCGAATACCACTGATATGGCAATCGCCAGACTTTTGAAAGCCTTGAACTTTTCCGGGGAATTTTCCCAAAGCGCTCCAAGAATTCCGAGTACGTTAGCTATCTCGTCCTTATCGCTCAATATATCAAGGAATTCCCGCCTGAAATCGGAATCAGACAACATGTACGACTTTAAAGCGTTTGGAAGCTTTGAGCCGGAAGCGGATATAATGCTTAGTATTTTGGATACGCGCAAATTTTCGGCGGCCTCTAAAAAGTCGTTTTTTGCATAAGCTGTGAGGGCGGTTTTTTTGAATTCGTCGGCTTTTTCTTTTAAATCCGTTTGCCCGGCTATAAACTTTGAAGCGCTTTCATCCGTAAACAAGGGCTTGGCCTGTTGCCCCGAAGCCAAGAGGGTAAAAGCAAACGCTATGGCAAATGTCGTAGTCTTGATCAGGTTCATTGTAAAATTTTCCTAAGAGCAGGATAATTCGTCGAATTTCTTCTCCAAGTCGGCGAGCATGGATTCAAGCTTTTTGGGAGCGGATACTTTTGCGGCCTCCAACGCGGATTGATTGGGCGCATCTTCCCTCGCGAAGGCGTAGAATTTTATTTTTGGCTCCGTGCCGCTGGCCCTTATTGCAAAGCTGTATCCGTTTTCAAGCGTATAGAAGAAGAACTTTTCTTTGGGCACTATGCAGGCGTCGGCGTCTTGGATTTTATCTTTGGCGAAATTTATAGCCGAAGACACTTTTATGCCGTCCACGGTTTCCAACGGGCTTTTATCGAGGATTGACAAAAATTTCTGTATGGCGGCGGCTCCTTGGGCTCCCTCCCTATATATGCTTTTCAGAGTCTCGTAGTGGTAGCCGCATTTCATGTATATCTCGTCGAGAAAACGCGTAGCAGTTTTATTTTGCGACTTTAGCCAGGCGAGCATTTCTGCGAACATGGCAACTGCGGCGTTCGCGTCCTTGTCTCGAACGGAGTCTGTGCCGAGATAGCCGTAGCTTTCCTCCCCTCCGAAAATGAAGAATGTGCTGTGTGTCTCAAGCAGAGCCGCGCGCTCCCTATATGGAAGAAAGTCGCAATCCTTGCCAACGGCTTTGGCTAATATGCGTTCGTAGCGTTCGAGCCTGCCGCCTATCCATTTGAATCCGGTAAGTGTGTTTATGCACTTAATCCCGTGCGAATGCGCAATTCTGTCCTGGAGGGGCGTGGTGACAAAAGTCTTTATTATGGCGCAATTTTCCGGCTTTGTGATGAGCCCGAATTTCTTCATCTGGGTTGCCCGATATTCGACGAGGAGGGATCCTATCATATTGCCGGTTAGTAGAACCAAGTTTCCGGAATCGTCGCGCACCGCGACTCCCATTCTAT
This sequence comes from uncultured Opitutales bacterium, assembly GCA_944389885.1. Taxonomy (GTDB): domain Bacteria; phylum Verrucomicrobiota; class Verrucomicrobiia; order Opitutales; family Intestinicryptomonadaceae; genus Merdousia. Next base: position 115,318 of record CALXNZ010000004.1, read on the forward strand.
CGGAGTCAGGATCCGTGGCCACGAGACAATCTGCGCCGGATTCTTCGGCTTTATGCAAGGCCATTGCCAGAGTTTCAGCGTATTCGGGGTTGGGCTGTTTAACTGTGGGGAAGCGCGGATCCATTTGCATCTGGGCTTCCACTAAAATCGGATCAAGCCCGAAGTGGCGCATCACGCGCGGACACATTACAGCCCCAGTTCCGTGCACCGCCGTATATACTATTTTTGGCTTGTATGCGGACATTACGCCTTTGTCTATAACGTTGTCCTCTATGGATTTCACATAGGCTTCTTCGTCTTCGGGCGATACGATTTTTACCCCATTTAAGTCGGCGTCGAGGAAATCGGATATGGCGTCCCATTTTACTTTGGAGACTTCTTCCACGATTGCTTCGGCGTGGGGATTTATAGCTTGGGCTCCGTCTTTGAAATATACTTTATAGCCGTTGTCGTGCGAGGGGTTGTGGCTGGCCGTTATCACTATGCCGGCCGTGGCCCGCAAGTGCCGAACCGTAAAGGATAATTGCGGAGTGGATCTGGCTCCGTCGAAAATGTAAACTTCCCCTCCCATTTTATTCCAAACGCCGGCGGCAATCTCGCAGAAATGCTTTGAAAAATGCCTTACGTCATAGGCTATTACAAGGCGGGGAGTGCCGTAGGCATTTTCGTCTGAATATTTTTTGCAATAATTAAAAAGTCCTAAGGTCGCGCGTATGACATTGAAATCGTTCATATAACTCGCGCCCACAGCGGCGTGTTCGGGGGTGCCGTACTCCGACTCCTTTCCGAGTTCGGAAGCTGCCGGTATTTTCCCTATGGTCCTGCTCCTCATGCCGCCTGTCCCGAAGGCGATGAATCTAAAGAATCTGTCGTTTAGCTCTTCGTAATTGTTTTCAAGAAATAGTTCCAAAAGCGAATTTATAGCCCATTCGGGCAGGAACCCGGCATTTATCCAAGTTTCAATATTTTTAACGCTGTCGGGAAGCAGTTTTTTTTGGGCTTCGGCCTCCGACAGAAGTTTTTTTAGAGTTTCAAGTTTCGTGCTCATGATATGTACCGTATAAAAAAAGGGGAAGGAATAGCGGCATATGCAAGCCAATCCTTCCCCTCTCTTTTTTAATTTTATGCGTTTAATAGGGGAGGGGGAATCTGCGGCAGAGATCTTCGGCTATTGATTTTGCCTTGGCAATCTCGGCGTCGTCGTTCGGATTGGCGAGCACTATGGAAATAGCTTCGCCTATCTTGCGCATTTCGTCTTCACCCATTCCGCGGCTCGTCACAGCGGGAGTCCCAAGCCTTATGCCGCTGGCTTTAAATGGCGAACGCGTCTCGCCGGGAACTGTATTTTTATTTGTTGTGATGTTGGCCTTATCGAGGGCGGTTTGCGCGTCCTTGCCGGTGAGCTCCGGGTGGCTCTTGCGCAGATCTATGAGAATCAGGTGATTGTCAGTGCCTCCGGAAACAAGGCCGAATCCATTGTCTATAAGGGATTTCGCCAGAGCCGCAGAGTTCTTTACGATTTGGCGTTGGTAGTCCTTAAAGGAATCCTTTAGAGCCTCTCCGAAGCATACGGCTTTCGCCGCGATTACATGCATTAAAGGCCCTCCTTGAGTTCCGGGGAATATAGCAGAGTCTATAGCCTTTGCGTACTGTTCTTTGCACATTATCATTCCGCCGCGCGGACCGCGCAAAGTCTTGTGGGTTGTCGTCGTGACAAAGTCGCAGAAAGGCACAGGAGACGGGTGGCAACCCGCAGCCACAAGACCTGCTATGTGCGCGATATCGGCCAACATTAACGCGCCGCAAGCCTTGGCTATATTGCTCATTTTTTCAAAGTCTATTATGCGCGGATAGGCCGACGCCCCAACCGTAATCAGGGCAGGTTTTTCCCTCATGGCTATTTCTTCAAATTTGTCGTAGTCTATATAGCCCGTGTTTTCGTCCACTCCGTAGTTTACGACATTATAGAGCATTCCCGATATGTTTTTGGGGTGTCCGTGTGATAGATGCCCGCCGTGCTCAAGCGACATCGTAAGAATCTTGTCGCCGGGTTTAAGCATCGCCAAATATACTGCGACATTTGCCTGTGTTCCGGAATGAGGCTGAACATTTGCGTGCTCGGCGCCGAAGAGTTGTTTTGCCCTGTCTATTGCGAGCTGTTCCACGACATCTACGAATTCGCAGCCGCCGTAATACCTTTTTTGCGGATACCCTTCGGCGTATTTGTTGGTCAAAGTAGAACCCATAGCCTCCATGACCGCCGGAATTACGAAATTTTCCGAGGCTATCAATTCCAAATGCGTTTGTTGACGCTTGGTTTCCGATTGAATTGCGTCGAAAACCGCGCTGTCAGTTTCTTTTAAGGTACTTTTGTGTATGGGATTGTTCATATAAATCTGTTCTATCTATATTGAATTGTGCCAGGCTTCGGGCAACCATATTTTTTAGCAATTTTCAAATTCGGAAAATTTAAGTATGCGGCGCTCGTGCCTGCCGCCCTCAAAATCAGTTTCGGCGAATATTTTGACAAAGTTTAGGGCGTCGTTCAAACTGGTATTCTTCTGCCCCAGGCATATGACATTTGCGTTGTTGTGAAGTCGGCTGAATTTTGCGGCGTCGGCATTTAAGACAAGCGCGGCTCTTATGCCTTTTATTTTGTTTGCGGCTATACTCATTCCTATGCCGGTTGTGCAGACGAGTATTCCAAACTCCGATTCTCCACTATTTATGGAATCGCAAACCGCTTTTGCATAATCGGGATAATCTACGGAATCGGTGGAAAAGGTCCCCTTATCGAAAACTTCAAATCCTTCAGACTTAAGGCTTTCTGATATTGCGTTCTTGAGGAAAAATCCGCCGTGGTCGGCCCCTATGCTTACTTTGTTTTTCATAATCTTACTTGTTGGATTCGTTTGCCATTTCACTCTCAAGATATTTTAATATGTAAGGAATGCATGCGGCAATCTCGTCGCGAACTTCTTCATATTCTTGATAATCCCCGCCAAAGGGATCGGGTATATCCGTATCTTGGGCGTTCGGGTTTAGCTGTTTTAATGTCATTGCCCGATTGGGAACATCGTCGCCGAAACGCGATTTTACCGAGAACAAATGGCTCTCTTCCATGCACAGAAGCAGAAAGCATTCCTTTAACATGGCCGCGGTTATTTGGCGCGATTTATGGTCGACTATGTCTATCCCGACTTTTTTCAGGGCGTCTATGGAATTTCCGCTTGCCGGCATTCCGTCCAAAGTTGAAGTTCCGGCGGAGCATATTTCTAATGACTTTAACGGACTTTCTGCCGGAAGCGCCTTTATTGCGTGTTTAAGCATAGCTTCTCCTATGGGAGAACGGCATATATTACCCGTACATAGAAATATTACTTTATTCTTTTTCATTTTTTGGACGCGACAGGCTCACTTTACATTGTCGTAAAATTTCCGCCAGCTAAAAATTTCCCGAATTTTGATCGAGAGTTTATACTTGATTTCCGCGCAAAAAATGGACAAACTCAGCTTATCTATGAAACGTTTACTTATTGTTTTCTTGTTTGTTTTGTCGAATTTTTCGTTTGCGGATACATCTTCAGAAAGGGAACTTGGCGCTACACGCTTTGGGATCTGCGCGCATTTGAGTCGCTGGGAATTTGACAGGGCTCTTGACGAATGCAAGATTATGTCAGAATGCGGAATTAAGTATTTTCGCACGGATTACGATGTCGGACAAATAAAGAATTCTCAAAATGCCCCGTACGATTTCTCGCGTTGGGATTCTATTACGGCTATTGCGGCGGAAAATGGCGTAGATGTTCTGCCCATAATTCCGGGGGCAAGAGCCCCATATATGGTTCCGTTAGCAAAAAATTTAGACAAGCTTTACGAGTTTGTCCGCGATTCCGCAGCTCATTTCAAAGGTAAAATTAAATATTGGGAAATTATTAACGAACCCAATTTGAGCTCATTTTGGGATAACATGGAGCCAAGTCCTGAAGATTATGCAAAAGTGCTCGAAACTTGTTATAGGGCCGTTAAAGACGGCAATCCCGACGCCAAGGTACTCTACGCCGGAGTAGCGGGGGTCCCGTTGGATTATATAGAGCGAACTTACAAAGCCGGTGCGGGAAAATATTTCGATATAATGAATATACACCCCTACCAATGGGCCACTTTCCCGGAAAGCGGATTGAGAAATCAAATATCTGAATTAAAAGAACTAATGAAAAAATATGGGCTGCAGGATAAGCCTATTTGGATAACCGAAGTGGGCAATTCTTCCGGGAAATTAAACCCCACCATAGGCAGAATGGTGGATGCGGCCCTGCAAAAAATAGGAATTGATAAAAAAGATACCGTATTTGCGGTAATCGAAGATAGTAAATACTCTTATTCAAGCTATAAAAATCGGGGTTCTCTCGAAGGAATTGTCGAGGGGCATAAAGGCGAAAAGAAAATATCTTTTTCTCAAATAAAAGACCTGAATGTGTCTGAAACTCCTGTGTTGGTTTTAGCTGGCAACGAGCATTTCCCGTACGTTTTTATAGAGGATTTATACCAGTTTGCGGCTCGCGGAGGAACAATTTTGTCGCCGGGGGGATTCCCGTTTTATTACGATATGGAACTTTCCGCCGACGGAACCGTGACCCCACGCACAAAAGGCGCCGACGGAGGCAATATATTTCGCATAGGAGCCGCGAGCGATTTCCCTGTCACCTCTAAGTACAAGCCGCGGGAAAGGACTTTGACAAAATTTGAGGCCGCTCCGGGATTTGAAACTGTAAAACCTGAGGGATCCTTCGCCATGCGATTCACCGACACATCAAGATTGCGCGAAGGCGATGAATTTATTCCGATAGTTTACGGCGTTTACAAAGATGTAAAGGCTCCTATTGCCGGAATATATAAATACGGCGGTGATATGAAGGGAAATTTTATAGTAATATGCCCATTCTTGGACGACGTTGTGCCTGAACCCATGCAGGCAAAACTTGTTGCCCGTACTCTTTTAACTTCATACGCGCTCGGCATTGAGAAAATATTCCTGTATAATTTCCGCAACAACGAAGCGGACTATACAAGGGAGTCGCATTTTGGGATAGTTCGCCGCAATTTGGAAAAGAAACCGTCGTTTTACGCCTATCAGACTGTCGTTAATATGCTTGGCGATAGCGCGGTAAAACCTAATATGCGCGAGCGCGACAATGTCATTTACATACTCGATTGGACAAGGCCCGACGGGACAAAAATATTCGCAGTTTGGTCAACCTTGAATATTGGGGAGACAAAGCTTTCGTGTTCCGGAAAGCTTGCCGCCGCATACAACCACTTGGGAGAAAAGATAAAGGTTAAAAAAATCGGGAAAAAGTTAAAGTTAAACCTCGACGGCGGCATAGTGTATCTCGAGGGATTGGATACTGTGGACTTTTAAGTCCTTCGTCTGAATTTTTACAAAACAAGGCTTGGAGTTTTTCGCAACCTCAAGCCTTATCTATGTTTAGAGCAGATGGATTCCATTCCGTAAAATACGGCATATTAGTTTCTCTTCATGTCCATGAAAGGGAATGCCGGAAGTCCTTCAGAATTGAATAGGGATATATTTGGATTCCATGAAGCCCAAAGATAACGCACTCCCAATATTTCAGAATCAGCCTCCAATACTATATCGTTTCCGCTAATTTTTGCCGACTTGGGCGTTATCCACTTGCCGTCGGAGAAAATTTCAAACCCGATTATTTCCCCCTTAGTCGTGAGTTTTTTGCCGAGAGTGTCAAAATGTATCTCAACTTTTTTCCCCTTATATGAGGCGTTGCTAAATATCGGGCCGTATGCGCAAAGGCCGCTTCGCCCATATGTATTCTTTAAGGCAATATCTGCGAGCCGTAAAGCGAGTTTCTCCTTTTGAGCAGGGTGAATATTGTTTCGCTCGCCCAAATCTATGGCAGTGGCTATGCCAAGTTGATCCCCTTTGAGAAAAGCCTGCATCTGGGCGTCCCGCACTTCCGGCCAGCGGGCGGGGGTGTCAAAAGATGCCAACTGCACAAAATAAAACGGCATTTTTTTATTTCCCCACGCCTTGCGCCATGCGGAAATGAGATTTGAAAATTGGTTCTCGAATTCCTTGACGCTGTCTCCCGATGAGTCAGATTCGCCCTGATACCACAATACTCCCCGCACCGCATAGTTTGCCAAAGGGGCGATTTTTGCGTTCCAGTTGTATGTGGGCGTGTTTACAGGCCACCATGGCGTCTCCGGAAAGGGTTTTACATGTTGGGTCCATTTAAATTTGGGAACGGGCTGGCCCCGCGCTTCGGCGTCGCGCTTTTTTTGATTGTATTCTTTCATGCCGTCTTCCCATTCCTTATAGCGGCGTTGGTATTCCTCTTTTGTATAGGCGGCCTTATCTTTCAGAAAATCGCCCCAAAGCTTTTTGGTAAAAGAATTCTTATCCATAGTTTCGGCTGGCATATGGCAGGCCATTCGCGTGGCTCCGCGCGCCGTCATAATTGTGGCCACGGGAACATCGAGTTCCCTGGATATTTTCTCGGCAAAAAACCAGCCCAATACGCCGGCAAATGAACAGTCGTCGGGCGATACTGTATGCCATTTCGAGCCCTGGGGAAATTGGAATTGGGGAGTCTCCGATATGGATTCAAAGGGAATGTGGAAAGTCCTTAATTTTATTTTTGAGAGGCGGGGAGAAATATCGGATTTCATGGGAAATTCCGCAAAGGAATAAGACATATTGCTTTGTCCGCCGAGAACCCAGACTTCTCCAACCAATACGTTAGATATTTCCTTTACGGCCTTTCCGTTCTCAAAGATTTTTAGAGTCTGCGGCGTTTTACTTGGCTCGACGGGTTTTAGAGTTATAGCCCAATCCCCGTTGGAGCCCGCCACGCACTCAGCCTTCTGTTCCGAAAACTCGACTCCTACTTTTGTGGAAGGAGTCGCCTTGCCCCAGATTTTTATCGGCATCTGGCATTGTAGAACCATATTGTCGGAAAATATTTGCGGAAGTATAATTTCCGCATTAACAGTAAAACATGCCAAAAAAAAGGTGAGAAGAAGTAAAGCTTTCATATTTGGGGTATTTTTTTCACGAAGATATGTATGCAATTATTGAAGGCAAATATTTTTTTGGGAAGGGGTAATTCCCCGAAAAAACTTGCCAGATGCGACATTGGTGAAATAATGCCGTAATATGGAAAAATCCGAAATCGAAAAATACGCGAATTTAGCTTCGGAAACCGCCCGAACCGCCGGACTCAGGCTTGCGGGGATATCCGGGCGCAGAATCAATTCAGACGCCGGCAACGATGTAAAACTTCAGGAAGATGTCGAAAGCGAGGAGTTTATACGCAATATTCTCGCTCCTACGGGCATTCCCGTAGTGGGGGAAGAAAAAGGCGGGGATTCCTCCCTTATGGAATCGGATTCGCTTTACTGGATAGTGGACCCAATAGACGGCTCATACAATTTTTTGCGCGGCATGCGAGGCGTATGTGTAAGCATTGCTTTAATGCGTGGAATGAAACCGATTGTTGGTGCAATATACGACTTCACATGTGACGAACTTTTTTGCGGTGGATCTGGACTTCCGCTTACCCTTAATGGCCGCCCAATAAAGCCCTCATGGGCTTCGGAAATTCGTCAGGCGGTGCTTATGACCGGCTTTCCAAGCGCCACGGATTATTCCGATTCCAATCTCGGAAAATTCGTTCTGGCCGTGCAAAATTTTAAGAAGGTTAGAATGGTCGGCAGCGCGTGCGTTGCGATATCGTGGGTGGCATGCGGCAGGGCCGACGCATATTACGAAGACAGACTTTACCTTTGGGACGTTGCCGCCGGGTTGTCGCTCATAGAGTCCGCCGGAGGAGTATATGAAATACATCGCATAAAACTCGAGGGAAAGCCTTTTTGCATAGGGATTCGCGCGGCCGCAAAGCGCGAGTTTATCATCGCGTAAATTTAAATCAAAAAAATGAAGAATCAAAAATTCGCTTCTCATTTGGTAAGGCGCATATCTTGGGATGAACTCGATCCCAAATATCTGGAACATCTGGTTCGCACGGCCCGTTCCGAAGACATCGAGGGCGCCGGTTTGCTCGAACTCCCAAAGTTTGCGGCAGATGTCACAACGCTTACGATTACTCCTGACGCCAATATAGAGACTCGTTTGTGCGCGCGCGAAGATATGTGCGTATGCGGCATGAAACTCGTTCCCGTTATACTCGAAGTTTACGCGTCTTATTGCGGAGGTGCGCCCTTTGCTTTTGAGCCATTGTCGAAAGACGGGGACAGGGTATGTGCCGGAACAGTCTTGGGTAGGATTTCAGGCAGGGCGAGACTTTTGCTTCAGGCCGAACGCGTCATGCTCAATTTCTTACAGCGCCTTTCAGGGGTAGCCACTGCAACGGCAAAATATATAGACGCTCTCGGCTCTTCGGACGCACTTCTGCTTGATACCCGTAAAACTACGCCATCTTTGCGCGTTTTAGAAAAATATGCTTTCGCTTGCGGCGGCGGGCATACCCACAGAATGGGATTATTTGACCGGGTTATGCTCAAAGACAACCATCTTGTGGCCGCGCATGCCGTGAGCGGAGAGATGCTCGCGGAAGCAGTCGCGCTCGCAAAGAAAAAATATCCGGAATTGGCGGTTGAGGTGGAGGTTGACAGCATAGAGCAGATATATCCGGTATTGGACGCAAAGGCTGACGTTATAATGTTGGATAATTTTGATATTGAAAACATCTCAAAGGCCGTCGATATAATCGGAGATTTGGCTTGGATAGAGGCTTCCGGAGGTATAACTTTAAAGAATTTGAGGCAAATAGCGGATACCGGCGTAGATTTTATTTCTACGGCGGCTCCCGTTCATTCGAGCAAATGGATAGATATCGGTTTGGACAGTTAGGGCTCGCAAATTTACTATAGAATTTCTTCTCAGAAAAGAGGACAGACAAATGAAAATAGATTTGGTTTATCTTTGGGTTGACGGGTCTGATCCTGCATTTTGCGCCGAGCGCGATAAATGGTTGAAGAAATGGCTTGAGGAGCACAAAAGCAAGGCGGCTCGCGAGAATATTCCCAGCCGTTGGCGCGATAACGATGAACTCCGTCATTCTTTGCGTTCCGCCGCCAAGTATGTGCCGTGGATAAACCATGTTTACATAGTGACTTTTAATCAGACTCCCGCTTGGCTTAATATTGATAATCCCAAGGTCAGCATAATAAGCCATTCTCAGATAATTCCCCAAAAATATCTTCCCACTTTTAATCCGAATGTAATAGAAGCTTGTATTCCTTTTATACCGGGGCTATCAGAACATTTTTTGTATGCTAACGACGATATGTATTTCAATCTCCCTCTCTCTCCGTCGGATTTTTTTGACGCGGACGGGAACCCTATCGTTTATGTAAAACATAAGACATATTTAAAAAACGAAATTTCCGACGCAAATTATCCTAAGGCCAGCGCCTCAAAGCATGTGTATGGGAAGGCTTTATTGCTTACGCGGAGGCGCATCTGGGAAAAACTCGGAAAAAATTATCCGATAATACCGTGCCACAATATCGAACCATTTAGAAAATCGAATTGCCTGGACACCATAAATGCCTTTAAAGAAGATTTTGAGAAGATGCTACCAAATAAATTTCGGGGAGAATACGATATAGAAAAACTTATTTTCCATTTATACGATTTTTATAAGGGGCGCAATACGCTGTTGCATTATGCAGATGCCGGAAAGAATATCGTGTTGAACGATAAAATCATTCCTAAAATGACTCTTATTCGCTTCTTCAATTTTCTATTCAAGCCTATCCGCTACAACACATTGGACGGTTCTCATATAAATCGTAAGATAATTTCAAAGAAGCCTAAGCTCGTGTGCATAAACGACGACTATTCAAAGCCATGCAAAGCCAATATCGCTTTTCTCGATTCCCTTTATCCTTGGAAGAGCGAATTTGAAAAGTAGTTTACGCATCTTATGAAAGGCGTTTTTTCGCAGAAAAAGAGGCCTATTTTGAATAGCTGAGGGCGTTTACAGCGGATCTAAAATCTCTTTTTGAGAACAGCCGCTTCCGAAAGTCCCTAAAGGTGGATCTGCGGAGAAGGTTTGGGATTTTTGCGTCGCAATTCATATAATATTCTGGATTGCCAATTCTCTGCCATGGCTTGCCGAGCGGACCGGCATAGTGTATTATGGCGGGATTCTCTTTGGCGTTTAGAAGTTCGATATCCGAATATACATTTTTGAGAAATCTGTATTCCGGGGCGTCCGCGAGATTTTTGGTCTCAAATATGGACTCTAATGTCACATACCTAAAGGGAAGGGGAAAAATTGATTCAGCCGCAAGATTCATTGCGTCCAAATCCCATAGGCGCAATCTGTGAGCGTTCTCTTTCGCGGATTTTTTTATCCTGTCGAAAAAGTTCTTTTCCCGCATGAGTTCACAGTTCAAAAGTAGAAATCCAGACCAGAAAATGTAATCTCTACGATTTTCGGGAAAATATTTATGCCCCGTGGCTTCAGGAGAATTTACTTCCGCCCGCACCGCGCCTACTTCATAATCCGAAATGTCCGTAGAGAAAATCTCCGACATATCGTCCCTAAAAAAAACATCTACATCGGAATATATAGCTTTAGGAGAATCTTTTAAAACCTCTGGTATTAAAAATCTGTAATATACTATTTCAGTCCAGCTCCCGCGTCCCTTAGGCATTCCGTCAAATATCGATGCGTCAATTTTATGGAATAACATCTTATGTCGAGTCCCGCGTGCCATGCTTGTGAAAGCGTTGCATATCGGAGTTGTTAGATCCGAGTGAAAAATATGGATTAAATATGCGGTAGAATCCTTCGCAGTGTCCAAAAGACTTTTTATGGATACTGCGGCTCCTCTGATGATGCGCTTGTCGAATGTAAAAGCTATTTCAACGTTGTTCATTTTTATGGATTGCGTTTCGCAGGTTTGAAAGAGATTCCGCATTTATTTGCGAGACGGTTTCTGAAAGGGCGCTGCGCATTTCCGCATAGGACTTTGAATCCATTTTTATTGCTCTTTCCATTGCGTCGGCATACTCCTCCGAAGTTCTGTATATTATAGAGTTTTCGGTATCGAACTTATTTATTGCGGCAAAATCCGAATTTATAATACATGGCTTTAAAAATCCGTATATTAATTGGAAGCTTCCGCTTGTTCCAGAAGTTATATATCTTGAATGTTTGGGAAGTTCGTAGGCGGTAAGAAAAAAGTCCGACTCCTCTATTTTGTCAAACATTCGGGCGAAAGGAAGTGTGCCGCTTAATTCTATATGCTTTTCGAGAGCTTTTGGTACGCCGTGAAGGTTTCCCTTGCCGATTATTATAATTCTGAAATTTTTTATACCCCGATTTACGAGTTTTTCGGCGGCATTTAATATTGTCGAATTGTTGCGCCTGTGTTCTTGTAGCGAGCCTACTGTCACAAATTTTATTATGTCCGAATTCTTTTCGTGGTTGCGGATTTCTCCAAAATAGTTCGGATTTACGGGGATTGACGGCGCGCTTTTGTAGTCCATTTGCCGCAATGTGATTAGGTCGGGCTCGAAGTGTCCGCTATCAAAGGCGAGGTTCAATTTGTGTTCCACAAAGAGTATTTTCTTTTTGCGAAAATCTTCGCGAAAAAATGCGCGCTCGGCTTCAAAATTTCTTTGAGAGGCGAGTTTTCCCGCTGTTGTCACCATTATTCCCAAGGCCTTTCCCAAGCCGCGAGAACTAAATATGGCCTTGGCGGCCCCCCTCGGTATGGCGTTTATGTGCAGGCGCGGGCTTTTAAATCTCGAAAATAATCCCTCTCTTATAAATTTGGGATTCACCACAACCGATACGTTGTATCCAAGATCCAATAAATGCTTTGCGTATCCCGGCACGACTTCCGCATGCGATTTTGAACACGGCTCCCACACTATAAAAGTGTTTTCGTCGGCATAAGGCGTTTTATTCCCAAAAATTGCGAGTTTGGGTTCTGTAAATACATCTTGCAATCTTCGGAAAAAATTGAGCGTTGTGCGGAGGAGATTCATTGACGGGATAATTGTGGAATCCCATTAAATGTCAAATTGAATCTTACCTTCTCTTATGGGCGATTTTCTTGATATATTTGAAATACCTGTTTTATTTAGAACAATGAGTTTTATTAAAAAAATATCCGATAGCCTAAAAATACATTTGGGCTTGACCCGTTATGAGAGGGATCGCCGCAAGTATGATATTGGAAAGTATTCCTATAAAGGCAGGAATACTATAATTTGTGGCGACTGCAAAATAGGAAAATATTGTTCCATAGGTGATAGATGTTGCATAGGTCCGGCCGATCATCCCATATACACCCTTTCAACATCTGGTTTTCAATATTCGCGCACAAATCGCGGCAAGATGATAGCCGGATATTTTGAAGTTCCTCCGGAAAATCTGCTTGAAGCGCCAAAAGCAATGCCCGTTGAAATCGGAAATGACGTATGGATAGGGTATGGGGTAATGATAAAGCCCGGAGTGAAAATCGGCGATGGAGCAGTGGTAGGTATGGGTGCTGTCGTCACTAAAGACGTTCCTCCATATGCGGTGGTAGTGGGCGTTCCTGCCAGGGTGATAAAATACCGTTTCGACAATGATGTGATAAAGGAACTTTTAGAGCTTAGATGGTGGAATTTTCCCGAATCTTTTGTCGCGACCCTCCCCTTTGGCGATGTCGGCAAGTCCATCGAACTCTTGCGCGCAAATTTAAATCTTCGCGTCGAGTAAAACAAATCCTTTACATTCCATATTCTAACGGGATTTGTATGATATTTTTGCGCTCCGCGAAAAACTAATCGGAAGGCGGAATGATTGAATAGGGAACTTTGAATTTACGCTTTTTCCCGAATAAGTTTTTAGTCTCAATTTCAATAGTTTCATAGTTTATATTTGTAAAAAGTTCATTTTCCACATTCTTGCCTTCAGGGCCCCAATTCACAAGGAGTATGCCGTTTTTCTTTATGTCGTTTATATCAAAGAAAGGATTTTTTTTCTTGTGGAGAAGGAGCGTGAATTTCGGCTTGTAATGAGAATAAACAGACATGTGTCCGGCCCACCATGCGGTTCCTCCGACGTATTTTAAAGGCTTGTCGTCTCCGACACTTTCGCGCCATATCGCATCGAGTTTTCCCGCATAGTCCGATGCGTTCATATTATAGCGCAGGCTGTCGGTAAATAGAATCGTTAATAGCATGGCGAGCGTGATAATTGCAAATACGGCATATCCTGACACGGCTATCATCATTGAGCGTTTTTTCGAGAGCTCGTATGGGAAAAACGCGAATAATATTATTCCTAAGAAATAGCACATTGGGGTTCCCCATGCGGAGAGAAGTTTTATTCCGTTTATCATTCCGTACAGGGAAAATAAAAGCGGAGGTAGTATCCCTAAAAAGAATATGAGCTTTAAGTCGGACAATGCAATGCGGCTTTTCTGATATTTAGCGCGCAAACCGCATATAAAATATGCGAATAGGGCCGGCAGGGAGTTTATGGTTAGTCCCGCGATAAAACGCAATGGAGAGTACAAAAAACGTAGTGCCCCTATATTTTCTATTTCTTTGGAGCGGTCGCTCAGATACTCCAAAGTGCAAAAATCGTAATTCCAGAGCCATATGAAATGCGGTAAAAAGATTGCAATGGAGAGCATGACTCCCGCGTACATCCATGGATATTTCCATATTTTACGCCCTTCCGGGGTGAATAGGGCGTATGCGAATGCCGATGCGAACAAAAAGATGCATGAGTATTTATTTAAGGCATTAAGGCCCGCGGAAGCTCCGCACATAAGCCAAGTATAAGGCGAATTGCGCTTAATTGAAATTATAAAGTAGTATGAAAACATCGGCCATAACAACAGAGACAATACGTTGTCGTTAAATTCGGTGGTGGAAATTCCGTAGTAAAGCACGCATTGCAGTATTATAGCAGATAGAGCGGATTTTTCCCGGTCGAGAAATTCTCTCGCTATTGCGTAGGTGTATATAACGCCTCCGGCAAGACATATCTGGGAGAGCAGATAAATTCCAAAGTGCGTCTCCCCGAAGATTTCGAAGAAAAAACGGGCAGTAATTCCCGGCAGAATCGGATTTTTGTCGTATCCCCACGTTCCAATTCCGCCCCATGCAATAGCCTCTATTGAGTCCAGCGGAAGGCTCCCTCTCAAGCATGGAATCAATGCCCACAACGCTATATGAAGTGCTATAAGAATCTTAAGCTTTTTAGTGGGATCTTTAGTAGTATCCATATATGGCTAATAAATGGGCTGTTATCAGTCAATATTTTAAAACGTTTGTACAATTTAATCGGCTGTTAGCTGTCAATTTATTATTGCGGTGTATTAAAAAAAAGTTTGAATGTAGGTCAATTTAATAATGAAAAAGATATTATTTTTCCCGGCGCATTCGCGCGATACACATAGAACGGCTTTAACCCTCGAAGCCTTAAAACGGGATTTGGATTCCGGAAATGACGTGAGGATTCTTGATTGCGGAGCTATTCTTGGCGGATATTGCGCTTTGAACAGGGGGCGCGGAAAAATATATTGCAACAAATGTATGCGCTCTCTCGATAAAGTAGCTGGATTGCTCGATGTGCCGCGCAGCAAATTTATACTAATGCGCATGTGCAAGATTCCGGATTTTCCGGAGATAGATTCAGTGGAGAAACTGAAGAATTTTGAAATTGGGGGCATCAACGTCGGAGTTGGAGCGGCTTCGGTAATAATGACTCTCAACAGGGATTACATGCCGGACATTCTCCGCGAACAAGGCACAGTAAGGGGGTTTTTGCGCACTGCGGCCATAATGATAGGAAACTTGGAGCGCATATATCGCGAATGGAAATTTGACGAATTCCACTCCTTTAACGGACGCCTGCCGAGCGTCTATCCTGCGGTGATGTTTTGCGCAAAAAACGGAATAGATTACACTCTTTTTGAATGCGGGGCGAATCGCTCTAAAATCCGCGTAGCCAAAAACATTTTAATCCACGATATTCAGCTGATCAAAGATGAAATTTCCAGATATTGGAATTCTGCTAATCCCGAAGAGCGCGAAAAACTCGCCATAAAATGGTTTGCAGATAGGCGCGGCGGAAAATATCAGGCTATGGAATCATTTACAGCCAGACAAAAAAATGGGCTCGTGCCGTCGAATTGGGATAAATCGAAGCAAAACATAGCCATATTTAACAGTTCCATTGATGAATTTTACGCTTTTAATTGTTGGAAAAATCCTCTTTCCGACAACGAAAATTTAATACTTAAACAGCTTCTCGAGCATTATAAAAACGATTCCACAAAGCATTTTTATTTAAGGGTACATCCAAATTTAACTAAATCTAAACGAAAAGGGTCGCGTCAGATTGCCGAAATACGCGAGTTTTCAAGAATCTATCCAAACCTTACTGTCATAGAGCCGGAATCGAAAATCGACACCTATGCCCTTATAGATTTGGCGGATAAAGTTCTCACTTTCACTTCAACCGCGGGATTTGAGGCCACCTATTACGGCAAAGTCTCCATTCTCGCCGGAAAGGCGCCGTATGACGAACTCGATTGCGTATATTTGGCAAAGTCGATGGAGGAGCTTTACAAGCTTATCGACGCTGAGGGTTTAAAACCGAAACCGCGCGAGTCCACATATCCCTACGCATATCGGACGCAGGTTTACGGGGAATATTTTAAGTACGCAAAAGCCACCAATGAAACCGATGCCTCCTACAAGGGCGTGCCTTTGGATCTTTCCGGAAGCAATACTTGGAGTTATGTAAAGCGCTTGATACTCGGGCGCGATAAATCTTGGTAAAGGGATTAGAAAAGAATGCTGTTCGCTTAAAAGGCTTTTTTTGTTGCAAGCCGGATTCTTTTCATTGTGATTGTTCGCCTATGGAAGGATTGCCGCCATTAGAACAGTTTCTTGCACGATTGGATGCTCTCGATAAAAAGATGAGCGAACCCGACTTCTATAACGACCAGCGTTCGGCAAGTGCGCTGTCGCGCGAACACCAGCAGTTGGCAAAGCTCAAAGAGTCTTACCTTGAGTTTGAAAAGGTTTTATCCCAGATAGATGAGAATAAAAAAATAATAGAGGAAAACGCCGATCCGGAATTTGTGGAATTGGCTAAGGAGGATTTAGCGTCGCTGGAGGCTAAAAAGGAGCCCCTTAAAACCGAAATCCTCAAAATGATGATACCGCCTGATCCCACAGACTCCAGAAATACCGTTGTGGAAATTCGAGCCGGCACCGGAGGCGATGAGGCTTCTCTCTTTGCGGCAGACCTTTATAGAATGTACTGCCGCTATGCGGATTCCCGCGGCTGGAAAGTTGAAAATTTAAGCTCCAGCGAATCTCCCGCGGGAGGTTTTAAGGAAATCTGCTTTCTCTTGTCTGGCGACGACGTCTATCGCTTCATGAAGTATGAGAGCGGAACCCATAGGGTGCAGCGCGTTCCGGTGACGGAAGCGTCGGGCAGGATTCATACATCTGCGGCAACAGTGGCGGTCCTTCCCGAAGCCGAAGAAGTGGATATTAAAATAGATCCTTCGGAAATCGAAATCTCCATAGCCAGGGCGAGCGGCCCCGGTGGACAGGGGGTAAATACCACCGATAGCGCCGTGCAGATACTCCACAAGCCTACCGGCATGATTGTAAAGTGCGCTGACGAGCGCTCCCAGTTGAAAAATAAAACTAAAGCCCTAAAAGTTCTGCGCTCGCGCCTTCTGGAAATGAAACAGAGGGAAGAACACGACAAGTACGCTCAAAATCGCCGCGAACAAATAGGCAGCGGAGACAGGTCGGAGCGAATACGCACATATAATTTTCCGCAGAGCCGCCTCACCGACCATCGCATAGGTTTGACTTTGCACTCGCTCCCGCAAATAATGGACGGAGATATCGACGCCCTTATAAAGGCTCTCGAAGACGCCGATTATGCCGCAAGGATAGCCGATCTTACAAAGCATCAAAGTGCATAGCATACTGGAAATTTTAGATAAGTGCACCGCATATTTGTCGGCCAAGGGCGTTCCCGATCCAAAACTTGACGCCCAAATTATGTTGGCGCATTCGCTTGGTTGCAAACGTCTCGAACTTTTTTTGCGCTTCGACGAGCCTATGACCGAACAAAACTTGGCTCCTTTTAGGGAGCTTGTAAGGCGCCGCGCAAAACGGGAGCCCTTGCAGCATATAATAGGTTCGGTCGATTTTTTCGGGGTCAAAATCAAGTGCGACTCCCGCGCGTTAATTCCGCGCCCGGAAACCGAGGAATTGTGCGAGATTGTGGCGGAGGAACTTTTCCCGGACCATTCGGCGCCTCTGAAAATTTTAGACTTGGGTTCGGGCACGGGGGCAATATCGCTGGCTCTCGCCAAGACTTATCCCAACTCTTTTGTGAGAGCTTTTGACATTTCCGAGCAGGCTCTGGCTCTCGCCATTGAAAATTCGGAACTCAACGGGCTTTCGGAACGCGTGAGTTTTGAAAAATCGGATTGGTATTCTAAATTAAATGGGGAAAATAGCGGCGGGGATTTCGATATGATAATCTCAAATCCGCCGTATTTAAGCGAATCAGAACTTCTAAATTCAGAGCCTGAAGTTAAAAATTACGACCCGAAAAATGCCCTTGTTGCCGATGACAATGGCTTGGCAGCCCTGAAAGTCGTTTTAAAAGGCGCGCCAGACTATCTTAAAGAGAACGGGATACTTGCCTGCGAATGCGGCTGCGCGCAAGCGCAGCTTTTGAGTGATTTTGCGAAGTCGTGCGGATTTTCCGAAACCTCTTGCCGCAACGACCTATCTAAAAGACAAAGGTTCTTGCTGGCGAGATTTGCAAAATAAAAATTTTCTACGCCCATAAAGGCCATGTATTTTAATAGGGCCTTATTTTGGAACTTGCATTATTTTGGAACATTTTCTTTCGCGTCGTGTTTAAATTTAATATGCCTGCCAATCAAATTTCCGCATTTGCGCGAAAGCCTGCTCTTTTAAGCAGTAAACATATTTTGCATGCGCATTGAGGTGGGCATTTTCCTTGACAGAATTAATCCAAAACCGAAAAATCTACCACAGGTAAATGAGACAAGTATTTCAATATTGTTTCAGCCTTGCAGGCTTTACTTCTTGCGGAATTTCTCCCCTTGGATTCATCGCTATAGATGCCTGCATGATGGCCTGCACCCAATCGTGCTTGTTTTTTATTACAAAAAAGGTGTTTCAATGAAAAAATTATTGCTGTCAATCCTTGCGTTTGCGGTATTTATTCTGCCCTTGTTTTCCGCCCAGGCGGAAAACAAGACTATGGCGGTGTTTGTGCGCAATGATTCCGGAAATGCCGCGCTTGATAAATATAAAAAGAACGCTGAGAATATATTGTCGGCGATGGTAAATAACGCGGGATTCTCCGTGGTGAGCCACGACCTGGTTATTAGAAACTTAAACGCATATTTGGGGGACGAAAATTCAAAGTATAAAAATATCGCCCAAAAACTGCTCGACCAAATAAAGTTGGGGAACAGTCTGGACAATGCCGTTTTTGAAAACGCGTCCGGCCTTAGAGTCGCGGAAATGTTGGGAATAGACTATATACTGACGGTTTCTTTATCAAGCCTTGGCAAGCAGGAAAAAGCGTCGACGGCATACGGTGTGCCGACTAAGAACGTGGTATATACCCTGCGTTGCAACTACAATCTCAGCGAAGGCGGATTCGGAATGGGAACTGCGGGGGGAATCGCAAAAAGTCAAAAAACAATTAGGCAGACAGATAATGTGGCGCTGCTTTACGACGATGAATTCCTGAATGAGCTTTTGGAGGATTGTGTCGCCCAGATGGCTGATTCATTAAAGAAGCAGTCGCATTCAAATCAAATAATGGCAAAGAAGGACGCCGCCGGAGAAATACAGTTGGAGGTCAGGATTCCTGAGATGGGTATGCCCCAAGTTGTAGAGGCCAAAGACGGCACATATTATTTGGGAAATACTATTGTACCCCTTGGGCTCTCCGTAATAAACGCCGATATAGACGGCATAAACTATACAATAGACGGAGGAAAAATTTCGCTATCCAAAGGTATCCACTATGTGAAAATAAGCCATAAGGATTTGGAACCTATTGAAAAGACAATAAATATTACCGGCCGTCCCGGACAGAAAATCGTCTTTGAGGCTGTTTTTAACGAGGACGCCAAAGCCCGCATGAAACGCGACGCCCAGTGGCTGCAGGCAATCGTGGAAAAACATAAAATGATAAAGCGCGACGACGCAAGGGCGGAATCGGATATAAGAATACGCGAGAAACTTTCCTCCGCCGAGGCTGAACGCATAAAGGGAATGGCTGAAATGTATAAAAATTCGGGTTATAGAATCGATTATAAAGTCGACGCAGATAGTTTTCCCGAAATAAACAAAGTGCAGAGCGTCTTTTCGCAATAACTTAATACCAACGGAGTTAATATACTATGAGAAAGATAACGGCAATACTCCTTGCAATCTTTGCGGTTTCAGCGATTTCCGCCCAGGAAACTCCGCAAAAAGCCACTATAGCAGTGACAAAAGTTTCGGCGACAAATTCCCTTTCACAGGCGGTTAAGAGCAGGGGGGCATCGAGTTCCATGAATAGGATTCTCGAATCCATCGACTCTAATTTAACTTCCGCAATACAGGATACCCGCAAATTTGAAGTGGTGTCGCGCAGCGATCTCGACGCGGTAATGCGGGAACAGGATTTTTCCGAATCCGGAAATGTAGATTTATCCGATAAGAACGCTGCGCGCATCGGAAAATTAAAGGGGGCTAAATACATAGTTTCCGTTGCGGTTGACGATTATCAAGACTATGTCCGCAAGCGTTCCTTTGCCACGCTTGGGGAGTCCACAGAGGTCAGGATATTGCGTTTGGGGGTTGTCGCAAAAATAATAGACTCCACTAAAGGCTCAATTCTCGAAACTGCAAATTTAGTTATAAATGAAGAATTGAGAAATTCTGAAAAATTCGATTCTGCGGTTGCGGGGGGAAGCGCCACTGACGCGGTGATATCGCGCATGGCGCGGCAGATGTGCTCAAAAATCGCCAACAGGGTAGCAGATGTCGTGTTTCCTGCAAAAATCATAGGCAAAACGGGTAAAATAGGAACTTTTAATAGGGGCGACGGAACGGGAGTATCAATAGGAGACGAGTATGAAATCTTCGCCCTCGGCGAGGCTATGATAGATCCCGATACCGGAGAAAATCTTGGAGCCGAAGAAGTTTCGGTGGGCAAGTTGCGCGTCACTTCAATAGCGCCTAAATTCTCTAAAGGCACGATTATAGAGGATAACGGCGTGGAAAAAGGACAAGTATTGAGGCTCATAAAAAAAGCCGCTCCTATTCCAAATGACGATAATAATGAACTTTGATTTCTCGAAATAATATGGGAAAGATTTGCGGCATAGCGCTTCCGCTATTGTCGGTGATTTTATTCGGTTGCGCCACCCACACTTCCGAGACGGAATCTGCGCGCAAGAGTTGGGCTGTTGGAAACGCGCTTCAGGCAGAGGCGCAGTTGTCGGAAATTGCGCTCGAAAAAGCCGATTCCGGCGACGAACTCGTATGGCTTCTCGAAGAAGGCGCGGCCAGCAGGGCGGGCGGAAATTTAAAAAAGAGCGTAGATGTATTTAACAAGGCATATTCGATAATTTGCGAGTATGAAAACGAACCTGAAACAAGGCTTTCCGAAGAAGCGGCCGCTTTTTTCACAAACCAAAGCTATATTCCCTACAAAGGCTATCATTACGATAAAATAATGCTATGCGTATATCAATCGCTCAACTATATAGAATTAAAGGATTTTGAAAAGGCCTCTGTGGAGTTAAAGCGCATGTCCAATTTTCAGGCTGAAGCCGCAAGTAAAAACGCGGAACGCATAGAAAAGCGCGAAGCGGCTTTTAGAGATGCCCAAAAAAAGGATAAGAATGCCGGGTATGACGCGTCGAAAACATTGTCTAATCCGTTTGTGCAAGCAGAACTGCAAAAATGTTATGGCGCGAATTTCATGTCGGGAAATTCATTCCAGCGGGCGAGGGGGATTTATGTGAATCCTTTCGGATATTGGTTGGGGGGAGTCTATTTTGCGGCTACGGCCCAGGACGCGTCCGATAAAGAACAAGCGGCGTCTCTATTTCGCATATGCTCGGATATGTTGGCGAACTCGTCAGATGTGCTGGCGCGCGATTGTTTGGCATCGGAGTCTTTTGCTTCGGGAAAGTCGCAGGAATTTGGAAATATTACATATGTAGTTTACGAAACCGGCATGGCGCCCATAAGAAAACAGATTAGGATAGACTTGCCTCTTTTTATTGTCGCCAAGAACGTTCCGCATGTGGCTGTCAATTTTCCGTATCTTTCCAAGCAAAATTCCTACAAGCCGGATATAAACGTAGTCGCGGCCGGTAGCAAACTTAAGTTCGACACCATTTCCAATATTGACGAAATAATCCAGGAGGAATTTGACATAGAACTGCCGTATGTAATAACCAAGACCGTGTTGTCGGCGGCGGCAAAAGCCACGGCCCAGTACTTTGCAGCGCAATCCGCGGGAGACTTTGGGGTTTTTGTAAATATAGGCATGGGCATATACCAGTCCCTGATGAACGATGCCGATTTGCGCACTTGGACCACTTTGCCAAAAGAAATAAAAGTAGCCAGAATAGAAACTCCTTCCGATTCAAAACTGTTATTGGAAGGCAAAAGCATAGATTTGAATCCAAAAGGGGTCAATATAGTCTATGTAAAAAGCATGTCCGCTTCGGGGGCAATCATAGTCCGCAAATTCGATTTTTCAAAAGAGGCTTTTAAGCCCGCTCATTTAATCGCGGAAAAAGACGGAGGAGGCTCTAAATAACAGTTTATTTCATCGGCAAAAAATAAAAAATACCTTCTTGAAATATGCCGTAGAGTTTATATTTTTTAATCCCGACAAATTGGTTCAAAATGAAATATCTATTATATATATTCACACTGTTGTGCGCCGTGGCGTTTTCCGGCTGCTCTACGGTAAATACCGCAGAGCGCGCCCAGGCCCAGTCCTCCCCCCAAATGGTTAACGATAAGCGCATTATCACCGACGGCGCCCTGAATGATTACGCATACATAGCGGGCATAAATGAAAGCAGGGTGGGCGGGCTTCTTAAAATTCAGGTCAGGATAGTAAATTCAACCTCCGCTTATCGCTCCGTGAACTATAAGTTTACATGGATTGATAAGGACGGCATGGAGATTGAATCGGCTACATCTCCATGGATGACCCTTGTTCTTGAAGGAGGCGAATCGAAATATATATCTGCGGTTGCCCCCAATCCCAATGTGTGCGATTTTACCCTGAAACTTTTGCCAAATGTAAGAGACTAAATCTTAAAATACGGGATAAAATATGAAAATATTTAAAACACTTCTCATAATTTCGCTTCTGGCCCTTGTATCCGGCTGCGCCAGCAATAATGCAACTTATGTGGATTCTGGCGGGGCGCGCTCGATTATTTCGACTAATAAGATAAATATAGCCGATTGGAATGCGGCGGCCGCAAGCCTTACAAACGACCTCCTATCTTCGGGAGCCCTTGAAAAAATTCCCGAGAAGCAGCCGGTCAAAATGTTGGTAAGCCGCATAATAAACCGCACTTCGGAGTCCATCGATACGGATATGTTGACCCGTAAAATCACAATGGTATTGGGAAATTCGGGAAAGGTCCGCGTGGTTAGCCAAGATGCCGCTACGAGTGAACTCGCAGAATACGAGGCTGAAATGACGGGTAAAAAAGTGGCCCAGCCGAAAATCACGATGACGGGAAAAATATTGGAAGACCGCGAAAGCAATTCGGATCTGCGCGAAGTGACTTATACTTTCTTCCTCGAGGTCAATTACAGAGGCACTCCGATTTGGTCGGGTGAGAAACAGATTACCAAGCAGTCGGAAAAGAGTTCATTCGGATTTTAATTGTTCTGTGCTATCGAGTTTTAATATTTGGAAGAAAGGAATTGCCATGGCCAAATGCGCGACATTTTCTGCGGGATTAGCGGCGCTTATTCTTATGGCGGGTTGTGAAAGCGCGGGTTGGAGTGACAACGCAGCTCCCGATATTATCACTCCCGGAGTTAGCGCCGATACGCGCGTTCGCACTTGGGATAATCAGGGAAAACCGCACGAGCGTAAAGTGGAAAGCGAACCCGCATTTCTATACGATTCGGAGGCGGAAAAAGCCCAAAAATAAGCCATTTAGCGCACAAAATATGCGGGCTTTGCCCTTTTATTATGCGGAATCCACTTGGGATTCCGCTTTGCGTTTAAAAAGTTAGATGCTATTGGCCCTTTAATTTTGAGAGCAGATTCTTTGTGCGCATGCGCCTATCGCCTTTTTGTATGGCGGCTTCCAAATCCTCTATGGCTCCCGGAAAATCCCCTAATATATACTTCGTTTCTCCGCGCAGGGCGAGCGTTCTCGGATTTAGCTTGTTGGTGCGCAGAACCCTATTTAAATCGAACAATGCGCCCTTGTAATCGCGCAGGTTAAATTTATTTATGGCGCGCCATTCATAATAGGATATTTCATCGGGAGCGCGTTTTATGGCTTCATCGAAATATTCTATGGCCGTTTTTGACGCAAAATTCTCAAGCTTGCTGCAGGCCTGCCCGCATTTTGCAAAGGATTTTGGAGTCGGAAATTCAGAGACGACAAAGTCGCAATCACGGCGCAAGGCTTTTTCATTTTTAAGAACAGCATTCAGCCACATGCGATCGTAGTATAATTGGGGAACTTCGGGGGCTATTTCTATGGCAATATTTATATCCTCCAAAGCGCCCTTGTAGTCTCCGGAATTTTTTTTGTAAGAGGAGCGCAAATCATAAGCTATTGGGAACTCTTTATCCATGGCTATGGCATTGTCCATTTCCGCAATAGCGGCGGAATAGTTCCGGTTTTCAGCGTGCGCTCTGGCGGAAGCCTCGATTTCATTCCAGCCTTTTGGAGGCGTGTATGAACGGGGATTCTCCGGAGTCGTGGAACATGCGGATAATGCAAAAATCCAGAATAGGTAAATAATTGTTTTTTTCATGGGATTTTATGTTCGCATTTTATTAGCCAAGGTCAATAAAAATGCCGTAAGCTCCTGCATCTGTATTTGGCGCAAATTATGCCAAAAAGCACTTGGAAAAAGTTTTGAAAGTGTCATAAATACCGGATGTAAAATGATAGAGTTTCTCAAAATATCCAACCTCGCCCTGATGGACGAAGCTTCCCTTGAGTTTTCCGAGGGATTTACCGTTGTCACAGGCGAAACAGGAGCCGGCAAAAGCGTGCTATTAGGGGCGCTTTCAATGCTTGCCGGAAACAGATTCGGAAGAGAAATTATCAAAAGCGGCGCCGATATATGCAAAGTTGAAGCCGTATTCTCATTCAACGACACATCGAAAATCGATTCCGTAATTTCGCAATTCGGCGCCCCCAAGTGCGAAGACGGTAATTTGTTTGTTTCGCGCGCAATAAGCCGCACAAAGTCTGGCAGGTGCTTTGTAAACGGATCGCCGGTTCCACTGTCCTCACTGGCGGCGATAGGCGGGTTGATAATGGATTTCCACGGGCCTTGCGAACCGCAAAAGCTGTTTTCGCAAACCAACCAACTCGATATGCTGGATCGCTTTGGAAAACATGATAAACTCTTGTCGGAATACGGAGAACTTTATAATGAGCGCAAAGCGGTGCTGGAATCTATCGAAAATCTGCGCAACACCAAAAATCTCGGCGCCGACGAAGCCGAATTCTTGCGCAGGCGCATCGCCGAAATCGACGCGGTGAACCCGTCGGACGAATCCGTGGCGGAATTGGAAAATCTCTCAAAATTGGCGGAAAAAGCCAGTGTAATCGTGGAAAAGGGCAGCGCGATATCGCAGCTGCTTGACGGTGACGGAGGGGCGTGCGAAATTCTGGCGGCGGCGAATAGGCTCGCCTCCGAATTTGTCGGGGCCGGAGACGCGGCTGACAGTCTCGTGGCAAGGTTGGAGTCTGCGTCAATGGAGCTTTCCGATATAGCTTCCGATTTTGAATCCCTGGCGAGGGAGTCGGAAATGGGGGAGGCTGAAATTGAATCCATAAGGGGCAGAATGTCGGCTTGGCTTAATCTGGCCCGCAAGTATGGGGCAAGCCCGGCTTTAGTGAGAAAAGCCCGCGAAGATATGAAATCGCGAATTGCCAATCAAAGCGATGTGGAGGCAACGCTGAAAAAACTTTCGGAAAAAGAATTTGAACTCGCAAAAAAAATGCTGCCGTTGGCTTCCGAGTTATTAAAAAAGAGACTTGCATCGGCAAAGATTCTCGAAAGCGAGGTCGAGAAAATATTGTCTAAACTGGGATTTAAAAGAGCCGCATTCAAGATTTCGGTGGAAGATAAAAAAATTTTGGATTCTTTAGGCGGAAGCGCTTGCGAATTTCTATTCTCGGCAAATGCCGGACATCCGCCGGCTCCTCTGGCAAAGATAGCCTCCAGCGGAGAGCTCGCCCGCGTGATGTTGTCCATAAAAACTGTTTTGGCGGAAGCGGATTCTACTCCGGTGCTCGTTTTTGACGAGGTGGATTCAAATATTGGAGGCGAAATAGGCGCTGAAGTCGGCGGGCAACTGTCAAAACTTTCAAAAGGCCGCCAGGTATTTTGCGTGACGCATCTGCCGCAAGTGGCCGCCTGGGGAAATTCGCATTTTTTGGTTGAAAAGACGCAGGACGACGATTCAACAAAAGTCTCAATTTTACGCCTCCCTGTGTCGGGAGAAAGAAGGGTGGCGGAACTGGCAAGAATGCTCGGAGACAGGCGTTCCGCCTCCGCTATCGCCCATGCCAAAAAGCTTTTGGCGGAACATTCCCAAAAGCGTTTCTCATAATTTTATAAGATGTCAAAAGATAAAAAAAAGATGAGCGAAAAGCTCGGGGAAATCGTCGGACGCCGCCGTCCGGTGCTGGGCTCTGTCTTGATTTTAATTTCCGTTCTACTATTTCTGTCGATACTTGGGTATCGGCCGGGACAAGACGTGTTCTTTAAGCATTATCTTGAATCGTTTATGCTCTCAACCGAGACGGCCGGCGGAAATATCTGCGGAAAATTCGGAGCCACTTTTTGTATGCTCGGCCTGATAAGTATAGGGTGGGCTTTCTTCATGATTCCGGTGTATGTGTTTTGGTCGGGATTGTTGTGCTTTAGGAGAAAAGCGGTAGCGGTTGGCAAGACGGAACTTTTGGCAATGATTTTTGGTCTCTTGCTCTTGTCGGTATTGTGCGCCATATTGCAGGGGGCGGTTTCCACTTCCGGAACGCAGACTCCTTATTTCGTGACCGGGTACGGCGGAAAGTTTGGAACGGTGATTTTTGATTCTTTGCTCTCTCCGTTTCTCGATATATGGGGCAGCCTATTGATAATAGGATCCATTTATGTGTTCTGCTTGATTGTAGTCTTTGTGGAAACTCCGTTGGCTGCGTTCAAAGAAATATGGGGAGCAATAAAATATATTCCCGCAGCCTTGCTCTGGCTTTTTAAAGCTTTATGGAAATGTATATCTTTCTTGCCCAAGCTTTGGTTAGACCTGCTGGTAGTGCGCAGAATGCGCCAGATGGAGAAAAATTCCTCTGTTATGGATTCCGCCATACTTAACGCGGTTCCCGTAAAAAATTCTGAATCTGCGGAAAAAACATCAGAGAACGCCGAAATCCGCGACAATGTTATAGAAAAGCCGAAACTTAGCGGAGAGGACGATATCGAAGGAAAATTTGTGGATCTCTCCGGCGTTAAAGTCGATATGGAGCCCTTTGGCGATTCGCCGAATACGCTAAACGACGAGGCCAAAGCCGCAGTGCAGCCTTCCTCAAAAAAGGGAAAAGGCGGAAAATTTGAGGTCACCCAGGGAATAATGAAGCTTGAAAAGAGTCGCGAACGGCTTCCGAAAAAGAAGGGCGATTATATATTTCCCTCTGTTGAACTTTTAAATCCCGCTATGGTTCGCTCGGGAGAGCAGGAAAATCACGAGGAGAGAATCACTCAAATAGTGAAGTGCCTGGCCGGGTTCGGAATATCTGTACAGCCTCGGGGGGCTATCGTTGGGCCCGTGCTTACACGTTATGAAGTCGAGCCGGCAGGCGGAGTAAGGGTCAGTAAAATAGAGGGTCTCGAAGCAAACATAGCAATGGCATTGCGGGCTGAAAAAGTCCGTATAATAGCGCCTATTCCCGGGACGGCTAATGTGGGATTTGAGGTGCCAAATAAGGTCAGGCAAATGGTGTCTATGCGCGACATAATTGAGTCCGACGAATTTAATAAGTCAAAGGCTGAAATTCCAATCGCTATCGGCAAAGATATAACCGGGAAACCTGTAGTCGCAGATTTCGCAAAAATGCCGCACGCCCTTATCGCAGGCACTACGGGTAGCGGCAAGAGCGTATGCCTCAATTCTATTGTGGTTTCTTTGCTATACCGAATGACTCCTGATGATCTGCGGTTTATAATGGTGGATCCTAAAGTGATAGAATTGAAATGCTTTACTAAATTGCCCCATATGCTCGTTCCTGTGGTGACTGAGGTCAAAAAAGTGCCCGCCGCCTTAAATTGGCTGATAGGCGAAATGATGCGGCGCTATAAGATGTTCGACATCGTTGGAGTTAAAAATATAGCGGGTTTTAACGCAAAAATCTTGGCGGAGAAAAAGGAACAGGATTCTTCCCAAAACGAGGACGGCGAACCCGATCTCACTGTCGATGAACGCAAGGCTATGGCCCTTGCAAGCGAGGAAATAGACAGCGATGAAGTTGAAATTCCCGATAAAAAGCTGCCCTATATAGTCTGTATAATAGACGAACTTGCAGATATGATGCAACAGGTCGGCAAAGAAGTAGAGCCGGCAATAGGGCGCTTAACCCAGCTTGCAAGAGCTGCGGGGATACATCTTTTGATAGCCACCCAGCGCCCTTCCACCGACGTTATAACGGGTGTGATAAAAAGCAATCTGCCTACTCGATTGGCCTTGAGAGTGTCATCGCAGGTGGACAGCCGTACGATACTCGACCACAAGGGCGCCGAGGCTCTAATAGGAAATGGGGACATGCTGTTCGTAAATGCCGGCCGCGACGCTGTAAGAGTGCAGGGGGCGTTTTTGTCGGAAGATGAAATAGAGGCCATAGTGGACGCCCTTAAAATAAACGGCGAGCCGGAATATGTGCAGGAAGTGCAGGATTCAATTGACAGCGGCGATGATTTGGAGGGCGGCGATTCCGAATATGACGATCCTATGATAGGCAAAGCCATAGAGGTTATACGAACCGCCCAGAAAGCCAGCACTTCGCTTCTTCAGCGCAAGCTCGGCATAGGCTACGGCAGGGCCGCAAAAATAATCGATATTTTAGAGGAGGACGGCAAAATAAGTCCGCCGCAGGGAGCTCAAGGGCAACGCGAAATCTATTTGTGAACCTCTTGGACTAAAAAATCCTTTACTGTGTGGCGATTATGTTTTTAATGGGCGGGATTTAATAAATATGAAACAGAGGACTATACTCAGAGAAGGTAGCATAAACGGCATTGCCCTCCACAGCGCGGCCGCCGTCACTCTTACCCTGAAACCGGCTCCGGTAAATACGGGAATCGTTTTTAAACGCAAAGACGTTTTCGGGAATCCCGAAGTTAAACCAATGATTACAATGGTGAGCGATCTCGTGCGCAATACCGGCGTGACTTCGGGACATACCCAGCTACATACTATAGAGCATGTAATGAGCGCTCTTTGCGGAATGGGCGTGGATAATTGCTATGTCGAAATGAACGCCTCGGAACCCCCCATACTCGACGGTTCCTCCAAATTGATTGTAAATCTGATACAGCAATGCGAGCCTGTTGAGCAAGATGCCGAACGCGAATATTTTGAATTGCGCACTCCGGTTTCTGTCTCGGAGGGCAATCGCTCGTTGATAGCTCTTCCGTACGACGGCCTGAAAATCACTTGCACCTCGGCGGACGACCGCGGATTTCATACCCAGCACCTTTCCCTCGACATCAATCCCGAAACATATCAGGCTGGCGTTGCTCCGGCCAGAACTTTTACCATTTACGAAGATATAGAGGAACTTCTGAAAATGGGTAAAATACAAGGCGGCAGTCTCGATTCGGCTGTCGTAATAAAAGGGGATAAAATAATTTCAAAAGAGCCTCTGCGTTATCAAGACGAATTTGTGCGCCATAAGATATTGGATATAGTCGGGGATCTCGCGCTTCTTGGAATAAAGTTGAAAGCCCATATAGTCGCCGTGCGCCCCGGCCATGCGTTAAACGCAAAACTTACTCAGAAGATTTACGACCAAATGTTGGCCCTCAAAAACGCGCCCAAAAAAACAGAAAAGAAAACTTCCTCAAAGCGCGTCACAGAGAGCACTCTCGACACCCGCAGAATTCTTGAATTGCTCCCCCATAGATATCCTTTTGTAATGATAGACAGAGTGGTGGAGACTCAGAGCGAAACTGAAATTACAGCGGTAAAAAACGTCACTATAAACGAGCCGTTTTTTCAGGGACATTTCCCGGGAAATCCTGTAATGCCTGGCGTGCTTCAACTTGAGGCAATGGCACAAGCGGCCGGTATTCTAATGCTTCGCCAAGTTGACGGCGACGACAAGCTCGCGTATTTTATGAGCGCCGATAAGGTTAAGTTCCGCAGGGCCGTTAAACCCGGAGACCAACTTGTGATAGACGTCAAACTCACAAAAGCCCGGGGCGAAAAAATCGCATGCGCCTCAGGCGTCTGCAAGGTTGACGGGAAAATCGTTTCTTCTGCGGAATTGATGTTTGCGGTAATGAATGCCGCGGAAGCTCCCTAATTTTTCTATATGACCAACATACATCCAACAGCTATTATAGAAAAAGGCGCTCAAATTGCGGACGGCGTCGAAATAGGCGCTTATGCTTATATAGGTTCGCAGGTTAAAATAGGCGCGGGCTCTTGCGTTTTTCACCATGCGACCGTTGACGGGTTTACCACATTGGGCGAACGCAACCAGATTTTTCCTTACGCGTTTATAGGGGGAAAAACTCACGATTTAAAATACAAGGGCGGGCTTCCCGGCCTGGTTATAGGCGACGACAACGTATTTCGCGAATATTCCACCGCTCATATGGCCACTTCAGATGGAACTTTCACGATTGTGGGGAATCGCAACAACATACTCGCATATAGCCATATTGCCCACGATTGCGTAGTGGGCGACAATATCGTTATGAGCTCCCATGCGGCTTTGGGCGGGCATGTAAAAGTTGAAGACCACGCAGTAATAGGTTGGGGCAGCGGCATCCATCAATTCTGCCGCATAGGCGCTTATGCAATGTTGAGCGCAAGTTCAAAATTAGTGAAAGATTTGCCGCCTTTCCTTATGGCCGACGGTTCTCCGGCGGAGGTTTGCTCCATAAATAAAATAAATATGCAGCGCAATGGCTTTACTGTTGAAGAAATCGATATGGTTTACAGCGCTTTTAAGCTGATATACAGGCGCAGGCTTTCGCGCACTAACGCTTTGGAAGAATTGGCTGCGCGCCCGGATTCCTCGTCGCGCGTGATTCAGGCTATCTTGAGCTTCACTTCGGTTGAAAGCGAACGCGGCATTGCTTGATAGTCTCAATACTTTTATCCATTTTCCAATGAATCTCGTGCAAAAGTCCCATGTACTCTTAAGGGACTTTTTTTGCAACAACTCTCCCAAAATTGCCGTTGACGCAACTCTCGGGCGCGGCCGAGATGCTCTCTTTTTATTTGAATCTCTCGCAGACGGCGGGATTCTTTACGGCTTCGACGTGCAGAAGGCAGCTCTTGAAGAGTCGCGCTCGCTAATAAATTCGCTTCCTTGCTCTTCACGCAAAAAATTCAATTTCTTTTTGGAAAGCCACTCAAATATGCATTTTTTGCTCCCTCTTGATTGCAGGGGAAATGTCGATGCAATTTGCTTTAATCTCGGGTGGCTGCCTAAGTCGGATAAGATTATAACGACATCGGCTCATTCCACATTGTCGGCGCTCGAAGGCGTGTTGAACCTTATAAATCCGGAAAATTTTGCTCTGAGCGTTCTCTCTTATCGCGGGCATTCCGGTGGAATGGAAGAATGCGCGATTGTGGGAGATTTCTTCTCAAATAATTTTCCGCATGCGGAGATATTCGGGGATTTTGAAAATCCTATTTCGCCCGTGTTGTTTTTTGCCTCGAATAAAAATATCTAAAGTTGGCGCCGATTTGCGGCCGCATTATAGGCTCGTTATTTTTATAGGGCACAGAGAGGGCGGATTGGCGCGTTAATCGCGCAGTTTCATTTCCATGGAAATGGCTTTGCCAAAACCCTCTATAGCGGCGGAGTCTTTCGACAGCGATATTCTCGCGTATGATATTGAGTCGCCCTCAACCATGCCTGCGAGCGTAAAATAATGGATACCGTCTTTAGATGCGTAATCTCCGGAGTGTTTGTGCCCCGATATGCAAATTTTCACGCATTTATGGGCGGAAAAAATGTCGGCTATTTCCTTTGCATTGTAAAGGCTCTCTCCCGACACGGGCCATATTTGCATGTGGCACAATATTGCAACATTCAATCCCTTAGAGTCGGCGTCATTTAAAATTTTTTTCAACCACTCAATCTGGGCCGCATCGATACCGCCGTTCCAAGGCTTTGCATTAGGGGCTTTTTCTTTGAGCAAAGCAGAATACATTTCGGAAAATTCAGTTTCTTGTTCCGGAGTTTTTAGCTTGGAAACCGCCGATAGCCTCATTGGGTCGAGGGCTACAAACCTCCATTTGCCGACGTCAAAATGATAGGCGCTTTTGCCGTCCTCAAATAGCAATTTTAGGACTTTATTTTGTTCCTCTTTATTGCAGTTCAAATCGTGGTTCCCGAGGACGTTTTTTAACGGCAGGCGGAATTCATTTAAAGAGCCAATTACGGGCGCGAAACTCTTAAATTCCCTGTCTATGAAATCTCCGAGGCAGAGCATGAAATCATATTTTCGGCCATTTTCGTTTTTTCGCACCTCATCAAGTTTTTTCAGAGAGCCCCTGTAATCTCTGCCTATGCTTTGCGGAATATCGGCGTATTGAATGTCGGCTATTGCAAGTATCTTGCAAAACCACTGTTCATTTGGCTCCGCGCATTGCGCGATTGCAACCGCAAAAAATAGAAGTATCGCAGCAAAAAACTTCTTCATGCGAGTTTTATTGTTTAATCGCTATTCTACGGTCACGGCTTTTGCAAGGTTTCTGGGCTTGTCAACGTCGCAACCGCGCTCCAAAGCCACATAATATGCCAGCAGCTGTATGGGTATAGTGGCGACTATCGGCATTATGGCTTCGTGGACCTTGGGAAGGGCTATTATATCGTCGGCCAATCCTTCAAAAGATTCGGGGGTGTCGGTTATGGCTATTAGTTGTCCCTTGCGGGCTTTGATTTCCTGGGCATTCGATACGAGCTTTGGTATTATCTCCTCGGTGTTGGCAAATATCACTGTGGGACATTCCGGGCAAACCAGCGCAATCGGTCCGTGTTTCATTTCGGCCGCAGGGTAGCCTTCCGCGTGTATATAGGATATTTCTTTTAATTTTAGGGCGCCTTCGAGGGCGAGAGGAAATTCCCCAAGTCTGCCCAAGAACAGGAAATCGTGTTTGTAAGCGTATTTTTTTGCTATTTGCTTTATTTGGGGGGCGAGCTTGAGGACGTTTTTGACGTGTTCGGGAAGGGATATTATGGAATCGACTATGCTCTTCCCGGCGGAGAAGGATAGGTCGCGCATTCGGGCCATGTATAGTGCGACAAGCAAAGATATCAAGACCTGCGAAGTAAAGGCCTTTGTGGAGGCTACTCCTACTTCCTTGCCTGCATATTGGTATAGCCCTCCGTCG
This sequence comes from uncultured Opitutales bacterium, assembly GCA_944389885.1. GTDB lineage: Bacteria > Verrucomicrobiota > Verrucomicrobiia > Opitutales > Intestinicryptomonadaceae > Merdousia. The sequence continues at coordinate 148,293 of CALXNZ010000004.1, forward strand.
GATTCCCTCGATATAGTTGAGCCCACAGAATTAGTTATGGCGAGCGTTTTGAATCCTTTGCGCTTTGATTCCCTCAAAGCCTCAAGAGTGTCTATTGTTTCGCCGCTTTGGCTTACCACAAATACGAGGGTGCTCTTGTCCAAAGGGGCGTTTTTGTAGCGGAACTCGCTGGCATATTCTACTTCTACGGGAATCCTGACATATTTTTCAATATAGTATTCGGCGAGCATGCATGCATGCCAAGCGGTGCCGCAGGCGCAGAAAATTATTCGGTCAACCTGGCGCAATTCATTTGGTGTCATATTTAGGCCGTTTAACACCGATGTTGAGCTGTCGTCGGAGATTCGGCCTCGGATTGCGTTTTCCAATACCTTAGGCTGCTCAAATATCTCTTTCTCCATAAAACTTGAAGCTCCGCCCATGTCGGCGGTTTCAAGTTCCCAATCTATGTCGTTGACGACGAGATCGATGGGCTTATTGCCCATAGTGATTATTTCGCAGTTATCCTTTGTTATCGAGGCTATTTGGCCGTCTTCCAGGTAAATTACCCTATTGGCTCTGCCTGCAAATCCGAGAACGTCGCTTGCCACGAGATGTTCGTCTTTTCCAACTCCTATAATTAGGGGAGAGCCTTTGCGGGCCGCAATCATTTCGTCTTCGTGAAATTTGCTGAGAACCGCTATGCCGTAAGTGCCTTCCACATGCGCCAATGCCTTGCGCACAGCCTCGAGAAGCCTGTTCTTTGTGTCTTTGTTGGTCCTGTATTCGTAGTGGTAGGCTATGAGGTTTGCGAGGGCTTCGGAGTCTGTCTGGCTTTTAAAAGTATAGCCCTTGCTCTCGCAAAATTTGCGAATGTTCTCGTAATTCTCTATTATGCCATTGTGTACAAGGGCTATGTTTCCGTCGGAAGAAATATGCGGGTGGGCATTGGCGTCGGTGACTCCCCCGTGGGTGGCCCAACGCGTATGGCTTATGCCCATGGTCGCATAAAAAGGTTTGCTTTGAACCTCGGAGGCGAGTACGGCGACGCGTCCCTTTTTCTTTTTTACGTCTAAAACGCCGTTGTGTAGTAGGGCCAATCCTGCCGAGTCATATCCTCTGTATTCAAGTTTGCAGAGGCCTTCTATTAGTATCGGGGCGGCGTTGCGCGTTCCTATATAACCTGTAATTCCACACATGTTAAAGTATTTGCGTATTTTTAATAATAATTTCCCGATTTTCTCTAAAAAAATCAAGCATTGCAAGCATATATCGGCGTGCTATGTTCTATATGAAATACCTTATCGTCTTGTTCGACAAAATTTCCGAAAATATGTTTCATTTAATTTCTGTTTTATAATATTAGATACGGGAAATCGAAGTCTCAAAAATGCTTGAAAAGTAAATCGGCGCGACAATACTGTCATACAGGAAAATGCGGCGTGGTATGCGCACCGCGCGCTTTGGATATAACCTAATTTTATTGCGACACATATATATGAAATTTGTGAATTGCCTTTTTATTGCTGCGATAACTTTTACGTCCTCGATGCTTGAGGCGCAGTCGGTGGCTGTGGCCGATTTGCAGCAAGATATGGATAATCTTAGCCGCGAAGTCGGAAGATTGCGCTTGGAAGTAGAGCAGCTACGCCGCGAAAATTCCGAACTTCTCAAGCGCCTCCAAGGGCTTCAGGGCTCCTCCGTGGATTCGGAATCCGTGCGGGCGCAAATCTCCGGAGTGCGCAACGCTGTAAATTCCCAAAACGAGGCTCTTAAACGCGAGATTATCGCCAGTGTCAAAAAGGATATGGAAGCTATGGTGGAGCAGACAAACGCAGCTATCGCAAATATAGTCAGGGCCGTAGAAGCCCGCCCACAGGCCGATCTGCCTACTACATTTAGCGAAGACTATCCAAAGACGGGAATCCCGTATGTGGTAAAATCCGGGGATACTCTCGGCAAGCTTGCCAGACAATATAACTCAAGGGTAAAATGGATTCAGGACGCCAACAAAATCGCCGATCCTTCGCGCGGCTTGCATGTCGGCGATAAAATCTTTATCCCTCAACAATAGGAATCTTATATGGCTCTTCAGCGCAAATCATTGGGTCGGGGATTAGGCTCGATTATCTCGGCGGGTATTTCAAAGAAGACACCTCTTGCCGAACAATCGAAATCTGCGGATAAATCCTCAAAAGTCGGCGGCTACGGACTCTTTTCGGAAATTCCTTTAGATAAAGTCGAACCCGGCAAATATCAAGCCAGGCGCGATTTCGACGAGGCTGAAATAGCCGCTCTTGCAGAATCAATATCTTCAGAAGGGCTATTGCAGCCCGTATTAGTCCGCCAGACAAAAGAGGGCACTTACGAGCTTCTTGCCGGAGAGCGCAGATTGAGGGCTTGCCGCAAACTGGGCTTGAAGAAAATCGTAGCTTGCGTGCAATCCGCAAGCGATGCTTCCTCCGCCGCAAAAGGACTAATAGAAAATATTCAGCGCTCAAATCTAAATCCGATGGAGACCGCCAAAGGCATTGCAAACCTGATGGCCAATTTCCACCTTACTCAAGACGCGGCATCTCATAGATTAGGCTTGTCGCGCGAGAGCGTGGCAAATTTTCTAAGACTCCTCAAATTCTCCGACGAAATCCAGGGCTATATCTCAAAAGGCAGGTTGAGTCTCGGGCATGCAAAAGTCATTTTGGGGATAGATGATCCCGTGCAGCAAGCCGTGGTCGCCCGCAGAGTAATAGAAAGCGGTTTGAATGTAAGGGGAACTGAAGAGTTGGTGCGGCGCCTCAAGTCCGGAGCGGAGCGTTCGCGCCGCGGCTCGGCGGTTTCCGCAGCGGCTGAATCCGCCGTGGTGGCCGATTTGCGCAGGCGAATTTCTGCGAAATTGAACGCTGAAGTAGAAATAAAGCATACTCCAAAACGCGGAAAGATTATAATAGAATATATGGGAAACGACGATCTGAGCCGCATATTGGAAATTATGGGTGTCAAAGTCTAAAATGTTCTCTTACGCCTTAAAAGCTGTTTTTCTGGTTGTGGCCGTATTCGCAACTGGAACTTCTTTGTCGGCTCGCCTTAAGGATTTTACTAAGGCGAATAATGCTTTCTCGAGCTCGTATAAATCCGAGAAAAGCAGAATGTCGGGTGAGAAAAATTTGCGCTTTGACAAAGAAAAAATCGAACGCGTAAATTTTGTTTCGCCAGACGACGCTTCTCGACTGTCGTCAGAACGCGCCTACTTTCCCGACGGACTTCCCGGAAAGGGGTTGTCCGAAGAACGCTATCGCGACAACGAAAAAGATTTTACGGTAAAGGAATACACCGGAAAAACCGGAATGTGGCACGACGACCGCAAAGCGGCCAATATCGACAATTTAGATTTGGATTTGTCAAAAGATTACAGCGGCAGAATAGACTTCGATAAGCGCAACCCCTACCAGCGCGATATGGACTTCATTCAAGAGCGGTATGGCGACATGATGGAACAGTCAATGCAGGATATAAATAAGTATTTTTTTAGGGGATCGCGATCCTCCGAACCTGGATTGGACATAAAGACTGCCGGAGCTGACATATACGGGGACGATACCGGTTCTTTCTTCGATTTTCTTTCAAGAAATAAAAAAATCGAACGCCCGCGGGTTTCTATAAAAGGGCCGGTTGAGAGCAAGGATATTCCAATCGACAGGGAATCCCTGGAAAATATGCCCCAAAAACCTTCTTCCACCTCTGACGCCCCCACGCCTTACGCTAAAATTCTTCCGCCATCTGTAAATTCAAACGTTCAATCTCCCGATTCCAAATCCAATAAAAAAAGTGTCAAATACCACACTATGGAAGAGGAGCAGATAGATGTTGACCACGCAAATACTTTTCAATTTATGAGGCTTCCTGAAAATATGCGCGCCGGCAAGGCATCTATAAAAGTCCAGGTAAAAGAGGACGATTTTTAAGCGCTTTGTCTGCATTTGATAAAACCGCGTCCATACTTAATTTTACCTATAAGTTTGCGCCCTGAGATAAAATATCGAGTCTCCCATTCCCCATATTCCATTTTTTTTATTTTACATAAAGATTTATGGGGAAGGGGAATTGTCATTTTTCTCTCGGGGAATGCTCCCGATTTGCCGACTCTAAAAATTTTGTTCCTTTGTCGGTGCAGATAAAATCGACTCCTAAGGCCTTCCACTTCTCCAAGTTTTCAGTCGCGTTCTCAGTCCAAATGCAAACCTTGATGCCGTTGTCCTTGATGAATTTTATGAATCCATTTGGTATGAGTGCTATCTTATCCGCCTCCCAATGCCCTATCATAACCGCATGGAATCCGTTTTCCTTGCATGTTTTTACGATATCTTCGGCGCTGTTTGTAAATTCTCCGTTAGCTGCGGATACCGTTGCGGAGAGAATGCTTTTATAGCCGGGATATTCTTTGTTTAGAATTAGAGAGTGGGAAGGGCTTGTAATGAATATCAACTGCTCTCTATTTAAGCCGTACTTTAAGCGTAATTTTTCAATTTTTTGGGTGAAAGCATGAGGATCGCCGACTTCTTTTGCATCGATTACCAATACGCGATTCTTGGGAACGGTTGCGATTATATCTTCGGCGTTGGGCAATTTCATATCGGAAAATCTCTCTTTGAATTTTCCAGAATACTTTAATTTTTCGGCTTCCCTCATTGTCAATTTGCGCGTATCCGCGCCTTGCCAGCCCCAGTCGCGCTTTAAATCATAGGGCATGTGGAACACGAAAATCTCGCCGCTAAGCGTGCGGTGAAAATCGGTTTCAACGTATTGGGCCCCGGCTTTCCACGCGCTCTCTATCGAAATAACCGTGTTTTCCGGCGCATTTGAGGCGTCTCCTCTGTGGAATATTATTTCAATGGCGCAGCAATCGCAGGCGGTTATTGCGCAAACAAAACTTATTAAAAACTTCATATTTTTCTTCGGCCCATATTAAAAAAAAACGGGAAGCTTTTCAAGCTTCCCGTTTTTAATGGGAGTATCTTACATTTTACCCCAGTGCTTTAAGAGGGTCTCGCCTATTACAGATGGCGTTTCGGCAATGGCGATGTTTGCATCGGCGAGAGCCTTTATCTTGTCTTCAGCCGATCCTGAATTACCCGATACTATGGCTCCGGCATGGCCCATTCTGCGCCCTTTGGGAGCAGTGCGCCCCGCGATAAATGCCGCGACGGGCTTTTTGCAATTTGCTTTCAACCATTCGGCGGCGAGCTGTTCACCGTTTCCGCCGATTTCGCCTATCATTACGATGGCGTCAGTCGCGGGATCGTCGTTGAACATCTTTACAGCGTCGAGATGGCTTGTGCCGTTGATGGGATCTCCGCCTATGCCTATTACGGTGCTTTGCCCGTATCCGAGGCATGTAAGCTGCCATACCGCCTCATAAGTCAAGGTTCCGGAACGGCTCACAACGCCCACATTTCCCGGTTTGTGTATGTAGCCCGGCATTATGCCTATCTTGCACTCTCCGGGAGTTATTATACCAGGGCAATTAGGCCCTATTAAGCGGGATTTGCAGCCCTTTTGCATCAAGCGCGATTTTACAATAGACATATCTTTTACGGGAATTCCCTCCGTTATGCATATTATTAAGGGGACTTCAGCGTCTATTGCTTCAAGTATTGAGTCTGCTGCGAAAGGCGGCGGAACGTAAATTACGCACGCGTTTGCGCCCTCTTTGCTTACAGATTCGGCTATTGTGTTGAAAACGGGAACTTTTTCGTCGAAAAGCATGCCGCCCTTGCCGGGGGTCACTCCCGCGACTATGTTCGTGCCGTATTCCATGCACTGGCGCGTATGGAAAGAGCCTGTGTTTCCCGTGATGCCGCTTACTACGACCCTTGTGTCTTTATTTACGAGTACGCTCATTTTATTTCAAATTTTTGTTTTATTTTTGTTCCGCAACGATTTTCACAATCTTTTGCGCGGCGTCCGCAAGGGAGTCGGCGGTTGTGAGTTTTATGCCGCTATCGGCGAGCATTTTCTTGCCTATTTCGACATTTGTGCCTTCAAGCCTTACCACGAGGGGGAGGGTCAAGCCGACATTCTTTACTGCGGCGATTACGCCTGCGGCAATTACGTCGCACCTCATTATTCCCCCGAATATGTTTACCAGAATTCCCTTTACGTTTTTATCTTTGAGAAGAATGTTGAAAGCTTGCGTGATGGCTTCTTCATTTGCGCCTCCTCCAACGTCGAGGAAGTTCGCGGGATTTCCGCCGTAGAATTTTATGATGTCCATGGTTGACATCGCAAGGCCGGCCCCGTTGACCATGCAGGCAATGTTGCCGTCGAGAGCGATGTAGTTTAATCCGAATTTTCCGGCTTCGATTTCTTTTGGATCCTCTTCGTGGGGATCGCGGAGTTCTTGCAATTCAGGGTGGCGAAAGAGAGCGTTGTCGTCGAATGCGACTTTTGCATCGAGGCAGACTATTTTTTTGTCTTTAGTCAGAATTAGGGGATTTACTTCCACCATTGAGCAGTCTTTTTGCCAGAAGAGGCGGTAGAGGCCGGTGATTACAGCCTTAAACTGCTTTTGAAGCTCCTTGTCTGAAAATCCGAAGAAGAATGCGAGCTTGCGGACCTGGAATGGCTGTATGCCGAGTTCCGGATCTATGAGCATCTTCATTATTTGATCGGGTGTCTCCTCGGCCACTTTTTCTATTTCCATGCCCCCGGCGACCGACGCTACTATTGCCACTTTGCTTGAGGCCCTGTCCATCAGAATGGAGAGGTAGTATTCTTTGTCTATGTCGAGCGCTTCAGTAAAGAATATCGTGCCAACGACCCTTCCTTGAGGCCCTGTTTGCTTTGTGACGATGGTGTTGCCCAACATTCTTTTGGCGGTTGCCGCCGCCTCTGATTTGGGAACAAATTTTACGCCGCCTTTAAATCCGTCCACAAAGACGCCTTTTCCGCGTCCGCCGGCGTGGATTTGCGACTTTACCACAATATTTTCGCCGGGAACCGAAGCAATAGCCGCGTCGAATTCTTCCGGCGATTTTACAGCGACACCGTCTTGAACTGGTACGCCGAATTCTTTAAATAATGCCTTAGCCTGATATTCGTGAATATTCATTTCCAAAATTTGCGTTTTCCTATTGAGAATACGCGTTGAAGTTAAAACGTAAACGGTAAACAAAATTCGGGACGAAAAGCGTTTGTCCGAATTGCCCGATTTTGTTTAACATCGGACTCAAAATTTAGCTTTTTTTTCGGGCTTTGCAAGTTTTTTTTAAAAAATATTGTCTCCTCAATCGTTTGATAAGAGAAAAGTCGCCCTGCGGATTATTTTCAAAAAATTGTACAATTTTGTATTTTTTTTAATAAACTATATTTGGTATATGGAATAATTGCCGTCTTAAAGCCTTATAAGTACACTATTAAACTCTGACGTTTTAATTAAAAATACGGTTGGGAAGGGCGCTTGTAATATCGGGCGCTGTCAGGCCGATTTGAAGGCCATTTTACGGGAAATATATTTTTGTAAATTGGCAATATGGCATATTTAATCCGCGCGCTGGGCGAATTTTTTCTCCAAACGAGCCGTGTTAAATATCAAAATTTTCTGTCGCGCGGATTGTAGCGAGGGTTGGTATCGGTGATGTAAGGGGGAATCTTTTATTGGAAAACATGGGCAGAGGGAAATTCAATGCATCGAAGATTGCCCGTATTCTACTTTAACGGGTAATAGTATTTTTTTTAGGGGCTTAAAAGGTGGCTTATTTTTTGATAATATGCGCTCAATAATTATTTCTGCGGAAGTCTTTCCCATTAGGGCCTCGTCTTGGCGCGCGGTAGTTATTGTAAGTTTTGAATTATGGTTGTTTATTACGGCGCCGAAGCCCGTAATTGCGATATCTTCGGGTACTTTTATCTTCATGCGCTTCAATGCATAAAGAACGAGATCGGCACATATGTCTGTGGCGCAACAAATCGCGTCTATATTATTATTGCGGCTCAATAAGTTCTTTATTTCCTTTTCCACGGCAATTGCGGAGGGTTCGCAATATATTTCTCCTGCCGGTTTTACGTCCCTGCGCTTTAATGCGGAAAAAAATCCGAGGGTTCTTTTTCTATTTTTCCATTCGTCGATATCGCCCGCGCAATAAACAAGGTTTTTACAGCCGCGCGACAGCAAGTGCGCAACCATTTCATCCATGCCTTGCTCGCTTTTCCAACCGACTGAATCCGCGCTTATTTTCGGTATTAAGCGGTCCACTATGACAAGCGGGCAGCCATTGTCTATTATAGTGCGGGCCGAGATTTCAGATTCTTTTGAACGCAGAGAAGGGAACATTATAATTCCGGCGACTCTATAACCGAGCAACATTCGGACTTTTTCGGCTTCTATTTTAGTATCGTCGCGCGAGCAACATAGAAATGTGTTAATGCCGTGGTTTGCGAGTTTTTCCTCTATGGCGTTTACCACCCGCGGAAAAAAAGAGTGTATTATGTTTGGTATGATTATTCCAACTGTATTTAGCTTATTTTGGAGGAGGGAACGCCCGAGCAGATTCGGGAAATAACCGAGTTGCTTTGCAATATTTTCTATTTTTTTTCGGGTGGCTGGATTGCAATTATTAGCGCCTGAAAGGGCTCTCGACACAGTCATAACCGATACTCCTGCAAGTTCGGCTATTGTTTCCATTTTTACCCCGTTATTTTTCATACAACAATACAGAACATTGTTTTTCGTATAAAAAACAATACGATAAAAAAGTCGAAACTATTTTATATATGCTTTGGTGGGGAAAGAGCAGGGGGGAGATTTTGTGGACATTATTGTGTAAACGATAGTTTAAAATTTTTTTAAAATATTCTTGCAAACAGGGTCCCTATAATCCACTCTTCTCGAAATGATACGGGTCGGATATGGCTTGTATTTCTCATAAGCTGGGGGTATAGCTCAGTTGGTTAGAGCACTTGCATGACACGCAAGGGGTCGCAGATTCGAGTTCTGCTACTCCCACCATTTTGAAAGCACTGCGGCTCAAAGGGTTGCAGTGCTTTTGTTTTAGTTGCCCTCTATGCTTTGTTTTAAATGTATGGGTCAACACCAAAGGTTGTGGAATAGGTTGATTTTTTAGATTTGTCTTTCATAGATTCACCCCGCATTCCACAAG
>CALXNZ010000005.1 GCA_944389885.1 uncultured Opitutales bacterium
CTCGTGGAATGCGGGGTGAATCTATGAAAGGCAAATCTAAAAAATCAACCTATTCCACAACCTTTGGTGTTGACCCAATAAGTGTGGCGGCGCAAAGATTGAATGAAAAGCGCATTGGAAAAATGAAATTATTTTGAATGGAAATTATTCGGCGAAAGTTTATCGCATATTAGACGGTGCGCGTGGCGCCTTGCGCCGCAACTTTTGCAATATTGCATTCCACCCCGGAGAAAATATCGGGCCGCCGAGGATCGAACTCGGGACCTCTTGCACCCCATGCAAGCACGCTACCAGACTGCGCTACGGCCCGTAAAAAAAACGAGAGCAATATAGGCCGAACTTTTGCTTTGGCAAGCTTTTTTACTGGCGCTTTTTATCGCCATATAAATTCGGCATTTTAAGACTCAAAAAATTTCCGTGGAGAGGATTCTTGCGCAGGGGGCAAGCCCTTTTGGTTATCTATTTTAAATTTCCCCAAAATTTATATTTTGAAAAATTTTTAGCGGCATCTATTCGCTGTCTGTTGCCGCTATCGGCGGAGCTTGCATGGCGCATTTCAAATTGCAAAAAACTTCCCCGGTTTAAAGCAAGGGAAGTTTTGAAAAGACGCCGGATAAAGAATAAGATTTCTAAGGTTTAGGGAAAAAACTTATAGCCCAGCCGCCGCCGCGCGCGCAGCGTATTTTTAGAGTGTCGGAACTCTTTACGTCGCGTTTTTCTATCTTGTAGGCGTGGGGATTCTTCTCAAAGTCTGCATGGGGAGCGTCGGAATATATTGTTGCGGCATATGTTTTGCCGGGGGAGAGAAAATCGAGCTTTAGCTCTGTGTCTCTGCCTTCGGAATTTACAACGCAACCGGCAAACCAATTCTCGCTGCCCTTGGCTTTTCTTGCGGCAATTATGAATTTTCCTGGCTCCGCGTCTATGTATCTGCTGTCGTCCCAGTCAACGGCGACGTCTTTTATAAATTGGAAGGCGTCCATATGCTTTTCATAGTGCTCAGGGAAGTCGGCCGCCATTTGGAGCGGGCTGTAAAGGGTCACATATAGGGCGAGTTGGTTGCATATGGTGCTCAGCACTTTTGATTTATTGCGCGGATTAAAAGATGAAATATCCATATTAAATATTCCAGGAGTGTAGTCCATTGGGCCGCCTTGGAGGCGGGTGAACGGCAGTATCGTCACATGTTCCGGACGAGACCCTCCAAAGGCTTGATATTCTGTCCCGCGAGCGGATTCGTTCCCGATTAGGTTTGGATAAGTCCTGCAGAGTCCGGTTGGGCGCACTGCTTCGTGGGCGTTTACCATTATTTTATTTTCGGCGGCCTTTTTTACCACATAGAGATAATGGTTGTTCATGTATTGCCCGTAATGCGACTCTCCCCAGGGAATGATATATCCTACATATCCTCCCTTTATCGAGTTGTAGCCGTTTTCTTTCATGAATTGAAGGGCTTTGTCGAGGTGCCTTTCGTAGTTGCGCACCTGCCCGGCAGTTTCGTGGTGCATCATTAGGCGGACGCCTTTGCTCTTGGCGTATTCAAGCAGGACGGGGAGATTGAAATCGGGGTAGGGCGTGACGAAATCGAACACGTTTTCCTTTTCTTTGTTGGCCCAGTCTTCCCAACCTATATTCCAACCCTCAACGAGAACTTGATCAAACCCGTGTTTGGCGGCGAAATCTATATAGCGTTTGACGTTTTCGGTGGTGGCTCCGTGGCGGCCGTGTGGCTTGGCTTTCGCATAGGCTTCTTTAGTGAGAGGCAATGCCTTTTCTGATGTGTACGACCATGCGCTCTTACCGGTTATCATCTCCCACCATACCCCAACATACTTTACGGGCTTTATCCATGACGTATCCGCGATTTTGCAAGGCTCGTTGAGATTGAGTATGAGGTTGGAGGAAAGCATATCGACGGCCTTGTCTCCGAGTATTATGGTTCTCCATGGCGTCTTAGCGTCCGCTACGAGATAGCACTTGTTCCCGGTGGGATCCGCCACGAGCTCCGACTCGAATACCATATTTTTGTCGTCAAGCTTTAGGTGCATGCAAGAGTAGTCCACAAGGGCGGCCTCGTGTATGTTCATATAAATGCCGTCATTGGTGATGAGCTGGAGAGATGTCTGTACGGAGGTAGGGCCTACGGGGCTTGCCCAGTCGGTCTTATTGGTCGCGGCAGGCATTATTTTGCGTATTTCCGACAATTTGGATTTTACGTATTCATATTCCTGCGTACCGTTGTCTGCCGGTATCCAGAAGGCGGTTATGTCGCCAGGCATGGCGAACTGGGTATGTTCGTCTTTTACTGTTATAAAATTTAAAGCGGGTTGTTTTGGGAATTCATATCTGAATCCTACGCCATCGTCATAGACCCTGAATCTCAAAAGCATCTTGCGCGCGGGAGATTTTTGCGACAGCGTAAAGAGAGCTTCGTTATAATGATTTTGTATTTCGGCGGTTTCTCCCCAAACCGGCTTCCAAGTCTCGTAGAAAGAGGAGCGCTCACTTTTATCGAGGGAAAATCCGTCCATGAGGGAGGGAAGTTTCGCGAGTTCCAAGCCGAGGCGGCTCTTTAAAACTGCAGGTTTTCCCTTGAAATTTACCGAGTAGAACGGCACCCCGTTTTCCACGGAGAAATTTACCTCTACGTTTCCGTTGGGCGATTTTACTATTTCAGGAGCCCCGAAAAACGCAAGAGGAGTCGAAAATAATACTGCAAATAATATATATATAGATTTCATCGCCCCAGATTATGATGATGTTATATTCTTTTGACAATACTTTATTTCACGCGTTGCTTCGAGCCCATTCAAAATGTAAAATAAGCATATAGTCGGAGTTGCCATGTGGCGGAGGCAATATCGTTTGAAAATCCGCCATCAGAAATTCTTGTGGCAACTTAATGTTTGGCGGGGGTAGGCTTCTGAATGCGCCTGCAATAAATCCAGTCAGGCCAATTTTCCGGCATTAAATATTTCGGAGAAAGAGCCGACTATAATGTGGAATAGCGCCGATATTTTCCCAAAATAAGAACGGATTTCGCTGTTTTGGGGCAGCGCTATTTAAAACATTCCCCTGTCGCGCATGAGATCTACGACATTCTGGGGAATAAAATTTTTGACGCGTTCTGCGGAATAGTCGGCGACCTGCCTTATCAAGGTTGAGCTGATATAAAAATATTTGGGACTTGGCATCAGAAATATAGTTTCTACGTTTGCGTCGAGATGGCGGTTCATCTGGGCAAGTTGAAACTCGAAATCAAAATCCGATACCGCACGCAAGCCGCGAATGAGGGCGGCCGCATTATGCGCTTTTGCAAAGTCGACAGTGAGCCCGTCAAACGGGAGAACGGTGGCCCTTGTAAGGTCGCCTATATTTTCGGAAATTAGGCGCACCCTGGTTTCAAGGTCAAAAAGCGGGCGCTTTTGAGGATTTGCCGCCACAGCCACTATCACGCGGTCAAACATATTTAGAGCCCTGTTTAAGACGTCCAAGTGCCCGTAGGTGACCGGATCAAATGTGCCGGGATATATTGCGGTGCGTTCGACTGTTTTCATTATGGGTTTATATATTGCGGAAAAGTCTTGTAATTTTTGCAATCGGCGCAACACTTTTTAGCAATGAATCTACCGAATGTTTTAACAGTGTGCAGGGTGGTTTTTACCTTTCTCTCGGTGGTTTTGCTTTGCCTGAATTTCCGGCTTACGGCGTCGGCGGCGTTTGTGATATTTACCGTCGCGGGGGCGACAGACTGGTTCGACGGTTATATAGCAAGAAAATGCGGAGCCGTGACGACTTTCGGGAAATTTATGGACGCCCTTAGCGATAAGATCATGGTGGTGACGATGTTTATGGTTTTATTCGCCCTCAATCTTTACGGGAAATGGATTTATGTGGCGCTCCTTCTGGCTGTTTTATCGGTGACCCGCGAGTTTTTTGTAAGCGGTGTGAGAATGTTGGCGGCTAAAGAGGGCGTTGTATTGGCCGCTGAAAAAATGGGCAAATATAAGGCGGCTCTGCAAATGTATTCAATAGGGGCAATCTTGTGCGCCCACGCTGTGAATATGGATTTTGAGGCTCCAAATAGTCCTCTGTATATGTTCGCGTTTTATTCCGGATTGGCGGCGTTTATGCTTTCGACCGTATTGTCCGTATGGTCTGGCATCTCATACGGCGTTCGCTACGGCTATCTTTTCCTCAAAAAAACATGACGCTTCGTAAAAAATTCTATCCGTGGGCATCGGTTCTGCCAAAAAAATTCAGCGTGACGTGCGCCACCCTTTTTGGACTCGGAAATTTATCCGCTCCCGGAACTTGGGGTTCCGTTGTGGGGATTCTATTTTATTGCCTGTTCTTTCAGGGAATGCCGATTTTTAGATATGCGGTTTTCGCTCTCTTAGTAGCGTATATCGCAATAGGAATATGCGACGCCGCAGAACGCCATCTGCAAAAACGCGATCCCCGCGAGATTGTCCTCGACGAGTTTGTCGCCGTGCCCATATGTTTTCTTCCCATTACTGTCCATTACTTTAACGGGTGGTGGATTTTTGCGGGGTTTCTCTTGTTCAGGATATTGGATATAAAAAAGCCCTTGTGGATAAACGATATGCAAAGCTTGGAAGGCGGAGCCGGGTGTGTGATGGACGACGTCATCGCGGCGTTGGCGGTGGCTTTGGCAATGAATTTGTTGGCGATAATCATACAATAGCCGGTTTGCGGATTCTGACTTTGAATTTTATCGGCTGAGCATGGCGCATAGGGAATTTTTTATTTTTACATTATATCGGGTGTAAGTTTTAGAAAACCTATAAAAACAGAAAAAAAAGCTTGTCAGGAACCAAGTAGTATTTAAATTGGCTTCCTTAATTTAATTCGGGTCGCTAGCTCAATGGTAGAGCAGTTGCCTTTTAAGCAATTGGTTCGGGGTTCAAATCCCCGGCGACCTATTTCTTCGTTTTAGTTTATCGCCGCGGCAAGGCGAAAAGTTTTCTTAAAATACGCGGCCAATATTTGCGATTCTTGAGCAGGCGGTTTTTATTCGGAATAATGTCCTTCTGAATAAGCCATAGAAAATATTTTGGAGCGGTAATGGTTAATCCCAAATGGTGGAGCCAATCCGCATTTAATGATTCCGCCCGGCATATGTCGATTTAAATTGTTCGCGCCTTTACGAGGCCGCCTTAAAACGTCGGAATCCGCAAAGCGCTCCTATATTCTTTTTGCCAGGCTCGATTTCTCTCTTTTGAAACTTGACGAGTAAGAGGCTCCCTTTGCCTTCAGCAATAGTTTTCTGCCCTCGATATTTCTCGTATATACAATATCGCAATCTCCAACGTATTTGCGCCACAATCCGGCGAATATCTCCACGGTTTCGCGCTTTGTGGATATGATAGACGGCACCGCGTGGTAGTCGGTCTGGCGGAGATTTTTCCAAGTCTGGCGCCGCACTAATATATAGCGTGGATTCTCAATCGGATCCAGAATCTCGCGAACCGCGTTCACAACCGCCGAAGTCTCGTCTTGCGGCAAGTTGGATACGCGCAGAATAGTAATTTCATTTGTTGATTCCGACTTTATTCTGACGGCATTTAAGCGCGTTTTTACAATATCTATTGCGTACAGGGTTTCGAGAACCGTTCGGGTAATTTGTTTTATGCATTTATTTGGATTGCCGCAGCGCAGCCACATTAGAACAGGGCGGAATGAGCAATACGCAAAAAACGCAAACGCCGCGGACAATCCAAAAATCCCCGCAAAACGCAATACGCTTCCGTAGGCGATGAGCGCAATAGTAGCGTATGCTGAAAGTACGTACGATAAGTTCGCGGACGATAAAAATGTATTTTCTATCTTTTTGAAGGACAATTCGCTCTTTAAGGTTGATTCAGGATTGTCATACGGATCGTCAAACCCGTCCTTCCATGCCTTCTTTATAGCGGGCAGGTTGGTCGAATCCCTTAGTGAGCGCGCGTTCCATGAAGGCGGAATATTGCGTCTGGAAAGCAATCCCTTTATGTCCAATATTCTGGAAATTCCGCTTGTAATTACAGTTGGGTTTGAGAGGGACGGAGCTTCAAATCCTTCAAATCGCCTTGTGAGTGTCATAAGGTCGTGAAGGTAGTCGTCGCTGCCAAAAAGCTCGGATTCGGAAATTGATGTCTTGGGGAGAATAGCTTTTAGGGATTCGGCAAAGTTTAGGAACTTTATCGTGCAAAGGTGCCATATGGTGGCGACTTTTTCAGGATTTTTTTTGTCCACTCTAATAGCTCTTCCCCTCATCTGGTTTGAGAGCATATATGACTTTATCGTACTCGAAAGAATGAGGGAATTTATACACGGGGCGTCCCAGCCCTCTCCAAGAAGCGCTTGGGTCCCGACGAGAACCGTGATTTTTCCGGACTCAAAAAGCGATGTCACTACTCCCACGGCTTTGTGCCTTGCGCTTTCATTCAGATTTATTTTGGCGTATCTATGGTCGAAATCTAAAACCTTTAGCGAAATTCCACCGTTCAATTCCGGGGATTTCGCCGCTATTTCGGCGCATTCGCGCGGGAGTATGACGACTGATCCAGTAAGAACCGCCAGCCTTATATTTCCAAAATCGCGCTTCCTTAGCGTCTCGAAAATAGGGACCACTCCAAAGCGGGTTATTTGGGAATTCAATGCCTCCGCCCTTATGTAGTCGGCGAGAATCAACATTCTCAAGTTCTCTCCGAAAGCCGAACTTTGCGCGGCAACTATCGACTCTATGGCGTCGAGCTTTCCGAGGCTAAAGGCGCACATTTTTTTAATCCTGTCATTCTCTCCCAGGGAAAATTTTTCCGCGCGGATTAGACCTGCCTTTTCCGCGGCTTTCCTTAGTTCCGATATTTCGGAGCTTGCGCAGCTGAAACGCTCGCGCAGCCCGAAAAACAGCCCGTTTATGAGCGGGTTTACATCCGCTAAGGAGAAATCTTTTAGGCGCAAATATTTTACTCCAAATATTTCATAGAGCTTCGTGTTGGGTTGTATCCCGAACATTTTTAGATATGAGAGAAGCGCAAGAAAGAAATCGGGGTTGTCGAAAATAGCCTCTATTTGAGCCTGCGCGTCGGAAATAATTTCCGCGCGCGCGAGCGCGTTTGCCAGCTGTGTATTCTGAAAAAACTCTTTTACGAAGTCTGACAATACGCGGTCGCGTTTTTGTGCCGCGAGCTTTTCGGATTCACGCAGTTCGGAAAAATAAATGAAATCCTGATGCGGGCATAGGTCTGCGTTCTTTACAAGTTCGGGGACGGATATGCTCGCGTCTATGGGACCGCAGAGGGCCTCATATCTTTTCCATTCTTCGTATTCCACGTCGAATGGAGGTGTGGCTGTGAGCGACACTATTTTGGGCGACAGCTTTTCACACAAGATGTTTAAGACTTTCCACCACTCGTTTCTGAGATGGTGGGCTTCGTCGAGGCATAGGATTTCTATTTGCGCGCGCTGTAAGATTTCAACTGTCCGCTCTACTTTTGACTTGTCAATGCGGGTCTTATAAAGCGGCGATTTGCCGGAATTTTCCTCCGCCCCGGAATTGTCTAAAATTTCTTCGCCTCCGCAGAACGCGGCTAAAAGAGCCTGGTAAGTGCTTATTGTAATCTCCCGCGGCTCGTTTATGGAAAATGATATTATTGATTTTGCATCGTCTGCGTTTTTAAGAAAAGCTTTCCGAATGCGTTCTTCCCATTGATTGCGGATTGTTATTGTGGGGGCAAGTATGAGGGTTGGGAGGTCGAGCCTGGCGATGATTTCCACTCCGAGAGTTGTCTTTCCCGCTCCGGGCGCGGCAACTACATTGACTTTCTTGTCCGACAAATGCG
Organism: uncultured Opitutales bacterium; assembly: GCA_944389885.1. Lineage (GTDB taxonomy): Bacteria > Verrucomicrobiota > Verrucomicrobiia > Opitutales > Intestinicryptomonadaceae > Merdousia. The sequence continues at coordinate 7,848 of CALXNZ010000005.1, forward strand.
TGTTTAGGCTTTCCAACACGTCTTTTTGGTAGTTTCGCCATTCGTATTTAAAGCGTAATTTGTCGCGCAAGATTCCCATTTATTGCCACCGGTTCTTTAGGATATTTTTATGAGCGTGCTATTTGGCGCAATGCTGTAAGCGTTGTCCATTGTAAATTAAATGGCGCTGGCAGATGGCGCCTGTGACGGAACTGCATGCGGCATCTCTTTCGGAGGTCGGGGAGTGGAGGTGGGTGATATGCGGTATAAGCGGTTTACATCTCATGGATATAGGCTGTCAATGGTTGTGGAAAGGTATTTGCGTCCGCAGAAATTTGCGCTGTTTTTTTACAAGGGCTATTGTGTGCGCCGTAATAGAATCGCGCAGAGCCGCAGTGTCGCGTTCTCCCGAAGAAATCCAATCTATTGTTTCACGGTATCCTATGGATTTGCTCGCAGATGGATTTTTAAGTATGCCGGCGGAGATAAGGGCGCGAGTCTCTTCTATTATGCCGCGTTCTATCATTCCCGCGCTGCGCGCGGCAATTTTAGAATTTAAATCCGAGTCCGGCATGTCGAGCATTATTATTTTGCGGGACAGCTCGCCGTAAGGGCAGGGCGATGATTCAAATTCCTCCCGCAATTTCGCCACCGTCTTGCCGCTTGCCATTACGCGTTCAAGAGCGTTCTTCACTCTGCGGGGGTTCATCATGTCGATTGACTCCGCCGCATTAGAATCGAGCTTTAACAGGGCTTCAGCAAGAGCCCTTACTCCTCCGAATTTTTCGGTGTCCGCGCATATCTTTTTAATTTCCGCGGGTATTTGTATCGAATCCGCTACGGCCGCAAACCACGATTTTAGGTAGAATCCGGAACCTCCTGCTACAATGATATTCTTTCCGCGCGAACAAATGTCGGCAAGGGCTTCTTTTGCCAACTCTACATAGCGCGCTATATCAAATCCTTCGGATACGTCGGCGACGTCTATTAGATGATGCGGTATTTTTGCCCTGTCTTCCGCCGGCGCTTTGTCGGAGCCTATATCCATGCCTCTATATACTTGGACGCTGTCGCAAGATATGATTTCCGCGTTTTCGGCTAAGGCTTCCTCCATGGCGCGCCTTGTCTTGCCGCAACATGTGGGGCCGCTTATTATGGTTATTTGGGGAATCATTTGCGTCCCATGAGGCGGCAAATCTTGCACATTGTTTGAGGGGTCTTGCACGACCTCGCCGTGCAATGTTCGCGCCCGTAGTAAATTAGCTGCAAGTGCAGATCCCCCCATGATTCTTTGGGAAACAGGGCTTTCAAATCCGACTCCGTGCGCTCTACGCTCTTTCCGGAACTCAGTTTCCAGCGGGCCGCAAGACGATGTATGTGGGTGTCGACAGGAAAAGCGGGGACTCCGAAAGCTTGGGACATTATCACCGACGCCGTCTTGTGTCCGACTCCAGGAAGCGATTCCAACTCCTCAAATGTATTGGGGACTCTGCCCGCGTATTTTTCCACGAGAATTTCAGACAACCGCGCTATATTTTGCGACTTCGCCTTTGAAAGTCCGCATGGCTTTATTATAGGGAGTATTTTATCAGCTCCCAATTTGGCCATTTTTTGAGGGGTGTCGGCGAGGTCGAAGAGCTTTGGGGTCACTTCGTTCACGCGTTTGTCGGTGCATTGCGCCGACAGCACCACCGCCACCAGAAACGTGAATGTGTTTCTTCGTCTCAGCGGGATTTGCGGGTTGGGATAAAGCGCCGAAAGTTCGCGCGCCACTATCGCGGCTCTTTCCTTCTTTGTCATTTGGATACTTTTATTGAGAAGGAGAGTTTGTATGTTTTTCCCCCTCTAAGCATGTATCTTTCGTCGGGCATGGCTCCCCATGAGTTTATGCCGCCCACGCCCATTTGAGCCCCCGAAATCACTATTGTGTCAAAAGGCCTATCGGGTACGTCCGGTGAGTGTTCGGCCATGTCTATGTCTTCCGTCATGCAGGGATATACCGCCAGATCGAAGTCGGATTGGTCGAGGGAATCGAGCTTTATGGAAAAGCCTTTTGCGTCAAGATTGGCGTACCTTACGTCGCAGACATTTGAGCTCTCCTGCGGGAAAATGTATTTGTGGAACATTTCCGCAGGCTTTTTGGAGAATTTGCCAACCCATGTTCCCTCTGAGCGGTCGGGATAATTCTCGTACGGCCCTTTCCCGAACCATGTGCATTTTTCAAGCTTTGATGGGACTTCAAATTTCATAGCCACTCTCGGCACGGGAGGAAGCTCTTTATCGAAGATAAATTCCCCGCGCACCTCAACGAGGCCGTCCGGGCGTATTTCGTAAACAGTTTTTGCAAGGGCCCCTTTTATCGGGAATTTGTGCACGGTTTCCACGCGCACTATGGAAACGGCGTCGACTATGCTTTCAGATACGTCGTATTTGACGAGTTTCGCCCGGCGGGCGGCGTCGCGCCACAAAGCCGATTTCACCCCGAATTTCGCCCCGATTTCATTGTTTGTGGCAGGCCTCCAGAATTCCCATTGCAGGTTTCTTGCCTGTGTCCCGCCTTCTCCCAAAGACGAAATGAAACCTGTTTTTGCGTCGAATTCAACGCGGAATTTTTCATTTGAAATCGTATATGCCCGCTCTCCTTTTTCCACCTTTAATGGCGGAGTATCGTCGTCGTATTCCGTGGAGGACGAATATTTTCCCGACAGCTTAAATTGTTCCCACGCAGTTTCGGCGCCGCCCTTCAAAAATGAAAAGCGCATGTGGTATTCGGCGTTCGGAGAGAAATTGATTCCGTCCAAGTCTATTGAGCGGCTCGCTGTTCCCTGCGGGGGAATATAGCCGATATCTATTCTTCCGCTGTCTATTTCATCGCCGTTTCTGGTCAATGTCCAGCGGCAGGAAATGTCTCGGGTGTCGGTAAAGAAGTTTTCGTTAAATATTTCAAATTTTGCGATTGGCGCGGCAAATTTGAAATTCTTTACATGTATATTCTGCTGCAACTTTTTCAATTCCGCCGATTGCGGGCTCGGTGTCCAATCCGGCATTACAACCCCGTTTATGCAGAATGAGCCGTCGTTCGGAAAATCTCTAAAGTCGCCGCCGTACACGAAAAATTCTCCGGAGCGTGGCGTCTGTTTAAATGTGGAAAAATCTATGTTGGACACTGCTTTCGCAAGGGCTGGGCCGGTGAAAAATCCGTCTTTTAAAGGTTCGGCCCAAGCCGCAAAGTTTGATATGCAACCGGATAATTTTGCCCGTGTAGATTTGTTTAGGGCTCCTATAATTAGCGGGGCCCTCCCAAAAAATTCGGCATTTTTGACCTTCTTGTGGGCGATTTCCAATCCGTTAAAGTATAGCCTCATTCCGTCCGGATCGCAAGAGGCCGCCACTTGTACGGCCTTGTCCGCGGGATAGGCGGGAAGTTTCGCTTCGATGTTATTCCACAACTCCGTTATGCGGTCGTAAACGCTGAAAGACAAAATCTTTCTGCCGTTTAAAAATTTTAATGAGAAGAGATCCGCTTGTTCGGCGATTGGCTCTTCTGCGCCAAACGGCGCGTTGCGGGCATCAGGATTTATTTTCGCAGGCCCCATGTCGTACTCGACTTTGTTTTCAAAGCCTATTGGAGCTATTCTTGCGGCTATTGTAAACGAATCCGAAGGTTTTACGAGCAGTCCCGGCACTGCCACTGCCGAGGCATTCTCTAAAACGCGCGGCGAGGCCGCGTTTGAAAATACAGCAATATTGCGCGATGGGAAGGCGTAGTCGGAAACTTCTATTTTAGGGGGCGTTTTGCGGTATAGACCCTGGTCCTTCCAATCCCAAACGAAACCTCCCTGCACATAGGGATTTTCGCGAAACATTTTCCAGTAGTCCTTAAGGCAGCCTCCGCTGTTGCCCATTGCATGGGCGTATTCGCATAGAATTACCGGCAGCCTCTTTGAAACATCGAGCTTCTTCTGGCCGTCGAGAAATTTTTCTATTCTTTCGGGCGTGGCGTACATCCACGAAACCATGTCTATATACGACAAATCCAGACATCTGTCCCAGTGTATCGGCCGCGATCCGTCCCTCATAGACGCCCACTCCGACGCCTTCTTGAAATTCTCGCCGTCGCGCGATTCATTCCCAAGAGACCAGAATACGACGCATGGCTCGTTCTTGTCGCGCTCGAGCATATTCGATACGCGGTCGAATATGGCCGCCCCCCATACGGGGTCGCTTTCAAAATTTAGTTTTTTGTAATTGTCCAAGCCGTGCATTTCTATGTTGGCTTCGTCTATTACATACATTCCGAGTTCGTTGCAGAGTTCGTAGAAAACCGGATCGTTGGGATAGTGCGACGTGCGTATGGCGTTGAAGTTGTATTTTTTCATTTCGAGAATGTCGCGCCTTGCGGTTTCCGCGTCGCATACATGTCCGCCGCGCGGGCTGAACTCGTGGCGGTTCACGCCTTTAAACAGTATTGGCTTGCCGTTTACAAGAATCTGGCCGTCTCTGCGCTCCACCGTTCTAAACCCTACCGTGCGGGCCGCGTATAGTTTTTCTCCGGAGCTCGTCCCAAATTCAATCAAGAGTTTGTAGAGTTTTGGATTCTCCGCGCTCCATTTTTCTATGCCGAGCAATGGAGGAAAATCCCATTTGCACAGGGAGCCTTTTTGCGGCTCGATAGTGCCTTCGGCGGACGCGTTTGCAAGAACCCTGCCGCTGTCGTGATCTACGAGTTTGCCCTTCAGGGTAAAGCTCTGCGTATATTTGGCCTTGTTCTTTACAAGTGTTTCAACTTTTAGAGTCCCGTTTGAGTATGCGCTATCGAGGCCGGCCCTCACAAAAATGTCGGCGATTGAGATGTCGGGCGTCCATACTAATGATACTCCGCGGTATATACCCGACAGTCTCCAGTAGTCTTGATCTTCAAAATATGAACCGTCGGAGAATTGCATTACCTCCACAGCTATATTGTTTTCTCCACGCCTTATGAATTTTGTTATGTCGAACACCGCAGGGGTGCGGCTATCTTGGGAATATCCTACTTCCTCTCCGTTTACATAGAGCCTGAATGCGCTGTCAACGCCCTCAAATCTCAAATAAACCGTCCCCATATCCCATGCGTTTGGGAGGGTAAAACTTCTGCGGTATATGCCTACGGCATTGCGTTTATTTTCCGGATATGTTGTGAACATCTCCGGAGGAAGATCCGTCACGGAGGGGGGATTGACCGCGAAAGGATAGGTGACATTCGTGTAGTTGGGCGTTCCATAACCCAGCAGCTGCCAGTTTGAGGGGACTTTTATGGTGTCCCAGCCCGAAAGCTTTACATTGTCTGCGGTAAATTCTCTATCCACGTCTTTGTAGGACGGAAAATATTTAAAATTCCAGTCCCCGTTTAGCGACAGGACAAACGGAGACTTTTTGGAAGAGTCCAAAGCTTCGGACTCTTTTTTATGCCAATAGAGGGAGGCCGCCGCCGGTTCCTTATTTATGCGGAACACGGCAGGATTCTCCCAGTCTGGTTTTTTATCGTCGGCGCATTGTCCGCTGAGAGCAAATGATGTGAAAATAAACAAGGCGGAAATAATCCGCATAAAGGATTTAAAACGGTAAGACATGCCTTTGGAATTTACTTTCTTCCGAATTGTATTCAAGTAAATACCTCAAAATATTGCGGTGGAGTTGAGAAGCATAAGCGGTAGGGTTGCTCATTTTAAGAGACGCGGGGGCTGGCAAGTTTTACGTGCTGTTTTTTCGGGCGTCTCGAGAATTGAGGCATTGGGCTTTTTGCCGTCGCCTTAAAATGGAAAGTTAACAAAAATAAGTTTTGCCTTTTTTGGGATTTTCTAATTTTCCCTATATTAAATGAGCCTTATTTTCCTGAACAGTGTATCCTTGCGCTACGGAGAGAAAGTCCTCCTCGATAAAGCCGATATGAATGTGGAGCGCGGCGACTCGATTGCTTTGGTTGGGCGCAACGGTTGCGGAAAGACAAGTCTGCTCAAGATAATCGCTGGAATATCGGAGCCAGACGAAGGTTCCGTGGAACGGATGAGGGGCGTAAAAATAGCTTATATGCCGCAGGAGGTTCCCGAAGGCCTTTCGGGGTCTGTGTATTCTGTCGTCGGGAAAGGAATGGGAAAGTCGGGACAAATTGCGGCGGAATACCGCGAAGCGTTGTCGTGCGCAGAAAGGGAAAATTCTGACGGGAAAAGTTTGGAAATCTTGTCGCACGAAATGGAGAATCTGAACGCATGGGGAGTATCGGCAAAGATTTCGGAAATTATTGCCCGTCTCGAGCTTGAGCCTGATATTGAAGTTTCGGAAATTTCCGCCGGACTTAAACGGCGTGTGCTTTTAGGTCGTGAACTCGCCTCTAATCCGGACGTGCTTATGCTTGACGAGCCTACAAACCATATGGACATAGACTCTGTGGTTTGGCTCGAGCGCTTTCTGAAATCCTGCGGAAAGACATTGATATTTGTCTCGCACGACCGCTCTTTTCTGCGGAATCTTGCCACGAGGGTTGTCGAGGTTGACAGGGGAAGCCTCATATCTTTCGATTGCGGGTTCGACGCCTTTGAAAAACGCCGCGATGAATTGTTGGAGGCCCAGGCTCGAAACGATGCGGCTTTTGATAAAAAGCTTATGAAGGAGGAGGCTTGGTTGAGAAGGGGCGTTAAGGCCAGAAGGACGAGAAATGAAGGCCGCGTTAGAGAGCTGTTGCGCCTGCGCAAGATAAGGGCGGCGCGGCGCGACCGTCCGGGGACGGCGGAGTTTTCCATAAGCGATTCTTCGGCGGCCGGCGAAAAAGTCATGGACGTCAAAAATATTTCGGTGGAGCTTGGTGGACGCCGCATAATAGACGGATTTTCAACAACAATATACCGGGGCGATAAGATAGGCATAATAGGGCGCAACGGAATAGGAAAGACAACACTTCTTAACGCCCTATTGGGGCGCGTCAAACTTTCCGGCGGAAGCGTCGGACTGGGAACGCGGTTGCAGGTGGCGTATTTTGACCAGCTGCGCGAACGCCTCGATCCTAAAATCCGCCCTTTCGATTTTATCGGGGAAGGGTCGGATTATGTGAGCGTGGTTGGGGACAGGCGCAGCGTAGTCGGGTATTTGCAGGATTTTTTGTTTGAGCCCGCCCAGATTATGGGAGAGATAGGAATGTTGTCGGGCGGCGAACGCAATCGGCTGATGCTGGCCAAACTATTTACGTCGCCCGCAAATCTGCTCGTTCTCGACGAGCCCACAAACGATCTCGATATGCAGACTATAGAGATGCTCGAAGCCGCCCTCGTATCTTTCAAGGGCACGGTGTTGCTTGTATCTCACGACAGGACCTTTCTCAACAATATAGTGTCGGGTGTTTTCTGCTTTGAGGGTGGCGGGAAGATTGCAGAGCTTGTAGGGGGATATGACGAGTGGGAACGCTATAGAGCAGCCAAGTCCGCCGCACCCGTCCCGGCTCAATCTGTAAAAGTCGGCAATGCCGGAGCGCCGCGTCGCAGCGGAAAACTTTCTAATAAGGAGCGCGAAGAACTCGCCAGAATTCCCGTGGTAATAGAAGAACACGAGCGCGAGAGGGCGGAGCTTGAGGAAAAGCTTGCCGATACGGATTTTGTGACGCGCAATTACGGGGAACTCGAAAAAATAAACGCCCGCCTTGAGGAGATGGCCGCAGAGGACGAGGCAATGTTTGCTCGGTGGCAGGAACTCGAGGAGAGATCTTAGATATTGGCAAAATGTTGATAAAATTCTGAAAATACCAGAAAAGACTGTTTTGCCCTCAAAATTTTGTTGCCATAAAATAAAATGACTTTTTCTTTTATAAAGGACGCCCATAATATGTCCGCGAAAAACGGCAGAGCGTCTTTTTATTTTCCCCATGAAAGTAATCAGAGCAAAGAGTGCAGGTTTTTGCTTTGGCGTTAAGCGCGCCATAGACATAGCCGAGAAGTGTGCCGAAAACGGCGCCAGAAAAGTGTTTACCGACGGCCCCCTCATACACAATCGCCAGATGATGGAGCGCTTGCGGGAATACGGCGTGCACGAAATTGGAGACTACAAAAGCGAAGGCTCTATAGATGGAGAAATAAAATCGCTGGGGAAAGGTCTTGCGCCCGATAGTTCAGTACTGGTTTTTAGGGCGCACGGAGTCTCCCCGGAGCGCCGGGAATATTTGCGCTCACTCGGGCTGCCCTGTAAGGACGCTACATGTCCCGACGTGGGAAAAATAGCAGGCGTCATAAAAATGCACGCAAATCGGGGCTATACGATAGTTATAGTCGGAGATCCGGACCACCCCGAAGTCATAGGCCTTTTGGGATACGCCAAGAGCGGAAACGGCTATGTGGTTAAAAATAAGGCCGATATAGACGCCCTCCCCGATATAAGCGGGGATATTTGCATGGTGTCGCAGTCCACCATGTTTACCGACGACTATCGCGAAATATCGGAATATTTTAAAAAGAGGTTCCCTCGGACTCTTGTAATAGACACCATATGCGGCGCCACTAAAGAGCGCCAGAAAGACGTTCAAGTTCTTGTCGAGAACGGGGCGCAAGCCATAGTGGTGATAGGCGGGAAGCATTCGGCAAACACCGTGAAGCTGGCCATAATGGTAAAGCGGACGGGATTGCCTTGCTTCCATATCGAAACCCTCAAGGAATTGGATCTGAGCGCCGTGAAAAAATTCGACATCATAGGGGTCACTGCCGGGGCATCTACTCCCGGATTCCTCATAGACGAGGTTTGTTCAGCTTTGGAAAAACTTTAATTTATCATACGCGATGAAACATCTTATATACAGGCTTTTTACAATATCCTTATGCGCGCTGTGCGCCGGAGCCCTGACGGTTTCGTGCACGGATTCAAAAGAGAAAGAGCGCTTGGAGCGCGAGGCAAAGCTCGCCGCCCAACGCGAGGCCGACGCCCGCGCGGAAAAGCAGGCGGCCGAGATGGAGAAGCTTCGCAAAGCCGACGAGGAGGCTGCCAGAAAGGAACAAGCCGAACTTGACAAGGGGCCTATACAGGATAAGCATTTTTTGAGCGTCAATATGCCTACCGGTCCTGTGAATCGCGGAGATTTGATTGAAGCGTATGTGGATTTGGCGGTCCCGTTTGAGAATCCTTTCGACCGTTCGTCGATACATGTTGACGCGTACATATCCGGAGATTCCAACGGGGTGAGCGTTGAAAAGAGCTTGTTCTTTATAGGGGGAGACTCCAAAAAATCGACTTGGAAGCTTATGTATTTGCCGCGGAAATCCGGCGACCTAAAATTTACATTCAGCATTCGTTCCGGAAACAACTCATACGTTTCCCTTGAATACCCGCAAGCCGTCGGAAAATCCAAAAATTCTCCCGTTTATAAATTCTCCAAAAAATCTCTCTGGGCTTTCGAGAATGGAAACGACGAATCAATGCGCGTCATAGCGGCGAATTTCCCCCTAAATATCGACATGGAAAAGAGCGAAAAACTTTTGCGCGCCGCGAAAAATTCCGGGGCAAATGCAATAGTATTGCGCCTTGAAGCTCCCATGTGGCTCATTGTGGCGGAAGATACCGCCAATCAAAAGGCCGGGCAGCCGAATATCGCCGCCTTTGAAAAAGTGGAAAATATTATGGACGAGGCAAAGAAGCTCGGCCTCTACACCATATTGAACTTCTCAAGCGGCAAATCCTTCGAGAAAAAAAATTACGCCTCGACATATTTTGCAAAGAGCGGAATCGCCCCGAAACAAAAGGATTTCTTCGAGTCGCAAGAGGCTAAATCCGCATATATAAACGTCCTAAACTATGCGGTGTCGCGCTTTGGGTCGCGCCCCGACCTGTTGGCGTGGTTCGTGTTCGACGGAATCGACGGAGTTGATATTGACAACTTGGATCTTCGCACATCCTGGCTCACTGAAATAAGCACTGCCGTGAAAGACGCCGACGCGGATATATCGCATCCGTCCATATTGTCGGCAAAAACTTCCAGCGAACTCGAATTCTTATGGGGCGGGGATATTTGCGATGTCTTGGCCTTCGATTTGACTGATAAGAGAGACTTCTCAAATGCGGTGGACTCACATTCGGATTTCTTTACCAAGCGCTACCGCAAGCCCGTGGCGGTATCGAGCTTCGGGCTCCGCGATCTATTTAGGGAGGAGTCCAATATATTTATAAGAAATACGCTTTGGGCGTCTCTGTTTACGCGTACCCCAATGCTGGCGGTTGCGGATTTGTCGGACGAATCAATGCGCAATTCCACATTGGAGGCAATCCGCGAAGTGTCTGAATTTCAGGGCAAGTTCATAAGCGGAATGAAGTCGCCAAAGGTTCTTCAGCTTCCGGACAAGGTCGTCCAGAAGGCCGCCAAAGCTTCGGAGGACTTTATATTTGTCCAGCCGGCATTTTCCGAGACATACCTCTCACGCGAATCCGCCAACGACTACGCAAGGCTCGATATAGACGCCACCGGCACAGTTCTCAAAAACTCCATGCCTGAAATATTGCAAAAGGGCGCAATAGTCTATCTGAATATAGACGGCGTTCCCAACGATAAATGTTCATTCAATTTTGAGGTTCCGTTTTTGAGCAAAGACGGCGAAATCAAGTTTGAAGTTGTAGCCGAGGAGCGCGAGCCCAAAACTATAGTTTGCTCTTCAAAAGGGGCAAAAAAGGACTTTGTGTTTAACGGGACAGAAATGGCCTTGGTAAATAAGACATTTTCTATTCCGCTCGAAAAAGGCGACAACAAATTCACAATACAGATAGAGGGCACAGACAATGTAAAAGCATATGTCTGCAATTACAGAATAGACGGCATGGGGTCCTTTAAAGGTTTTGCGGGAGTCACCGTGCGCGGAATATCGGGGAGCGGCGATACAAAATACGCCTTGTGGTTTAAGCGCACAGGTATGGACGCATATAATTTCGGCAAGTATAAGCTTGCATCGAGAAACATTGGAAATTTAAAGGCTTTTGACTACCAACTGAAAGTGGGCAAGCCAAATGCCGCATACAAGGTGGTCTGGTGGAATACGCGCGCCGGAGCCGAATTGGTTTCTGGCACCATCAAAAGTTCCGCGGATTCCACTTTAAAATTGCGCGTGCCGCCTTTTAAGACCGACATCGCATGCTTCATAGAGGAAACCAAGTGAAACTCGCGCGCTTTTTGCGCGTTTAAGGACTTAAAGACATGAGAAAGCAACAGTCAGGTAAAAATCGCGCCGGAATGCGCGCCGCATTCACACTAATAGAAGTTCTGCTTGCAATAGCGATGATTTCGCTGTTGGCTTTTATAGTCGTCACAAACGTTGATAAAACGCTGACGGGAGGGCAAACTTCCATTACAAAGTCCTTCGTCAACGGTTCTCTGTCCACTCCAATGATGACGTTCAAGCTTGCAATGGGGCGCTATCCCACTACCGAGGAAGGCCTGAATGCGCTATTGCAGGCTCCCGACGGCACCGAAGACAGATGGACAGGCCCTTATGTTCGCGATTTGCCGAAAGATCCATGGGGAAATCCCTATCAATATGCGTGTCCGGCTACAAAGAGCAAGGACGGCTACGATATCTGGTCCATGGGGCCTGACGGGAAGAGCGGCACTGACGACGATATCGGGAATTGGTAGCCGGAAAAATATTCTGTTCTGGCTGTTTGGCAATTCGGTGCGGTCGGCGAAAGAGCGCGCGGTTTTTCTCGACTCCTGCGGCATTTCGTCAGAGGGGAGCTGCGGAAAATCTTGAGGTGCAAACTCGCCGTCGTAGGAGAATATATTGCGGAGGGGTAAAGGAGCTGTTATGCGAAAATCTAAATCCGCATTTACGCTTGTGGAAGTTATCATGGCCGTGGCCCTGATTGCAATGGGAACGGCTCTTGTGATGACCTTTTTGTTGCCCGATGGGGACTCTTTAAAAAGGCGTCCGCCGGATAGGGTATTGATGTCGGCGATAAAGGCGGCAAGGCTCGACGCTCTTAAGAGCGGGCGAGATTTGTCTTTGTATTACAATAAGCTGGGATATTTTTCTGTGTGCGACACTGAAACCGCCGTTGAAAAATTTAAATTATGGCTTAATCCCAAAAAGAAAGACTTGTTTGAAAAGGCGGAAAAGGAAGGTTCGCATTTGGACGATTCCGATTTTCCAAACGATGTCGAGATAGAGTTTTACCAGATTTATCCGGAGGTGGTTAGTTCGAGCATACTATCGTTTTCGGAAGAGCCTTTGAAGTGCCTCAGATTCTCCGCGGATTCGTCTATGACCCACGCTAAGATAGTAGTGCGCGACGGCGGCGGGGAAATTTTTTATGAGACGGATATATTTACCGGAACACTTATAAAAAGGGATAAAATAGATGGCTGAAGCGGGACTCAAATTTTGCCGCGGCAAGAGTAGGGCCGGATTTTCTCTCGTGGAAAGCGTCTTGGCGCTTTTTCTTTTTTCGCTCGCGGCGTATGTGATAGGCACGGCGTGCTATAATTGCGTGTATCCTTTGGATATAAAAGATAAAGACGCCGAAAGCGATGTTGTCATAGACTTGGCGGTCAAGGCGATTCTCAACGTGTCCGACTATGATTCGCTCGACGACGGCGTTGATGTTGATACGCCAGATGGAGACACCCTGAAGGCTTATGCCGAAGCGGAGCCGACCCAGATACTTGATTTGTTCAGGGTTGAGGTGACTGTGACGGGCAAGGGTGTCGATAAATCTGCAACGTTGTTTGTGTCGCGCAAAAATTGGTACCAGCACACGGGCGACAGGGACGATTTGAAACAGGATAGGCAAGACTATCTCGAGGACTTGCGCAGCAAAAGATATTTTAACAGGTGAGAAAATTCTTTACATACGGGCTTAACCGGAGTGTCCGCAGCGGATTTACGCTTGTGGAGGTGCTGCTATCGCTCTCGATTTCGGCGCTTATTATGTTCGGGTGTTGCGCGTTGATGTTTGACATGGTTTCTTTATCGGAACATTTCGAGCGGGATTGGAGTTTCCGATCGCATGTGGACGGCGTTGAGAAATTTTTGCGCTCCTCGTTTATTTCTTCTAAAATAGACGATATTTCCGCGCTTGGGACAGTGAGCCAAAAGAATTCTGCCGGAACTATTTATTTGGCGAAAGATCCCGAAGACGGCACTATGGGGGAGGATTACTTGGCGTTTGGGGTTGACGGCGACCATCCGTTTTATCCGTCGCCTACGGTGTTTTCTCCTGCGAAAGTTTGTTTTCTGGAGTGGAAGGACGGCGAGGGTCTTTTTATAGTTTGGAGATTTATCGTTTCGGAATCCCGCAATTCCGAGCCCGCCGTTTATAAGGAGATTGTCTCAAAGTGGGTGGAAAAAGTAGGATACCTTTACTACGACGAGACAAAGGGGTGGGAAGAAGAAGACGAGATACGCTCCGATTCCGCGTCGGATTCCAACGTAATGCCTTCTTTTTTGAAGCTATATTTTAGGCGGGGAGATGAAACTTATGAACGCATAATCTCGCTTGAGGGATTTGCAGATACCAGCAATACTTGATACAAATGGAAACAATAAACGGCAAACGAAATACCGGGCGATTTAAATCGAGAGCCGGGGGGGCGATTTTATTTGTTTTCGGGATTATTTTTGCGGCGTCGGTGTTAGTTGTAGGGCTTTTGGAGTATGCGGCTACGGAACTTGTGCCGCGGGCGTCGTCGAGATTTTCTCAGTCGATGAGACTGGACGCGTATTCTGCGCTAAACGCAGCCGTAGCTGTTTTAGCGGAGTATGAGTCTATAGACGGAGGCCTGTTTTCCATAGAGCAAGGCTGGGAGTATCCGCTTGGAGACGGGAGAACTCGGCTTCTGGACGAATCGGATGTTAAGAATAAAGCCGATCCCGAAGAGTATATGCCCCCGGCCGAGGGCGAAGCTCCCAAGCCTCCGAAACCGGAGATATTTCCGAGCGGGAATGAGGTGGTTGTCAAGATTACCGACGAATGTTCAAAGCTTCCGCTTGCGGCTCTCGATACTAATGCGCTCTGCGCAATTTTTGAGGAAATGGGAGTTGGATCTTCTAAAGCGCAGGCTATGGCCGACTGCCTCAAAGATTGGACGGACGCCGACGATGCCACAAGTATAAACGGCGCCGAATACGACGACTACGATTCAATGGAGGCCTTTCCCCCGAATAGGCCCTTGCGTTCTCTCAGCGAATTGCGCTATGTGCAGGATTTCGACGAATTTTTCGATGATGACGGCAATCCCAACGAATTATTTAAACGTTTTGCCGGCATAGTGTCGATTGACAATTCCGAGAAGGTCAACCTCAATTCGGCTTCCGAAGACGTTTTGCTGATGATGATGGAAATTGAGGGCAAAGATTACGACAGCTCTCTGTACGATGCCATACACGGCCGGATAGGTTCTGTGAGCGACGGGATAACGTGGGTTAAAAACTCCACTGAAGTGACGAATAGGGGGGCGAGGGATATGCCTTCAAGATTCGTGCAGTACACTTCAAGCCTTTTAAAGATAGAGGTATTTGTATCGCGTGGCGTGGCCAAATATTATCTATGCGCATATTACGGCTCCCAGATGCAGGCTGTGACAACATCGGAAAGCGGTTCAGCATCGAACAATGCGTCGTCTAAGGGAACTTCCAATTCAAAGGGCACGAGCAACGCGAAAGCCCTCAACAATAAATCAAATTCCACGGATACGTCTAAGGTTGCCACTAATGCGCAATCGTCTTCAAACAAGAATAATGCCCGCTCTAAAAATTCCGGCAACAATAAGAATTCTTCATCTCGCAAGCTTCTCAAGATAATAGAGGGCGGGCGTTGATATTTTTTGTTCCCGGCCTGCAAGCGTGGCCTGCATCTCGGCTACAATAGGAAAATTGCGCCGAGTCCGAGAAATATAAAGAAGCCTCCGGAATCCGTAAATCCGGTAGTAAATATTGAGGAGCCCGATGCTGGGTCGAGATTAAAACGCTTTAACGTAAACGGTATAAAGCTTCCCATGAATCCTCCGAGGGACATGTTTATGACCATTGCCACCCAAACAACTATGGCAAAATCGAGTCTCCCCGTAGTCACCAACGCTATTGCCGCCCCGAAAAATCCTATTACCACACCGTTGATTAGACCCTTTAGGGTCTCGCGCATGCATACGCGCCGCATATCGAATATTCCGACCTCGCCAAGGGCGAGGCTGCGGACAGTCACTGCAAGGGTTTGAGCGCCGGTATTGCCTCCTATGCCCGCGATAATAGGCATGAATACGGCAAGTATAGGAAGTATTGCGATGTCGCTGTCGAACATTCCCACGACTGCCGATGCTATGAATGCGGTTATAAGATTCACGAAGAGCCACGGCGTGCGTTGTTTTATGCTTGTTCCTATAGGGTCGAATATGCCTTCGTCGGCTCCGGCTCCGACAAGCTTGTGCATGTCTTCTGTGCTTTCGTCGCGCAGAATATCTATTACGTCGTCGTGGGTAATAATGCCGAGCAATTCGCCGTCGGCGGCCACAACCGGAAGCGTGTGGAAATTTGTGTCGGCCATTATTTGGGCGACGACTTCCTTGTCCATAGTCGGATCCAGTATTCCTATGAGATTGGTGCACATTATTTCCGACACCAATGCGCCTTTTGGGGCAAGCAGCAGGCCTCTCATTGAGACTACTCCTTCTAAAGCTCCGCTCCCGTCAACGACATAGAGGTAGTAAATGTTTTCAAACTCGTCGCGCATTTTGCGGACTTCGCTTATGGCCTCGTCAACGGTTATATCGCTGCGCAGGGTCGCCACATGGGGGTTCATTATGGCGCCAGCAGTATCTTCCGGGTATTCCAAAAGTTCGCGTATATCTTCTGTGCTTTCGGGCTGGGCTTGTTCCATGCCTTCAAGCAGCCTGTCCCTATCTTCTTTTTCGAGCTCGCGGACGATGTCGGCGGCGTCGTCGGGTTCCATCTCGTTCAAAACGGATACGGCCCTATGCTGGCGCATTTCAGAAACGAGTTCCGCGGATTGTTCGGAATCCATTTCAGAAACGATTTCCGATGCCCGTTCGGGATCAAACTTTCTGAGAATATCGCGCTGGGTATCCACGTCTAAGCGCGAGAGGAAAACTGATAGAACGTGTGGACTGGTCTTGAAAAGAAGCTCGTTGTCGATTTTATCGAGCTCCCTTTCTTCGGCGAGAACTACAAGATCGTAAAGCGAGTAGCCGCGTTCCGTTCCGGTCTCCAATGCGTTCGTATCTTCCGTCATTTTTTATGTGGAATTTTCAGGTTAATGTATTCAGAAATTGGTTATACAAAAGCGACTTTGCAAGAATAATTTGCCTTCTATTAAAAGCTCTTTAGGTTTCTTGATAGGCTTTTTGTAAAAAAAACTTGTAAAAATCCATAAAAAATCTTTTCATACAGAAAACAGAAGATCTTTGACAGGTATTTGTTGCGTATCGTTGGTGCGGCGAATCCCTATTAAAGATAAAATGTTTGGCGTTTATAAATTTTTATCAAAAATATTATGAAAAACAAAAAATACTCCAAGGGTTTTACTCTCGTTGAACTGTTGATTGTTATAGCAATCATAGGTGTGCTTGCTGGTTTGCTTTATCCGGCGCTTGCAGGCGCTATGACTGAGAGCAATAAGATGAAATCTATGAATAACGCCAAAAATATTTCTACGGCGTGGATGACTGCTGTGCGTTCGGGGCGTTCGCATATGGTTGTAGGCAGAGACATATATGCATGGGCCGCCGAACTTGCGGAAAAGAATAAGGATATGAACGACGCCGCATTCTGGATTCTCGATTTTGACCTTCAAGTTATGGAAAAACTCGCCGAAGGAGCTTCAATGCCTCTCACAGTGGCGAATCGCACAGGCAATAACATGAGGGTGAATCCGGAGTTTAAAGCTTTCCCAATCAGTTGGGAGGTTGCCAATAAAGCCGATCCGAATGGGCCGTCTAATGCTCCTTTGGTGTGGACCAGAGGCTTAAAACCTTCCGGTGAATGGGATAAGAATGACGGCGTCTTTAAAGATGAAGGCGGTCATATCGCATTCCAGGACGCCCACGTTGAATGGTATCCGTCTCTGCGCGATGAAAATCGCGTTGGTCTATTGAGAAAATACGGTGAAACAGAACGTACTTTCAATATATCGCAAGCGATTCGCGGCGGCACTCAAAATATCTTGAAGTCGGACGTGGGGCTGTCCGACGAGTATGAAGACGAATAATCGTTTCGGATTATAGCTCTTTAACTGTGGGACCGGCAGGAATGCCAGTCCCATTGTTTTATTATATCGGTCTTTACAGTTGATTGATATTTTGTAGATTTTGGAAATATTTGCAGGCATTTTATTGTCCCTAATGGCGTACGCACATTGGCGAGTGTAATTTACTCCCATATCTGGCATAAGTTTTATCGCTTACTAAATAGTGAAAAACTTTGGAAAAATGCTGAAAAATTGCAATTTGGTGATTGACATCTGAGGGAATGGTTTTAGTAATATTATGTTATCATGCGTGGACTTAATATTTTATTCCCCCTCTTTTCCTTTGCGTGTACAAGCTTTTCCTTTGCGAATGATTTTGTTTCCCTATGGGAGATGGATATGTCGCAGGAGAATTTTGGATTTACCCATAAGGGAGGAAGTATAATTGCCAATGAGAGCAATACGGCAGTAGGAACAACAGCCAGTTCTACAAATGCTACGGTTGGCGTGACGCTTGACTATTCTCCAATAGGCGGATTTGAATGGGGTAAGACAATCCTAAATATTTCCGGAGAGATAGATTTTACGGCGACAGCGGGTACATCGCTCGCTGAACAATGGATTGGCTTTGGCTTCAATAACTCTCCTTCTTCCAGCGCAAATGCAGGTTATCTTTTTGCGTGGCTTTCAGGGGACGGAAACCTGAGAATAAGTGTTTCCGGTTCTGGAAATCAGCAGGGAAGCTCTCAAAATCCAGACTTATCGGTAAAGGACAATGCTTTAAAAGTTTCCTACGAAGGGACAAAACTGTATTTCGATTATATGTATGACACCACTAAAGACGATACGTTTATGGAAGTGTCATTTGTATTCCGCGATGAGAGCGGTGAGATAATTTGCAGTAAGACCGGTTTGCTCAATGCAAATGGAGTAGATATAAGTAATAATTCTTTTGCCTCTTTTACCGCGACATTTACGGGTAATTCTACAAGCCAGATAGACGGCTGGCTTAACGATTTGAGTATATCGGGAGTGAACATTCCGGAGCCCGCGCATTATGCGTTTTTCTTCGCGGCTTTGGCTATTATGCTGATAGGCCGCAGAAGGCGATAAATTTTTTTAATAGTAGTTATGAAAAGTATTACCACATCTATTCTTGCTTCTCTTGCTTGTGCAACCCTTTCGTTTGCGAATGATTTTGTTTCCCTATGGGAGATGGATATGTCGCAGGAGAATTTTGGATTTACCTATAAGGGAGAAAGTATAATTGCCAATGAGAGCAATACGGCAGTGGGAACAACAGCTAATGCCACAAGCTCTACAATAGGCGTGACGCTCGATTATTCTCCAATAGGCGGGTTTGAATGGGGGAAAACAATCCTCAATGTTTCCGGAGAGATAGACTTTACGGCAACAGCGGGAACATCGCTCGTTGAACAGTGGTTCGGATTTGGCTTTAATAATTCTCCTTCTACCGGTGCCAGTGGAGGTTATCCGTTTGCGTGGGTTTCTGGAGACGGAAATTTGCGAATAAGCGTTTCCGCTTCTGGAAATCAGCAGGGAAGTTCTCAAGATCCCGATTTGTCAGTGAGGGATGATGCCTTGAGAGTTTCCTACGAAGGGACAAAACTGTATTTCGATTATACGTATGACACCACTAAAGACGATACGTTTATGGAAGTGTCATTTGTATTCCGCGATGAGAGCGGTGAGATAATTTGCAGTAAGACCGGTTTGCTCAATGCAAATGGAGTAGATATAAGTAATAATTCTTTTGCCTCTTTTACCGCGACATTTACGGGTAATTCTACAAGCCAGATAGACGGCTGGCTTAACGATTTGAGTATATCGGGAGTGAACATTCCGGAGCCCGCGCATTATGTAATCGTGTCGTGTCTGGCGGCGTTGGGATTTGCGTTTATGCGCCGTAGGAGACGATAGTTTGTTGAATTTTTGTGGGCCGCCTTTTGCGAGGCGGCTCTTTTTTTGGCTATTTTAATTTCGATGACTATTCCTTAGATGCGATAAAAAATGGGAAATTTCGCAATCATGAACGGACAAAGACAGTAAGTTTCTTTATATCGCGGAAGCTTTCGATTGTGGACATTATGAATAGTAAAAGCAGAGGACTCTTGTTGTAGAGCCGGGTTAAATTTCAGTACGCGAAAAATCGAAAATCTTAAATAAACTTTAAATATTTACCAAAAAAAGGCCGGTATTTTTGAACCGACCTCTGAAAATATTTTGTTTTAATTGGAGTTGGGTTATTCGTATTTTGGAAATCCCTCGGCTTTGACTTTCCAGTTTCCGTCGCGGGGAAATCCGAGGTATTCGTTGTCGAATTCGTCGGAATCGGCGCCTTCCCAGCCTCCAGCCATCATTGCAACGGCTGTAAGAAATCCGCCATTTGAAGGGAAATAGGGGCACGGCCCGCCTGTGGCGATTCCGTGTTCATCGAATTGGAATTTTTGGGTCGGGTGTAGCAGCATTGAAATGGCGAGCTGGCTATTTCCGGTTCTTGCGGCAGCCATGGCAAGCATGGGGAAATCCCAGCCCCAGCATCTTTCAAAATGCCATTTATGGCATATCTCTTCGAGGGTTCTCTTAAATGTATTCCTATCCACTCCGTCCCCGGGGAGCATTCCCAGGGTCCCGATTAGAGCAGGGTGTTCGTAATTGAATTTTGTCCACATGTTGGGAATGCCCTCGTATCTGACATATAGCCCATTTTCAACAGGAAGGGGCGCCAATCCGTCGAGCACCGTTCGCCATTTCTCATTTTCCGGCATTCCCATGCGTTCGAGCCATTTGAGGGCCGTGCGCAAACCGTATCGCCAGTATGACAATTCAAACGTGGGGTTGCGCGTTTCGAGGCAATCGGTGCTTTCGGATACTACGGTTATCGGCGGTTCGAGATTGTAAATTCGGGTTTTGGGGTCGAGCACGGGGAAGTCGGCCATAAATTCGGCAGTTTGAAAAACAACATCTTTCCATTTATCGAGAGTCTCTTTAGTCGGATTGAGCCTGTATGCCTGTTCGGCAAAATAAATAGGATGGGGTTGTTGCCATAGGAGAGTTGAATGTATTATATGCGGCCATTCCGAAAAACTATTGGCAGTACATTTCGGCCAGCGGGCTCCGGCGTACCCTTGTCCCTTTGCTCTTTCGATGGCGTCAGGAAGGTATTTGCGGAATACGTCAAGTTGTTTTTCGGCAAGTTCTGGGCGCCCCCATGCCCCGAAGTGCACAGCATGCCACCATATCATTTCGTAGTGGAATCTTCCGTGCCAGCTGTTGCTTAGAAGCCCGCTCTCTTGGGGCGGCAGGGAACCGCATTCTTGCACCCGCATAAGATATAACGAAAGTATGACGCGGCGCTCAAGTTCGCGCCAACGCGGATCAATGCTTTCCGACAAGTCTATGGCTGCTCCGCTCTCCCAGTATTTGCGCCATTCTACTTCACTGCGGGCGAGAGTTTCCTCGAATAGAGGAAGTTTCTTCATGGCTTCAGGGAGTTCCGATTTTGAAAAATCGCAGGAAAATGCGAGAGTGTCGGATTTAGGCTCAAGCACAAATTTATGCGGGTCTTTTGTGTCGGGTTTGAATTCCGCAGGATTCTGCCAGTTTATATTCACAAAGTATTTTAAGTCGTCGGCGGTGCGCTTTATTTCCGCGCCAAATGGCGTTTTGACAAACTCGGATTTGTGGGCGGAGGGCTTGTTCCAGTCTCCTATAAATTCTTGAAATTCCTTGGGATCCCCGTAGGGAAATGCAAAAAATACTTTAATTTTCCCGTCTTTCAGAAGGGGCGAAATTATTTTTATAGATATTGTATCCCTGTCGGGATTGCAGATTGTCGTCACGCGAACGGGTTTGCCGTCAACTGAAAATGAGCTTTCTGCGATGCCGGTGTAAAGGTTTATTGTCTGTGAGGAGTTTTTGATGTCGGACAATGCGGCGGGTTTACCGTCGGACTTCACGATTTCCAAGCCAATGCGCCCAAGGTTGAAAGCGTGCGGATTGCACTTTAGCCATTCGGCCATTTCCATCTGCTCGGGGCTTTGTTGGGGCGTAGGCGTAGATTCGCGGTAGGTCTTTGAATAGTGCCGCAGCGACTTTTCAGAGCAGGGATATACAATGTCGCGGCCATTGGTTTTTATCTTAAATCCCTTAAAATCTTTGTATGGATTTACGCCTTTTGGCATGGGCAAAGAGTGCCAACCCCAATGGGACATAGTGTTAAAAGGTATGAATGTCTGCAGCCCGGTAATGTCGAAATTGAAGGTGAACTCTCCATTGCCTACCTGCGAGGGGGATTCCGGGCGAACTTGGTTCAATTCCGGATTATGGCGTTCTACAACGGCTTTTCTATCTATCTTGGCTTCTGCTTGCAGGCACAAGGCGATAATTGCAGACAAAATCGTAAAATATTTTAACATATGTTTCTCCTCCTGTTGAGCGATTGCGGCTCTTTTTTTTATTTATATTTGTTTGGGTTTCATTTTGTCAAGTTAGATGTTTTGTTGGATTTTGTAGCTTTCTTTTAATGTTGAAGGATTATGAATGTGTCTATAATTATATTCCAATTAAAAGAAAGCGAGTCGATGAGAGTAATTGTAAAAATTTTTTCGATTTTGTTGAGTTTAGTTTCCGTGTACGCGGAAGTTAAAATGCCGAAGATATTTTCCGACGGCATGGTGTTGCAAAGGGATATTCCCGTAAAAATTTGGGGCGAAGCCGAACCTAATTCCGGGATAGAGGTTTGCTTTAACGGACAAGCTCTCACAACTAAAACTTCCGCTTCTGGCAAATGGAGCGTTTTTTTGGAGCCTATGGGGGCGAGCAAGAAACCTGAAATTATGGCTGTACTTGAAAACGGGAAAAATGCAAAAATTATAAAGGACGTTCTTGTGGGCGAAGTTTGGATTGCGTCCGGACAGTCGAATATGGAGCTTCCGCTTTCCATGTGCGATTCCTCAGCCGCAGTGAGGGAGAGGGCCGATTATCCTATGATTCGTTATTTCTATCAGCCGCAAGTGATATCCAGAACGCCCCAAAAAGATTCTCCAAAAGGCTCGCATTGGTTTGCATGCACGGGCAGGAGCGCACAGCATATGAGCGGGGTGGCCTTCCATTTCGCGGAGGCCCTCATGAAGGATTTGGACGTTCCGGTTGGCATATTGTATTCGGCGAGCGGAGCCACTGAAATGGCGGCGTGGCTGCCTTTGGAATATGCGTCCAAATCTTCCTATCTTGAAAAATATATCTCGGATTTTCTAAAAGAAGTTGCGGGCTATGATGCAAAAGCTTACCAAAAGGCCCTTGCCGAGTACAATCAGCGGACTGCCGAGTTCGAGAAAAAATGCGAGGCCGCAAAGAGAGAAAATAGAAAGGCGCCAATACGCCAATGGGACGATTTGCCTCCGAATGAGGTGTCGCCGCGACTCCATTTTAAGAGCCCGACTTTCCATTACAACACGACAATATCTCCTATTGTGGGATATGGGATTCGCGGAGTGATATGGTATCAGGGCGAGGCGGATTCCCGCGATAATAAACGCGGAGAATTTGCCAGAACCTTTAAAATACTCGTAGATTCATGGCGGGGGCTTTGGAATATGCCGGAAATGCCGTTCTTGTATGTCCAGTTGGCGTCGTTTGCTTTTGAGGGCGACGCGGACGGCGATAAATGGGCGCAGACAAGATGGATTCAATCGCAGTGCCTGAAGGAGATTTCCCATTCTGGCATGGCCAACATAATAGATACGGGTTTGAAGGACAATATACATCCGACAGATAAGGAAACCGTCGGGTTGCGTCTCGAAAAAATTGCATTGAAAGATGTGTATGGCAAAAAAGGAATATCAGCCTACGGGCCGGCGTTTAATAAAGCCAAATATTTTGACGATAAAGTGGAATTGCTATTTTACACTTTCGGAGGAAAACTTACCACGAAAGGCGAGCCGCGCGGATTTGAGCTTAAAATAAACGGCAAATGGGAAAAGGGAATTCCCGAAGTAAAGGGAGCGCGTAAAGTTGTCGTGCGGAGGATTTCCAATGATGGGAAGATTGAAGGCGTGCGCTATCTCTGGAAAAATTGGGCATCGCCCGACGTGTGGCTCTACAATGATGATTCCCTCCCGGCCCTGTCATTTATAAACGAGCGCGCTCTCCATTAAAAATTATGGGGAATCATTTATCTGCGGAATCCGACGTTTGCAAAATGGCGTATATCCACAATGTCTTTGCCTTCGCAATCCACTTCAATAACATCGTATCTCCATGTCCGGGCCGATATGCGCTTCAGGTATGCCCGGGCTCCCTCCCTAATTTTTGAAAGTTTCCGCGGAGACACCGCCGCGTAATAGCCGTTTACAAGAGCTCCCGGACGCCGCGTCTTTACTTCAGCAAAAACGACGATTTCCCCCAACTGGGCTATGATGTCTATTTCGCAGCGGCGATACCGCCAGTTGCGCTCTAAGATTTTGTACCCATTCTTTGCGAGAAATTTTGCGGCTGCTTTTTCTCCGGCTATTCCGGAATCGCGGGTCGGATTGCTTTTTCCGAAAAATTTTAGGATAAATTTAAACATTTTTGAAAATTCTGTTGACTCTTGCGGGCGTCGGCAAAAGCTTCGCTTAAACGGGATTTAAAGTGGACACTTCATTGGCAAGATCTTGGATTGAAATAGATTTTAATAGGCTCGAATCGAATGTGCGCAACATTAAAGCGAGCCTGCCTAAAGGAATAAAATATGTATGCGTGGTTAAGGCCGACGCCTATGGGCACTGTATGCCTCAAGCTCTTGTGCGCTTCCTCCGCGGAGGGGCGGACGCTTTTGCCGTTGCGAATCTGTACGAAGCCTCGCGCGTGCGTGAGGTTGTGTCCGACAAGCCTGTTCTCGTGCTAAGCCCAATACTGAAAGAAGAAAGGCCGCTTGTCTTTGAATTTGGAGCCACTCCGTCGGTGTCGTCCGCAGACGAAGCGGAGGCCTTCTCAAATCTGGCAAAGGAAAGGGGAATGAGGCTAAATGTGCAGATAAAGCTCGATACGGGAATGGGGCGCGCCGGCGTCAGATATGAAATAGCCGATGATGTTATACCCAAAATATTGGCTTTTGACGGAATAAAGGTCTCCGGAATATTTTCGCACTTGTCAAGCGCCGATAGCGACCCCGAATACACGGAAAAACAATTCTCGATATTTAAAAGAGTGGTGGCCAAGTACGGCAGCCCGGATATGCTGATTCATCTGCACAACAGCGCGGCTCTGCAATTCGTAAAAGTGGAGCCGCCATTTAACGCGGTGAGGGTAGGCCTTATCCAGTACGGCATAAACCCGCATGAAGATCCCAAAGCCGTTTATCGGGGAATCGATATAAAGCCGGTTCTCGAATTTAAGTCGCGGGTGCTGGCGGTGTCGCGCAGAAGCGACGGAAGCGTTATTGCGAGCGTCGGGGCCGGATACGCCGACGGCGTTCCGTCCGGATTTAATTCCGACGCCCGCGTTCTTGTAAACGGAATCCGCTGCCCAATAGAAGGCAAGGTCGGCTTGGACGAAACCGTAATAAACATCTCAAATGCCGGGGAAGTGAATGCGGGGGACGAAGTCGTTTTTATAGGGGAACAGAAAGGCGCGGAAATATCGCTTGTGGATTATAGCAAATGGACTTCGCGAATTCCCTGGGAAACAATGGTTGCAATACCTCGCCGCGTAAAGAGAGTTTTGAAATAAGGCTCTGAAAATCGCCCTGAAATGAATTGACCTTTTAGTCTTATTTTGAGAAATATACGCCATATATGCAAAAACAGGACAATATAGCCGAGAAATTTTGTGCTGGCAAAACGGTGTTTTCAGTAGAATTTTTCCCCCCGAAAACCGAGGAGGGCGCGCGACAAATGCTGCGTACGGCCGATAGGCTGAGAGGGCTTTTACCCGATTACGTGTCAATTACTTACGGCGCAGGAGGTTCTTCCCGCGAGCGCACGGTGGAATACGGCGGAATCTTGCGCAACGTATTCGGCTTTAATGTAATGCCGCATTTGACGTGCGTGGGACATTCAAAGTTGGAAATATCGGAAATGCTGAAAAAATATTCCGAGAGCGGCTTCAAAAATATAATGGCTCTGCGCGGCGATCCCCCAAAGGACTCTCCCGAATTCGTCCCAAATCCCGACGGTTTCAAACATGCGTCGGAATTGATAGAATTTGTAAAATCCAATTTTCCGGACTTTTCAATAGGTTGCGCCGCATATCCCGAAAAACATCCGGAAGCTACGTCTCTCGACGCCGATATAGATAATCTCCAGAAAAAAATCGACGCCGGAGCCGATTTCATGATTACGCAGATGTTTTTTAACAATTCCCATTTTTTCAATTTCAGGCAAAAATGCCGCAAGAGGGGAATTTCTAAGCCGATAATAGCGGGAATTCTTCCGGCTCTCTCGTATAAACAGGCCCTCAATTTTAGGAAAATGAGCTCCTCGGAAATTCCCGATGAACTCTTGCGGCAACTTTCAGCGGCAGAAGATGACGCAGATGCGGCCCTCATAGGCTTGGAATGGGCGGAACGCCAACTTGAGGAGCTCCTGGCCGAAAATGTGGACGGTATTCACCTCTATATATTGAATCGCGCCGAAAGCGCCTTGAAACTGTCGCGTCTTTTGCGCGGGCGACACTCTTAGAGCTTCTTGTCTTGAAGTTAATTTTTAAATTAAGTCCTTGACTGTTTGATGGTTTTATTTAATTATAAACTCCGATCTCAATCGAATGATTGTATAAAACCATGAATGTAGGATACTGTATGTCAAAGTTGCTCGCTACTCTTGCAATTTCTTTGCCTTTTGCCTGTTTTGCGGCTGATGTGGACAATTATTGGTTGGCAGAGTCCGGGAAAACTTCCTATGGAACGGCGACTTCATGGAGTCTCGACCATATGCCCACCATATCTGAGAATGCTATAATAGACCCTCATAGCACGCCTTCGGGGACGCAAAATATAGATCCGTTTATTGTCTTCGCAACAGGAGAAACCAGCACTTATACCGCGGGAAATCTGATTATCCAAAATGTTTACAAAACCGTGGACGGAGAGGACAAGACGTTTAGCCTTCATCTGAGAATGAATTCCGGCACTCTTAATGTAAACGGAGATCTCAATAAAATAGGCGGCAAGTACGACGGAAACGTGGTTATTGGGGTAAATACTACGGCAGGAAGCCAGGCTACTGTAAAGATTGCCAATGATATAAATCTCGGCTCAATCGACGATGTAAGATATACCACAGCAAATTATCTTTCATTTGGAGGGAACGGTTCGTCTGATTTCGTCGGTTATGGCGGCATAAAATCCCTGACTGTGGGCGGAAATATAAATATCTACGGCAACAAGGTGCTCGTGATGAATGTGGGGACAACCGGCGGAACTGTTGAATCTCCGGACGTCGTCATAGGCGGCGTGGTTGAATTGACCAGGTATAATTCGTCGGGAGCCGATATGGGGTCGCCTACTTGGTTTACAAACAGCCGCGGATATAGCGCCTATTCAAAAGATTCCTCCCAGACCATGGAGGAAAATATGAAAGTTTCCCAGGAATTGAATACGGTGATATCTCTCGGTGGATTAAAGGGAGATCAAGGATTAGTTTGTACGAGAACGAGCATTCTCGTTGACGGCGTGCAGTATTGGGGCAAAGGAAATACTACCCTCGTGTTTACAAATAAAGCTGGCACGGAATGTTTTTACGGCGGTACTTTTAGGGATAGGAATGATATGTCGGACGGCGGAACTTCCCAAATGAGCGTAATAATGAATGGAGAGGGCACGCAATTTCTGGCTATGGACGGCAACTCCTATATAACTGGCGATATTACCGTAAACAGCGGAACCTTGCTGCTCAGAACCTCTACCGGAAGTGCCACGACGGGAAATCTCTATCTCAACGGCGGAAAAGTAAGCGGCAACGGTAATCTTAGCGAAAGCTACAGCCGCAGGGGGAATTTTGCATTCACAAATGTTTATTGGGGCAACGGTACCCTGCAAGTGGATATAGACGCTTCGGGAGTGGAAGTATTGAATATCTTTGGAGAGTTGATTGCCGTGACGGATCTCTTGAATGTCGAATTTACAGAGGAGTCGTGGGACTCGATTGTGGACGGAAAGCAATATACTTTTATATCATTTAAAAACGGAAATTCCGGGGAAATCACAGCGGATATGTTTGCGAGCAACGCTGCCGAATTTGGGAAAATAGCGGATTTCTCGGTCACCAATAGCGGGGTGTCGGTTTCTTTTGCCGCTATTCCGGAGCCTGCTCATTGCGCGTTGTTATCGGCGTTGTTTATATTGGCGCTTGTCGCGTTTATGCGCCGCAGATAACTCGTTGCCTTTTTGAGCAATTCCATTCTTCAAAATTCGGGCGGAATGTTTTTATAATATCCCGCCCGATATTTTTATAGTCCGTGAAGCGCCTAAGTGTAAATGCCTCCAACTTTCATATTGCTCTTTGCTTCTCAAAACTCATATTGCCGCAATCTTTTGTTTCTAAAAACTGCCTTCCCAAATGGTTCCCTCCGGCCCTTCCATTATTATAAAACGTCTTTTTAGGGTTGGTCGAATATATATGTAAAAAGGCTCCGATGTTTTATCGGAGCCTTGTGGTTTTTCGTTAAAATTTTATAATGAGGCTGGCAATCAAAAGACTATTTGGCCTGGCCAATGGCTTTTAATAGCTCAACAAACCACGCCTGTTTGACGTCAAACGGCTTCCCTCCCTTTATGCGCTCAAATTCACATGCGCGGAGAATGTCGTTATTGTTTTCGTCGTGGCCTATGACTCCGCCCTCGCGGCGCATTGCGCACTCCACGGCAAGATCCGTGCAGCTCTTGATAAGGCGCAGATCGTCGGCGTTGGCGGCGGCGGCCCTCGCAAAGTATCCGCTCTTTTGCACCATAACCTTTTCGGCTCCCAACATTTCGGCAAACTGTTTGCCGAACCATTTTCCGGGATTGACCGCGTCGAGCTTAACGTGTCCGAAAGCGTCGCGGGGAACTTCTTCTCCTCTGGCTTCCATTTCGGCCACTATTGTTTTTACTCCGGCGCCCTCGGAAATGAAGATGTTTACGCAATCATTGGCGTCCATGACTTTCTTAAGCCTTGCGGCTTCTTCTTTTATGTCGAATTCGAGCTCGGGAATGTAAATTGCGTGAATGTCGCGGCGGGCTTTGGTAAGTCCGAGGCCGTCGGCGAATTCTTGGGTGTTGAGTATTTCCCTATATTTTGCGGCGGTTGCCGCCGTCAGCCAGCCGCAGTTGCGCCCCATGACTTCATGGATAATCAACATTCTCGGGTTGGCTCCGTTTTCCCCGACGATATTTTTAAAGAATTTAGCCCCCTCTTCGGCGGCCGTCCATGCCCCGAGGCTCTGTCTGATTGGATAGACGTCGTTATCTATTGTTTTGGGAAGGCCTATTACGGTTAGTTCGTAATTATTTTCCTTTAAGAATTTTGCCAAATCGGCGGCTGCGGTGTTAGTGTCGTCGCCCCCAATGGTATGGAGTATGTCGACCCCGTCTTTCACCAGCTGGTCGGCGGCCACTTTTTGCGGATCTTGCCCTTCTTTTACAAGGCCGCGTTTCAGGCAGTCTTTTACATTTGTGAGCTTTACGCGGGAGTTGCCTATGGGCGACCCTCCGTAGCGATGCAAGAGATGGGCTTTCTTGCGCATTTCCGGGGTCACTTTTATGCTGTCGCCCTGAAGGAGCCCCTTGTATCCGTTTACATAGCATATTATTTCTATGCTCGGATCGATTTCAGTATAGCGTTCTATAAGACCGCCAATAGCGCTTGATAGGCATGGGGCAAGTCCCCCAGCTGTGAGAATTGCAACTTTCTTGGGTTTCATAAAATTGGACTTTTGAAATACGAAAGCCTACATATGCGAGGGCGTTCTGCAACAATTTTTTCTGGCGCGCGGATTTCCCTAAGGGTTTTTCTGTATGTTATCGGAAGTTTTTAGGGCAAGCTGACCGCACGCGGCGTTTATGTCGGAGCCTTTTTCGCGGCGCATTGTGTAGGAGACTTTGGATTTCTCGAGTATTTCCGCAAAAGCCGCCCGTCTTGCCGCTGTCGGCCGCCTCCATTCCAAGCCTTCCACTTTGTTGTATGGAATCAGATTTACATGGGCGTGCAGGCTCTTGGCTATTTTTGCAAGCTCTCCGGCTTGGGAACGGGAGTCGTTGACTCCGTCTATCATTATGTATTCGAGCGTAATCATTCTGCCGTTGCTTTTTGCGAAGGCATCTGCGGCCGGCAACAGCACCGAAAGCGGGTATTTCCCGTTTATCGGCATTATTTTAGAGCGTATTTCGTCGGTGGCTCCGTGGAGACTTATCGCCAATCTGTAGGGAAATTTTGATTTTGCAAGTTCGAGCAGGCGGTCGGCTATGCCGCAGGTCGAGACTGTTATGCGTCGGGCTCCAAACCCGAATTTGTCGGAATCGTTGAATACGGAAAGGGCGCGGAGCAGGTTGTCCATATTCATTAGAGGCTCTCCCATGCCCATTACCACTATATTTTCAAACGCAAATTTCCCTCCCTTTTCGGCGAAGGGAAGGGCCTGGGATATTATCTCGCCTGCGCTTAAGTTTCTTACAAAGCCGCGCATTGTGGACGCGCAAAAACGGCAGCCGCAGGCGCAGCCTACCTGTGTGCTTACGCACAGCGTCTTGCGTATTTCCCCTCCTTCCGCCGGGGCTTCGAGCAATACGCACTCCACAAGATTTCCGTCGTGAAGTCTATGCAGAAATTTTCCGGTCATGTCGCCGTCTATGTTCCTGCCGAGAGTTTCGGTTTCAGAAAATAGAAAGGCGCCGGATAAGAAATCACGCAGCTTTTTCGGAATTGTCGCCATGCCTTGGGGATCGAAAATTTTCATTCGATAGACGCAGTCGAAAATCTGTCTGGCCCTGTATTTTTCAAAGCCGCATTTCAACAATTCCGCTTGAAGTTCTTCAAACGAGAGCAGGAAAAACGATGGTCTTTTTATGTCCGGCATCGCCTATGTTCCGCGCGTTAGAAGCGTTCGGAAGTTTGCGGACGCCATGTGTCGCGGTCGAGGCGGCGGTTGTCTTGTTCTACGCGTTTTAGATAGCCGTCCGAAGTTCTGGTCTTGCCGGTTATAACCGAACCTATCGGGGTTTCCCCGGCGTCTTCTCCGACACTTTCGGCAGCCGAACATGCCGCCAGAGCAAGCGCTGCCGGCAGCAATACGAGTACGGACGTAAGTTTGTGGAGTTTTTTCATAAGATGGCGTTTGTTTAGCGTTCCGATATAAATTTAGAGTCTATTATTATTCTGCCTTTAAAAGTCCATTTGAATGTACTCTTGCCGTCGGGCTTCTTGAATTTCATCTTTTCGAAAGTTGCGATTTTCCCGTTGGCTGAATCCAACACGGAATCGAAAGTGTCTTTCAGGAAAACTTTTGGATCGGGAAGTGCGGCGGCCGCGGATTCGAGTTGAGCCAACGATGGGGCATACTTTTGGTGTTCATTAGTCATCTTTTCAATATCTCATATTTACGGCTTTTATTCAAGACTATTTGCCCTGCCTTATGCTTTTATTGCCAGCCCGCCGGTGCCTGGCGAGCTCCCGCATATCTACGGCTACATCGTCAGTGTCGAATATTTCCGATCCCAAAAGCTTCTCAAAAATATCTTCCAACGATATCACTCCGGTTAGTGATGAGAATTCGTCCACGACAATCCCTATTTGTTGGTGCTTTTTTATAAGTTGTTTTAATACCGAGAGCGCGCTTCCATTCTCCGGCACAAAAATTGCCGGAGATTTAAGGGTTGATATCCGCTTGGAGTCGAGGTCGTTTGCCTTGGCGGTTAGTATGTCGCGCCGCCTGACGACTCCCGTTATGTTGTCTATGGCGTCTTTATATACCGGTATCCTCGAGAATCCTATGTGGGGGTATTTCTCAAAAACTTCTCCTATTGTCATATCTTCGTCGAGCGCCATTAGCACTGTGCGCGGCGTCATTATTTCTGAAATCGCAACGTCGTCAAGCTCGAGGGAATTCGTAATCAAATCGCGTTCTTGCGAACTCAATAAACCGTCTTCTTCGCCTTTTTTAGCCAATAGGATAATTTCGTCGTCGCTTATGGAATTAGACTTGCTTTTAGAGGTTATTCTTTTGAGCGTCCAGCGCGTGAATCTCGATACCGGGAGCATTATTACCCTGAGCCAATAGAGGGGAAAAACAATAAAACTTTGCAGGTGCGGCCTGTATATTATTCCGAGGTTTTTGGGGAGTATCTCCGAGAAAAACAATATGGCCACGGTAAGGCACGCCGGAAATACGTAGGAGGTGTAGAATCCCGTGCCGAATATCGCCGCAAACATCGCCCCGGACAGGGTCGCCCCGAAGGTGTTGGCTATTGTGTTTGTTGTGAGTATTGCCGATGTGGTTTCGTCTATGTTGCGAACCATCATTTCGAGGAGTTCGCCCTTGCGCCTTGACTTTGTCTTTAATGTCTCTATCTCCACAGGTGTCGTGCCGAGTATCATAGCTTCCAACATTGAACACATTGCGGATACCGAAAGCGTAAGGAGTACCGTTATTATAAGGTAAAGCATTTCCGTCAAATTTTCCTATTTTTCCTATATTCTCTATGGGCACTTTCAACATAAAAATTCCATTCGGTAAATTTGTGCTTGCCGTATGCTTGTCTTATATAGCATAATCGCGGCCATCTACCTAATGAAATTACCCATGCGCATCTTTATCTTGTTGGCGCTTTGCGTCATGTTGTCCGGCTGTGCGGCGGCAATTACGCCGCTTATGTTTATCGACAATTCGCAAATAGAGCCTGAACCGACATGTCAGTTGGCTCAAAATTTGAATCTTTAGTTCCGGATATCAGGTATATCGCGGAATTATTTAATTTCTACGGATACGGCTACGGGAAGTTCCGATTCGGCGATATTTTCGGGAAGCATAACCTTTATGCCGCGTTCAGACGCTCCGTCTTCTGCGTAGTCCCATTTCAGTATGCGCTTTGAATTTACCGTTTTTACCTTTGCGTTCTTAGGAGGAGTTATCTCCAAAAACACTTCTTTTGAAGGATTTGTTATTATCGCGTAGGCGGTATGCCCGTCTTTTGATTGGGTATAGGATACTCCGCCTTTGGTGTAAGGAGCAAGCGGACGGGTTGCGTATATGGCGTCTCCGTACGATGAAAGCCAGTCGCCGATCTCTTCCAGACGCTGCCTTTGAATTTCCGGAATCGCTCCTTGCCCGTCCAGATTTATTAGGAGAAGCAGATTCCCGCCGCGCGCGACAATATCGGCAAACATCGTTATAAATTCCTTTTCGGAAATTACGTTTGTCTCGTCGTCCTGCCAGTTATTCCCGTAGGATTGGCTTATGCCGCGGCAGGCCTCCCAGGGGTGGTAGTTCTCTATATTTATACATTCCGACGTATCGCCGAATTCGTCGGTATAAAAGTCTCCGCGCACTGTGCGAAGCCATTTGCGCGGGCGCTCTTTTGTGAACCTGCCTGCGATTTCGTCGGGCTCTCCCAATCCGTAGCGATCGTTTATTGCCACTGGTTTCTTGCTTACGTTATAGAAGTAGGCGGCTATATCGTATCCGCCGAGCTTGCTTGCTTTTTCGGCCCAGTCGGCGTCGTACCACAATATGTCGGGAGAATATTTGTCTATAAATTCTACGGCTTGGGGTATGATGTAGTCGCGCACAAAATCTTTTACCGCAACCTTGCCAGAGGCTTTATACTCCATAGCGGGGGAATACGGCACAATCTTATTCCACGAGCAGTTTGCAAGGTTGCCGTCTTTGTCTATTATGGGGTATTCCCATTCGCTCAAACTGAAATAGAATCCGAATTTCATGTCGAGCTTGCGGCAGGATTTTTCAAGCTCTCCTACAATATCTCTTTTCGGGCCCATATCCATGGTGTCGCGGAAGGTGTATGAAGAAGGCCATAGGCAGAATCCCGAGTGGTGCTTCGTAAATGGTATTACATATTTTGCGCCGCAATCTTTAAAAAGTTTTGCGAGCTTTTCAGAGTCGTATTTTTTTGCTTTGAAGAGCGGAATAAAATGGTCGCGTTGAAAGTCCTCGCCCCAATTCTTTACATGGTAGCTGCGGTAGCCCCAGTATGGAGATTTATTGTCAAAATCGCTGTACATTCTCAGCTCGTACCAGTCGGGGTACATAGCTCCGCTCTCGCGTTTTGGAGCCCATGAAGCCAGGGACCACAATCCCCAGTCCACAAAAATCCCAAACTTGGCGTCCTTGAACCACTCCGGGCATTTGTGCCAGTCGAGAGATTTCCCGTTTGGCTTCCACCTGCCTTCGGCGTTTATCGCGTCGACGCGCGACATCTCCTTTCGGGCTTTTTCCATTACGCTTTCCGAGTAGAGATCTTTCAGCTGTTTCAGGTCGTGCTTGTAGAGGACCGGTTTATATCCTTCCGGCCTGCGGAACTCGGCTGGCGCAAGGGGGTGTTCAGGCATCTTCTGCGATGCCTTGTCTAAAACCGTTTTTTCTCCGGGGGCGTTGGTCACCTTATTTTCTTCTGCGGCAATTGCCGATAGCGCGGCGATTGCAAGGAATATTATTGTGGCGTATTTTTTCATAAAAGGTAGCGAAAATCATTTTGCGGGGCGGAAACAAAAACTAAACGGCCTGCTTTTTTATATCCCGCAAATCGGGGTATTGTCCCGATTCTTGAAATACTTCCGACTTCATGCGCCCGGCATCTCCGTGTTAGTTTATGCAAACCTCTCCCCTTTAACTGTTAACGATAACATAAAACGATTCCCTCCTTATTGTCAAGGATATTTGCCCTTTGCCTATCACCGGCGGAGCCCACAATTTTTTGTCCCCCGGACGATACGCTCCGACGGCGCAAAATATTTATCGAATTTTTGCCATTCTCAAATTAGGCGCAATTTCTTTCGCCCCTTGAAAATAAATATTAAGCGCATCTGAGTTTATTTTTTGAATTTACCCATGGAGCAAATTCCAGCCGCATTTGTAAAAAATATCTTTGGCGACTTTCTATTGGCATAAGATATTATGCCATTGGAAAGCTCTTGATTCATTTTAGCGGAGGGGAGAAATTTCTGCGAACTTTATCTTTTGCGGATTGTCGGAGCTTGTATAGTTTTGAAAATGTTGTACAAACAGTTTTTCGGTTTCAGATGAACTTGACAAAATCCGGAAATATTTCAATATCGGCTCAAACGTTTGCATACGGCGCAAGTTTGTTTCGCCGCGCAATGCGCATGGAGTTGTATCAAATACTAAAATAATATGGACAGAAGAAATTTCTTAAAGAATTTGGGCAAGGCCGGAATTGCAGTCGGATTTCCGACAATAATTCCCGGTTCTGCTCTCGGAAAAGACGGCGCGGTCGCGCCAAGCGAGCGCGTGAACTTAGCGGCAATAGGTTTGGGTACGCAGGGTATATCAAATAACAAAAATTTCTTTTCAGATCCCCGCGTTCAACTTGTCGCCCTCTGCGATGTGAACAATACGGAGGGAAAACAATATTACGGGTATAAAAACAACGATACCCGCGGGTTGAGGCGCGCCAGAAAAGAGTTCGGCGAGAATATTCCCACTTATAACGATTTTAGGGAAGTGCTGGCGATACCCGGGTTGGACGCGGTGACCGTGGCCGTTCCCGACCATTGGCACGCCATAATGGGATTGGCTTGCGTGAGGACCGGAAAATCGGTTTACGGTGAGAAGCCGCTCACCCGCACCATACGCGAAGGCAAGGTTTTGCGCGATACTGTATTGGCATCGGGCTGCGTGTGGCAAACGGGGTCTTGGCAACGTTCTCTGCCGACCTTTGTTAGGGCCGCGGAACTTGTGCGCAACGGATATCTGGGGAGAGTCAGCAGGGTTAAAATCGGGTTGCCCTCCAACTTCGCCGCAGAGGTGCTGTCTCCCGAGCCGGTGCCGAAAGGCTTCGACTGGGAAATGTGGCAGGGGCCCGCGGAACGTTCGGCATACTACAATCCCCGCCGCACTTTTACGCGCTGGCGTGGAATATGCAATTATAGCGCGGGAAAAATAGCGGACTGGGGCGCCCACCATCTCGACATAGCCCATTGGGCTCTCGGCTACGATTCCACCGGGCCGGTCAAAATACTCCCTTCGGAGGTCGTCTATCCCAAAGACGGATTCTCGGACCAACCTCTTAAATTCCGCGTAAAACTCCAATATGCGGACGGCGTTGAAATAGAGATGTCGGATATGAACCGCAATGGTGTCGAATTTTTCGGCTCCCGCGGAAAATTGTTTATCTCGCGCGACGCATTGTTCTCGGATCCGATAGGCATTGCAGATACCCGCATACTTCCAACGGAATCGCGCCTGTTCCCCGTCAGAAAGGGAAATCACTTTACGGCGTTTATCGACAGCGTCATAGACAGGCGCAAGGCGGTCACAGATATAGACATTGCCCACCGCAGCAATACCGGCTGTTTGCTTGGAGAAATAGCATACCGCTTGAATCGTCCAATAACTTGGGATCCCGTAAAAGAGGAAATCGTTGGGGACGAGCAGGCCGCGAGATTGTGCGACAGGTCTTACAGCGCTCCGTGGAGCCTTAACATTTAACGGGGATTTTATCATGAAAAAATTTTTTGCAATATTGTCGTTTGCCGCCGCTCTCACCTGCGCTTTCGGTTCGGATATAGACGATTTTAAAGCGTACGATTGCGGCAAGAGCCTTTCTTGGTTCTTTAATATGCGCTCTCAGTCAACGCGCTCCGACGCCGGCAAGCTGGAGGAAAAAATACTCGATGCCCTGCGCGAATCGCAAGTTTCCGACGAGGCTTTTCGCCTTGCGTGTAAAGTCCTAAAACCCATAGCCAGCTCCGATTCAATCGAAGTTCTGGCTAAATTTCTGGATTCGGACATTCGCGCTACCGCCGCCTGCGACGTGCTTATAGGCATAGATGATTCCGACGTGGACGAAGTCCTCGCGGAATCTTTAAAATCCGCCAAAGGGAAAGCCGCCATAGAAATAGTGTTTGCGCTTGGGGCGCGCGGGAACGACGATTCCGTGCCCGCGCTTGCTGAAGCCGCGGAATCTTCGGACAAGGATTTGTCGCTTTGCGCAGTGGCGGCATTGTCGAGAATAAAGGATTCTGCGGCTTTTGACGCGTTGAAAAAGATTGCGTCAAAAGACGACTACAGAAAGACGGCGGCGGTGCAGGGACTTTGCGCCAGAGCCGCCGAATTGGTGCGCGAAGGTGACAGATACGGAGCGGCGGAACTGTTGAAGTCGGTTCCCGAAGACTATTCGGAATCCATATGGATTCGCGGAGAACTCGCCGGGGACGGAAAAACCGAATATTTGGATTCGATAATAATATCCGGCGGAAAGAACGCCAAATATGCGGCTCGCGCGATGAGCGGCGTAAGGGCCTTTGAGAAGTCGGGCCTAATAATTTCAAAATTCGACTCTATGGACGACTCATCAAAGATTATGGCGATAGCGTCGTTTATGAATGCCGGAGACGTGAGGTTTTGGCCGACCATCGTGAAATGTCTCGACGCCAAAGATAAGAACCTTAAGTCCGAGGCCATTTACGCCGCGCGTTTCATATGCGCCGACGAGGCCTCTCTTTCAAAAATATATTCCATATTCAAGGGTGGCGAAGAACCTTTTGC
Organism: uncultured Opitutales bacterium; assembly: GCA_944389885.1. Taxonomy (GTDB): domain Bacteria; phylum Verrucomicrobiota; class Verrucomicrobiia; order Opitutales; family Intestinicryptomonadaceae; genus Merdousia. The sequence goes on from CALXNZ010000005.1 coordinate 44,739, forward strand.
CTCTTTGGCCAGAGACGTATGCTTGGAAAATGCGAGTCTGGCTATGCCAAAAATTTTGCGCGATGCGGAGCTAAAAGGCGATAGGACTGCCCAGGAAATTCTCATATTGCGCGGCGATACGGAAGCGCGTGATCGCCTGTGGAAAGAGTTCTTTGGTGATTCGACAAATCCCGCAGCCGCAAAACTTTTGGAAAATACCATAACTTACGGCGAGCTTGGGGCTTTCGCCTCAAAATTCAAAGAGGTTAAAGACCAAAAACTTCGCGGCGAGATGGCTAAAATTATAATAAAGAAACTCGCCAAGAGCAAGGACAACGGATTTATCCGTTCTGCGGCTCCCCAAATTCTTGAGGGCAATCTCTCAAAAGACACTCCGGAATATCAGTTGATAGCTTCAAAGCTAAAGCTTAAATAAAGTAGCGCATAGAATTATAAAAGGGCGGAACTCTGCGCAGGGTTCCGCCTTTTTTTGTAGGATTTCCAAAAATTTGGGCTCCGCAAAATACCATTAGAAATAATTTATTCCAATTTTTAATATTTATAGGACGCAAAATTTTTTATATTTTAATGGAATTGCATCGGATTTTGAAGGCATGTTTGGCCTATTGCACATTTGCTTTGGAATATTTATTTGAGAATAGCGATGCGATTTCCTCCGCGTCAAGGGCTCTGTCGTAAACTGATAGACTTCCGATTTTTCCGGTGAAAAAATTGCCCATGCCGTTTTTCAACATTACAGCGCCGACGGTGAAGTCCGAGCCGTTGTCGCCTATCCCAAAGGGGAAAAAATATGGGTTCTTCGACTGTCTAAGCCCTTCGGGAAATCCTGGAAATCCTTTTGTGTGGTCTATTAACTCGACGGGTCTGGAAATAAATTTGCCGTTCAAGTATGAGCGTATGTAAGAGCCGTCGTATGTAAAGGCCACAAAAGTCCATTTGTTCGGGGGGACCTCTTGCGGGCTCGCGGAGTAGTCTATGGAATATGGGAACGGAGGCGTGGCCTTGCCGGTTTTCGATATGTGGCCGCATACCTGGTTTGCGCCGTTATAGTGGGGCAGAGATACAAATAGGCCGTATTGGCGCAAGCCGCCGTCTTGGGTTTCATTCCACATTCCGCCGACGAATCCGATACCTTTTCCAGACCATTTTACCCACGCGGCGACCGTGACAGCATTCGTCTTAACATTTAATCGACCGGTTTTTTCGTAAGGGATTTTGAGGTATGATTTTCCGTCGAGGACTACGGATTTGCCGGACACGGGGCCTTCCTGGGAGATTGTTATATCGCCGACCGCCTCAAGCGAGTATTTCCCGCATTCGGATTTTATTGTGCCGCCGCCGTATTTTGAAAAATCCCAAAATGCAATGGGATTGTCGCTTTTATTGCAATCTTCGCTTGAGATGCATGCAGTGAGAAAAAAACACAATAGCAAAGCTTTCATATATCCGTATATGGCTGGCATAAGTATATTTGCGGGTATATAAATATCCATAAAATAAAATACTTTCAGGTCAAGAAAATGTTGACAAGTGGAGAAATTATAGTGTATATAATTTTCTGAATATAGATTCTTTATGAAAAAATTTACCCCGATAGTTTTTTTACTTTCAACATTTGCAGTTTCATACGCGGTGGAACTCCCAACAGTAATAGTGGGCGGTGGCAGCGAGTTCATGGAAATAGACGATGCTGTGGATCCCGGAGTAATAACTGTGACAACCGGCACTTGGGATCAATACGCAGGAGTTGAAGGCGGCTCCATCACTTACAATTTTTCGCAGTCAGGTACTTATGAGAGTATCAAATCTTTTACTGTAAGTAGCGATTTTGAGATAAAGAGCGTGTTCACCATAAATTTTGACAAGCCTAACGGATATGATAATCGCAACCAGTTTGAAATGACTGTAAGCAAGGGCGCTACTTTGACATTGGACAATTTGAATGTTGTGCCTGATCCTACTATGACTTCGGACTTTTCGTCAAATTATATTTGTATTTATGGTGGAGGGACGAAGATAATAGATACGTCTAATTACGGAACTATAAACGCCCTCTTGCAATTAACCGGCGGCGTATTCACGAATAAAGGAGATTTGAATTTAGGTTATCTCAAGACTGCAGATGCTGCAAATAATCCTTCGACCATAAGCCTGGGCGGTAATTTGACTGTAAGAGGCTATTACTGTAATTATGGTGGAGGCATCACAAATTTTAATTTGAACGGTTACGATTTCAATCTTACTGATGTGGTAAATTTTGAGTCGGATAGCGCAAAAACCATAAATATTTCCTTCGGAAATGACGCCAATGGCGATGGTGTGGTCGTTTATGCAATAAATAGTTTCAACGAAGGGCAGAGTACTTTCTCGAGCGCAACGTTTGTCTTTAAGGATTACGATCCATTGACGGATTTGGTATTGGTTAAGACGGCTCTCTCCGATCCCGATTCATTCTTCGTATTTGAAGGCTATGAGGGAACGTCGGTAAGTTCCAAAGTATTGACTGAAGAAGACACTATAGATTTGCAAATAGATTCTTCTTATGCCGGGTACACTTCGTACTATGTGATTCCTGAGCCTGCGGCGCTATCGGCAATGTTTGCTTTTGCGGCGTTGGCGATGGTGTTTTTGAGAAGAAAGAAATAGCGGGCAACGCATTTTAATAAAAAAGGCGGCGCAAAATTTGCGCCGCCTTTTTTTTATGTTAAATGCAGCTTATGCTTGATGTATGAATCCGATAGATTCGCGTATGGAAAGCAACTCTTTCATCTTTTCTTGTGAGAATTGTAGAAATCCTCCAAGCTGAAGGGCGAGCATTGAAGTGTGGCAGTGGGCTTCTACATTTTCCATTTTCCAGAATGCGGTTTCAATGTCGGACGCCCAGGTCATTACTCCGTGGTTTACCATGAATACGCAATCATGGGTCTTGCCTATTCTGCCGACTTCTTCAGCCATTTGTTTCGTGCCGGGCGTACCGTAATTTGCAAGTCCCACTTGGCCTATGAATATTTCGCTCTCCGGATTGACGCAGCGCGGGGGCGTTTTGCCCGCGAGTGCGTAGGCGGTGGCGTGCGGAGGGTGGGCGTGGCAGCAAGCCTTTGCAAGCGGCTGGCGCTTCATTATCTCAAGATGGGCAAAAACTTCGCTCGTGCGCTTCCGGGATCCGGCAATCTGGTTGCCTTCCATATCAACAAAGCACATGTCGGAAGGGCGCATAAAACCTTTGGATATCATTGTAGGCGTGCATAAAACTATGTTTTCGGCAACGCGCACGCTAAAATTTCCGCCGTTGCCGTCATTGAAATTCTTTGAATACGACCTCTTGCCGAGCTCGCAAATAAGTTTCTTTAATCTCTCTATATCTTTGGACTTAAAGAATGCTTGAACTTGCGCGTCATCGTCGAGCGCTATTTTTGCATTCCATTTGAATTCCTTATCGGGTACTTTATATTCTCTTTTCATTGTTGATTTATGTTGGAATATTTTCCTTTTTCCTTTCAAATATCCCAAAAAAGTCAATAAAAAACAATAAAAGTCAACTAAAAAATAGGTCAAAATAGAATTTTTTATAACTTGAAGCCCGAATGTAAATTGTGCATATTAGCGTAAAAATAAATGTCGATATGGCAAAAGAGAAGAGAACAGCAATAACTCCCACACGCGCCCAAGATTATCCCGAGTGGTATCAACAGGTCATAAAGGCCGCCGAACTTGCCGAAAACAGTCCCGTAAGAGGCTGTATGGTAATAAAGCCCTGGGGGTACTCCCTTTGGGAAAATATGCAGGGTGTTCTCGATAAAATGTTCAAGGATACCGGGCATACAAATGCGTATTTCCCGCTATTCATTCCCGTGAGCTACTTGGAAAAAGAAGTCGAACATGTTGAAGGTTTCGCAAAGGAGTGCGCGGTGGTGACACATTCGCGCCTTGAATTGAATAAAGAAGGCAAACTTGTGCCGTCTTCGCCCCTTGAAGAACCTTTGATAGTGCGCCCAACTTCCGAGACTATAATAGGCGAAATGTATTCGCGCTGGGTGCAATCTTATAGGGATCTGCCGCTGTTGATAAACCAGTGGGCAAATGTTGTGCGCTGGGAAATGCGCACGAGATTATTCTTGCGCACAGCGGAGTTCCTGTGGCAGGAGGGCCATACCGCCCACGCAACAAAAGAAGAGGCGGAGTCTGAAACAATGAAAATGCTCAGGGTGTATGAAGACTTTGCCCAGAACTATATGGCAATGCCCGTAATATGCGGTAAGAAGACCGAATCTGAGAAGTTTCCGGGAGCTGTTGATACGTATTGTATAGAGGCAATGATGCAGGATAAAAAAGCTCTCCAAGCAGGCACATCGCACTTTTTAGGACAGAATTTTGCCAAAGCCAGCCAGATAAAATATCTGTCGGAGAACGGAGTGCAGGAATATGCGTGGACAACCTCTTGGGGAGTTTCTACACGCCTCATCGGAGGCTTGATTATGACCCATTCCGACGACGACGGCTTAATGCTTCCGCCGCGGCTCGCCCCTTTGCATGTGGTCATACTGCCCATTCTCCACAAAGAAGAAGAACGGAAATCCGTAATGGAATATTGCCAAAGGCTCAAGGCGGACATCTCTTCCCAGAAATATTGCGAAGCTCCCGTTCGCGTTGAAATAGATTCAAGGGACCTGCGCGGAGGGGACAAAATGTGGAACTGGGTGAAGAAAGGAGTCCCGCTGCGCATTGAAGTAGGGCCGCGCGATATTGCCTCCGATTCGCTGTTTGTGGCCACCCGCCACGATTCGTCAAAAGCCCCGATTTCTCGCGCTGAATTTTTGGACACCCTGCCGCAAAGGCTCCAGGCAATTCAGGACGCAATGTTTGCCAAGGCAAAAGCTTACAGGGACGCCTCTACGGTGTCGATAAATTCAAAAGAGGATTTTTATAGATTTTTTGAGGGAGAGTCTGGCGGAGGTTTCGCATTGGCGCATTACGACGGCAGCGAAAAGGTCGAAGATATGCTGCGCAACGATTTGAAAGTGACAGTGCGCTGCATACCCTTCGACGGCGACAAAACCCCCGGCACCTGTATTTTTACCGGGAATCCCTCTGCTCAAAGGGTCGTATTTGCTAAATCTTATTGAGGATTCCGCAGATACATCTCGATCCATTCTGGAGGAGGAGAAATTTTTTGACAATGGCATTTTATCGTGTAGTTAATACTATTTAAGGGAAAGGTATTTTTTACTATGTTTGGTCTTGATAAAAAATTTCTTGTTGCGATGTCCGCTTTTTTGGCGGCGCTTTCGGTCTCCGCATTGGATTACAGTACTTTGTGGGAATTGGATATAGGCGATAGTTCCTACGGTTATGTCAACTCTTCTAATTTGGCTACGAGCGGAGACGGATTAACGGTGGGGACGGAACTGAATACTACAGACGGTTTGGGAAATGCCGAACTTTATTGGCCAAATGTCGGGACTGTGTTTGAATGGGGCAAAACTATAATAAAAGTTTCCGGAACTCTACAATTTGAGTCATCTCCCGGAGGGTGGTTCGGGTTTTCGTTTAGCCAAAATTCTAATGTAGATATGGCTTATAACGGCTACGGATTCTTGTTTTTTACCGGTTCTGGAAATGTAAAAGCATTCTTGGACGATAGCAAAACAGAAACATGGCTCGTGTCCGATGTAGCTATAAAAGATAAAATAGAGACCGGTAATACATTCTCCTTCGAGGTCACATACGATTCAACACAAAGCGATACTGCCCTCGTGGCAACTTTGAATATATATGATGCGGACGGCAATGCCGTATTGAATGATCCAAAGGTATTTCAGTATGTAAACGAGGGATTGAATACGGAAACTTTCGACAATATCTTGACCTCCTTTAGGGCGTCGGAAACTGAGACTTGCAACGGTTGGCTGGAATCGTTTAAAGTGGAGGCGGCAGTGATTCCAGAGCCTGCGGCACTTTCCGCTTTATTTGGGGTTGTTGCACTATTCCTTGCCGTTTATAGAAGAAGACTGTAGGGCGCGCCGTTTTTTTGCGCCGCCGCATTGTGTGGCGGCGCAATCTTTTTATATAATGCCAGCACTCTCTAAAATAAAAACTTGATTTTGTAAGATGCTTATTTACAGGTAGTTTATTATGCAAGCAGGACGGCTGTAATAGAAAAATGTTTGACTTGCGCTGCGCTTTTATTATTTGTGGCGGCTTTTACTGAAAATCAAAGGCAAAAACCTATGTTTTTACAAATGCTGAAAGCCAAAATCTTGCGCGCCGAAACGACCGACGCGCGGATTGATTATGAAGGTTCGCTCGCGATAGACGAAGACCTCATGGACAAGGTGGGAATCTTGCCTTATGAGAAAATTCTCGTCGGCAACATAAGCAATGGCGAGCGCTTTGAAACTTATGCAATACCCGCTCCGCGTGGAAGCAAAATGTTTTCCGTGCGCGGAGCCGCCGCCCATTTGGGTAAAGTCGGAGACCTTCTCGTCATTATGTGCTTCGCATATGTAGAAGACAGCCAAGTGAAAAACCTTCGCCCACGCACTATTACGCTGGCGGAGAAAAACTCGAAAATAATAAAATCTTTAAATGTTTAAATAGTGGCCGTTAAAAATGCGGCCTCGTTTTTTATTTTAAACTTAAACCCACACAAAATATGTCATACAAATTATTCATACCAGGTCCCATCGCCGTATCGGAAAAAACATATAAGGCGATGACCACTCCCATAGTCGGCCATAGAAGCAAAGACTTCACCGCGATAATAGACAATGTGGAACCGCGCATGCAAAAGCTGTTTTACACGCAGGATCCTGTTTATCTGAGCACGAGTTCCTCATGGGGAGTTATGGAGGGCGCCGTCCGCAATGTTTGCAACAAGGGCGTTTTAAATGTCGGAAACGGCTCCTTCTCCGATAAGTGGTATGACGTGTCAAAACGTTGCGGCAAGAATGCCGGTTTTCTTTCTTTTGAATGGGGAAAACCCATAGATCCGGAAGCCCTCGAAAAAGAGCTTTCCACAAACAAGTACGATTCCGTGACGCTCATACATAACGAAACCTCGACTGGCACTATGAGCAACCTGCAGGAGGTTATGGCGGTTGTCAGAAAGTTTGAAGACGTGATTTCCATAGTTGACACTGTCAGCTCGTTTTCGGCTCTCCCGATTAAGAAAGACGAGCTTGGCATTGACATTATGATTACGGGTTCGCAAAAGGCCCTGGCATGCCCGCCCGGACTCTCATTTATAAGCGCCTCCAAAAGGGCCCACGACCGCGCGGAAAAAACCGAGGGCAGGGGATATTATTTCGACCTCATAGAATTTAGAAAAAATATGGAAAAGTCGATGACGCCTTCGACTCCCGTAATACCTTTGATAAATGCCCTAAGAAGCAAGCTTGACGATATAGACGCCGAAGGCCTCGAAGCCCGCTACGCCCGCCATGCGCTAAATAATAAGATAGTTCGCGAATGGGGATATGGGCACGGATTTAAACTATTCCCCGAAGAAAAATACGGTTCAGTTTCCCTGAACTGCTTCGAGAATACGCTCGACGTGGATCTTCCCGCACTTTTGGCCGAACTGAAAGAACGCTTCCACATGGTGTTCGACGGCGGCTACGGAAAGCTCAAAGGAAAGACTTTTAGAATATCAAACATGGGAGACGAAACTCCGGATACCATGCGCGAGCTTCTAAACAATATAGACGCAATCCTTCCCCAGTACATAAAGTAGTGGTTGTGGCGTTTCTTGGCCGCGCATTGCGCATTTTATATCGGCGCACGCGGCCATTGTTTTATCGATTTTCCGGCGTTTAACAATTTCAGGGAACAGATGAAAAAACTTATCATAGCGGAAAAACCGTCGGTTGCCGCCGACATCGCAAAAGTTCTTGGCAAAGCCAAGAAATTTGAAGAGTATTACGAGAACGATGATTATGTCATAAGTTCGGCCCTCGGGCATCTTGTGGAGTTGAACATGCCCGCCGACATAGACAAGAAATATGCAAGATGGTCGCTTTCCAATCTTCCGATTATACCCTCAAAATTTAAGCTGAAACCGATAGAAAAGACCAAGAAGAAACTGCAGTCGCTCAAGCAGCTGATGTCGAGAAAGGATATAGACGGCGTCATAAATGCGTGCGATGCAGGGCGTGAAGGCGAGCTTATCTTTACATATATCTACGAGATTGTGAAATGCAAGCTGCCGCGCCAAAGGCTCTGGGTGTCGTCGATGACTCCCTCCGCCATTCGCGAAGCTTTTGAAAACCTGAAATCCCAAGAGCAGATGGAGCCCCTTCAAGATGCAGCCAGATGCCGCAGCGAATCCGACTGGCTTGTGGGCATAAACGGCACAAGGGCGATAACAAGCCGCATGTACGGCTCGCGCGGCAAGCATTTGGCAAGCGTGGGCAGGGTGCAGACTCCGACCCTTTCAATGATTGTTTCGCGCGAAAGGGAAATAGAGGGTTTCAAGTCTCGCCCATATTGGAAAGTGGTGGCCAAATTTGACGTTGCTAACGGCCCTTACGAAGGCGTCTATCAGCGTCTGGATTATAAGGCGTCCGAAAAGAATCCTCTGGATAAGGCTGATCGCATTTGGCAGCATTCCGATGCGGAGTTGGTGTTGAACGCAGTGCGTTCTATTGGTGTTGGCGAGGCGTCCGACAAACGTACCTTGTCGAAGCAGGTTGCTCCCCGGCTTTATGATTTGACATCGCTTCAACGCGAGGCCAACAACAAGTATTCTTTTTCGGCGGGCAGAACTCTCAGCATAGCGCAGGCTCTCTATGAAAAACATAAGATGATTACATATCCGCGCACGGATTCTCGCGCCCTTCCGGAAGATTATCGCAATGTGGTGGCGAATACTTTGTCCGTGCTGGGAGAACCTTATTCCCGATATGCGAAGATTGCGCTCGACGGAGATTATGTGGCAAAAGCCGGCAAGCGCATATTCGACAACAAGCAAGTCAGCGACCACTTCGCCCTCATTCCAACCGAAATAACCGGAAAGAAACTCAACGAGGACGAGCAAAAAATATATGATATGATAACGCGCCGCTTTATAGCGGCATTCTTCCCGGAAGTCCAGTATGACGTCACTGTGCGCACGACTGTCGTTGGGCCTCATGTATTTAAAACCGAAGGAAAGGTTTTGCGCGTGTCCGGCTGGTTGGACGTCTATGAGAAGTCTAATTCCGACACACCCTCTTTGCCTCCTTTGGTTTCGGAGCCGGAATCGGCAAAGCTTGCTGGGGCAAAACTTAAAGAGGAAGCCACAAAGCCTCCGGCCCGCTATACAGAAGCTACTCTTCTCTCCGCTATGGAAGGGGCGGGCAAGCTTATCGACGACGAAGAACTTGCCGAAGTAATGTCGGATAAGGGGCTCGGCACACCGGCAACCCGCGCCCAGATAATAGAAACTTTGATTGCCCATAAATTTGTTGAGCGCAATCGCCGCGAGCTTGTTCCTACCGCTCGGGCTGACAGCTTGATAAGATTTTTGGAGGTTTTGTCAATCGATGCCCTTACTAGTCCCGCAATGACGGGTGAATGGGAACAGAAACTGCGCCTCATAGAGCGCAGCGAGATGTCGAGGGAAGATTTCATGAACGGAATAGAAAAAATGACCGCCGAAATAGTGGATAAGGCCCGCAATTTTGCGGAGGACTCCGTAGAGGCGAAAACTACGGACATACCTTCGCCTATCGACGGAACCATGCTGGTGGAAACTTTCCGTTCATATAGGTCCGCAGACGGAAAATTTATAATATACAATACTATAGGCAATAGGCAAATTACCAAAGAAGAAGTGCGGGAATTGGTGACAAAAGGTAAAGTTGGGCCGCTCGACGGTTTCAAGAGCAAGCTCGGCAAGCCTTATAGCGCCACGCTGCGCCTCGACGAAAATTATGCCGTGCGCTTTCAATTCGGCGACAGTCCGAACGAAACCGCGCGCCCGGCTGAGGATTTGTCCGAGGCTCCCGTTGTAGGTAGATGCCCAAAATCGGCAATGGGATTGTGTTCGTGCAAAGACGGGGAGCTTGTCGCAACCCCTACTTCCTATGTCTGCCGTTCGCCTTCAAATAGTGATAAAAAATGCTCCTTCAGACTCGGCAAGGTAATGTTGTCGCACACTATAACGCAGGCGGACTTAGACGGGCTTATAAACACAGGAAAGACTCCAATGATAGACGACTTCATATCGAAGCGCACAAAGAAGAAATTTTCTGCCGTCTTGGCCCTCGATCCTGCGGGAAGCATAAAATTTGAGTTTGCCCCCAGAAGAAAGCGCGATTAGCTGCCGATAAAATTATCAAAAAAGGCGGAAGTTCTTCTGAAAAATTCCGCCTTTTTTAGCGCATATAAAAATGTCTATTTATAGCGCCCTATTTTGTCTGCATGAGCTCTATCGGTATCCCGTCCTCCTCTATAAAGGCGGCTACGACATTCGGCAGGGGCTCAAAAGGCGGAATCAATACTTTTGCCCCTTCGAGTTCGGCCTTAATATCATCTACCATATATGCTATATGGGTGGATTCTTTTACAATTTCCGGCATGGGGCATTCCGGCTCAAAATATAGAAATTCTATATTGTTTTTTGTGTCGGCCGGATCTGTGATATATAGCCTTGAACCTTCTAAATAAAGGCTCTTGGCGGGTTTTTGTTTTACTGGAATTCCGATATGGGCAAGCGTTCTCATATGGGTTTATTATTTAAGCGGAGTTTACTTTTTCAAGTTTTTTGTCTTTAGAGTTTTGATAAAAATGGAATTTTATCTTGAAAATCCGGGCGCAGATTTTCATACTTTAAAAAAGGAGGAATAAATAATGATGTTTGGTAGAAGAAAGTTTATAAGGGATTTTTCATTGGCTACGGCAGGATTTGCCATTGCCCCAAATTTATTGAGGGGAGATGACGATGAAGCCTCAAAACTTCCCGAGAGCAGAAAGATATTTAAAGGTGGCGGAGAACCTGTGAGACTTGGTTTTGTCGGCACTGGGCTCATGGGTGGAGAAAATATGCGCCAATTTAAAAGGTTGGGGCAGCTTATATCCGCCTATTGCGACGTGGATACCAAATACGGCTTCGGGAATGCCCGCAAATTTGCCGAAAAAGGCGCGCCGTATTTTGTAGATTACAGGGAGATGTTTGAAAAAATGCGCGGCAAGTTGGACGGCATCGTCATATCCACCCCCGACCACTCGCATTACGCCGCCGCAATTTGCGCTTTGAGACACGGATTTCCAATATATCTTGAAAAGCCGATGTGCCATACGATATGGCAGATACGCGAATTGGCAAAATTCGCCAAAGAGCGCAATTCCATAACCCAGATGGGCAATATTGTTCATGCCGGCGACGGCATAAGAATTTGTTGGGAATGGATAAACGCCGGCCTTATCGGAAAAGTCCGCAGAGTGGTAATATGGACGGATAGGCCGCTTTCCAAATACTGCAATCAAAGGCCCGGAGCCTATCTTAGCTGGCCTCCTTCCGAAGAAGTTCCTCCGGAACTCGATTGGGATAAATGGCAGAACGTGGAGAGCGTTCAGGGATTCTCGAGCAAACTACACCCGTTGAATTGGCGCAGATTCTGGAAATATGGAACTGGTTCGCTGGGAGATATAGGTTGCCATATGCTCGATGTCCCAATATCCGCGCTCGAACTTGGCTATCCTAAAAAAGTCGTCGCGCGGAGCAGGGGCGTCACGGAAATATCCGTTTCGCTTCAGGATAATGTGACCTATTATTTTGAGAAGTCTTCGCAGGGAGTTCCGGTCACGATTGATTGGTATAGCGGCTTCCTCAAGAAGGGCGCAGACGGAAAATATGAAAAGGATTACGACCAATCTTTCCTCCCTCCGCTTCCAGACCAATATTTGGCCCGCGGCAAAGGTTATGAAGACCTCTCCGACAACGGAATGTTCATCATAGGCGACGAGGGCGTTTTGTATTCTCCGACAATGCATCTATTCGGGAAACCGGTTTTGTTATCCGGCAAAAAGTTTAATCCGCGGGACATTGCCGCCTCAAAGCCGAGAATACGCCAGGGCGATTTAAGGCTCAACTTTGTCGACGGCATACGCGGGGACGTCGCGAAAACATGTTCCAATTTTGAGGAGGCAAAAGTTCTTACGGAAATCGTAGCATTGGGGAACTTGGCATTGCAACTTGGAGAACCCATAGTTTGGGATATTAAAAATATGAAATGCGTAGGCCTTGAAAGAGCCGACGCCCTCATAAAGACGCCCATGAGAGACGGCTGGTGCTAATCCCTGTAAGGCTTGGGTGCTTCCGCTTAACTTTGCGATGCGATACCGATAAGCGTCTTGTCTATTCGTCCCGATAAAACAAGTGGAAATTTTTACAGCGCGAAATTGATTTTCTAATTGGCGCCCATGTTGCGCGTCGAAATTTTTTTGCCCGGCTGAAGCGCGGAATTCCGCCATGTTAGACGGCGCGCATGGAGGCCATGGCGGGAAATTTTCAATAGCGGGCGGAATTGCAATGTGTCGCGGGCTTGGCGCGTTGATGGATTTTCGATTCCTGCATGCCGCCATGGATTGGCCGCCAATCCTTCAAGGAGCGTTTGATTATTGCGCCATATCAGACGGAACCGCGAAGATTCTGGAGGATTTCCAAATCCAGAATTTTAGGCGTTGATATCCGGCCTGTTATTTGCGCCAATAGAAGTTCGCAACACTTTGCGGCGAAGACTTTGCTGTCGGCGCCTATGGTGCTGAGCGGCGGGTCGAAAAATTCGGGATTGGAATTGTCTCCTATGCCGATTACGGCGATGTCTTGGGGTATCTTTCTTCCGCTCTCTTTTATCGCTTTGTAGGCGCCCTCCGCAAGGGAGTCGGTGACCGCGAAAAGCGAATCTATATTGGCAGAGCCGCCCAAAAATTTAGACATTGCCTTATAGCCGGCCTCCGCCGAGAGAGATGGCGCGCTTATCATTGTGACAGTGTCGGAATCGGCTCCGGTGAGGAATCCTTCTATGCGCGTGCGGGTGAGCTGCGTCAGGGGCTTTCCGTATATTATACCAAAATTTTTGCGTCCGCATCTCTTGAATACTTCATACACGGAAAATCCGTGGGAGGGATCGTCGACAACGCCGGAGTATCCGTCTATCTTTCTCCCGGCCAGAACGCAGGGATATGACAGTTTGGCCGAGCGTAGAAACTCGTCGTCTTCGCGCGTTGTATTGGCTATTATTGCCGCGTTAAAGTTGTCTCCTGATATTATCGACGGTTTTTCCGACAGTTTTCCCGCCCGGTAAAGCTCAAATACTATTGAAACGTCGAAACGCTCAAATATTTCAGGGGTTGCGTCAACGGCATTCCGCATTTCAAACAGGAATCCGGTTATAGGGTTTAATGGGGCTTCGTAGGTGCTTAATACGGCCAGCATCAGCGGCGTTTTCATGCTTTCGCCCCTACATAGCCTGCGCGCTCCCAAGTCGGGCATATATCCCAACTTTATTGATGTTTCGCGTATCTTTCGCACGGATTCGGCCGATATGCGCCTCTCTTTCTGCCTGTTTTGCAGCACTGCCGAAACCGCGCAAACCGAGAGATTGCAGGCTTTAGCTATGTCTTTTATCGTAACCCGCCTTCTTTTATTGCGCGCGCCGTCCATATTCTTAAATTCGTTAAAAATTGTTTTTTTTGCAACACAAAACTGTTGCCGCCATGAAAGTGCGGAGTATATCTTGGCATTTCAATGAAATTTAAATATTATAAGGTGCTTTCGGCGGAATCACTCTCCCCCTCGACGAGGTTCGACTACGGCCCGTATTTGCCCGCCGATGGGAAACCCGGGAAATGGCTTCCTAAAATCCCGAATGCAAAATTGAGGCAAGAGGGATATTACGCTTCGCGGTATTGGAACTTTTGGTATGTGGAGGGCGGCAGAATTTTCGAGGTGGAATTGAGGGGCGTTTTGCGGGGCTCCTCTTGCGGAGTGGAAAAACAGGTTTGCGCGGAACAAATGCGCCTGCTTAAGGACGTCACTGAGGAGCTGCTCCCCATGCTTAAGTCTGGAAATTTATGCGGCAATTCTACATCAAACAATACCGGCTTGTTGAATACGGGGTCTGGAAACATAGGTTCTTCCAACGCCGGAGACTTCAATCTCGGAAGTCGGAATACGGGCTCCCTGAACGACGGCGATTTTAATACGGGAGATTCAAATACGGGTATGGACAATGTCGGAGATTTTAATTCGGGCAGCTCTAATAGCGGGTCGGGAAATAAAGGCCACCGCAATAGCGGCGATTGCAATATAGGCTCTTATAATAGCGGCTCAAACAATGTAGGCAACTTCAATAGCGGTTCTTTTAACAAGGGCAATGGCAATGTAGGCAAATGGAATATCGGAGATTATTGCTCGGGGTTTTTCAATACGCAATCCCATGCCGCTTTCATGTTTAATAAGCCGACCAAATTCACCCAGAATTCTGTAAAATTGCCGCGTTGGCTCAATTTCGCAAATTGTAAAAATGCCTTTGAAGCAGCTCCGGATTCCGAAATAGAGGATACACTCTTACTCCCGAACTTCGATTTCCAAATTTTTTTCAAAATTACGGGAATTTCAAAATCCGATTTTGAGCGCAAACTTCGTCGAAATTTGTAAGATGCGATTTTTATATGCGCAAAAAAAATGGGATTGCTAAGCAATCCCATTTTTTAGTCAGATGCGTTCTTCTGGAGGCGTGAACACCCATTTCTCCGGTCCGCTCATTTGCGAGGGAAGGGGAAGCCCGGTTGAAAAACAGCATATTTTGCACGCCCGCCGAACATAGGATTCCAAAAATTCTTCGGAAAATTTCTTCTCTCCGGTATGGGATAATATCATTTTTTCAGTATATACCGGATAAAGTATCATAGCGTAAAAGAAATGATCCCACCAGAAGAAATCTGTGTCGGTAATTTTCGGGTTGAATTTTCTCATCAGGGGGAACCCTTTAGATATGGCTTCGGTTCCCATCTTTTGCACAAGGGCGTTGGCCTCCTTAGTTCCGTCGGTGAGGAGCGCTATCATCATGCCCGATAGGCAATTCATGCGTTTCCTCCCTCCAAAGAGCGCATGTATTACGGCGTTAAACGTATCGTATATGGCGTTTGAAATCGATTGAGGATCGTCTTCTTTTAAATTCTCAAAAGCGTCGAAAAGCGAGTATAATTTGAGATTGTCGAAAATATGATAGCGGAGTGTTTCTTTAAAAAGGTTTTCTTTTGAGCCAAAGTGATATATCAAAGCACTCGGTTGCACATTCGCCTCTTGGGCTATATCTCTTACTGTGGTGCCATTGTAGCCGAGCTTTGCAAAACATTTTCCCGAAGCCTCGAGCAGCTGAAGCCTCTTGCGTTTGCCTTGCGCATTGGAACCGCGTTTCTTATGTAATTTTCTTGCCATAAATTATCCCTTTTTCACAAAAAATCGATATTTTTGTATTAAAAAATAAGGTTTTCTTGAATGGAACGTTCAATATTATCGTAAAAACAAAATAGTCAAGAATCTATTTAGTGCTTTTGTGGTAATTTATGGTAAAACGAATACGAGTTTGGCGGGATAAATGTTTATAATTGGTGTTTCTGCTTATAGACTTTTGGACTGATGCCAAGCTTGGCAATCTTATAATTTAGTATGCGTCTGGAAACCGATAAATGCCTTGCGGCAGCGGCGGCATTCCCGCCGTGGGCGGCAAGCACTTCCACTATTATTTCCCTTTCAAAATTTCCGACAAGTTTTTCAAAGTCTATAGGGAGATCGGCTCTCAGCTTGGAAGTGTTTGTGGATTGGGGGGTTTGCAGAGAAGGTGGGAGGTCTGATTCTGAAACAGTGCGGTCGGCGGATATTAGAACCGCCCTCTCTATGCAGTTTTCAAGCTCTCGTACATTGCTCGGCCAATGGTAGGCAGAAATCATATTGGCGGCGGCGGCGCTTATTGTTGTCACTTTCTTATCGTGCAGACGGGCGTATTTTTGCAGAAAGTATTTGGCCAATGCGGGAATGTCCCTGCGCCTTTTTCTAAGAGGCGGAATGGATATTGTAAAACGCGTGAGCTGGTAGTAGAAGTCCTGGCGTATTATATTGTCGCGCAGACGCGATTCCAAATCTCCGCAGGTTGAAGTTATTATGCGGGCGGACGAATGTAAGTCGCGCTCTCCGCCGACTCTCCTGTAAATTCCGTCGCGCAGAAGCCGCAGGAGTTTGAGTTGAAGGGCTTGTCCTATTAATCCCATTGCGTCGAGATATACCGTGCCGCTGCCTATCTTTTCAAGAACTCCCTCGGTTATGGTGCCGTTCTTCTCCAAGCCGAATAGTTGGGCTTCTATGGTTGAGTCGTGCATGGCCGCGCAGTTGAGTATTTCCACCGGCCTGCCGCGCCATTTCGGAGAGTTTGTGATGGCTCTCATCGCAAAGTCTTTTCCCGCCCCGACTTCGCCCCTTATCATGACGTGTATGTCTGAGGCTCCAGCTTGCGCTATCTGTTCATATACTTTTAGCATGGCCGCGCAGCTGCCTATTGCGTTTTCGGGGCGCAATTCCGACTCTATGCGCGAGCGCAATTCGCGGTTTTGGGCGTCCAGCCTCTCGTTCTCGGCCATGTCGAGATAGAGTACGGAAACGGCTTCCGCTATTACGTTGGCTACCGTCTCCAGCAATTTTAAACAGCGGTTTAACGACTCCCTGTCGGGATTTTCCCTGTCTATGCTCAAAGTTCCTATAACGCCTTCGCGGGTGCTTATGGGAACGCATATAAAAGCTGTCTTTGTATGGCCCACATCGCGCGACATAGTGCGGTTTAAGAAATCGGGAGATTTTGATATGTCGGGAACTACCCTTGAAACCCCGCGCTTGGCGACGTCGCCGGTCACGCCCTCTCCCATTCTATAAACTCCGCGCTTGCGCTCGTCCTCGCTGAGTCCGTGGGAGGCTATTATCACAAGCATATCCCCGTTGCGCAGAGTTATTGTCCCGCGCGTCAGATTCATGCGCGCATTCAGAATATCCAAGGTGTTGCGCAAAAACGTGGGAACCTCTTTTACGCTTACCGACGCCCGGCTTATATCGTGTAATACGCTCGCGGCCAAGCGCAGCATCGAGTTTCCGCGCGAATCGTCGGCTTTGCGCCCGGCGCCTGAAGATTCAGAGCGTTTCCGCCCCGGACTCATTTTTGCCTTCCTTTCCCGAAGAGGTCGTCTTCTTCGGCTATGGGTTTTGCCTCAACGGAAAATGCGGTGTGAAGATGTCGCGGTACTTCTCCAAGGCGCGATTCAACGGCATCGGCGACATCTTTTACAATGCGGTCGCACAATTTTCCAACGTGCATTTTCAACCACATCGCAGTGGGGGTATCGGACCGGTAATCGTTAGCGCCGTATGCGTCTATTCTGCCATTTTCAAGCAGCATATCGTTCTGGGCGAACTCGTCTTTCTTGTGCGGAGTATATACGGCAAACGCTTTGCCTCCGCCCCGCCGAACCACTGAAAATACCGGAACATCGCTGGGGCCATCGGCTATGTATATCATGTTGCGTATCGGTATGCGCCTGTCCTCGGGGCGTATGCGGGCGTTTACATTTATGGCGGGATTCTTGTTAGTGCCTTTATTTATTTCAAAAATGAAGCGGGTCTTTATGGTGTTGTCAACTATCACCCCTATCTGGTTTATCTGGGTCGAGAGCGCTCCCATATCGAATTCGGGCTGCCGCGAAAAATACGGAGGGAAAGGCTCCTCGACAAACTCGCATCCGAATATTCCGTCCACATACGGCGCTATTTTTGAGCCGCGTATCATTTCGGCGAGACCGGTGCTTACTATGTAGTGTTCCAGTTTTATGTCGAGTTTGCGGTAGGCGTCTTCGGAGCGCGTGACGGCTTTTAACTCTTCAAATAATTCAGGTATGCCGTCGCAAAACTCCAGCCTCGAGCCGAGTTGCCTTAGCTTTGCATTGCTCAGGCCCTTCATATATCCGCTCTTCACAAAACTGAGAAGATGGTTCAAGTAAACGGTTTCGGGAGAAACATTGATGCCGCGTTTGGCGTATAAATCCGGCAACATATTTACTTCCCGCCAAAAGAGTTTTTCGTCTATGCCGTATTCGGCGAATATGGGGGTCTGCATATAGCCCTTGATAAGTGTCTTGTCGAAGTCCCAAATACAGGCTATTATATGTCTGTCCCTTAGAGATGTGTCTTGCCCCTCGTTCATAACGCGAATATTTACGATTTTTTACTTGCCCGCAATATTTTAATTTTGTCTGTGTAATGCCTCCATATCCATATATATTCAAATAAAAAAAGGAGAGGGATTCCTCTCCTAAAGCGGCGCATATGGCGCATTTTATTGTATATAACCGTAGCAGGCGGTGGCGCCGAGGTATTCTTCGATTCTCAGAAGCTGATTGTATTTTGCGAGCCTGTCGCTCCTGCTCATAGAGCCAGTCTTGATTTGTCCGGCGTTTAGGGCAACGGCGATATCGGCTATTGCGGTATCCTCCGTCTCTCCCGAGCGGTGGGATATTATTGTGCCGTATGAGGCTCTCTTTGCCATTTCCACGGCATTGCAAGCCTCTGTAAGAGTCCCTATTTGGTTTACTTTTACAAGTATCGCATTGGCTACGTTCTCAATTATGCCCCTGCGCAGAAATTCGGTGTTTGTGACGAATAAATCGTCGCCCACAAGCTGCACGGAATCCCCCATAGCGATAGTAAGCTCCTTCCAGCCAGTCCAGTCGTCCTCGGCGCACCCGTCCTCTATCGAGCTTATAGGAAATTTTCGGCACAATTCCTCCAGATAACTCACCATCTCCGACGATGTGCGTTTGGAACCGTCCGATTTGGAAAATATGTAGCGGCGCTTTTGGGAATCGTAGAATTCGCTCGAGGCTATGTCGAGAGCTATACTTATGTCTTTACCCAATTTGTATCCGGCGTCCTTTACGGCTTTGGCTATACATTCAAGGGCGTCGCAATCGCCTTTTAGCTCAGGGGCAAATCCTCCCTCGTCGCCTACCGCGGTGGATAGATTTCGCGCCCTCAATACTTTCTTAAGCTCATGGAAAACTTCCGCCCCCATCTGTACTGCTTCGGAAAATGAGGCAGCGCCGTCGGGCCTTATCATAAATTCCTGAATGTCCACAGGGGCGTCGGAATGGGCCCCGCCGTTTATGACGTTCATCATAGGTATTGGCAGCACCCTCGCGTTTGAACCGCCAAGATACCTAAAGAAAGGAATCTTCAGCGCGGCCGCAGCCGCCCGAGCCGTGGCAAGCGACACCGCTAAAATGGCGTTTGCACCAAGCCTTTTCTTGTTTCGCGTACCGTCCAGATTTAACATTGCCATGTCTATGCCGGCCTGGTCGCATGCGTCCATGCCGGTCAATTCCGGAGTTATTTCGTCCCTTATGTTCGCTACTGCTTTCTGCACGCCCTTCCCACCGTAGCGGGATTTCATTTTTGTCCCTCCACGCTTAAAGTCGGCGTTCGCATCGCGCAATTCTACCGCCTCAAATTTCCCGGTAGAAGCTCCAGATGGAACTGAGGCTCTGCCTCGAACTCCGCATCTGAGCTCTACTTCTGCTTCAACTGTCGGGTTTCCTCGAGAATCCAGAATCTCTCTGGCGTAAATCGCGGTAATATTTGTCATATGTCCTTTCTTATTCTTATTATAGTTTAATCGTACCAAGTTGCTGAAATATTAAATCATCTTAAAAAATTCCGCAATCATCAATCGCTGTCGGCAGTCGGAAAAAATGGCTTGAAAGTCGTGGAGGGTATGATAACAATGTCTTTGTCATAGAGGATATTGTCCGATTCGTCCGCGCAGGATTGCTGTCCGCATATCATGTGCGCGAGGAGGCTTTAACAAACTAAAAAAAAGGTTATAATTATGTCAAAAAGACCGTTAAATGTAGGTTTAGTTGGCGGAGGTTGCGGGGCTTTTATCGCCCAGCCGCACCAGAAAGCTATCCATTCCGACGGCACAAGGCGTGTCGTTGCCGCAGCTTTGCACCCAGATCCAAAGATCGCCATGGAGGAGGCCGAAAAATGGCCATACCCCATAAAGGGTTATCCCTCCTATGTGGAAATGATAGAAGATCAAAAGAATCTTCCGGAATCCGAGAGGCTTGATTATATCCTCATTGTCACTCCTAATTTCGTGCATTTTGATCCGGCTATGAAAGCCATAGAGGCGGGAATTCCTGTAATGTGCGAAAAACCCCTTACAGTAAGCCTCGAACAAGCCGACCAGATTGTAGCGGCAGCCACTGCAAAAGGATTGCCATTTGCGGTGGCCCACACCTATCTCGGGCATTGGTCGTCGTGGTTCTCGCGCTTTGTTGTCACGAGCGGCTTGCTGGGGGATATCCGTTGGGTGGATTCTTCATACATGCAGGGCTGGCTCGCAAAGAAAATCGAAAAAGGAGGCGGCGAGAGTGGAGCCGACTGGCGCACCGACCCCAAGCGTTCGGGAGCTTCGCTCTGCGGCGGCGATATAGGCACCCATGCGCTGATGCAGCTGCGCTTTGTCACCGATATGGACGTTGTCAAAGTTTCGGCGCATTTGGAAAATTTTGTCAAGGGGCGCCTGCTCGACGACCACTTTACAACGTATTGCGAGCTTTCCAATGGGGGCAAGGCTCTCGTAAGGGCTTCTCAGATATGCATAGGCCATAAGAACGATCTCTCTATAGAAGTTGTGGGGACCAAAGGCACTTTGGTGTGGCGTCAGGAAGAGCCGGAGAAGGTTGTAATCATGCTTGCCGGCCAGCCCGATAGGGTTTACTGGAGGGGCGATGTCCAGCCCAACGACGGTTTCCTGAAAGACGTCCCGGAATGGCTTCTCAAAGAGCCTAAGATTCCGTCTGGTCACCCGGAGGGATTCCACGACGCCTATGCGCGCCTGCATCGTGAATTTGAAAAAGACATTCGCGCATGGAAGGAAGGAAAGCCGTTCTCATATGACCACGATCGCTATGCGACCGTTCTTGACGGAAGAATGGGATTGGCGTTCATTGATGCGGCCCTTAAAAGCAGCTCTAATGGAGGAGCTTGGGAGCCTGTCAAATTGAAATAAGCTTCCTATTGCAAATAAAAAGGCCGCAGGGTTATACTTGCGGCCTTTTTTGTTGTTAAATTAGAATCGGTTATGACAATTTTTCAATATGCTTCTAACACTATTGGCTTACTTCTTTGGGAGTGTATTCGTAAACGTTTACAGTCTTGCCGTTTATGGACACCGTTTTCGGGCCCGATTCCTCTATAGTATAGTCGACCCCAATTACTCCGAATCCCTTGAAACGCAAGAGGTTTAATTGCCTTATACTTTGTCCCGCCATGACAGTGATGGACGAGGAGAGTCTGTAAATAGAGTAAACGTGGTCTTCGTTTGGAACATAATTGCGGAATTCAAGGCACGACAAATTCGGATCCATGCTTTCGCGATTCTCGTAGCCGGAGAGTGTCTTTACTTCCCTAAAACAGAAGTATTGTTCGCCTCCAGCTCCGAAGTCCACTATACCGCGTACTCCCAATTTTTTTAACACTGTGTTATTGCCGTTGTAGAGTTCGTCATTTTGCAGATATACTATTTGGAGGCGTTCGCTGAATCCGTTGAGATTTAGCACGCCCGCAGTTATGGGTTCCGTTTCGACAGGGTCGGTATGCATGTACCGCGGGGTTTTGTACGCAAGATTTACGTCGTCGGCAATTTGCTCGTTTCCAAGCAATGTCACCATACCTCTTCTTGTTATAGAGAAAATTGAGCCGCTTATAGCCTGAGCTCCGCCGGTTTTTCCGAGATAAAGGTTTATAAAAAAAACGGTAAAATATGCCTCGTTAGTTTCGTCGCCGAGTAGATAGACATTTCCGTGGGCCCAAGTCTGGGCGGGTTCGTTTGCACTATAGTCTGTGTAGTCATGGGATTGAAATGTCACGTCCCACTTATTCGTTATTTTTGAATAAACGATTATATCTCCGCCTTCAAAACCCCTATTACCGTCAGAATTTCTGCGTGAGACATAGAAGTTTATGGTATTCTTGGCTTTGTCTGTCGTGTCGGCAACTTTTATATATCGCTTTTTGTCGGGGTTGCTTACAAATGTCAGAGAGCTATCCGATACATTTTCTATATTAAATGTACGTGGAGCGTAGTCGTTGGCGAATTCTATATTGGCGTCTATTTTCATTTCAACGCCGGTTGATGATTTTGCTATTGCAGTTATCCAAGTTGACTGCCTGAAGGGTTGGAAGTCCCATTTATTAAACGTAAGCTTGGCGTTTTCTCCTCCAGTGACGGTGTTTATAGTATTATTTCCGCTTAGGCTTATTATGGATATTTGACGCTCTTCATTGCCCAAATCCATAGCGGCGTTTACATATTCCCAACCGCGGTTGCCATAACAACCGGCGTTCCAATTAACCATGTAAACGTAGTCGGCGGCGGCGGGAATCGAAGCGGCTCTCGTCTCCAGACGGTTGTAATAATCGGGATTTGTGCCGTCGTAGTTCAAATCGCTGCGCGTGGCCCAATTTTCCACATTGCTGAAATGTTTGTCTGCTCCATCGGCATTCATTCCCCTACAAAAGTAGAGATTTCTGTGCTCTTGTGCAAAGCAGCTCAATGTTGCAGAAAATACCGCCAGAAAAAATAGAAAATGGATTTTCATTTGTTTTTAGGGTAGTGAAAATGTCTGAAACTTTGTCATAAATTCTTTTCTCTTTTACAGACTTGTCAAACAATTACTGTTTTACTTGGGATTGATTCTCCGACTTTTTTCTTGTTTTGGAATTTTGCAGTGTTTAAAGATATTATATGTCTTTGCCAAATTCTTATTTGGCGATACCTTATCCGCCTTTCCAAATTCAGCGTTATGAAACTATCGTTTTTCTTTTTATTGGCATTTGTTTATTCCTTATCGGCGTTTTGCGTGGAGCGCGCAGACTTAATAGTAAAACTTAAAGACGGTTCCACTGTAAAAAAAGTGTTTGATGCTGTCGAGATTGAAAAAAATACGAGGCGCATTTCTGTGCCTAAATCTGCTATACCCGAAGGGTTTGAATGGTTTGAGATTATTGCTGACAACGCGTGGGCAAAAAATGGAGAGCAAGGGTTCTGGATTTTCGGCAGGGGTGAAATGGGAACTTTTAGATTAAACGAAGGAGCCTATATGAATAGGGAGGCTCAGATTCCTATTTACGGAATGAGAACTCCCCGCGAAACTTTTTTGGCTGTTGTACGGGGAATGCAGATGGACATGAAGATGTGCGTGGACGTCAAAGACGGTATATACAGAATTAGGCCACGGTGGAATTTTAGAAATATGGGTTATGCTCCGTACGAAGACATCATAATAGACTTTATTTCACTTTTTGGGGAAGACGCGAATTATTCAGGAATGGGTAGGGCGTACCGCAAGATGCAGCTGGAAAGCGGCAAATTTAAGGCTTTTAAGGAGCGTATGAAAGATAATCGCGCTCTTAGGCAAATAGCAACAGCCATGCCGCATAGGATAGAGCCGCACGCCGTCATAACGGGCATGCGGGGTAAGAAAGTATCGGATTCTTTGGATTTAAAACCCGAAGATGTCGCTGGAAAGGCAAAGCCGATTTTGACATTTTCAAACGCCAAAAAATTTGTAGATGCCTTCAAGGCGGCGGGAATGGACGATGTCCATTTTATAGACGCGGGCTGGCAGTGCGGCGGCTATGACGGTAGATGCCCGCAGATTTTGCCAATAGAGGAATGTTTGGGAGGGGAATCTGCCCTGAAGGAGTTTGTCAAGTACACGAAGGGCTTGGGGTATCAAATATGTTCTAATTCAAACCACACCGATGCCTATACATGTTCGGATATGTGGAACGAAGACTATATATGCAAAAGATATGACGGATCTTTGTTCAGGGTTTGCGTTTTAAACGGCGGAAACATGTATTATGTATGCACAAAACGCATTCTCGAGCTCTTTGTAATTAAACAGCTTGAGGAAACCCGCAAGCTTGGATACGAAGGCGTGCTTTATATCGACGTCTTCAGCGCGCGCCCCCCGGATCAGTGTTTCGATTCAAGGCATGCGGCAACCCGCAGGGAACAGGCCGATGCCCAAAATAAAATTCTTGAATATGCGCGCAAAATTTTTGGAGGGGCTGCAAGCGAGTGCGGCTATGAGCATTGTCTGCACAATCTCGATTTTGTGAATTATTTGGGCAGGCACATGTTGTACGGGGAAGGATTTGGAGACAAGAATATCGCAAAGTGTTCATATTTTGAAGACAAGCCAAAGTACAATAGCTTGATAGACCGCATAGCCCCTCTTTGGGAAATAGTGTACCACGGCATCGTGCTGAGCAATCCCGATAAGTTTACGCAGGGATACAGGCCAAAAGGCTCCACAAATTTTCTCAGGCTTGTGGAATTCGGAGGGCGTCCAATATTTTATTCGGCGGCATATTCCCCGCAGGCTATAGCTAAATATAAAGAAATGTACGACGCATTTCAGCCCCTAAAGCATCTCCAGTTGGAATTTATCGAGGAGAACAAATCCCTCGATGAGGACGTCTATATTACGCGCTTCGGAAACGGAGAGGAGATTGTGGTCAATTACTCCATGAAGCCGTTTAAGTACAGGGAAAAATATGTGCCGCCGAGAGATTATTTATTGTTTAAATAGACTTTTTTGCGGGGAAATATGAAAATTGCGGCGAAAGTTTTAAATTTTCGGGCGCAGGCGACGGCTGAGCGGGCAATAGTTTGATATTTTTATATCAACCATTATGAAAAAAGAGCGGAATGTCAATTTCCGCTCTTTGTCGAAATATAAAAATTTTGGACGATAATCTCTCTATTTCATCTTTTCCAGCTCGGCCCTGAGGAATTCTCTGGCCCTGGAAAGGCGGCTCTTCACCGTTCCCACGCTTATGCCGAGCTTTTGGGCGATGTCTTCATAGCTCATGTCGGCTTCGTTGCGGAGCTTCAAAACGTCGCCGTACTTCGGGGGAAGAGCGGCTATGGCTTTGGGCAAAAGGCTCATGAATTCCGCCGAAGCATGCTCGTCGGCCGGAGACATGGAATCCGACGGTATTATTTCCGAAAACGTGAGAGCAGTTTCATCGCTTACAGGCATATCCAGAGATATGGACTCCGCCCTCTTGCGGCGCCACCAATACCAGTGCTTATTGCGGGCAAGGTTTGTGGCTATGTGGTAGAGCCATGTGGAAATGGAGCAATCTCCCCTAAAACTTGAAATGCTCTTGCGCGCCCGCAGGAATGTGTCTTGGGCAACCTCTTCGGCGTCTTGCCTGTTGGAAAGCAGGCTGTTGGCGCGGTTGAATATTTTTTCCCAATGGCTGCTTACCAATTCTCCGAAAGCGGCATCGTCACCCTCTCTGAGGCGGCTAAGCATGTCGTCTGAACAGATTTCTTTCTGGTTAGGCATAAATGTCGTCTTTCTTTTCTCTTGATTTAATTAGACCTTATCTAAGGCTTTTCGTTCAATTTTTTCTTTCCGCCTTATTCTATCGTCAAAATGTGCCGAAAATTTTAAAAAAAAGTTTGCCAACAGGGAGATTTAAGGCGATAATTGGACAAAACTGGATTTATGTTTGCCTTCAAAAAAACAAAGAAAGACAAGAACTTTGTCGCACTGTTTAACTGTCTCGACGCTTCAATCCAAAAAACCGAGATATTCCCGACGGAAATTTCGTCTTTTGAAAATGTGCCGTTGAGAATAGACGGAGCTCCGTTGTTGTGCGAAATTGTTAAAGATAGAGGAAAACTCATGCTCGTCCCAAAAGAAGCCGACGGCGTTCTCGTTAATGGAGCGCCGCTTTCGGCTCCGATAGAATTGGACGATATCCTGACTTTTCAGTACAAAGGCAAGCTGTTCTATCTCATAGGTTCCCAAGAAATGCTCGAACGGGCGCAGGCCATAGACATTTCAAAATGGCTCGTGTTCTTCGCGGAGACCGGAAAAATAGAGGACGAGGTCGCTTTCCCGCGCATTAAAAATTCCGTCTATAAGAGGGGTCTCAACGGGGTGGGCTTGGCTATATGCCCCAAAAATTTTGAATACGGATTTCTATTCTCGCAGGTTTTTGGCGACGGCATCGCAGATGAAAATGCGGCATTGGTGGCGCCAAATCTCTCTGAATCGACCGTCGCGGCGACTTGCCCGTTATGCTGGCTGAAGTTCGACGTCGGGGACGCCCTAAGCATAGCCGTCCACGAAAGCTTGCGCGGCGATCCCGTACTGGGGCCGGACGAAATGCTGCGCTTCCTCCCGACCGTGTTCAACAACGACGGCATACCGTTGGATCCCGCGGGAATGCCCGCCCCGGATATAGCGTGTCCGCACTGCCGCAAGAAACTTCCGCCTAACTACTTGGAGCTCGATCAGAAAATATTTTCGATAGTAGGGGCTCCGAGTTCCGGGAAGTCGTATTACCTGAGCGTTCTCATTCACGAACTTCAAGATAGCCTGTACAGGAATTTCGGCATTATTTTTAAAGACTTGGATCCCTCGGGGAACATGTTGCTGACGCAGATGAAGAACAGGCTCTTTTCCGCTTCAAAACCCGAAGACGCAATACTCGCCAAGACTGCCCTTGAAGGGGCGATGTACGAACGCTATCCACGATTCGGGAAAATGGTGGCCCTTCCAAAGCCCATGACATACTCGCTTTCGCACGACGGCTGCGAAGATACGTCAGTGATATTTTACGACAACGCCGGCGAACATTTTGAACCCGGGCTCGATATAGAGGAATCGCCGGGGGCAATGCATGTGGCGAGTTCCGCGGCGATATTCTTCCTTTTCGACCCTGCGTCGAACCGAAACTTCAAACGCGCTCTTACCGGCTATCCCGATCCCCAGTTGACAATAGGCGGAAGGTTGGACCAGCAAGACACCATACTCTCTGAGATGGAAGTCCGCATAAAGCGAATGTTAGGTCTTGAATCATCAAAGCGCGTGGATACGCCTATGGTCTTTATAATAGGCAAATGCGACATCTGGCAGCATCTGCTGGAATCTCCGCTTGAGCCTGTGGTGATAGACGGGAAACTCGACCTGAAAGCCGTCGATCGCAACAGCGAAAAATTGCGCAAGTTCTTGTCGGGTCTCGACTCTGCGGTGGTGGCTGCCTCCCAGGGGATAAGCAACAACGTGAAATTTTTTGCGGTGAGCGCCCTCGGACATTCTCCTGTTATGATAGAATCGGGAGAATGCGCGGGAAAAATCGCGCCGATACCCCAGAAACTAAATCCGATAAACGTGGACATACCCACGATATGGGCGCTGTCGCAAGTCACTGACATGATACCTCTGGCGGAATAACAGACATGGCGTTCCAACTCGTATATACAAGCTATCCGGTTTCCTTATCCGTGGGGCGCAGCGGGTTTTCGACTGTGGCGCGATCTTCCGATATGCCGGAAAAGCTTGTAGTGAAAGTTGAAAAATGCGGAATCTACGATTCGCGCGCGCCTATAATATATTCCCATAGAATAGTGGAGGCAAACGGCGGGAAATGGCACGTCCTGAGCAGGGTTTGCGATTCCGGAACAGATTATACAAATCGCAACAACTACATAGCCCACCATTTGGTCATTTCCTCCGAGGAGGCTATGAAACTTGAAGTTGTGTCTGCGGATATACTCTTGAACTGGGGCGGATGGAGGGATTCCTGGAATGAGGAGCCGAAATATTTGCCGGAAGTAGATTTGTCGGGATTGGCGCGAACCTCCCGTCTGCCCGCGTCGAAATGGGCTGCAATTTTTGGAGACGCCGGTTGCGCGGCTATTTTGGAAAATTCTCCGGCTTGGATTAGGGCTGAGCCTTCCGACTCCAAAAGGCTCCTTGAACTATTTGGAGAAAGTCTCTGCGTGTTTTTTAACATTGGGGATTCGTGGCAGGCCACTTATACGACTTTCTTTTGTCCCGGAGACAGCCCGCAAGATTTCATGTGGCGCGCGATACCTTTTGTTCCGGACCAGGGCGTATGTGCGGATTTGGTTTCCGGAAAATGCGTTTTTCCGCATGGGCGTCCGGCCGATTATGCCCGCACTGGAATTCTCACCAATACCGAGCGCTTAAACTTGAAAGTTTCAAAACCCCTGAAAATAGAAAGAAAATATAGGGTTGTTGAAACGCAAAACAAAAAAACTTCAAATATTGTCACGGCGGCACTAATTGTATCGATTTTATTTTTATTGACAGCAATAGGGGTCTTGGCGGCGATACTGTTTTCTGGTTCTTCCTCGCCGTCCGCAGGGGAACCTCTTGAATCGTTGGAACCGTCTAATATCTCCCAAAATACTTCATATGGCGCAAATTCCATTTCGGGGTTAAAGAGTAAAATAGCCTCGCTGATTGAGTCCGGAGATGTTATGACGGCTCTCTCGCTGTGGGATTCTTCGCCATTGGCCGCAAATGATCCGCATTATAGAATGTCGCTATTGAGTTCTGCGGGGAGGACCGTTGACAAACTTTTATTGTCGGCGGAAGAATTGCTTGGAAATTCCGATTTGGCGGGGACCCGCCGCGATTTATATATAGCCGAAAGAATATTGCAATGCGAGGAAATCCCGCGCAGGGCCGACAGGCTTAAAAATTTAAACACACTTAAGGACAAGATAAAATGACACCGCAACTGGTAATATTGAAAATACAGTCTCTTTTAGCGCGTCGTTCCGAGATGAGCTTTATGGATAGGCGCGCTCTGGCAATGGAGTATTCGAGATTATGCGCCCAAGTGCAGTCGGATCTTGAGCATTGCGTGGCCATGATAAAGTCTGGGCGCGAATATGCGGCTCTTCAGGTGGCAGAGTCTTCGGGACTATTGGACGCTATAAATGTTCTCACATTTGCGGAGCTTCCGGCGTGGCGGGAATTTTGCGAGGTCAACGACTATCCGATGACCCAGCCGTTCGACGAGACTCAAGTTGGGCTTGTAATGGGCTTGTATTCACGAGGCATAACCCAGGCGCATCCGCTTTATCGAGATTATCGCAGGGCTATGCGCCTGCACAGGTTCGACGAGGCGCTCGGCGTAATACGCACTATAACGCGCATAAATTCATATGACGCCGAAGCGAGATCTGAATATGCGCGCTTGCGCAAGTTTGTAGCCAACAAGAAATTAGACGTCCTTTTGAGGGCTCTCCGCGAATCCGACGAGGAAAAGGTCGCGCGTTTGTGCGACGAGTTGGAGCCGGAGGCGGAAATAATTTCCGACGATCCTGTGTGGCAGGAGGCTCTGTCTTTTAGGAAAAAAGCCGTATCGAAATTGAACGCCCAGGATTGTTCCAAAATAATATCTGAGTTGAAAAATCTCGACGTAGATAGCGATTGGGAGCGCGCGATAGAGCTCATATCGGAGTTTAATATGAAGAAGGGGGATTTTACTCCGGCTTCCGATATAGAATTTGCGGATTCCGTTTTATCAAAATCTGCGGAGATACAAAACCGCAAGCTTACCGAAGAGCGCTCCGCGCGCGCCTGCAACGCGATAGCGGCTCTCTTGGAAAATCCGCAGGGCTCTCGCAGGGAGCGAATAAAAACTCTTGAGAGTCTGATTTCGGAGGCGGGGGAGGGCATCTCTCCGACCCTCGAAAAACGGGCTAAATCCAAAATAATTGCGATGAAAATAGCCCAAAGAATAGCGTTTTGGACGGTATTCGGGGCTTCCGCTGCGGCTGTATTGGCGGTTTGCGGGTTTATATGGTTCACGCACGCACAGAACGAACGCCGCAAGATAACACTTGCGGCGGAGGCGGAACTTTCTTCTATAGAGTCGCTCGACAGCTATTCGGCTTTGTCGCGCCGCATAGCGGATTTTGAAAAAATATACGCCAGCATACTGTCAGAGCCTTCCATAGCCTCGCGTCTTTCTGCGGCCAAGCAGACCGTGGAAGAATTGGGGGTGAAACTTGGGAATCTGGAGAAGAAATTGGCCTCGTTTGAAAAATTGGAATGGAACAAGCTCGCCTCCGCGGATCTCCTAGCTTCGCGCAAGGATTTAAGCGAATTTGAAAAATCGCTGAAGGCGGCGCCGCGCCGTGAATCGCTGCCTTTTGACGAACGCATATCGGCTCTTGCAAAACGCGCAAATTCCGCGGTGTCGGAAAGGAAACGCGAGATATCGCGCGAATTTCGCGCATTGCTCGACTCATTTAAAGCCGAGGTTTCTAAATATGTTTCCGGGGGCAAACCCAACGCCGCATTGGAATCTAAAATAGATTCTATTAGAGCCGCCATGTCCAATTTAGTTTCCGACGAACTCTCCGAACTCAGGCCTTCCGCCTCCGATGTGGCGGCCTATGGAGACGCCGCGGTAAAAATGGACGAAGCTTCGTCAAAGTTTGAGGCCAAATCGGCATTGGAGTCGGCATTGGCTTCGGCGAGAACTCCTGCGGATTATGTAAAGGCCCTTACAAATCTAAAAAATAGCGCGTCGGTTTCGGCGTCTGAAGTTTCCCGCATAACTGCCGCGGCATTGGAGTCGGAAAATATCTCGCCGGCTTTTCTCTCTCAGTTCGGTTCTCCGCTATTGGCTTCCGCGCCAACCTCTAATATTCCCTTTTCAAAGGGAGTTCTTCCCCCAAATCCCATGTTTGACAACGTCTATAAATATCTCAAGGGAGGAAATTCCGTTGTCTATACGTCCGGGAAGGTATCGGAACGCACCCAGAAATGGGAGGGAGGCTCTGAAATAATGCAGGAGGCAAACCAAATAGGTTTGGGCGGAAAAATAAGCAAATCGGTCTATCGCCTAAATAATACGCGCGGCCGCGCCCCGCGCGGAGAAATACTCACAGGAGGCAATTTGTCGGCGGAGTCGGAGCTCGCGGCTTCCGCGGCAAAAATCGCATCGGATAAATCGCTTATAGCGGCTTTAGATTTTGTTCGGGCTTCCAATGTGGATCCGGTTTTTAAGGCTTTGATTGAACGCGCAATATTCCGCAAAATGGAGGCGAATCCCGCAGAGTCGGGATTGCTGTATTCGCCTTCGGCCGCGGCTCATAAGAGTAAACTCGACAAAGTCGCTGGAGCCCTCTTTGACTATTCGTGGGTGTTTGAAAATCCATCGCGCCGCAATCTTATAAAGAGTGAATTATATTCGGGCCAATTTAAGCCGTATGCCGATGAGGCTGAGCGCATGCGCAGGGCTGTCGGCATCGCGAAGGGAAAAATGCCCAAGTTTATAGGCTATGTAGACGCCTCGGGAACCAATAGGCTTTTTGCAAAGCCCACCGGAGCCATTTGGGCCATAGATGGCGCAACCGGCAAATTGTCACTCTTGGGCAATAATAAGCCGGCGCCTTATTCTCCGATATTCTCGGAGCAGGCGAGCTTTTCGGAAATCCTTAAACAGGCGGAATCCGCAAAGAAATGACATCGTTTAAACTCAGATGGAAAGGCCGCGTAAGCGGCCCGTTTACCATTGATGCGATTCGTGAAATGCTCGCAGACGGTCGCATAGGGTTGATGTATCAGATTGAATTGCATTCGGGGAAATGGATATTCTTGAAGGATTTTCCGTTGGATAATCCCGCGGTTCCAAATTTAAATCCTCTTGAATCTCGGGAACCGGAAATGCAAGATATTGACGATTGCGCCCTCAGCCAAGAATTGCAAACCGATGGCAAGAAAGAGTCAAAATCGGAAGACAGGTCGGATAGCGACGCAATGACTTATCTTTTGTACGCACTTTGCGGGGCTTCGTTTCTATCTCCTTTTATATGCGCGGCCTCGCTCGCATTGGCGGGGGCTTTCTATTCGCAGGGACGGCGCTCTACGGCCTTTGGAACGGCGGCTCTGTCATTGGTTATGGGGGTCTCGGGGTGGCTCTTCTTTAAGTTTTTGTATCCGATAATTTCCGCATAGATATTGCCTAAAATCGAAAAAGATTGCCATTTTTTTGAGGGTGTTCTTTTATCGGGCAAGTGTCAGAAAAGATAAAAGTGCTATTTGTGGTAAACCGCACAAAAAAAAATGCGGAGGAAATCGCGTCGAGGTTGTCGGGCGTCGCGGCAGGCGCGGGCTTTGATGCGGAAATATGCGATACATTTCCCTTGTCCGACGCATGCTTTGCAGGCAAAGATATTTGCTGCGTCATAGGCGGCGACGGCACCATACTTTCCTGCGTTCCCCATTTGGTCCGGCATTCACTGCCGGTGTTCGGGATAAATCTCGGCAAGCTGGGCTTTTTGGCCACCTACAGCGACGATATAGGCGATTCCGAATTCCTCTCTCTAATATCCGGAGGCGGGCGCGTGCTTGAAAGGGCCTTGCTGGAGGCGAGAGTGGGAGACAAATCCTATGTGGCATTGAACGATTTTGTAATTAAGGATTCGCGCCGGGACGGAATATCAAACCTGCGCATACGCGCCGATTCCGAATTTATCGCCGACTATTTGGGGGACGGCCTCATATTTTCAACTCCCACAGGCTCCACCGCATACAATCTTTCGGCGGGAGGGCCGATTATACATCCCAAAGCCCGTGCCTTTGTGATGACCCCCATATGTCCGCACACTCTCAGCAACAGGAGCCTAATATACGATTGCGGCGCGCAGATAAAAGTGACGAGCGCCGGTGGCGGAGCCATTCTAATGGCCGACGGTACGGAGGTGGCGGCCCTTCCAGAGGGCGGCGAAATAAGAATATCCATGCCTAATCTATCCCTGAATTTTATACGTCTGCGCGGGCATTCGCATTTCAGCATTTTGAGGAATAAACTCGGTTGGGCTGAAGATCCCCGGCATATGCAACCTTGATAGCTCTAAAATATCGATAAAATGCAAACGCAAAACCAGTCAATAGTTAAGCGGCTAAAATATTTCTTCGGATATGGCCTATGGGAGACTCCAAGCTCCGAGTTAAAGGGCGCGAATTTGATTTTTACGAGTCTCTTGCGCGTTATCGTTTCGACGGTAAACGGCATAATTAAGAATAGGATTCTCGTGCAGGCGTCATCGCTTTCATACGCCACGCTTTTGGCGATAGGCCCCATATTGGCAATCACAATATTGTTTTCTTCAATGTTCTTTAGGGATAAGGGAGAGCATTTTGTATATGAAAAAATAATGGACGCCGCGGTGTTTGTTATGCCCGCTATGAGCGAAATGATGTCGCAGCACTCCCAAAAGACGGAACTTGGGAATTCGGTTCAGCCGGAGATAAACCCGAAAGTTCTCGCGTTCATAGACAAGATTTCAAAAGGCGGGTCATCGGCGGGGGCAATAGGAATCGCCACTATGATATTCACTTGTCTCCTGCTCTGCATAAATATGGAGACTGCGTTTAACTATATTTGGGGCGTCCACAAAGGCAGAAATTGGGTGGATAGAATCGTATTTTATTTTGCGCTTATATTTTTCGGCTCCGTGGGAACAATATTCGGAATGACCTTTCTGGCGACCTCGCAGCTGTCGTCGATGATTGACTGGATACCTTTCTTGTCGGAATATGCTTCGTGGCTGACCTATCTTCTCGGAATGGGCGCCATGACGATGGTTTTGGCGTTCTTTTATAAGTTTATACCGTGCGTAAAAGTAAAATGGCACGCGGCGCTGGTGGGGGGCGTAATTATAATGCTGCTTTTGATGCTGAACAATAAAATGTCCTTCATCTACATAAGCTACATCGTCAAACAGCAGAGTTTTTACGGATATTTTGCGATTGTGGCCGTGGCTATGTTCAGCCTTTACATATTTTGGCTTTTTATACTGTCCGGAGGGCAAATTACTTACGCGGTCCAATATGTGGAATTTTTATCGGACGACGCCGCATGGCTCAAGACGGGAGACAGAACGCGCTCGTTTATCGCGCTTGCCGTTTACGGCAAGATATCCGCCGCTTTTTACGGCGGCGGGACTGCCCCGACTTCGGAATCCTTGAGCACAGATCTGCGCATGCCGCAGGTATCCATAGGTGAGTCGCTGAATTGGCTTCTCGAAAAAAATCTCATATGCTCCACCGAAAATTCCAACCCCGACGACGATTCCGTTTATTATAAGCCGTCTATTTCTCCCGACTCAATAACTCTTGCCGAATTCTTTAAGAGGCTCGGCACAAATCCCGACGACACTTTGACCGTGGGAAGGCTGTCGGCGGAGGATTCGATAGTGGGCAAGGCTATGGAGTCGCTTGAAGTCTATGCCCGCTCCGACATAGCTTCAAAAACCATAAGGGAATTGATATAATGGATCTCTTTGAATTTAGAAACGAGTATCTCAAGGGGGGCCTCGAAAGGCGGGATTTAGACGACAATCCCTTTAAACAATTTGGGAAATGGTTCGACCATGCCTGCGAATGCAAAGTCAAGGAGCCCAACGCAATGGCGCTCTCGACTGTGGATTCCGCCGGCGCGCCCAGTTCGCGCATTGTCTTGTTGAAATCGTGGGGCGAGGACGGCTTCGTGTTTTACACAAACTACACCAGCAAAAAAGCCCGGGATATATCCCAAAATAATAAGGTAAGCCTTCTATTTGTATGGATTGATCTCGAGAGGCAACTGCGCATAGACGGCGCCGCCGAAAAGGTATCGGCGGCGGAATCCTTGAGATACTTCTTAAGCAGGCCGTTCGGCAGTAGAATAGGGGCGTGGGTATCGCACCAGAGCTCTATCATCACGTCGCGCTCCTTGCTTGAAATGCAATTCGATAAAATGAAGCGCAAATTCGCCGACGGGAAAATTCCGCTTCCAGATTTTTGGGGAGGATATAAGGTTGTGCCGTCAAGGTTTGAATTCTGGCAGGGCCGCGAAAATAGGCTTCACGACAGGTTTGAATACAAGCTCGATGAAAACGGCATATGGCAGATATCGCGTCTGGCGCCTTAGCCGTTTAACGCCCTGCCTCAAGAATTTTTATTACGGAGCCGGGATTGGAAAAATCCGTTATTACAGCGTCGGCAATCGGCCGCAGCAAGTCTGGCGACAGGCTTGAAGACACTCCGACTACATACATTTCGGCGGCTTTGCCGGCCATTATTCCGGTAATGGCGTCTTCAAATACCGCACAATTTCGGGGGAGACTGTTAAGGCGGCTTGCCCCAAGCAGATAACATTGCGGATTCGGTTTCCCAAATTCTACGTCATGCGAAGTCACTATTGTGTCGAAATATTTTCCTATTCCCGTCTGCGATAATGCCCGCTCTATCTTTTTGGGAGGCGAGCTTGTCACGAGCCCAGCCTTATAAGAGCGCTCTTTTATCAATCTTATAAAATCCAAAGCTCCGGGTACTTGAGGAAAGCTCATTTTGCTTTCAAAGTCTGCGAGCGATTTTTCGCACTTGTTTATTTCCTCAGCTGAAATTCCCGCGAAATATTCTTCAAATATATTTTTTAGGGTTCTCCCTTTTAGCTTTTTGGCAAAGTCTGAATCGCCAAAATAAAAGAGCCCCTGCCTATTCCAAAAAATATCATATTGCGGCTCCGTATCGAATATCACTCCGTCGAAGTCGAACAGCACTGTATCTATCATTTTGACGAGGCTATTTTTCGCGATTCTTTTGTCAAGGCAATCCGCGGTTTCATCGCATTGATACAAGCGCGCCGCGCTTTTGCGTTGACACATTCCTAAAATTGGATAAAACGTTTTATCGAAAATATGGGTGCTCCTATTTATTTTCTCCGGACGGCTTGTCGGGTTTGCATTTCAGACTGCGACAATATTTAGGTTGGAGAAAATCTTAAAGTGAAAGGAATGGAAAAGATGAAAAGATCTCAGATAAATGAAATGTGCGCGGAGGCGAAAGGCGTCTTTGAGAAGTGCGGTTGGACTCTTCCGCCCGAACCCCGTTGGGATTTTACGGATTTTGGCAAAAATGACATAGCCAATGCGGCTCTTGTTCTTGTAAACCTTGCCGAAGAAAAAGAATATTGCGAAAAACTTATGTATGCAAGGCCTTGGCAGTGGACGCCCTGCCATGCGCATAAATTAAAGCAGGAGGATATAATTTGCAGAAGCGGTAAATTTCTAATAAGGGTTTGGGATTCCGCGCGGCTTGAAGACGGGGTAAAAATATTCTTAAAAATAAACGGGCGCCCCACCGGACTTGTGAGCGGGACCGACATATTTATACCCGCTGGGAGCAGAATCACCCTTACTCCTGGGATATACCACGAGTTCACTCCGGTCGAGAAGGATACGGTAATAGGCGAGGTTTCCACCGCAAACGACGATTCAAACGACAATTTTTTTGTTGATCCCGATATAGGGCGTTTCCCCGGTGTGGAGGAGGACGTTCCTTCCGAATTTCTGCTTGTGTCCGATGTGAAATGATTGAAAAGTTATTCGTCTGCTTTTTTCGCGGAAGTTTTTTCAATCAGATTTTGCAGTGTTCCGATTTGCTTTTTTAATATTGGGACCAGGGGGGAGTCCTTTTCCGTCTCTCCCAAAATTTTTTCGAGTATTTCCTTGGCTTGGGCAAATTTACCGTTTCGCTCGAGAACCGCCGCGTAAATGCGGCGCGAGAATACCGACGGGTCAGGGACGGAGACTACTTTTGCATAACATTCCTCGGCGAGTTTGAAGTCGCCTATGGATATGGCGATTTGCCCCTTTTGCAATATGAGTTCGGTATTATTAGGGAGTCTGGTTAGGGCCTTGTCCAGGAATTTTATGGCTTGAATGCCTTGCCGGCGTTTTACGGCGGCTTGGCGGGAGGGATCGGAAGTCCCGAGTTTGCGAAGTATCCAGTGGGGGGTGTCGAAGGCGATTATTCCTGCGCCGAAACGCCAGTAGAATACGCTGTCGGGATCGAGCGTGGTGGCGAGGTCTATTGCGGATACGCAGCCGCTGAGATCCTGCCTTTCCCAATCAATATAACCTTTTATCCATACGAAGTCCGCCAAAAGCGTGCGGTATCCGCCGAGCATAGCGAATGCAATGCCGGCCCCGCAATTTTGCGGAATGACTGAATCCGACTTGGAGTCGGAAACTTTTGCGGCATCCAGCAGGGGGCGTGTAAACAGCCCGATTATTGCGAAACCTGTGAGAATCGCTATCGCGCATAATGTGATTTTTGCGATTCTAAAAAACATTAAAATTCCCTCTTGGAGAAAAGCCATGAAGCCAGCCCGCAACATGCGGCAATATATACGCATGAGTACGCGATTGTGGCGGCGAAAGTCATGGCGTTTACGCCGGCGAATGCAAATAGTTCGGACTTGGCAAAAATTTCAAAATTTGGAAGAATGTATCCGGTAAGTTGGGTTGCGAGATTTTCGTCCGACCCAAACCATATGTTTGCAGATCTCGCCATAGTGGCAGCCAGAACCATAAATGACGTTATGACCGAGAACATTAGGGAGCTTGAGGCCGCGCATATCGCGCATGCCACCGAGGCAACCGTTGCAAGTTTAAACCATTGTATGAGCGCCCAGCAGGCTATTCCGCTCCAGCTTGGATTTAGGAGGCCTTCAGGAATTTTCCCGCCGGCGCGTTCTATAATTTCAAACTCAGTTATCGCGAGCATAAGGCATGTCACCGCAGTGACTATTATTGCGAAGACAGCGAGAGCCCCGCACACGCCCAAGAGCTTCCCGAAAGCTAATTGCACAAAATTTACGGGTTTTGAGAGCAAAGTTATTATAGTGCGGTTGTCCAGTTCCGAATGTATCAGCTGGCAAGTTGCTGTCACTGCAATGAGGGCCCCGAAGAAAGTCATGGCTCCGGATCCAAAATCGAATACAAACTTTAACTTTTCGTGTCCCAAGTCGAAACGCAGCATGTATTTTGAAAGACCCGCGAGAATTGCCGCTATGAATACTATCAAAAGCAGCAATTTTTGGCGCATTGCGTCCCTGAATGTATTTGAGGCTATCAAGAGAGCGTTTCTCATCTTACAACCTTTCTAAAGTATTTTTCCAACGGTATTCCGCCTTTGCCGGCGGCTTTTGCGGAAACTCCCATGGATTCGGCGTAATCGCTTATCTTTTTTATCTTGTCGCCGTCGGCTCCGTCGAGTTCAAGTATGGTGCGCTTTCCGCGTTCGAGCAGGGAATCGAGATTCCCGGAGGCGGCTATTTTGCCTTGTGAAAGTATTGCGACGTCGGTGCAGAGCGATTCCACCTCGCTCATTATATGCGAAGACATCAACACCGTCTTGCCTTCGCCGCGCAACCTCCTTATGCTGTCGGCCATATCTGCGGCTCCTATGGGATCCAATCCGGACGCGGGCTCGTCGAGAATCACCAAATCGGGATTGTGCACAGTGGCTTGAGCCAATCCAACGCGTTGAACCATGCCTTTGGAGTACAGGCCTATCCGCCTGTCGGCGGCGTCGCCCAGCCCGACAAGTTCCAATGCTCTGCGGGCGGCAGAGGCGGCGTCGCGGCGGGCCATTCCGCAGAGTTCAGCGGATAGCCGCACCATTTCAAATCCCGTCAGAAACTTATAGAAATAGGGGGCTTCCGGAAGGTAGCCTATTCTTTTGCGCAGTTGTGGGGAAACTTTCTTGCCGAATACAAGGCAGAGCCCGGAATTTTGGCGCGACAAGCCCAGAAGAATTTTTATAGCAGTGCTTTTCCCGGCTCCATTGGGGCCCAAAAGCCCGAATATGGAACCCTCCGGAACTTGTAAGTCTATTCCGTCAAGGGCGAGTATCCCAAGCCCCCGTATGCCGCTGCCATAGTATTTGCGAAGTTCTTTTATTTCTATAATATATTGAGGCATTGCTACTTATGCTTGCAGGATTTACATCAGCATCGAGAACCCTTTTGGAGAGCTATCTACATAGTCTTCACGTTCGGTTTTGTTCCTTATAAAATCGGCCATTACCTTTGATACATCGTCGACAAATTCGCGAACTTGAGTCTTATCGCCCACAGCGGACAGTCTCACCCTGCCGTCGTCGAGGTTTTCGACCGTGCCTGCGACGTCGTATCCCTTTGCGATTTCGACGGTTTTATATCTGAATCCGACACCTTGGACGTGTCCGTCAAACCACACTTGAAGCCTATATTTAGAGTGAGCCATATTTTTGTCTGAAGTGTTTTTTACAATATCGCATAAAGGTGGTCTGCGGGCAACTTTTTTTTAATGCGCCAATATAATAAGGTTGAAACTTTGGAACCAATCGTTTTTGAATTTGTCAGAAGGGAACGGAAAATTGTTCCAAATGTAAAAAGAAAGTTTATGGATATGATGAAAAAACCACTAGCTCTTTTGGGAGCGTTTCTTTTAGCCGGGTCCGTGTTTGCGGAATCGGAAGGCGACTATATCAAGACCTTTGGTCAGCTCATGTACGAGAGAAACGGAATGATGGAGTTGAACCTCACTCCCGCCGAGCTCGAGCTCTTTATTCAGGGCATGAGGGACGCCCAGGCAGGCAAGCCGTTGCCGGAGAATATCCAGCAAATGGGGCCAAAAATGTTCGATTATCTCCGCACCCGCGCGGAAAAGAACATGAAGATAGCCGCTGAAAAATCAGAGGCCGAAGCCGCCGCGTTCTGGAAGGAACTCGAGAAAAAAACCAACGTCAATAAAACTCCTTCCGGGCTTGCCTATGAAATTGTGAAGGAAGGCGACGGAAAATTTCCTTCGGAGAATTCCGATGTGAAAATTAAATATACCGGAAAGCTCATTAACGGCAAGGTGTTTGATTCCACCGATTTGCATGGAGGCGAACCAGCGGAATTCAATCTCTCCAAGGTGATTCCGGGATTTAGGGAAGGGCTGCAGAAAATATCCAAAGGCGGAAAGGCGATTCTCTACATTCCCGCCGCCCTCGCATATAAAGACCAGCCGAATCCGGAGATTCCACCGAACTCGACTCTGATTTTTGATGTGGAGCTGTTGGATGTAAAAGACGGTCCCGCCCAGCCTCCTGCACCGGTAAAGGCGGAAGCTCCGAAACCTGCACCGGAAAAGAAATAGATTCCAAGTTCCTAATATGTAATTTGAAGGCTACGCGATGTCGCGTAGCCTTTTTATATGAAGTAAGAGATACATACATTTTTTTAGTTTGACTAATCAAGGCTAAAGTTTTTTTTAGTATTATAGAAATGGTTATGTTATAAATATTTACTTTATGGTAATATGAATGTTTTAGGCAGGCACTTTTTACTTATATCACTTATATCTGGAGGATCGTATGCCTTTGCTGATTACTGGGCAACATTTACCGCAGATACAAATTCGTCATATTATGTTTCCCAGCCGGAGTATGCGCAGACCTCTGGCGGCGGGGATCCATCTGGCAAATTGTACTTTGGGATAAATTCCGCAAACAAGACTCTTACTATAGATGAGGATTTTAGGGTACACAAGTTTTTGGTCAGAACTTTGGATTCTTCAAATAATGTCCCAATAGAATCCATTACCATAGATATAAACGAGGGGAAGACATTTTCACTTGAAGAGATTCCCCAAGAGGGTCCCAGTAGTACAGTTTCCCATACGGGAGATTTTACATATTACGTTAAAGGAGCCGGTACTTTTAATTTTGTAAATGGCGAGACTTTTGCAAGTGTCTATAAATATGATGGCGAAATTTCAGAGGAGAATCTTGTTTTGGCGAATTTAACCTGGGATTTTACCGCCCTTGAAAGCGAAGTTGCTTTTAATGGTACAATGAACTTGAAAGCCGGGAATACGTTGAAGTTTGACAAAGTAAATACAAACGGAAAATCAATAAATTTGAGCGATGCGGTATTCATAGCCAAAGAGCTTAATTTAGGGGGTGGAAATGCATCTACTTTCACTCTTACAGGGGCGTCGGAACTTACGGTTGAATCAATGAATAATGGGACGGAGGAAAAAGCCTATTTTAACAGCATTACCGCAAGCGATACTTCTAAAGTTAATATTACAGGTGGAAATATCGTATTTGGGGCAGGCACGATTACGGCAAATGATTCTTCCGAGATAAATATCAGCATAGGTGTTGAGGGTAACAATAAGAATTGGACTACTCCGTTAGTTATTAACGATAACGCAACCGTAAGGATTTCCAAGAACGTCACCGGAGCTTTTCACAATATGCGCATCCATATGAATGGAAGCGGCACAACCCTTGAAGTTAATACTCTTGGAACCATGGATATTCTTGAAATGGATATGGTTGACGGCTCTACCGCAAATTTGACGACTTCTGTATTGGATTTCTATGCTCACAATAACTATGAAAATATTTGGGGCAACGGGGGATCCGGGGTAAATGTATCCGTAAATGGGACTTTTCAAATCAAAAACGGAGCCCTACTGACTATCGGGGCAAATTCAAAAGTAAAACTTTCCACTTCAACTATAAATCTTCTGGGGACTCTCACCTTGAACGGGGGAAATATTTTTACCAACCAGAGTGGGGAAGCCGCCCAAGCGGATTGCATAAATATAAATTTTAACGGCTCCGCAAATTCCCTAATCCTCAATGCCGATAACTCTTTTTACGGCCTAAAATTTGGAGCTTCAAATATTGTCGGGAAAATTACCCTTAACGGCAATTCATTCTCCTTTGAGACCCTCTCTTCCTCAGACGGATCATATATACTGTTTACAGATTTTGAAGAAGGTAAAGTTTTCCACTACGGTTTTGACGTGCTCGAAGAAAATGATGACGGCTCGCTGAAATATTTTAAAGCGGACGACGGAATGGGTGGGCTTGATAATTTGTATGTTCTCGATAACGGGTATCTGACCCTTAATATACCCGAACCTTCAACTTATGCGATTCTGTTCGGAATTATATCGTTGGGTGTTGTTCTTGCGCGCAGGCGCAAGTAATAATTGCGCAAATTATATCCCTAAAAATTTGCTTAAAGCGCCGCCAATTTTGGCGGCGCTAATGTTTGTGTTAAATTGAAAAAAATATCTGACGACAATTTTAAAAGAATTAACTTCTGCCGTATCTTTTTTTGTTTTTGCTTGACTGTTTGAACATTATCCGAATCTTATATTTTAAAGTATTCGATTTGTGCTGAGACCTTATAAGGTCGTCAAAAATTTGGCAGTTTTGTGTAGTTCATAAACTAAATTTTGTTGCGATGAAATTTTTTGAGAAACGGCGAAACGGAAATAAATTCGGAATTACAATCTTAGGAATACCCTTTAACTTTACAATAAAGACAAAACGTACGCCTTCTGAAAAGATGCCAGAGGAGTATCGGGACTTGTTTACTCTTGGTGGTAGAATTCCCGTATTGGATTATTATATCGATGAAACTTTTAATTTTATACGCTGTAAAAAATTCAAAATGAAATCCTATAATGAGGTTTTCGATAAACTTTCCAAAGGAGTATTTCCATATTACGGCAAAACCATAAATTATATAATGGATGCTTTGCGCAAGTATCCCATAAAGGGCAAGAGCGTTTGCGTGTTTGGGTCAATAGCGGTGAATTGCGACGCTATTTCAATCTTTAACGGCGCTGAAAGTGTAGTAATTTTAGAATATAATCCAGTTAAGTCAGAGCACCCAAAAGTTAGGTGTATGTCTTATGTAGAGTATGAAAATAATGGAATTAAATGCGATGTAGGAATATCGGTATCGTCTTTTGAGCACGACGGGTTGACCCGATATGGAGATCCTATAAACCCGTACGGCGACTTGCAGACAATGCAAAAAGTGAAAAATCTTATCAAGAAGGACGGACTTCTTTATTTGTCGGTACCAGTCGGTCCAGATGCAGTTTGTTGGACAGCCCATCGCATATACGGTAAGATACGCCTTCCAATGCTTCTTGAAGGTTGGAAGCTCTTAGAATCTTTCGGATTTGACGAATCAATACTTGAAGGGGAACCTTCAATACATTATGTTGATCAGCCAGTTTTTGTATTGAAGAATATTTGATGCCGTTGAGATGTTCCTTCCAATTTTTTCAGGGTTTTACGGCTTTGATTCGACCAAAAAAAGATTGCAATCGATACAAATGGTGCCGTAATTCCGAAAAATTTTAAGTATGAATAATGACCGTAGAGCAATTCTTGCCTTAGAGGACGGCAGTGTCTATAAAGGCCGGGCATTCGGAGCGTCAAAAACGGTTGTGGGAGAAGCCGTTTTCAATACGTCCATGACCGGCTATCAGGAAGTTCTTACGGATCCCTCCTACTTCGGGCAGATAGTGGCGATGACCGCCGTGGAA
The DNA here is from genome assembly GCA_944389885.1 of uncultured Opitutales bacterium. Lineage (GTDB taxonomy): Bacteria > Verrucomicrobiota > Verrucomicrobiia > Opitutales > Intestinicryptomonadaceae > Merdousia. The sequence goes on from CALXNZ010000005.1 coordinate 87,848, forward strand.
ATCGGGAATTATGGAGTAAATCCGGACGATGCGGAATCGGACGGGATTAAGGTCGCGGGATTTGTAGTGCGCGAGCTAAGTCCTATTGCAAGCTCATGGCGGAGCCAAATGGAACTTGGGGAATATCTGGAAAATGGTGGCGTCCCCGGAATAAGCGGCGTGGATACGCGGGCAATTACTAAGAAAATCCGCTCAGCGGGAGCTATGAAAGCGTGCCTCTCCACCGAAGATATATCTCCCGAAGAAGCCATCGAAAGGGCACGCTCATGGACGGGACTCGTGGGCGTGGATTATGTCAAGGAAGTGACTCGCAAAGCTCGGGAATCTTTTCCCTTTGACGATTCTTGCAAGCCGTTTACTGTTGTGGGAACATCGCTTTACGGTTCAGAGCGTAAGATGCCGCTGTTTAAATGTGCGGCTGTCGATTACGGCGCAAAGAAATCGATATTCAAGAAATTGTCCTTCCACGGTTTTGATGTGACAGTCTTTCCGGCTACTGTTTCGGCGGAAGAAATACTTGAATTCAAACCGGATTGTCTCTTTTTATCCAACGGTCCCGGAGATCCGTCGGCCGTGCCTTATGCCCATGAATGTGTGGGAAAACTAATCCATAGCCTGCCTACTTTTGGCATATGTTTTGGGCATCAAGTATTGGCGCATGCCATTGGCGCGCATACTTATAAATTGAAGTTTGGACATAGAGGGGGGAATCAACCCGTTAAGAACCTTGAAACAGGAAGGGTCTATATTACCGCGCAAAACCACGGCTTTGCGGCCGACGCAAAGAGCGTGGAAAATGCCGGCGGAATAATTACGGAAATAAATCTCAACGACGATACCGTAGAGGGATTAAGGCACAAAGATTTGCCGCTGTTTTCGGTGCAGTACCACCCTGAGGCGGCTCCCGGCCCAAACGACGCCGATGTGCTGTTCAGGGAATTTTACGACATGACTAAAAAGGTGTTGGGGGCATAACTTGATTTATTTGATTTTTTGAGAAGAAAAAGCTTGCAATCGCAAAAGGGAGGTTCCTAATTGTTGGAAAATTATTGAGATGGCATCTATTTTCAACAGCTTTTATTATTACTTTACCGGCGTGACCTCTTAGCGTTCGGAGAGTGGTTGTTGTATTTGCTCCTCAATAAAAAAAGACCGGACGCGGAAAAGCGGCCGGTCTTTTTTTTGAAAAATTCCAATCGAAAAAAATGAATGCTACAATGAATAACTCAAACGCGTCCCGCAGATGGGTCGGATACAGAAAAGAAATAAAAGTCGTGGATTGTACTATCCGCGACGGCGGGCTGATGAATTCCAGCCGCTTTGAAGACGGAACAGTGCGCGCGGTTTACGACGCCTGTGCGGATTCAGGAATAGATTATATGGAGTTCGGCTATAAGAACAGCTCGAAGATTTTTTCTCCGGACAAATACGGGGCGTGGCGCTTTTGCAAAGAGGACGACTTGTTCCGCGTAATAGGCGACAACAAGCGCGACATAAAGCTTGCCGCTATGGCCGACGCCGAAAAGTCGGATTATAAGAATGACATTCTTCCAAGAGAAAAGAGTCCGCTCGACCTTATAAGAGTTGCCTGCTATATACACCAGATTCCGCTGGCATTGGATATGATAAAGCATTGCAAAGATATGGGATACGAGGTGACCGTGAATCTGATGGCGGTCTCGACCGTGCGCGAGGCCGAACTCGACGACGGTTTGGAAATGCTGGGCGGAAGCGAAGCCAGCGCAATCTATCTTGTGGACAGTTTCGGCTCTCTGTACAGCGAGCAGATACGCTACATGATGGCGAAGTACATGAGAGTTGCCCATGAAACCGGGAAAGAGGTTGGCATACATGCCCATAATAACTTGCAGCTTGCGTTCGCAAATACAATAGAGGCGATAATAAGCGGGGCAAACATGGTTGACGGAACGCTTGCCGGGCTTGGCAGGGGAGCCGGAAATTGCCCGATAGAATTGCTGGTGGGTTTTCTGCACAATCCAAAATACAGGGCAAGGCCGCTTTTAGAGTGCATAGAAAAGGAAATCGAGCCTATGCGCGCAAAACTTGGCTGGGGATTCGACTATCCGTATATGGTGACCGGTTTCCTGAATAGGCACCCCAAGAGCGCCATGGAATTCAATGAATCCGACAAGCGCGGCCAAATTGTCAGATTCTACGACGATATGTTGAGCAGCATGTAATTCGTTCGGGGGCTTGCCGAGGCAAGCCCCCTTGTTTTGTCCGGGAGTTGCCGCGGAATGTAGGTTTGTAGTTTTTTAAACCGAAAAACTGAAGGGCCGGTAATTTATGCAAAATAAAAAATCCAAAAAAGAATTTGACAAAGATACGTCTTTAATATTCCTTACTCCCTTTCAATTTTAATAAACCAATCAGATATGGCACTCAGAATCAGATTACAGAGGCACGGCTCCGTGCACAATCCAATGTATAGGCTCGTTGTGGCCGAAAGCACTTCAAGCCGCAATGGTAAATTTGTGGAGAACCTCGGACTGTACAATCCTCGCGTGCGCGGAAAGGACGTAGAAACCCAAATAAACCTTGAGCGCGCCGACTACTGGCTAAGCGTAGGGGCCCAACCCACGGATACCGCAAAAACGGTAATTAAAAAGGCCCGCGCAGCAAAGGCTTAATTGGCTTTGCGCGGCAAATGTTTTTTCGACCCGTTGTCCGAGAACAGCGGGTTTTTTGTTAAGGGATAAAATTGTGGATCCAAAGCTTAAAATAGACTTCCTTACGCTTTTCCCAAAAATGCTCGACGGTTTTTTGTCGGAGAGCATGCTTGGGCGCGCCCAGAAGTCTGGAATATTGGAGTTCGGAGTTCACGATATCCGCAAATGGGCCACCTCAAAGCACAAAAATGTCGATGACAGGCCTTTTGGCGGGGGCCCGGGAATGCTCATGATGCCCGAACCCGTATTTGCGGCCATAGAGGCTGTGCAAACTGAGGGCTGCACCAGAATCTACATGTGCCCCGACGGCGAGAAACTCTCCCCGAAAATGGCCGCGGAACTCGCAAAAAAACGGCATCTTGTAATCTTGAGCGGCCATTATGAAGGCATAGACCAGCGCATACGCGACACCCTTATCGATATGGAAGTTTCCATAGGAGATTACGTTCTGACAAACGGAACTTTGCCCGCGGCGGTGTTGGCGGATTGCGTGTCGAGATATGTCCCGGGCGTATTGGGTGAAGAAAATTCCTTGACGTCGGACTCATTTAACGGCAATCTGCTTAGCTTTCCACAATATACCAGACCGCAAAATTTTAGGGGCATGGAAGTCCCGGAAGTCTTGATGTCCGGCAATCACGCTGAAATAGAGCGTTGGAGAAGACAGCAGCAGATTGAAAAAACCCGCGTCCGCCGCAGCGATATTATGGAAAAAAAGGATATTTAAAAGAGGACAAAACAATGAATCAGGAATTGTTGAAAGAAATAACGAAAGACCAAATAAAGGCCGATATCGTCAATTTCAAGGTCGGCGACGGCGTGCGCGTGCATACTAAAGTCCGCGAAGGCGACAAAGAGAGAATCCAGGTTTTCGCCGGTATAGTCATAGCCAGAAAGGGCAGCGGAATCCACGAAACATTTACTGTCCGCCGCATATCCTACGGAGAAGGCGTGGAGCGCGTATTCCCGATAAATTCCCCCAATATCGCAAAGATAGAAGTGGATCGCGAATCGGTTCCAATGAGGGCTCGCCTCTACTATCTCCGCGACAGGGTCGGCAAAGAGGCCTCCAAGGTCAAGGAAAAGAGAGTATAACTCTTTTGCAATCGCGGTGCAAATCAAAGCCGCCCTATTCACGGGCGTGCGGATATGCGCTTGAAATTATGGGAAAGTCTAAGGCTTTCCCTTTTTTTGTAATTTTGATTTTGAAATACGGGGGTGCCAACCGTATTTAATATTTTTTTAACAATAAAAAAGCGCGGAATATATTTTCCGCGCTTTGTATTTTAATTAGCTCCAAAAATCTCAATCTTCTCCGAGGTCTATATTGCGCACGACCTTATTTCCCTGGACTATTATATTCTTGGTTGATTCTTTGTCTATTAGAACTCCAAGTTTGGGCGTGTTGGGGCTCTTGAGAAATTTGTTGTTGACTATCTTTATATCGGAGGAGTGCGTTATATAGAATTGCCCGCGGTATGGGAGAGGATTGTTGCGCGGCGTCTCGTTTATAAATGTGTTCTTTAAAAACGTCACCTTGCCGGCCGAACCCATCGTGGTCACCATTCCGAAAGTGTCCTTAAAGGTGTTCGACTCAAACAAAATATTATTCAGAATGGGATATGTGGTCTGTTCCCTCGAGGGGTCCCGCTTCAAATAGGTGCCTATAAATATGTCTCTGGCGTATCCCATTGTCTTTACATCGAGGGGGTTAGATGTGTCGAATATATTATTGCGTATGACGACGTTTTCCACTCCGAACCCTTCACACCAAATGTTGGTGGTATAGCCCGTCTCTATTTTTATGGCGCCCATTTCGTTGTGCTTGAACCGGCAATTTTCTATTGTGACGTCGCGGGCGAGTATGAGTATGCCCCTGGCGCGGTTGTGGTGGAAATAGCAGTCGCGCACTATAATATTGCGGGTGTCATAAGTCTTGTCGAAAAGTATGAAATTATTTCTGGGAACATCGGGCAGCTCGGAATTGAAAAATATTTCGTAATTGCCGTCGGGGAGTTTTTTGGCGTGGGAGCGGGCAGAGAAAAATCCCGTCGGGGAATAGTCGGATTTTCTGAATTCGATTATTGCGCCGTCCGAACCGTAATTGTGACGCGATATTATAGATTTCGGGGAGTTCTTTTTGCCGTATGAAGAACAGTCGTGGAAGTTTATGCAATCGTCGGCGCCCTGCGAGAAATCGCAGTTTATAAGCTTAATATAGCCGCAGGAACGGGCGACGTGCAGGTGGTCGGCAGTGCAGGTTATCACATTTTTGGGCCTGTCTTCGGGGCGTATTATTCTGACTCTGTCGAACAGGGTGTATTTCTGCGTCCCCGACATTACAAATGCGTGTCCGGTGCATGACCATACGGTGAAATTGCGCAATGTCATATGCTTATTGGAGGACATCGTCATATTGTTCATGTCGTAGTAATAGTGCTGCATGCGATAATACTGCCCGGGTTGAAGGCGTATTTCGTGCTTATATTTGCCGTAAATTCTTATGACGTTGTCGGCGGGCCATTCCACTTTTGGCTTGTCTTGCCCCGTGCGGAATTCGTAGCCGAGTGTCAGCCCGTTTTCGATTCCGACGGCGCTTTCTTTAGTGTCCCAACAGGACAGAGTTGCGGCCCGCAGATATCCGCCGTGTTGCGGATGTTTTTTGTAGTCCACAAATTCATAGTCCACAGAAAACTCTTCGGGATTGTCGGAATAGTTTACATTCTTTACCCTTACTATGCTTGCGAGGGGTTCTTTGTCCCAGTCCCAATCGACGTTTAAGTTCTGTATCAAAATGCGTTCGTTGTCGCTGACGACAAAGCTGCAGCCGTATTTCTTGCGGTAGATGAAAGTGGCGTTGTTGCCTTCAAATGTGAAGTCTCTCATGCCCGATATATTTATGCTGCCGTTGCCAAGATAGTATTTGGCGTCTTTTTCAAACACGAGCTTAGCGGCGTTCTTTTCTTTGCAATAATCTATGGCAGCCTGTATGGATTTCACTTCCAAGGGCTTGTCGGGAACTATGCCGAATTTCTTGGCATCGACGATTTCTCCGTTCGGATTGTTGGGTTGTTCAACGTCGAATTCTTTTGCCCCTGTGGGGAGCGTTTCCCTGTCGATTCTATAGCGTTTCTTATTGGCTCCTATGGGAATGAATTCTTCGCCGAGCCCCTCTTCTATGGTGAAGCTGTCAACATTTATTTTTACGGAGTCATGCCCTATAAAATGTATGGCGTGATCGGCGGCGTCGTCCGGGGCGGTAAAGGAAACTCGCACGGGCATCTTGCCGTCGGTCGGAGGAATGTTTGACTTAAAAGAGTCGTCAAGGCCGTCGTTCCTGTGTATGCTGCGCCCTATGAAATGGAGGTAGCATGAGTCTTCAGCCCCGATGACCTCCACGTTGAAGCGTATCGTATATTGGCCTTTGGGTTTAAATTGTCCGGCCGGAATGGTAAGGCATGTCGTCCACCCCTTGCGCCCTGTAGTGTCGAGCTGGGCGCTTTTCCCGTCGGGGGCTATTTTGGCGTGGTTTGAATTGATATTCAGATCTTTGGCGCCGAAACCACTAAACAGTATGTCTCCGTCTGCGGCGAACAAAGAATAGGCAAGGAATATATGCACTAAAAATATCAGGTGTTTTAATTTTATCATAAATGTATAAATGATTGTTGCATTATATATAATCCCAACACCGCATGATTTCTCCATGTAGCATTGCCGGATGTGGATTTCGGTTTTAGAGAACTTGAGGTTTATTGCAAGAATTTTATTGAAAGGGAGGGAAGTTTTGTCGAGAATTTTAATAAGTATGAAATTTCTTGCGAAGTTAGCTTTATGTTTTTTGCCTTTTTTGGCTTGTTATGCAGGGCATTATGAAGACTTGTTGAAAAAGGCTCAGAGCGGCGACGCTGCCGCCCAGAACGAGCTGGGTGAATATCTTGCCAGCGGAGGACACGGAGAAATTCAGGTAAACCACGAGTATGCGGCGATATGGTGGCAGGAAGCCATTAAAAATGGCAGCATAAGGGCCCTTACAAATTACGGTTGTGCTTTATATGTCGGCAGCGGAGTTCCACGCAACGAGCCGCAAGCCATTACTTATTGGACGGAAGCTGCAAAGAGGGGCGACCCTGAGGCTCAATATTTCTTGGGAAGTGCCTATTGCAACGGGCTGGGAGTAATGAGAGATTATCCTACGGCAGTCTTTTGGTGGGACAGGTCGGCAAAACAGGGCAACCATAGGGCTCAAAATAATCTCGCTTTTGCGTACGCCAAAGGTCAAGGTGTTGATAAGGATTTGAAAAAGGCCTTTTCTTTATGGAAAGAATCAGCTGAGAGCGGTAATTTAGTTGCGCAGAATTATTTGGGGCTATGCTATTTCACCGGGGACGGCGTTGAAAAAGACGAAGTGAAGGCCGTAGCCATATGGACCAACGCAGCGGAAAACGGGAATGTAGAAGCCTTGAGACATCTTGGAATATGCTATTCTACGGGAAAGGGGATAAGCAAAGATATGAACAAGGCGTTCGCATGCTTTTCTAAGGCCGCGCGGGCTGGGGACAAGGAGGCGGCTAAATATGCCGAAGAATTGAGAATAGACCTCACTTCCCCGTCTTCGGATACCGCCAAACAAAAAGAACAGGAAGTTGCGCCGGCAAAAAAGAATTGATTTTTTCGGACATAGGTACAAGAGTCGGTTGGATATGAAATTTAATCTTCCAAAACAGGCTCTGATGTCGGTCGAGGGGCTTCCATTTAAAAAGGTTTCCCAGGGTAAAGTTCGCGAAAATTTTGATTTGGGCGACGAACTCTTAATTGTGGCTACGGATAGGATTTCGGCTTTCGACGTTGTTATGCCGAACGGCGTTCCCGGAAAGGGGATATTGCTTACCCAAATAAGTTTGTGGTGGTTTGAGCAGGCGGCAAAAATAATGCCCACACATTTGGCCGATAACCATTCCGCCCGCGTTCGAGAACTTTTAAAGGATTTTCCGGAACTTGTAGAGCGCTCGATGATAGTAAAAAAACTCAAGCCTATGCCCGTCGAAGCGATAGCGCGAGGCTATCTGGCCGGAAGCGGCTGGAAAGAATACAAAGAGACCGGAAAATTATTTGAGTTCGCATTGCCCGGCGGAATGAAGGAATCGCAAAAGCTTCCCGAACCGCTATTTACCCCGACCACCAAAGCCTCGGAAGGGCACGATATGCCGATAACCAACGAGGAATGCGCTAAAATTTTGGGAGAAAAGGTATTCGATACAATCAAATCGGCTAGCCTGAAACTTTATGACATGGGCTCCAAGAAAGCCGCCGAATGCGGAATAATACTCGCCGATACAAAATTTGAATTCGGTACGGACGACTCCGGTAAAATTTATCTTATAGACGAGGTCTTGACTCCGGATTCGTCGCGCTATTGGCCCGCCGATAAATACGAGGTGGGGCGTTCCCAGCCTTCGTATGACAAACAGTATGTCCGCGATTGGCTCGAGACTCTCGATTGGAACAAGCGCGCTCCGGGGCCGGTTCTTCCTCCCGAGGTCGTGGCAAATACAATAAAATGTTATTCCGAGGCTCTCGATAAACTTATGGGAGAATAGGGCAAGCGTCATCGTGGCTTGTAGTTCTAAGCGTTAAAAGGTGTACATTTGCTGAAAAAGAAAAATTTTAGTTTATCGGAATGGCGGATTGGCAGATAAAACCCATGTCGAAGAAATCGGCTGCGAGCGGCGCGGACATTAAACCCGGCGACAATGTGGTGTGCGCGGTGTTCATAGACGAACTCGGAAATCTCGACAGAATGGATTTTCTCAAAGGAGAGTTTGAGCCTTCCGCAATAAAGGGAACACTGGTCGGCAAGTGGGAGAGGGTCGTAAGCCAGAATCCGGAGGAAGACGAGAGGGAGGCCCGGAGAATCGCGCTCGCGGGTTCCGAAGATTTCTTTATCTCATTGTTTGACGAAGCGTCAAATGTCGTCGCCGATGAGCTTGACGCGGTGAAGCAAATCCTCGCCCTTTTATTGGAGCGCAAGCGGATATTGAAACCTTTGGGGCGCCCCATAGGCGGAGTGCAACGCTACGTCCATATTGCGTCCAAGCGCGAATTTAGGGTTCCTCAAAGGGAACTGGAAGCTGAAGTTGTGGTAAAAGTGCAAAATCAAATAGGGAGTTTGTTGATATGAAAAATATATGTTTAAAAGTCGCGGCCGCTCTGGCTTTGTGCGTCAGCCTTGCTTCGTGTTCGGAAGATGAGGATATGACTTTGCTAACATTCCATTCCGCGACGTCGAGGGGCATAATATCTGATCTTTCGCGCACCTCGATAACGCTTCCTGTGAGCGGCGTGGAAACAATATATGAGAACGAGCAGTTTATGTACAGCGGCGACATATCCCAAGTGGATTTGGCGCAAGTTAAATTGCCCGACGGCTCCCCTCTGACGGTTTTTATGTTTACCTGCAACGACAGGGGCAAGCGCAGATTGTACACTGCAACTGCCTCAAACATGGGAGGTTCAATCGTGGTATTGTACGGAGGAAAGCCTCTGGCGTTTCGCAAAATAGACGTTGTGATATCGGACGGAATATTATTGGCCGTTCCGGAACTTCCCGAAGGTACGGACTTGTTCAAGGAGTTGGAAAAGATACGCGAGTCTGTAAAAAATGTGAACGAATACAAAAAGGACTTGTAAATTTGCATATTCGCGGAGGCGGGAATGCCGAAATTTACATGGATATCGATATTTTTGGTTTTTTGTCTCGGCCATGCCGCGAGCGGTCAGCTCGTTTGGCCCACAGAATCAAAAGCTTTTGCGCAGGGGAAGCCGCGTTCTGAATTTATCCAGCCTACTGTAAGCGGAGTTCCAAAGAGCGGAGAATTCGGCGATGTAAGAAATAATGGATACCGCTTCCATGAAGGGATAGATATAAAGCCAGTCCGCAAAAACCGCAAGGGCGAACCTTTGGACGATATTTATGCGGCGATGGACGGAAGAGTGGCAATGGTAAACCGTATCGCCGGCAATAGCAGCTACGGCAGATATGTGGTTTTGGTGCATCCGCATTTGGATGTTGAAATATATACGCTATATGCGCATCTTGCTGAGGTGGACGCCTCTATTGTTAAGGGGATTGAAGTCAAATCAGGTAGCAGGCTTGGCAAAATGGGCAGGAGTGCTACCTATGCGATAGGGCGGGCGCAGGCTCATCTCCACTTTGAGGTCGGATTGCGACTGAGCGATTCCTTCGATAAATGGTATAGGACCCAAAAGTATAAGGAAAAAAACTTTTTTGGGAATTATAACGGCATGAATCTTATAGGCTTTGACCCTTTGGATTTCTATGAGGCCGCAAAAGAAAATCGCCTAAAAAGAGGCATAGCCGGATACCTTGATAGCTTGCCGACCGCCCTTGTTGTGAGGATATATACTCGTTCCACGCCGCAGTTCGTTAAGATATATCCCAACCTTGTCTACCAGAACGGGAACGATTGCGGCTGGGATATCCATTTTACATGGTACGGACTGCCCAAGAAATTTGAACGAATAAAAGATCCGCGCTTGGGCGCAAAAGAGGGCGACGTTGAAATATTGAAATACGATGCGGGTCAGCTAAAACGCAAGTGTCGTAAAATGATGAAAATAGACAAGAAGGGGCAGTGCGTTCCCACCCGCGACTTAATAAGCACATTGCGAAAAATATTTTTGTAAAAAAAACTTTACTTTAACCAAATAAGAATTAACCTCTCTATCAACTACTATGAATATGAAAAAAACCTCTATCCTTTTAGTTTCTGTTATCCTCGCGGCGTCGTCTGCGTTTGCGTGGAGTAAAAAGAGCGAAAACACCGGCAATCTCGGCCGTATGTATATGTCTATAGCTGGCGGAGTTCAAATGAACAAAGCCACTATGAGCAGCGGTGTAATCCCCCCGGCGGGAGCAAAGTCGGATCCAACCTCAACACCCACTGGCGCCGATGCAAGTTTTGTTATAAACGCCCCCATATTTAAACCCGGCGTAAACGCCTTCAAAAATATTAAATGGGCCGGTGTCGATGGTCAGGTGTTCTTTGATTATAACTATAGCGGTGAATACAAAGCCAATTATGTTTCTGGCGTCTCCACCACTACCGAACTTTCCAATACTTCATACAGCGTTGGCGCAGCGTTGATTCCATATCTCAACTTTGATATAGATCTTCCTTTCCTTCAGGCTGTAAAACCATTCGGTATGGGATTTGTGGCGTTTGAATGGTCCGATACCAATGCCACTTCTACTCTGCCCTATCTCGACGGATTGAGCGACAGCTACAGCGCGTTTAAATACGGCGTTGGCGCAGGCGTCGAATTTGTCATTCTCGACGAGCTCTCCTTTACACCTTATTGGAAATGGGTTTGCAGCACTCATGATTCCGCTCCGTGCGTACAGCATGTCGGCGCAGAGCTTGCCTATTGGTTCACTGATCAATTCTGCGTAAGCGTGTTCTGGAATCATTCTTTCGGCGGAGTCAGCACCTCTGACTTCGATGGTGACTATTACAGCCTTGACATGAAACATGGCGACATTATCGGCGCTAAATTCAAGATTGGTTTCATGAGATAGTCTTTGAATTTGAAAAAAAGCGGGAGATAATCTCCCGCTTTTTTTTATGGTATGAGCAATCCGATTGTAAAATGGCGGAAACGTAATATTAAAATAAGCGCATTAGGGAGCTATAGGAGGAGAATATGTTGAGTATTAGAAGTATTATAATAGTTGCGTGCGTGATATCTTCTTCGATATTGTTGGCGGAGCCAAAGATTTCATTCATAAAGAAGCACGCGAATCCTCCGGACATAATTCTGAAAGAACCTCCGATGCTTGAGGATTCAAACTCATTTTCGATTCTACTTTTGGGGGATCCTCAAAGCTATATAAAGTTCGGCTTCAACCAACCGGTGTTTGAACTGATGACTGCATGGTGCGCGGCACAGAAAGAGAAATTAAACGTTAAGACGGTGCTTTGTACAGGAGACTTGGTAGAGCAAAACGATATTGTCTTGTCATGCGGGGGCAATCTTTATCCCGGCCAAAATTGCGGGAACCAATCGAGTTCCTCCCAGTGGGAGGCTGTTTCAAGGGCATTTGAACGATTAGACAATGTATATTCGTATATTTTGGCTACGGGTAATCACGACTATGGCTATGATTCTTCTGAAAACCGCAGAACGCAATTTTGCGAATATTTTGACGTCTCACGCAATAATATACAATGGAGGGAGCATCTGATATCGGCATTTCCCAACTCTATGGGTAGGGCTTCGCTTGAGAATGCCGCATTTGGGTTTATTGACGGGAAATGGGGAAAAATCATAGTAATCTCATTGGAATTTTCTCCGCGCGACGCCGTTTTAAATTGGGCAAAAAAGCTCTGCTTAAGCAAGGAATTTTCGGATAGCAAAGTTATCGTGCTTACCCATTCAATATTAGATACGAAAGGGGACTTTCTACAAAGGGAGAAATATGCAGCGGCGGAAAATTCCGGATATGAGATCTTTGAAAAATTCATGAGAGAATGTCCGAATGTGAAATTGGCTATATGCGGACATTCGGGGAACGAGAATACGATGGCGTCTTTTAGGGTGGAGAAACGTTTAGACGGCGGGAATTTGCCCATAATGATGTTCAATCCCCAGGCCATTTCCGGTTGGAATGGCAATGGAGGGGACGGTTGGCTGCGCATTTTGGAATTTAAGCCTGATGGGAAAACCATATCTGTAAAAACTTATTCTCCGTTCTTTGCGTTCTCTAAGAAGACTGAACACCTTGCATGGGAAAAATCTCCCGAACATAGATTCGATATCACAATAGATTGATAAAAAGAAAGTCTTAATGGAACTTAGACAATGCGGGGATTAGTCTGCAATTTCAAGTCGCATTGAAATCGATTTGGTGGAGTTATTGCGCGCGGTTTTCTTGTTGGCATAGAACTTTTATATAGATGCAGAAGCCGAACTTTGGTCGGAAATGCCTAAAATATTGAAAATAAAAGGCCATAAACAGGAAAATATTTACTTCTGAAGCAAATGGTGAAAATCTGTCTGGACAATATATGGCTATTGGTTTTAAACCGTTCAGAGATAAGGACGCCGTAGGTTAAAATGGAAGTCATAATATGCAAAGATTCTCGCGAAGCTTCAATTAAGGCTGCCCGCCTGGTAGAACATCAAGTAAGATCAAAGCCCAGATCCGTACTCGGCTTGGCTACTGGAGCCACGCCTTTGGGACTGTATGGAGAACTTGTGCGAATGCATCGGGAAGATGCCCTTGATTTCTCAAAGGTGACGACTTTCAATCTCGACGAATATCTCGGACTTCCCCCTTCAGACGAGCGCAGTTATAGATATTTCATGTATTCCAATTTTTTTGATAAGGTAAATATTCCCGAAGAAAATATAAACATTCCCGACGGAATGGCCGAAGACGTTGTAAGGCATTGTGCCGATTATGAATATAGAATAAAGCGGGCGGGCGGAATAGATATACAAATTCTTGGAATAGGGGTTGACGGGCACATAGGCTTTAACGAGCCGTCATCGTCTTTCACCTCGCGTACCCGCATAAAGACGCTCGCCCCTCAAACCATAAAAGATAATTCCAGATTTTTTGGAGGAGACGAATCGAAAGTTCCGGAACATGTAATTACGATGGGAATAGGCACTGTCATGGAGTCGCGCATGTGCGTTTTGATGGCATTTGGGGAAAGCAAGGCCGATGCGGTGTCAGCTTGTGTTGAGGGGGGAATCTCGATAGTTTGTCCGGCGAGTGTTTTACAGTTGCATCCCAATGCAAAAATAATTGTGGACGAGGCCGCTGCCGGAAAATTAAAATTGGCGGACTATTATAAATGGGTGTATTCAAAAAAACCGTCGTGGCAAGTTGACATCTAAACGGGCTTGGCTATTTTTTAATAAAAGGAGAAGCAATGAAAAAAATTAAAGTATTGGTGGTAGGTTGCGGCAATATGGGGTCGTCGCATGCAAGGGCGTATGATAAATTAGAGGAATTCGATTTGTGCGGCATCGTGGACGCCCGTCCCGAGGCGGTGTCAGCTTTTAATGAGAGCGTTGGAAAAAACTATGCGCATTTTTCCGATTTTGGAATTGCGCTGTCGGCCACAAATCCCGACGCCGTGGCTATATGCACATACCCCGATACCCATGAACAGCTTGCCGTAATGGCGATGTTGCGCGGTTGCCATGTATTTGTGGAAAAACCGATAGCGGCCACTGTGGACGGAGCACGCAGGGTCGCCGAATTCGCAAAACGCTTAAATAAAAAAGTGGTTGTCGGATATATATTGAGGCACCACCCGTCGTGGATAAAATTTATCGAAGTTGCCAAAACTCTCGGAAAGCCTCTCGTAATGAGAATGAATCTCAACCAGCAATCGCATGGCAAGGCGTGGGAAGTGCATAAGCACCTTTTAAACGCCCTGACTCCTATAGTGGATTGCGGAGTCCACTATATAGACGTAATGTGCCAGATGACGGCTGCAAAACCCGTGCGGGTCAGCGGAATTTCCGCAAATTTATCGGATGAATTGCCGTCTGATAAGCGCAACTACGGGCAGCTTCAGGTATCGTTTGAAGATGGTTCAGTGGGGTGGTATGAGGCCGGCTGGGGCCCTATGATGTCCACAAACGCTTTTTTTGTAAAAGACGTGATAGGGCCGAAAGGCTGTGCGTCAATCTGTGCAGATAAAGCGTCGTCCGACGACAAGTCGGACGATGTCGGGTCTCACACAAAAACCGAAAAAATACGCGTCCACTTTTCCGATACAAATTCAAATGGAGATTTTTCCAAACCCGATGAATGGATAGACAATGCCGACGAACCCACTCATGACGATCTATGTGTTCGCGAACAGCTTTTCTTATACAACGCGATTGTCGAAGACAAGGATCTTTCGCAGCACATAAACGACGCCATAAACAGTTTGGCGGTAGCTCTTGCCGCCGACGAGTCGGCGCGAACAGGAAAGACAGTCGAACTTTAAAATTCCTTGTCTTCGCAAATCGCTATTTTTTTCATGGAATCATATATAGATTACGTCCAATCAATGGAGAATCTTTCCCGCGAGGCTGCCGCTATTCCGCTTAGGGAAGGCGGGGACCTTGCGGAACTTTGCGCGCTGGAGCGTGGGAAACGCTTCGGGAAAGTGCTTGTGTTTTCCCCGCATCCCGACGACGAATGTATAGTGGGATTGCTTCCGTTGCGCCTCATGTCGGAGGCTGGGGCAGAAGTTGTGGACGTGGCGATAACTCTCGGGTCGAAAATGGAGCGCAGGGCCGAACGCTTGGCGGAACTCGGCAAGGCGTGCGGCTTCCTGCGCTGGAGTTTAAAGTTCGGCAGAGAAGGGGCGTATGAAAACATAAATCCCATTTCCCGCGACTCCGATAGAGCGTCGTGGACAAAAAAGGCGGAGGAAATTGCGTCTTTAATTTTGGCGGAGCGTCCGCGTTTATTGCTCCTGCCGCATAGCGCAGATTGGAACGCCACCCACAAAGGCACTTCATTGTTGGTTTATGATGCCCTTGAAATCCTCGGCTCTGAGTTTACAGGATTTGTGGTCGAGACCGAATATTGGGGATCCTTCGATAAGGCAAACCTTATGGTGGAGGCTTCTCCCAGACATATCGCCGCGCTTATGGAAGCTCTGGCAAAACATGTCGGGGAGGTCAGCCGCAACGATTATCATTTGCGCCTTCCCGCATGGATGTCGGATAATGTTCGCCGCGGAGCGGAGCTCGTTGGGGGACAGGGCGGGGCGGCTCCCCATTTCGCGTTCGCCTGCCTTTATAACGTCCGCAGGTTGTCGGGCGGCAAATGGGAGGATCCCTTCGGCAAGGGAGTTTTTATACCCGTTGACCTTTCTGCGGATTCTGTATTCTAAATATTCGCCTCAATCCAAGGGCGAATTCGATTCCAGAATCGCGTTCTTGCACGACTTTATGTCCGCAAATTTTTCCGTTAATGATTTTTCGTACGAGCAACCGGAAATTCTGAGGTTTGAGACATCGTCAGCAACAAATGCGGAGCGGCGCTCCTCGCCGTTCCAATATCTTATTGTCAGGTTTTCAAAGCTTATCGACGAAGCGTGCCTTGCATAGAATGCGGAGGCGGGAAGTATGGTGCCGTACATCTTGGAACTCGGATAATTCTTTTCTTTTTCTCCTACAGCGCTTTTCATGGCATTCTCTAACTTGTCTTTGGGGGCGCCGGCTTTCAGATGGAAAATTGAATCGCTTATCCTGACATTTTCAAGAGTATGGGCGGGAAGGGAAGTTATGCTGCTTGCAATCCAGCTTTCAGATTTTGCTGTAATGCCCCTAATGAGAATATTTCTCATAGAACTTTTGAGCTCGTCCGATACTCCGCGGTTGCGGTGGCCAACCCTAATGGCTATTGGCGTATGGCAATCTCCGATTGTTAGGTTGGATATGTTGACGTTTTCCACGAGCCCTCCGTCAACCGCGCAGAGCATTATGCCTGTTCCCATTGCGATTTCTGGAGTCAGCCCGTATTTTTCTATCCAAGCTTTGCGCTCTTCATAGAAGATGCGCCACACTTTGCATTTTTTTACCGCGCAGTTTGAAATATTTACGTTTCTTATGTTCCCCAAAGTTTCAGTCCCTATTTTCAAGGCGCTTGCGCCGGAGGATACTATGCAATTTGTAATAACGACACTCTCAACTTGAGAATCAGACTTCGTCGCCTTTAGTACGATAGCGTCGTCGAATGAGTCTATTTGGCAGTCTGAAATTACGACGTTAGAAGATTCTATATCGAAGCCGTCGTTATTGTAGTTGGAGTGCGAAAACACTCTAACCTTATGGATTAAGGCGCCGTCACATTTAAATAAAAATAAAGTCCACGCCGCCGGAGCGGTAAGAAAAATATTTTCTATGCGTATGTTTTTTGACTTGTCAAAGCGTATGAGCATTGGCCGATTGGGCGCGGAATCCCTAATCTCAAATTCAGCCCCGGTGCCGTCTATTGTCCCGGCTCCGGTTATTCCTATGTTTTCGACGGATTCCGCATATATCAGGGCTCTTTTGTAGAGAGGAGATTTCAATCCCTTGAGAGTGGCGCCAAACGGTATATTTAATGTCACTCCGCTCTTCATATTGAGGGTCGCAGATAGATAGACTCCGTTCTTGTCGAAAACCACTTCGCCTCCTCCAGATGAGGAACAGGCGTCTATTGCTTTTTGGAGGGCAGCCGTGTTGTCGGTCTTGCCGTCTGCCGCCGCCCCGAAGTTCGATACATTAAAAGTTTCCGACGAAGCTGTCGCGGAGAATGCGCAGAAAATCAATATGCCGTATATTTGTGTAAAGATGCTCTTCATATTTAATCCGTGAAAAATTCCGCTTGGAGTTAAGGTTCGAGTATTCCCATAGTATGGCTTCGGGAAAATATGTGCCGGCGCTTGTTTTCATTAAAAAACAAAAAACGCGGCTCTTTAGATTAGGTTTAAAAAGCCGCGTTTTTTAAGGGAAAGCAGCTGTTAGTTGGCGCGCAAGTACTCCGCGCATTTTGCCACCGACGGCAGCGGATTGTCCCATTCGGCTTCGTATTCAATTATATAATATCCGTCGAAGCCCTGTCTGTCGAGTTCGGCGAGAATGCCTTTCATATCGAGCTGCCCGGTGCCGAACGGCACGCACTGGTTCTTGGGATTGCCAAACTCTTTCTGGTCTTTTATGTGGACGGCCTTTATTTTGCCTTCGAGAATTTTGTAGCCGTAAACGGTGTCTATTCCCGCGCGCGACCAGTGTCCGTTGTCCGGGCAGGCATAGATGTGGGAGTAGGGCGCTATCATGTTCTTTACGACATTTGGATCGTAGTAATTATTGTTCTTATTGTCGCGGGCATGGTTGTGTATGGCCATTTCAACACCGTATTCTGCGCAATATTTTTCCCATGCCGGCATTTGGCTTGCGGGGGCCTCTGTCAGCAGAAGCGGGATTCCCATTTCTTTCGCAAAAGCGCATAATTCTTTAACTCCGGCTTCGTCCTTGGCTCCGGTGACCCCGAAACTCACAATCTTGCAGCCGTTATCCGCAATCAGCTTTTTAAGAAAGGCTTTTTGCTCTGCGTTCATCTTCGGCGATATCCTCAACTTGGGATATTTCTTGCTTATGTCCTGTCCGGCGGTCAACCCGAGATTTGTAATGCCTGCGCTCTTCAGCATCGGTATGGATTCCTCGAGAGTGAAAAGCCTGAATGTGTACATCTGCACGGCTACTTTGCGCTCGGGCTTCGCCGCGCAGACATCTGTATTTGAGGAGCAGCACCCAGCGAGTATAAGTGCCGAAATAAAATATAAAATAAGCTTCTTCATACGTTTGAGTAAAATTTTTATTGATGTGTTTTGCAAGTCAAAAGGCTAAACTCTTTTAGGCTCCGTTTAAATCCGCAGCCGGATTCTGGTTCTTTGAGCCGTCTTCGGGGAGCAATAATGGCGGAACTGCATCTTTGTCCAGCTCCTTGTCAATCATGTCCTCAGGAGTCCATCCTCCGCCGAGAGCTTTATACAAAACTATCATATAATCTATGAAAAGGCGGCGGGTTGTGATTTGGTTTTGCTCTGCTGAAAGCAGGCTCCTCTGGGTGTCGAGTAAATCGAGAAATTCTATTTCGCCTTCGGTATAGAGTACCGACGAAAGCTCAAAGGCCTTGCGTTGATTTTCAACTATGCGCGACATATAGTCTATGCGCTCTCTCTCCTTTATTGCCGCTACGAGATTGTCTTCAACTTCCTGCAAGGCCTGCAGTACAGTTTTCTTCCATGTTATGCTTTGGGTTTGAGCCAGGGCATGGCTTTGCTCGACATTATAGTATGTTTTGCCGGCTTGGAATATATTCCAAGATACGTTGGGCCCAACTGACCATGATCCGTATTTGTTTCTTGCTATGTCCCCGATTTCTGGCGCCGCGTATGAAACAGATCCGGTAATGTAGAAACGCGGATAGTAGTCGGCTTCCGCGTATCCTATTTCGGCAACGGCCGCGTGCAGGGCGTATTCGGCTGAAATGACGTCCGGACGGCGCTTTACCAATTCCGCAGGAACGCTGGTCGGCACGAATTTCTCAAATTCAGGCAAGGGCTTTGGCTGCGACAACTCCTCAACAAGAGAATTTGGATTCAAGCCCAATAGGAATTCTATCGCGTGTCTGGCCTGCGCAAGGCTGCTCTCAAGTTGCGGTATCTCGGACGATGTCGTCTCTACTTGGGCCGCCGCCCTTACAACGTCGAGTTGCGATACAAATCCGTTAGCCTTGCGCTGCTTGGTTATATTGTAGGTTTTCTTTTGGGTGTTCAGATTGTTTTTTGTGATTATAATCTGCTGTTGCAGCGCGCGGTATTGGAAATAATTTCTGGCGACCTCCGCCGCAACAGAAATGCGGGTGGCGCACTTGTCGGCAAGCGAGGCTTTGTAGGTCTCTATGGCGGATTCAACGCTCCTGCGCGTTCCCCCGAATATGTCTATTTCCCAGCTGGCGTTTGCGCCCGCTCCATAATAGACGTGCGAACCTCCCATGCCGTCAGACGATCTGTCTGTCAGGTCGGCGTTTATGTCTATTGTCGGAAACAGACCGCTTTGGGTTATCCCGACCCCGGCTCTTGTCTGGCGGATTTTCGCCATTGCCAACTCGAGATCGGGGTTGCCCTCGAATGCCCTCTCTATGAGGCTTACGAGTTGATCGTCTCCAAAGAGTTTCCACCATTGTGAAAGTTCTTCGGGAGAGATTCCCCTATCTTTATCGAGATGGGCTTCCGCGTCCCCGTTGCCCTCCCACGATTTTGGGGCGTCGTACTTCGGAGCCTCAAAATCCGGGCCAACGGCGCATCCGCATAGGGCCAGTACCGCAAATGCGTATAGAAAACGTCTTTTTATATTATTCATAGCGCAAAGCCTCTATTGGGTCGAGCCGGGCGGCTTTCCATGCGGGATAGTAGCCGAATACAACTCCTACGAGCGCCGATACCCCGACCGACAGCGCAATCGCCGAATACGAAAGCGACACCGGCCAACCCATAAATTTAGATAATGCAAGCGAAGTCCCGTGGCCTACAAGGATTCCCACGATTCCCCCAAATATGCAGATTACTATGGATTCTATGAGAAATTGGCGCAGTATGTCTCTGGCGCGCGCCCCTACCGCCATTCTCAGCCCTATTTCCCGCGTGCGTTCCGTCACGGACACCAACATTATGTTCATTATGCCCACTCCCCCCACAACGAGCGAAACAAAGGCCACGCATAGAAGCAGGTTTGTGGTGGTCTTTGTCTGCTGGGTTAAAAAGTTTGTAAACTCCGCCATAGTGCGTATATTGAAGTCGTCGGTGACGTCCGGGGCGAGCCTGTGGGTCTCGCGCAGGCTCGCGGATACTTCCTCGACAGCCTTGTAGAGGTCTTCCTGGCTTTTTGCCTCCACAACGAGGCTGTCCACATTCGCAAAACGCACCGGAGGCATGTTTGAATTTGATACGGGCGGATAAAGGCTTACGCCCTCGGTATATGTTGAAGAAGCAGTGGTGGTGCTTGTGGTGGTTGTCGTCGTCGAACTTGACGCAGATGTGACAGAGGTGGAGCCGGCCCCTTTTAACCTGGCCTTCACGGAAGTCCAAGGCGCTATCACGCAGTCGTCTTGGTCCATGCCCATCATATTCGCCCCTTTTGCCTTCAACACGCCTATTATCTTAAATACGACATTCTGTATCCGCAGGCCTTTTCCCACCGGATTTTCTCCGTCGAATAATTCGCGAACTATGGTTGCCCCAATAAGGCAGACTTTGGCTCCCCTGTCAACTTGCCTCTGGTTTATCGGCTCTCCCTCCTCGATTTCCCATCCTGAGATTTCAAGATAATCCGCGCTCACACCGTTTATGGAGAACGGACTCCAGTTCTTGCCCCCGTAGATTATTTGGCCGCGGACGGATACTATTGGAGATACTCGCGCCACGCTGTCGCAATTCTTCATTATGCCCTCGACATCAGTCATGGTGAGATTGGCCCTCGCGCCCGCGCCAGTGCTTACGCCGCCGCGCACGATTGTTCCGGGCCATACCCGTATGGTGTTTACCCCCATGGAGGCTACGCTGTTTTGCAGGGCTTTTTGCGCTCCCGCTCCCACTTCCATCAAGGCTATTACGGCGGCTATGCCTATCACTATACCCAATGTAGTGAGGAAGGTTCGGGTGGGATTTCTGCATATGGCCTTTACGGCGTTCTTTAATACCCTAAATTTTCTCATCTCGTAGGCTCCAATATGACGTCGTCGGCTATTTCGCCGTCCACGAGCTTTATTATGCGTTTAGCCCTGTGCGCTACGTCCGGTTCGTGCGTGACAAGTATTATAGTGACATGTTCGTTGGCGTTTATTTCGCGGAAAATATCGAGAATTTCGTCGCTCATATGGGAGTCGAGATTTCCCGTAGGCTCGTCAGCAAATAGTATTTGGGGCTTGTTTACCAATGCGCGGGCTATGGCAACGCGCTGTTGTTGCCCGCCGGACAGCCTTGAAGGCTCATGGTCCATTCTATCGCCAAGCCCAACGCGTTCCAACATCGCTTTTCCAGCCTCAACCATTTCCTTCTCCGACATGTGCGAGGCCGTGTATCCGAGCGGCATTATCACATTTTCCAATGCCGAAGTTCGCGCGAGCAGATTGAAATTTTGGAAAACGAAACCTATCTTGCGGTTGCGCACCATGGCGCGGGCGTCGTTGTCGAGTTTTGACACTTCCGCGCCGTCGAGCCAATACTCTCCGGAGGTCGGGCGGTCGAGGCAACCGAGTATATTCATTAGCGTGCTCTTCCCGGAACCCGAAACTCCCGTTAAAGCGAGCATCTCGCCTTTTTCTGCCTTCAAAGAGAGCCCTTTTAGCACGGGCAGGAGAATATCGCCCATTACATAGGTCTTTTTGATGTCTTTAAGCTCTATGAGGCTCATTTGCGGAATTTATTTCTTTTGGGGAGTGGTGTTGTTCCCGCTTTTCCTTCTGGCGGGCATCTTTGGCATGAAGGGATTTGCCCCTCCAGACGAACTGCTCAGCGACGTCTCTATGCCTGTGACAACTTCGTCTCCAAGTTTGAGGCCATTCTTTATTTCCGTAAAAGTTCCGTCGGTAATCCCTGTCTCGACAATTACCGGACGCACTTTGTCGCCGTCTCTCACCCATACTTTTCTTCCGTCGGGGAGATTTGCCATGTCGACTTTCTCAGATATGTATTTTCCGTCCGGCTTCCAGCGCAGCGCGGCGTTTGGAACCGCCGGAGAGTCTTTGACGCGTTTGACTTCAAAGTTTAGATTTGCGGTGAGATAGGGCAGCAATCTTCCGTTTGAATTGTCTGTTTGAACCTCCACTACATACGTCACAACATTTTGCGACATCGTGGCGTTGAGGCGTATCTTGCCGACTTTCCCTTCAAACTTCTCATTCGGGAATGCGTCCACCGTGAATTCAACGGGCTGGTCCACATATATGCTGCCTATGTCGGCTTCGTTTACCGATGCCCAGACTTCCATCTTTTTCAGGTCCTTGGCTATTAAAAATAGAGAACTGGCGCTCATGTTCGACACAACGGTCTGTCCAACATTTACTATTCGGTCTATTATAACTCCGTTTACGGGAGCTTTTATAACGCAGTATTCAAGGTTGCGTTCGGCAACCTTCAGGGCGGCTTCGGCTTGCGATATCTCCGCGTCGGCCTGCGATATTTGAGCTTTGGCCACGTCTATCTGGGCGCTCGCCTGCTCCCACGCGGATAGGTATTCATCGTACGAGGCTTGCGACAGAGCTTCGCTTACTCCCAAACGCTTTGCCCTCGACCAGTCGCGTTCCGCCTGTTTCAAATTCGTCTGGCATAGAATTAGATTGGCCTGCGCTTGGGCCTTTGTGGCCTTTGCCTGTTCGAGTTTTGCCTTGGCTTCGCGCAAGTCAGATTGAGGTATCTCATCGTCTATAAGCGCTATTATGTCGCCTTCGGCTATCTCCGAACCGTAATCCACCTCTTTGCCCGCCTTGTCTTTCCCAAAGGCCACAATTTCTCCGGAAACGCGGGCTCCAACATCGACCAGGTCTTCCGGCTCAACCGTTCCGGTGGCTTCTATGCTCACTACAATATCGCGTTTCTCTATATTGGCGGTTTTGTAGTTCACGCCTGATACTCCAGCCGATGCGAATGCATATTTGTAAACGGCAAAAGCTATTGCGGCCACTACTGCAAGCGCCGCCAATTTCTTTATCGTGGATTTTTTCATTTTCCTCCGTCTTTTGAATATGTGTGTAATAAAATAAATATAAAACGCTTTATTTTGCGTCTTGTTTCAAATTTTCGGATTTGCGGAATATCCCCATCAAATCGCGGTTTATGCCTCCGGAATCAAGACCATAGCCTACTGCGAAAAAATTGTCCACAACAAAACACACAAAATCTGCGGATACCGGTTTTGATATGCCGTTGTCCTTATCCAACAGAAAACATGTGTAGATTTTGCGGGCTCCCGAATGCCGCAAGAGATCTATGGCGAACTTTGCGGTCGCTCCAGTGTCGAGAATATCGTCTATCAGCAGGACGTGGCTATTGGCAATCCGGCACATGCCTCCTATGAGGCGGGGTTTATCGGGTTTGCCGTCTGCTCCGTAAGAGCTTATCTTTATGGAATGCACGTCGCATGGAGTTGCAATGTTCTGCAAGATGTCTGCGGCTATATATTTCGCGCCTTCGCGCAGCCACACTATAGAAATACTTTTCACGCCGTCCGACAATAGGCGGGCGTCTATTGCGCGGGCAACTTCCTTGACCCTATTCTTTATCGAGTCGGGACCGATTACAATTTCCAGGTTTTCCGGCATCTTATTATGGATTCCACAATGGGGCTGGATTAAAAACTATTTTAAGCGCGATGCGACTATTTCAGCGGCTATACGCACGCAATCTTCGCACGGCGTCTTAAATTTTGCCTTTATTTCTTTGCAACGGGTGTCGCCGACCCTCTTTGAGAATTCTTCTTCGACGGAATAGTCGTTGGGGCAAAGTTGTTTAGCCGCAAAAAGAGCTCCGCATATGCCTTCGGGAGCGCGGCCTCCGCTGTTGGCCTTTAGCCATTCCGACTTTTGCGCATCCATCTCCGCAAAGGCCGCATAGACGGTTTGGGCGCATGTTAAGGGCTTGCGAAATTCGCTCGCAGCTTTTGATATTCTCTTATCCATATCTTATCCTATTTTTTTAACGCGGATTCTATCGCGCGCTCCTGCAAAATTCGTATTTTTTCTATCCCCCCGCGCGCAAGATTTAAGAGCGCAAGCAAGTCGGACTCCTCAAATACGGACTCCTCTCCGCCGCACTGAATTTCAACGAGCTTTCCCGAACCAGTCATTACTATGTTCGCGTCAACGTCTGCGGCGCAGTCTTCTTGATAAGGCAGGTCGAGCAGCTTTTTGCCGTCGAGAAGTCCCGCGCTCACAGCAGCCACCGAGTCTAAAAATGGGTCTGCCGATATTTCTCCTGAGGCTATAAATTTTGAAACCGCTATTTTTGCGGCGACGTACGCTCCGCTTATCGAAGCCGTGCGAGTGCCTCCGTCCGCCTGAAGGACGTCGCAATCTATGAGCAGGCTGTATCCGGGGATTTTAGACAGATCCGCCACGGCCCTCAGAGAGCGGCCTATAAGCCTTTGAATTTCCACGGAGCGCCCGTCCGTCTTTCCCGAAGATGGACGCGGCTTTCTTGTTAGCGTAGAGTATGGCAGCATTGAATATTCGGCGGTCATCCAACCTTTTTGCGGTTCGAGGCCGTTCATCCATGATGGAATTTTCTTTTCCAAGCATGCAGCGCATATTACTTTTGTGTTTCCGAATATTGCCAATACTGATCCCGCAGCATTCGGGGCTATACCCGTCTCAAAACTTATGGGGCGCAGTTCGTCGCATCTTCTTCCGTCGAATCTCAATTCATTTTCCATGATTCGAAGTTTGTATCCGCAAAGCGTTTACGCCAACAAAATTTTTGTAAAATTTTAGACTTTAAAATTACTCGGCTTTTTGTTTGGCTTCTGCCGTTTTTTATGAGAAAGGACGCCGCTTTTATATTCGACTTTGACGGAACTCTTGCAGATTCGCTTCCGGCTATTTGCAAAGCTTTGGTTAAAACATACGAGAACTTTGGACTCGTGTCCCCGGGAATCGACGAGTTCATCTCCAGATTCGGCGCAACTGAATACGGCATCTTGAAATCTCTCAATCCCGACAAAGGCGACGCTATGTACGATGAATTTATGCGCCAGTACGCCTTGCTTACAGATGCCATGGCTCCGCGGCCTTTCGATGGCGTTGTGGAAATGTTGGGCGCATTGAAAAAGTCGGGAATCCGCATGGCTCTCGTGACGGGCAAAAGCCTCGCGAGTACTTATTACGCCCTCGGAAAGTACAATCTCGATACCTACTTTGACTATGTTGGAGTAGGGGGCGATACTGGCAGCGTTAAGACTTTGCGAATATCTACCGCAATTAAACGCTGGGAAATTTCGCCGGATAATGTCTATTATGTAGGAGACAGCCCCATGGATGTTGACGATGCCAAAAGGGCTGGGGTTCATGCGATATCAGCCGCATGGGCGGGCGGAAGGTTTTCCAAAGAGATTGTCGGGAAAAATCCCGAAATGATTTTCGGGGATATTAAAACTTTTAAACTCTGGCTCGCAGAGAAATTTGGTGTCAATTTTTAGTTGGCGGTTTATAGGACACTTTATTGCGAATAATTTTCATGTTCAATAAAATGTTGACTATTTTATGCCGACCGAGAGAATAAATCGCCAAAGTTTATTATCATGGATACCGCAAACACCAATAAAGAGTCCGCAGTTTTAGCGGACGCAAAACGCAATTTTAGAAAGACAATCCGTAGCGCAATAGATTGGATTAGAGTACGGCAGGCCGACGACGGCATATGGAACGGTCCCATAGAGACAAATTGCTGCATGGAGGCCCAGT
The DNA here is from genome assembly GCA_944389885.1 of uncultured Opitutales bacterium. GTDB lineage: Bacteria > Verrucomicrobiota > Verrucomicrobiia > Opitutales > Intestinicryptomonadaceae > Merdousia. The sequence continues at coordinate 113,579 of CALXNZ010000005.1, forward strand.
GGATTCTGGCGATGTATTTTATAGACTTTGAAGATCCCAAGAAGGAGCGGGTTCTTCAGTATATACTTGACAGGCAGCGCGAAGACGGTTCGTGGGACGTCTATTACGGATCTGAACAAGGAGATATAAACACTACTTTGGAATGTTATTTTGCTCTTAGAGTCAGCGGATTTGACCCGGACGACCCCGTTCTTGCCAAGGCGAGAAAGTGGCTGCTGGACAATAAGTGGATTGAGCGCATAAGAGTTTTTACAAAATATTGGTTGGCGCTATTCGGGCAGTGGCCGTGGGCGCATACCCCCGTGCTTCCTCCTGAATTGATGTTTCTTCCCAAATGGTGCCCATTTAACTTTTACGACTTTGCGGCTTGGGCGCGCTCCACTATGATGCCGATAGCAATCCTTACGGCGCGCAGGCCCATAAAAGAACTTCCCGAACATCTCCAGCTTGACGAATTGTTTCCGGAAGGGCGCGAAAAGGCGGATTATCGCATGCCCCGCAAGAACGAGAGCTTCTTGAGTTGGGACAACTTCTTCATGAAGCTCGACCACATGATGCACGCATACAATCGCTCTCCCATAAAACCTTTCCGCGAGAGCGCTATAAAACTTATACTGCAATGGCTGCTTGAGCACCAAGACGAGGACGGCGCATGGGGCGGAATCCAGCCGCCCTGGATATACGCGATAATAGTGATGAAAATCGAGGGGTTCGCCTTGGATCAGATAAATATGTCGAGGGCCATAGACGCGTTTAATCTCCATTGGCAAGTCAGGCGCGGGGAAGGTACTATGCTGCAGGCCAGCGAAAGCCCAATATGGGATACCTTCTTGACCATGACCGCCCTTATAGATGCTGGCGAGACTCCCGGGTCGTGTCCGGAGTTGTTGAAGGCTCTTGATTACGTTCTCTCTAAAGAAAATCGCTATTACGGGGACTGGTCTGTAAAGGTTGGCAGGAATGTTGAGCCGAGCGGTTGGGCTTTCCAGCGTGCCAACAATTACTATCCAGATGTTGACGACGCCGCTATCGCGATAATTACTCTGAAAAAAATACAAAAACTTCTTCCGAGAGAAGGCGCGCGGGCCTATCGCGTGGATGCGGCAATACGCCGTTGCATAAATTGGCTGCTGGCAATGCAGTGTTCAAATGGCGGTTGGGGAGCCTTCGATAAAGACAACAACAGGGCGGTTGTCACAAAAATTCCCTTCTGCGATTTCGGAGAAGTGCTCGATCCTCCAAGCGCCGACGTCACCGCGCATGTGGTGGAGGCTTTGGCTATGTGCGGATTTTCCCGCAATCACCCCGCTATGGCGCGCGCTCTTGAGTTTATATATAAAGAACAGGAGGACGACGGAAGCTGGTTCGGGCGCTGGGGGGTAAATTATATATACGGCACATGGTCTGTCCTGCCGGCTCTCATCGCCGTTGGCGACACAAAGGAAACTCCCTGCGTGCGGAAGGCTCTTGAATGGTTGGCGTCAAAACAGAACGCCGACGGCGGTTGGGGCGAGAGCATAGCATCTTATATGGAGCCTAAATATTCTGGCACGGGAATACCTTCTACGGCTTCGCAGACGGCTTGGGCAATTATCGCTTTTCTTGCGGCAAAAGATAGAAATTACGACGAGACTATTGCGCGCGGCTGCGAATTTTTGAGCAGGACCCAGCGCTCCGATGGAACTTGGGACGAGCCTTATTATACTGGAACCGGATTCCCGGGTTATGGATTGGGCGCGAAAGTCGATCTTCGCGCTGGAGCTACTTTGCCGCAGGGCAAAGAGCTGGCCCGCGGCTTTATGCTGAATTATAATTGGTATCGCCACTATTTCCCGATTACCGCACTCGGCAGGGCTGAGAAGTATTTTAAGCAATGATTCGAGATAGGCTATATATACGCATGGGCGCGCAGCCTTTGGAGGTGGCGCGCTTTATGTTTTTTATGTTATGAAAATAAGGTGGGCGAAATTGGGAATGCCGGAGTGTTCCTTGGAGATGGCGCGGCGGCAGAAAATGCTCGACAGAAGATTGGCTAACCGTAAGTATGCACGCTAAAAATGCCGACTCATGAGCCTATGAGATTGTATCCACATATAAAACGCCTTATGGACATTGTCCTATCGCTGTTTTTTTTGGCGCTGTTTATGCCGGTGATTATCTTGGAATACATTCTCGTCAGAATCTTCATCTCAAAGCAGGCTATTTTTGTGCAGGAGCGCGGAGGAATCAATTTTTCAGTAATAAAGGTTTATAAATTTAAGACAATGTTGGACAAGTTTGACAGGCGCGGAAACGCCCTCCCTGACAAATACAGACTTTCCAAAATAGGCAATGTGCTTCGCAAGCTCAGTATAGACGAGCTGTTGCAGTTTTTTAACGTGTTGAAGGGGGATATGTCTATAATAGGGCCGCGCCCGCTCATACTTAGCCAGATTGAGCAGCTGCCTGAAAAATACAAGGTGAGAAGCCGCGTGCGCCCCGGCATAACCGGTCTGGCCCAGGTAAACGGCAGAAATTCCCTAACTTTCAGCAGAAAATACGAATACGATATCGAATACGTGAAGAATTATTCTTTCGCGATGGACATGAAAATACTCTGGAAAACGATATTCGTAGTATTCTCCATGAAGGATAATCCCATTACAACTCCGGTTAAAGAACTTGACGATATACGCGTCCAGAAAAATTGCGGGGACTCAAAACCGGAAAAATCCCACAGAAAATAATCGAATTTAACGGGAAATTATTTCTGCCCGCTTTTTAGGCTGCTCTTGCGTATTATCAATTCACCCTCTATATTGGCCACGTAAGGTTCGGGATTGTCGATTATCGTCTTAAAGCACCTCTGGGCGAAAATTTTTATAGGCTGACGGAATGACGTTATGGCGGGTATGTATGTAGCAGCTGCAGGAATGTCGTCATAGCCGATTACGACAATATCGTCTGGGACGCGGATTCCGTTTTCCCACATGGTGCGAATCACGCCCATGGCGATGGTGTCGGTGGCGCATACTATGGCGTGCGGCAGGCTTTCATGGCCTTTAGACAACAATTCTCTGGCGCATATGGTCCCGGTCTTAAAATCGCTTGCATTGTGTTGTAATTCGAGAGCTTGCAGGTCGCATTTAAATTCGGACGCAGCGGAAATAAAAGTGTTCCGCCTGAGTTCCTGCGCGGGCAGATCCCTGGCTATAAATTTTATTTTTGAGAGTTTTAAGTCGTTTACGAGGTGGTTGAGAATTTTGCGCATGGCGTCGGCCTCGTCTATGGAAATCGTCAACTTTAGGTTTTGATGTTCGCCGTGCCCTATGCGCGTTATGGGTATTTCTTTAAAAGCGTCCGTCCACGACAAGTCGCCGTAGCTGCCAAGAATTATTATTCCGTCGACAAAATGCTTGTATAAGGGAAGCAAATCGGATTCCTCGGGCTTGCGGTTCAGAAATCCCACAAGCAAAACCGAATAGTTGTTGTCGTGGGCAAGCTGTTGAATCTCGTTTATCAACAGGGCAAAGTAGGGATCGTGAAAGTCGTAGACAACAACGCCTATTGTGCGGCTCTTCTTGCCTTTTAGCACCAAGGCAGCGGGGCTCGGCACATAGTTGAGCTCCTTTGCCACGCGTATTATATCTTCTATCTTCTTTGGGTGTACCCCTATTTTATGCGCCTGGCCGGACAACACTCTCGACACCAGCGAAGTGGAAACTCCTATGCGTTTTGCTATATCTTTTTGGGTGACTTTCATCGAGGGAATAAAAAGGTTGATTTCTTCACTCAAGATTTGTTATTGTTGCTCAACTTTTATGCAAGCAGTTTCTGCAAATTTTGTGCGGTAGAATTTCAAAAATTGCTTGACCCATACTCAAACGATTGAGATTATAAGTTAAAATGGAAAAATTTATAAATGACGACTTCCTGTTGGAGGACGATTATTCAAAACGCCTCTACCATGAATATGCGGAGAAATTGCCCTTAATAGATTATCATTGCCACCTTGATCCCGAAGAAATAGCTGGAGATAAGAAGTGGGATAATATAACTCAGATATGGCTTGGTGGTGACCATTATAAATGGCGCGCCATGCGCAGCGACGGCGTGCCGGAAAAATATTGCACCGGAGACGCTCCCGACCGCGAAAAATTCCAAAAATTTGCCGAGGCAATGCCTCGAATGCTTCGCAATCCAATGTACCATTGGTGCCATTTGGAGCTTGCGCGCTACTTCGGCATAGACGATGTTTTATTGGACGGCAATACCGCCGAGGAGGTATGGAATAGGGCAAATGCGGCTCTTAAAGACTTGAGCGCGAAATCGCTCATGAAGATGAGCAATGTAGAAGCCGTATGTACTACCGACGATCCCACTTCCGATTTGTCCGCCCATAAGCGCATATCCGAGAGCGGCTTTGAGATATCCGTGCGGCCCACATTCCGCCCAGATAAAGCCTTTGCAATAGAAAACCACGAAGAATATATCGCTTATTTGGAAAAACTGGAGAAATCCGCAGGAATAGAAATACGCTCTTACGACGATCTTCTCACTGCGTTAAAACGCAGGCACGATTATTTTAACGCCCACGGGTGCCGACTTTCCGACTACGGAGTCTCTACTATATGGTTTAAAAACGCCTTCTACTACGAAATAGAGGATACTTTTAAAAAGGCGACTTCCAGCAGCGAGCAAATAGCCGCGGACGAAATATTGGCTTTTAAGTCGGCTCTCTTGCTTGAGTGCGCCGCCATGGATTACGACAGCGGCTGGACGCGCCAAATACATATAGGGCCCATGCGCAATACAAATAGCCGCATGTTTGCGGAGTTGGGCCCGGATAGCGGATTCGATTCCATAGGGGAATCGAACTATGCGGAGCCGTTGGCTAAACATTTGGATAACTTGAACAGCGCCGGCAAACTCGGGAAAACCGTTCTCTACAACATCAACCCAAAAGATACCGACATGCTTGCTTCAATGCTTGGAAATTTCCAAAATTCGGACTTTGCCGGAAAAATTCAGCTCGGAAGCGGCTGGTGGTTCATGGACAATATGGACGGCATGCGCAGGCAGCTCGAAGCGGTTTCGCAGATGTCTTTGCTGGGGAGATTCGTGGGAATGCTCACCGATTCCCGCTCGTTCCTGTCGTACACGCGGCACGAATATTTCCGCAGGATTTTATGTTCCATACTCGGCTCGGAGATGCGCAGGGGAATTCTTCCTAAGGACTTCGACTTGGTAGGAAAACTTGTATCCGACGTTTCGTACGGCAACGCGAAATCGTATTTCGGTTTATAATCCGCTCCCTGAAACTCCTATTGTTCAAGGGCGCAGATAGCACAATCATCTCAATTATAGAATGAAAGGACTCAAAAATGGTTAGAATAGCGGTAGTGGGGTTGGGCCCTATAGGTTCACTGCATGTGGACAATATTTTGGGGGGTAAAATTGCCGGAGCAACTTTGGCGGCTGTCTGCGAACAGCGCCCGGTAAACGATCCGAAATTCGACGGGGTCAAAATTTACAAAGATTTGGACGAAATGCTCAAAGCCAAGGACGAGTTTGACGCTGTAATAGTGTCCACTCCGTCTTTCACCCATTATCCCATGGCTAAAAAATGCCTCGAGGCGGGATTCCATACGCTTGTGGAAAAACCTATGGCCCTTTGCACTGCCGACGCGGAGGACATCGCCCAAACCGCAAGGCGCAGCGGCAAAATTTGCGCGGTGATGTTGAACCAGCGCACGACCCCCCTCTACGCCAGAATAAAAGAACTTGTGTCGTCGGGAGAAATAGGCGAGGTAAACCGCGTCTCTTGGACAATGTCTAACTGGTATCGCCCGGATATATATTTTACGTCGAGTCCGTGGCGCGGAACTTGGAAGGGTGAAGCGGGCGGTGTTCTAATAAACCAGTCCATACACAATATAGATATTTGGGCGTGGGTTTTCGGAATGCCCAAGACCGTGAGGGCGTGGTGCAAATATGGAAGGTATCACAATATAGAGGTCGAGGACGAAGTGACATGCGTGATGCAGCTTCAAAACGGGGCAAATGCGACTTTTGTGACTTCCACCGGAGAATATCCCGGAGCCAACCGCCTCCTCATAGCCGGAGACAAGGCGTTTATATTGGCTGAAAACGACAAACTCTCAATCACCCGCTATAAAGACGGCTCCTTGAGCAAATATACCCACGATACAAAATATGTCTTCGGTTCGCCGGATACCGAAACATCGGAGGAGTCTTTTAACGACAAAGGTTCGCAGCACGTAGGGGTAGTAGAGAATTTTGTGTCGGCGATAAGGGGTGACGGAAGGCTCGACTATACCGCTTCCGAAGGCAAAAAATCTCTCGCAATGGCGAATGCCATGCTAATGTCGTCGTGGTTGGGAAGAGACGTGGAGATGCCTTTTGACGACGTCGAATACAAACGGCTTCTCGACGAGAAAATTGCAGGATCGAGGTTGCGCGAAAATCCCAAGACGGATTTCATCATAGACTTCAAAAAATCGTTCAAATAGAAAAATGTCCAAGCACGGAACCGGTTACGACTACGTCCCGGACGGTGCCGCCGTTGAACGCGCCGTCGCCGAGGGTGAACTGAAATTTGCCGCCGCCGGCCTCGACCACGGGCACATATACGCGCAAACGCAGGGCTTGCTCAATGTAGGCGCCGAGTGCAAGTGGGTATGGGATCCCGACGAAGCCAAGGTAAAAAAATTCTTGGAGAGATTCCCGGATGTGGCAGTTGCAGACTCTTTGGAGCGCATACTTGGGGATTCTGAAATAAAACTTGTCGCAAATGCCTCAGTAAACTCGCATAGGTTCGGGGTCGGAAAAAAAGTTTTGTTGTCGGGCAAGGACTTTTTTGTGGACAAACCTCCGTTTACGACGCTCTCCCAGCTGGAGGAGGCTCGCGGATTGGTTGCAGCCACCGGGCGCAAGTACATGCCTTATTACGCTGAGCGCGTGCACAACGAAGCCGCGGAATACGCCGGACAACTGATAAAAGACGGTAAAATCGGCAGAGTTTTGCAGGTGCTGATTCTGGCGCCGCACCGCCTTTCAAAGTTCGCAAGGCCGGATTGGTTCTTTAATCGCGCCGAATACGGAGGGATACTTTGCGATATCGGTTCGCATCAATTCGAGCAGTTTCTGGAATTTTCAGGTTCCGACTCCGCTGTGATAAAATCGGCGCGAGTGGCGAATATGAACAATCCGGATACGCCCGGCCTGCAGGATTTCGGTGAGGCTCTTGTGGAGCTGTCGAGCGGGGCTTCCGGGTATTGCAGGGTGGATTGGTTTACACCTGACGGGCTTCCCGTTTGGGGTGACGGCAGAACTTTTATTCTGGGTACGGAGGGATACATAGAAATAAGAAAGTACATAGATTATTCGGTGGAGGGGAATCCTCCGCAGACACTCTATTGGTGTGACGGCAAAGATGTTAAAAGAGTGGATTGTCTGGGTATGGGCTTCCCGTTCTTTTCTAAATTTGCGCGCGATGTCGTTGACCGCACTGAAACGGCTATGACTCAGAAACACGCTTTCGCCGCGGCGGAACTTGCTCTGTTGGCCCAAAAGGCCGCCGAGGAATCCGCGGGTTAACAAGCTATTATTAAAACATAAAATAACTTAAAATATCTTAATGCCATATGGAAACAAAACTTGAAAACCCACAGCTTGAAGTCCAGCGCCAGCAGATTGTAGCGGCGAGAAAAAAAGGAATTTTACCCACTTTGGGGGTGTTCGCAAAGTTCTCCGGCCCGGGGTGGCTGCAGAGCGCAACAACTCTCGGAGGGGGCTCTTTGGCGTCCGCCTTGTACCTTGGGGTTCTCGGGGGGTTCGGGTTTATGTGGCTCCAGCCTTTTGCAATGATATTGGGCATAATAATGCTCGCGGCGATATCCTATGTGACTCTTTCAATATCTGCCCGGCCTATGGTCGAGGTAAATAAACAGATAAGCCCGCTGCTTGGCTACGGTTGGGCGATAGGTTCGCTCTTGGCATGTCTGGTGTTTGCGTGGCCCCAGTTCGCGCTTGGGGTTGCGGCCGTCACGCAGAATATTACGGTTGCGCACGGCCCTGTAAGTCTGGCAGAGGAGGTCATTATAACGGCGGTTTTCTTTGCTGTGGCTATGGCAATGGTTGTAATGTATTCCATAGGTGGCAAGGGGGTAAAATTCTTTGAGCGCATAATAAAGCTTTCGGTTGCAACTATAGTTGTCTGCTTTTTCGGCGTGGTGGCGTGCCTAACCTTTACTGGGGAAATAAGTTGGGCCGGGGTTATGGCGGGTTTTGTTCCCGATTTCTCAATCCTATCAAGGCCGTCGGCCGATTTTATGGAGTACATAGACAAGCTCTCGGCCGGTGGAAAAACATTCTGGAGCAATATGATAGTTTCTCAACAGCGCGATGTGGTAATTTCGGCTGCAGCAATGGCTGTCGGGATAAATATGACTTTTCTCTTCCCTTATTCAATGTTGAAAAAAGGCTGGAACAAGGATTTTAGAGGCTTGGCGATTTTCGACCTTTCAACGGGGCTTTTTATACCATTCCTGATTGCGACGTCCTGCATAGTGATTGCTTCGGCGTCGCAATTCCACGCTAAACCCGCGGACGGCTTGGCGGAATCTAAAATGGTCGCGGGAGCTTTAGTTCCTGCTGTTGTGGAGGGAAAAGAATTGGCGCCGGCAAGGAATCTTATTCCTGGATACATAGAGCTTCTCGATAAACGCATATGCGATAAGGACGGCATATCGCCTCAAGAGTTCTCAAAACTTTCAGTGGAAGCTAAAGACAATGCCCGCAACTCTTTGGATATGCAGGAGCGCCTCATGGCCGCTATGCTTGTTAAGCGCGACGCCTCAAATTTGTCGGAGACGCTCGAGCCACTCGTGGGCGAAACTGCGGCCCGATACATATTCGGTTTTGGCGTGCTCGGCATGGCGATAAACGCAGTGTTGATGAATATGCTAATTTGCGGACTATGCTTTGCGGAGGTTCTCGGCAAGAAAGGGGCGGCTTGGAACATAGCCGGCTCAATGCTCATAGCGTTAAGCGCGATAGCTTCGGTATTCTTCAAGGGCGCGAGAATGTGGCTTGTCATATATGCTGGCGTAATAGCGGCGGTCTTATTGCCCATAGCGTACGGGGCATTCTTCCTCATAATGAACAACCGCAGAATTTTGGGAGAAAACGCCCCAAAGGGCGTTGGGCGGCTGGTATGGAACATTTTGATGGCGTGCTCTCTCATAGCAAGTTCTGTCGCCAGTATTTGGGTTTTGTACAACAAAATCGGATTGGTGGGACCCGTTATATTCTTCGCGTTCTTGGTGTTGGCTTTGATATCCTACGCGCTGAAACAGCGCTCCGCCGCAAAAAAGTAATATTATTGCATTTGAAATGAAAAATAAATTATTCGATATAACCGACAAGGTCATAGTGGTAAGCGGAGCCACCGGCGTGCTCGCCGGCGGAGTTGCCCGCTACCTTGCCGACAACGGAGCGCGCGTAGTGTTCTTGGGCAGAAACGCCCAGAAACTCGAAGAAGCCGGGCGCTTTTTAGAAGCCAATGGATACGACGGCCTCGTGTGCTCTTGCGACGTCTTGGACAGGACCGCAGTGGAGGTTGTGAGGGAATCTGTCTTAAAGCGTTGGGGCAGGGTTGACGTACTGGTAAACGGAGCCGGCGGCAATATGGCCGGGGCTGTGATACAGCCGGATCAGAGCTTTTTCGATCTTGATGTCGAGGCTTGGAATTCGGTATTTTCCTTGAATCTCCGCGGGACATTGATTCCGACATTGGTATTCGGAAAATGCTTTGAGTCCGAAAAGAAGGGTTGTATTGTGAATTTTTCGTCGATGTCGGCGCAGCAGGTCATAACGCGCGTATTGGGCTATTCCAACGCAAAGGCGGCGGTTGACAATTTGACTAAATGGCTTGCGGTGGAGTTTGCGAAGAAAATCGGCGAGGGCGTGCGCGTAAATGCGGTAGCTCCGGGCTTTTTTATAAGCGAACAAAATAGGACGCTCTTGACCAATCCCGACGGCTCGTTGACTTCTCGCGGCCACGATATAATAAAGAATACGCCGTTCGGCAGATTCGGCGAATCGGAAGAAGTGTGCGGCGCAGTCCACTACCTGTGTTCCGATGCCTCCAAATTCGTGACTGGAACGGTGCTCGCAATAGACGGCGGGTTCTCCTGCTTTTCGGGGGTTTAGATTCGGCTTTTCAGATGGGAGGTTTCTATGCTCCAAATGTTGAAGGAAGGTTTCAGGTGGTACGGGGACAAGGATTGCGTGCCGTTGTCGCATATACGCCAGAGCGGGGCTCAAAGCGTATTTAGCTCGCTTCACGACATACCTTACGGAGAAGTGTGGCCCGTGGAGGCTATAAAATCGCATCAGGAGAAAATCGCGAAATACGGCCTTGAATGGGATACGGTGGAGTCAGTGCCGGTCTCGGAGGACATAAAATTGCGCAAAGGGGACTATTTGCGCCACATTGAAAATTACAAACAAACCATACGCAATCTCGCCGAGTGCGGCATAAAAAACATCATATATAATTTTATGCCCGTACTCGATTGGATCCGCACTGATTTGCATTATCTTCTTCCCGACGGCTCCCGATGCCTGCGCTTCGACCCTGTCCAATTTGCGGCTTTCGACCTTTTTATACTCGAAAGGGAATCTGCAAAATCGGAGTATTCTGCGGATATGCAAAGCAAGGCCCGGAAGTTCTTCGACTCCCTCGGCGCGGCTCAAAAAAAATCTTTTGAAAGGTCAATAATAGACGTCTTTCCCGGTTGTAAAATGGGCTTGGAGATAGAAGATGTTCGCAAGATGTTGTCTAAATACGACGGTATCGACGCGCCAAAACTTAAGGAGCATCTCTACCTTTTCCTAAAAGAGGTTGCGCCCGTAGCGGAAGAATGCGGCTCAATATTGGCGATACATCCGGACGATCCGCCTTTTGCTGTATTGGGATTGCCGCGCATAGCCTCGCGCCTTGAGGATTTCCAGGAATTGTTTGAGGCATGTCCGTCAAAAGCCAATACAATATGTTTTTGCACGGGTTCGCTGAGCGCCGGGATTCAGAATAAGCTCGACGATATGGCCGTAAAGCTCGCCGACAGAATTTATATTGCCCATTTGCGCAGTACTCAGGTAGAGCCCGACGGCAGCTTTTTTGAAGCAGGACATTTGGAGGGTAGGGTTCCTATGGCGCGCGTGGTGAACACGCTTCTTAAAATTCAGGAAAAGCGTCTGGCCTCTGGGGGCAATCGCATAGTATTTCGTCCCGACCATGGCCGCGAAATGGCTGACGATTTGCAAAAACCTCCCGCGGATAATCCCGGCTATTCCTATATAGGGCGCATGAAAGGTCTTGCCGAAATACGCGGTCTTGAGCGCGGAATTATAGCCGCTTCCGACGGAACTTTGTCTTAGAGATTTCTATCCGGAAAATAAAAAGCGCGCAATTCTTAAATGAATGCGCGTTTTTTTTGATATGCCGCATTGATTCTCTCTTGTAATTATAAAAAAAAGAGCGCGGTAGAATCCCGTGCTCCTCGAATTTTTACGCCCTTCGTATTTTCTTCCGCGAGGCGCGCCATTTGTCGCGGTGCTTCATAATCCAGTCGAGAAGGGCTCGTTCATATCCGATATCGTGGCCGGCTTTTTCAGATTCAAGCCATTTGTGCCTTAAGATTTCCTCGCGTTCGGCCAGAAATTCTTGATATACGCTGGAACGCTGAATAGGCATCTCCGCAACTTCGGATTCTGCTAATTTACGCCTTTTCATACTAAGTGCTTATTAAATTATCTAAAGTTTGGTAAATAGTTTTTTTCAGGCAAGCAAATTTCGCTTTCAGGTTTTTTGTCTTGCAAGATTTATTTTGTTCCATGCGCAATGGCTCCGCTTTTGCGGCCTTAGTTTTGACGCGCATGGATTGGCATCGGGATTTTTCATTTTTTCACATTCGTAGATATTATATGTTATTTTACTGTAATAAAATTTTTTATATTATTAAATAATTCTATGCAAAATTCGCATCTTTTCCAGAGAATGGCCTGCCGCAGGGCGTTTTTTATAGGCGATATTCCGTTTTGCGGGCTTTAAATATGCAACAGCGTCCAGAAGTCGCGCAGGAAAGATAATTCTTTATGACGGGGAAACGCCATTCAAAGGAGATTGCAATTAGAGTTTTGCGTAGATTGGATTTCTGTAAAAAGAAATGCGGCATAGATTTTATATTGACAGTGTTTTTTTTAGAGATTGGGCTTCAAAAAAAATAAAAATTTTATTTAAGTAAAAAATAAACTACCGATAAAATATGGGCCGGCAGTTTGCAGGAGGGTATGCGGAATACCGCATAAATAAAGGAATTAGAGCTCTTTTATGAGGCGTGCGGGGTTTCGCATAATTGCCTATATATAAAAAGAGTGAAAAAAAAGCTTGCAAATGTAGTTAGGAAGGTATGGAGTGGGGAGAAAATTAACCA
>CALXNZ010000006.1 GCA_944389885.1 uncultured Opitutales bacterium
GACCCGCATAAGCAGTCGGGTATACCCGACTGCTTATGCTCAACTTCCGCAATCGAAAAGTCTTGACCAACTCTTACTGTCCTGAGTATCTTGTAACCCTTGATTAACACATTGGGCATTGTAGAACATTTTTTATTCTCTTTGCCCTCTTTTTTTTCTCCCATTCCACAATCTTTGACGTAGAGCGAAAATAACCAAGCTGACCGATTGTCCGCGTTTATCTATATTTGAAGCATCTAAAACAAATCCTATTCCCCCCAATAGAACCGGAACTCCAGGCCAAAGCGCAATCGACGTTCTTAACTCGGATTTTTTTACGACACAGTCCACAATATTTTTATCTTCGATAAACCCCTCCAATTCTCCATTATAAAAATATACTTCCGCTTTAAGTGAATTCGCGCCGTCGGGCCTTAGCCTCAAAGAAAATTTATTCCCGAAGAAGTCAGGCTTTTTCGATACCGCATCGATTAAAGCACTATCTTTAGGCTCAATGAATTTTGCAAAATCCTTAGCTTCCATTCCCACCTCCTGGGACGAAAACCCGAATCCGTTAACGCTTCTTATCTCCATAGGAATAACGATATCACCGGCTTCGGAGAGGCATATTATTTTTGCCAAATATTTTTTTACGTCGAAATTCCCAATATTATGCAAAGGTTTTTCAGAGTCCGTTTTAACATTCTTGCAACCCGTCGCGTCTTTCAGTTTGGATACGAGTTCCTCTGCGGAAATATCTGCGAGCTTCGATTTAAACGCCACCTTTCCGGAATCGTCAAATATTGCCAAAAAAGGAGTTCCAAATTCTGCGGCGTCTCTCGCCAATAGGTCGGGTATTTTAGAATTCCCTAAATGGACGCCGCCGCAAATTTTTTTCACGACCCCGTTCGGCGACTGAATAAACTCCACCATAAATAGATTATCATCCGCGAATTTTTTAAACTCCTCGGAGTTTAAAACCGATTCCTTAAATTCCGAAACATTGTATGCGACCAACGCCAGATTGCGTTTTAAATATTTCGCGGCGTCTGCGAGCCTATCCACTATATTATCGTTAGCGGCTAAGCATAATCCTGCAAAAGCAAAAGAAACAGCACACAACAGCGCTTTCATATTTCCGTATTTATCCCCCAAAATATAAAAGGCAAGCGCAAACTATAATCAGCATCAAATATGTTTAAAAATACTATAATTTAATACTTTGCAACATTCAATTAATTTAGGCAAAAAGAATAAAAAAGGCGGATAAACATTTTTTATCCGCCTTTGGGAACCAAGCATTAGGATTTTTATTTAAAATCGAGCTCTTTTAATATTTTGAAATCCTCGCGGAGCCTGTATGCGTGGTTGGAACATACCCGCAAAGCTCCAATTTTCGCGGCATACACGAGATCGTCGAGATTTTCGACCTGCCATACGTTCACTTTGATTCCAGCGTCGAGAATTTTTTTGACGAAAGCCCTGTCTATTTTTCTGTAATTGCCTATCGACACTTCGGACGCCCCCGCATCTTTCGCCAATGCGACAATATCCTCTGCCGACTGCTTTTGTGGATTGAGCCACACAATGAGGGCAGTTTCGTATTTTGGGTACTTCGACTTAAAATCTTTTATTACGGAGGGCTCAAAACTCGTCACCATAATATTCCAATAATCCAGACCGGCTTTTTTGCGGGCGGCCTCGACCTTGTCGGCAAAGGATTCCCCATAGCCTTTTACTTCAAGCTCAAATCTTTTATCTTTAGGCATTATGGCAAAGACATCGTCTATAAGGGGTATTCTGCAATCGGAATATTTTTTGTCGTATTTTTCCGGTTTAGCGAGGCGGGCATTTTTTATCTCCTCCGGAGTGAGATTTTCCGGGCTCTTTTTTATACCCCAAACATCGTTGAGCTCATAAGGGCCGTGCATGCACACCATTTGGCCGTCTTTAGTTAGCCAGAAATCAGTCTCTATCATAAGGGACCCCATGTCGAAGGCCAGCTTTATTGATTCCACGGTGTTTTCCGGAGCGAAGTCAGTTTCGCCTCTATGCGAGTGTACGCGAATTTGATCCGCGCTCGCCGTTGAAAGCATGAGCGCGAGAGTTATTCCTATTAAAGCATTTCTCATATTATCCTCCAATATTAATATTATTGTTTAAATTTGAGACGCCTAAAGACGGCATATTTCACTGTCAATAGAGAATAATGATATTTTTTGTCTTTTTCGGCTCAATTTATCAATTAAGCGCAAAATGAAAAATCGGACACTCCATGTCCGAAAAATGCCCAGATAAAATATATTGGCTTGACCTTGCCTATAAGGCCGGCCCCCTACAAGAAAATAGGTTGGTTTCCTAATTGCCTGAAATTCCGGAGAATTTGAATCCCGCGTCCTCCACAGCTTTTTTCAATGCGGATTCTGCGACGCCCTCCTTGGTTTCAACATAGGCTTTTTTTGCGGACAAATCCACTTCTGCGGACACGACCCCATTTACAGATTTCAAAGCCTTTTCCACTGCCGCCGCACAATGCGGACAATTCATTCCATCTACAGATATTTTTATATGCATAATCGACTCTCCTTTCGCTTCAGATTCTCCCATATCTCCAGACAACATATCGGGTTTAAAGAAGCGTAGCCTAAGCGAGTTTGCGACCACGCTCACAGAGCTAAAACTCATAGCCGCTGCCGCTACAATAGGATTCAATGCTATTCCCCACGCTGTGTAAAATGCGCCGGCCGCGACTGGAATTCCTACGGCATTATAAAAAAACGCCCAAAATAGATTCTGTTTTATGTTGCGCAAAACAGCCCTCCCAAGATTTATCGCAACCACCACATCGGAGAGTCCGCTTTTTACCAATACAACATCTGCGGATTCCACGGCGATATCCGTCCCCGTGCCTATCGCGATTCCCACATCTGCGCGGGCGAGGGCGGGGGCGTCGTTTATGCCGTCGCCCACCATGGCTACCCGCCTTCCATCAGCGCGCAATTTTCTAATTTGAAAATCTTTATCCTGCGGCAAAAGTTCAGAAAGAGCGGAATCAGCTTTAACCTTTTCTTTAACAATAGCAGCTGTCTTGGAATTGTCGCCGGTGAGAATAATCGTAGTGAGTCCCATTTTATTCATAGACTCGACGGCAGAGCCGCTGTCTTGCCGTATTTTATCATAGACGGCAATTATTCCCATAAGAACTCCGTCCCTTGCGCAATAAAGGGGAGTTTTTCCCTCTGAAGCCATTTTTTCTCCCAAGCCTTCAGGTATGCGGATTCCATTTGAACTCATCATTAAGGCGTTCCCGGCAATATAGAGGGCCCCGTCTATAAAGCCCGATACGCCCTGCCCCGCAATCTGTCTAAATCCGGATACTTTTTTCACCGCGAGACCGCGATTGTCCGCTTCCGATACTATCGCCGATGCAAGGGAATGTTCCGAAAGCCTTTCCAAGGAGGAAATATGCGTTAAAATATCGTTTGAATCAATGTCGGACAATGGAACCACATCGGACACCGAAGGTCTGCCTTCCGTTATAGTTCCGGTCTTGTCGAGCACTACTGTATCTACTTTTCCCAGGGCCTCCACCGCCTGCGCGGATTTAAACAATATACCCATCTCCGCACCTTTTCCGGTTCCGACCATTATTGCCGTCGGGGTCGCCAAACCGAGAGCGCACGGACATGATACCACCAATACGGAAATTGCCGTTGAGATTGCAAATCCCATGTCATATCCGAGCATAATCCACGTCAGGGCAGAAAGGGCGGCCGCGCAAATTACAAATGGAACGAACACTCCGCTTACCTTGTCTGCAAGCCTTGCTATTGGGGCTTTTGAGGACGTTGCATCGTCCACAAGTTTTATAATTCTGGCGATTGCCGTATCCTCGCCGACTCTCACAGCCCGCATTAAAAAATGTCCCGACAAATTTACCGTAGCCCCGCTCACCGAATCCCCGTTTTTCTTTGAGATTGGCATACTTTCACCGGTTAGAGCGGATTCGTCCAAAAGCCCAGTTCCTTCGATTACAATTCCGTCCACGGGAATTTTTGCGCCGGCTTTGACGCTTAAAATGTCCCCAACCGCAATATTCTCCACCGGCACAGACACCTCTTTGCCGTTTATTAACGCAATTGCGAACTTAGGGGAGAGATCCATCAATCGGCGTATAGCCTCCGAAGTTCTCGATTTCGCCTTCTCCTCAAAATATCTGCCCAGGGTTATGAGGGATAAAATCATTGCCGCAGATTCAAAATACAGCGAGCCTCCGGCATGTTTCGCGCCCTCCAAATCCCCCTCCGACAAAGCCATGAACATAGCGCATATAGAGCATATTCCGGACAGCATAGCCGCCCCGGAACCCAATGCTATCAAAGTATCCATATTTGGAGATCCTTTAAATAGAGAGGAGAAACCCGTTCGATAATACTTAAAGTTTACCAATACAATGGGCAGCACAAGCAGGAGCTGCGCAAGCGCAAAGCACATAACATCAGAAAGAAAATCCGGCAGTGGAAATCCTAAGGTGCTGCCTAATGAAATATACACCAACGGAATCGCAAATGCGAACGACACAATAACCCTGCGTTTCATATAAAGGGTTTCATTTGTCTGATAACCCTTCCCCATAACACCGAACCTTTGGGAGGCTCCATAACCAGCTCCTCTAACGGCAGATATTATATCATTGGCTGAAATGCAATCTTCCCGGTAAGACACTTCCATGGTATTTTTCAAAAGGTTTACCATAACCTCGTCAACCCCGCGAAGTTTCGACACCGCCCTCTCGACTCTGTTTGAACAAGCCGCGCAACTCATTCCGCTTACATTAAAATATTCCCTTTTCAAGGCTGCCACTCCTGCACAAAGTTTTAAATTTATATTATACGGCATGTCCAACGTTCCAAGAAACACCCAAATCGGAGGCAAAATCCGACTAAACTCTTATTAAATTTCCACGAACGCGAACATTGTCCTTTCGCAAATTTTATTCGATAAGTTAAACAAACCTAACTTATCGTCAAGTTATTTTCTTTCCAAAGGAATGCAGTTCGGCATGTGTGCAAGACAAAGGCGATTTGCTGGAGAGTTCCCCCAAGTTCTTTTAATGTTCTTGAAAAATGGGTGGAAGACAAAAAGAGACACCCCTCATAG
Source organism: uncultured Opitutales bacterium (assembly GCA_944389885.1). Lineage (GTDB taxonomy): Bacteria > Verrucomicrobiota > Verrucomicrobiia > Opitutales > Intestinicryptomonadaceae > Merdousia. The sequence goes on from CALXNZ010000006.1 coordinate 5,140, forward strand.
AGTAAATCTCTAAGAGGGGTGCTATATATGATGGGGAGGAGGAAATATTTAGTATGTTGTTATAATCGAAATTTATTTATGGAAATCAAGAGAAAAATTTAAAAATTTTTACTTATAATTTATTTTTGGCTTTTTTTAGAAAATCGCGCTCGGCATCCGTGAGAGATGCAAACCCTTCCGAATTTATTTTGTCGAGGATTCTGTCGAGTTCTTTTTTTGAATCGGTATCGCCTCCTATGTTCACCTTAAACTTATAATCCGAGGCACTGCGGCGCCTCGCAGTTTTTGGGAGAGAGCATGACAATATAGAATCGAGCATTTTTCTTCTATCCATATGGATCATGGCAAGTCCCGCAGCCATTCCGCCAAGATGCGCCGAGTATGCGACTACCGGGTGCCCGCCCAATATCTCCACCGCAAACCCCGCCAATTCCATGGCGGCGGCTATTTTGAGCATAGTCATAGGTTTTACGGATACCGGCAGCACGAAAAAAATCATAAAAGTCAACGGGACAGGGGGATAAACCGCGCAAAAGGCCGCAAAGACAGCCATTACAGCCGCCGACGCCCCGATGAGCACTTCAGGGCGTCCAAATCCCGTAGCCAACCATATCAAGCCTCCCAAAACGGCCCCGCAGAAATAGACCGCCAAGAATTTGCGCGGCCCGAGAAAATGCTCCAAATATTTCCCTATAAAAAACAGGCCGAGCATATTTAGGAATATGTGGAGGAAGTCGTAATGCAGGAATGAATAGGTGACGAGGGTCCATATTCTTCCGTGCAAAAGACCGTTTAACGACAGCTCGAAGAATGAAAATATTGACGGCCCCCAAGAGGTGGAAGCAACAAACGCCCCGACAATAAAACAAACCACATTTGCGACTATTAAAACGCCAACGGCCGAAAAATTTCCGTCAAAGAGAGCGTTCAACGGACTCTTTGAGCGCTCCCTCATATAATCTCTATCGTACAAACCCATAAGTGTCAGATATTATTTTAAGACAATCCTCAAAGTGGATTGTCGCAAACTTTTTCCGTTAAAATCTCGCCCAGAGCCAAATCCGCCAGTTTTAATCCGAATATTCCTGCTACTTGAACTGCGCTTCCGAGAACTTTGCGGCTGTCACCGCCTCCCAAATGTGTTCCGTTTGCCGGCTCCTCCGTAGAAAATACGCACGGTATTTTTTCCCGAACTCCGCGGGAGCGCAATTCTTTACGTATTCTGGCAGCAAGGGGACAAACGCTCGTCGAGAATATATCGGCCTTAAATACTTTTTCCGTATCTTTTCTGCGGGCCGCCCCCATGCTGGATACCACGCGTATCTTATTATTCACGCACGCGCAAAGTAAATCGCACTTCGCCGCGAGGCTGTCCGCGGCGTCCACCACCACTGACGGATTGCAACGGAAAATTTCCCCCATATTATCCGACGATATAAATTCTGCAAAAGCCTCTACCCTTGCATTTGGATTTATGTCGAGCAGGCGCGATTTTACTACATCCACCTTAAGTTTGCCGACAGTGGAATCGAGCGCGCAAAGTTGCCTGTTTATGTTTGATATTTCCACTGAATCGGGATCGAAAAGGAAAAAATTTCCCACGCCAAGCCTGGCGAGAGCCTCCGCCGCAAAAGATCCGACCGCACCCACGCCGCAGATTGCCACGGAAGCCTTTGCAATCCTTGAACAGGCAGCGTTTCCGTAAATGATTTCATTTCTTGAAAACCGCGCGTCCATTATCCGCAAAATAATTCGTTAAAATTATCCGAGGTCAATGCGGCGGCCTCATCTGCGGAAATTCCGATAGTTTCCGCAATTCTTCCCACGGCCGATTCAACCATCGCAAGTTGTTCTGAAGCTTCGGCGGAGTCGCTTTCCGAAAGTATTCTGTTCTTAGGGATAGACGGCATGGCAACCAAAACCCTGCGCAGATTGAGCTCGCGCGCCCCGAAGGAGAAGAAGCCCCCAAGTTTTACAAATTCCGAGCATAGCTCAGCCGAACATTTTGCCGCGTGAATGAGAAACTTTTTTTCACCCTTCCCCGTCCACTTGCGGATTATATCCAATAACAATCCCCAAGCCCCTACGCAATGGATTATAACAGGCAATTTAAAATCGTCCGCCAACGAGAGATGTTTGCTAAAAATATCCGCCTGAATTTCAACGGGAAAATTCTTCGAGAAACGTTCGTCTATGCCCGTTTCTCCGATTGCGTCGGCATCATTGAAAAGCCTCGCAAAGTCGGGCATTAAGGATTCCCATTCGGTAATATCGCCCGGCTGCGCCCCAATTTTAAGAGCTGGGAAAAAACCGTAAGTTTTTTTTAATTTGCGCGAATCGGCTTTTGACAAGGCTTCCCATTCCTCCGGGAAACACGCGCTTGAACATAATCCTGCAATCTTATCCGAGATCTTTGCAAGGTCTGAAATATGGCAATGCGCATCTGTAAGATATGCGGACATTTCAACGCCCGATAAATTCGTCGATGGTTTTGCGCGCCAAATCCGGATCTCCGTCCTGCTCAAACGCCTTTCCGATTCCGCGCAGCAAAACGAGGCGCAATTTTCCCGAACGCGTTTTTTTATCGTGGAACATAGAGTCGAGCATTGCGGCGGCATCGAGGGGGCAAGAGGGGCGGATTGGAAGCGAATTTTTTTCGAGCAGGGATTCCACGCGCCCAATTTCCGCATCGGAAATTAGGCCGAGCCTGCGGGAATACATCATGCACATTACGATTCCCTGCGATACGGCCTCTCCGTGAAGCACATTTCCATACCCTGCGCATTTTTCCACTGCGTGCCCGAACGTATGCCCGAGATTTAATAGGGCTCTCCCCCCGCTCGACGCAGTTTCGCATTCATCTGCGGAAACTACCCTTGCCTTCATTGCGCAAGCTTTTGCGAGCGCCTTTGAAAGAAAGGGGTGCCCCGCGCATAGGGGAGTTTCGAGAGATTCGAGTTCACCGAAAAATTCCGCGTCGTTTATAAGAGAACATTTTATAAGTTCGGCCATGCCCGCGGCGAATTCGCGTTTTGGGAGAGTTCCCAAGAACTCCGTGTCCATAAACACCCCTTTGGGCTGGTGAAAGGCTCCCACGAGATTCTTGCCTTCGGGGATATTGACGGCGGTCTTGCCGCCGACGGAAGAATCGACCATTGCCAGGAGAGTGGTGGGTATCTGGTAGAAGTCAATTCCGCGCATATACGCCGCCGCCACAAATCCGGCCAAATCCCCTATGACTCCGCCGCCCATAGCCAATAGGGCGCTCTTGCGGTCTATGCCGAGAGCGGCAAGCTTTGAGCATAGTTGGCCGAACATTTCCACGCTTTTGCTTTTCTCGCCTGCGGGGATTTCTATAATAGGCATAAGTTGCGACAATTCACGGACTCTATCGGGATAAGCCGCGCAAACGGCGGAATCGGCCACGCAAACGAGCCTGCGCGATTTTGCAGTATCGCGCATTTGGCACGCCATGAATCCAAAGGCGTTGTCGCCTATAAAAATTGGATAACTCCGCCCGGCGAGATTCACATTTTCGGTTATCATATATTCTCCTATTCCAATCCGAACACTCCGCGCGAATATGCGCGGACATCGAAATCTTGCAAGTCCTCGGTTTTTTCTCCAAGCCCGACGCAAAGTATAGGAATTTTCAGGGTTTTGTAAATCCCGGCGACAGCCCCGCCCTTACCGGTTCCGTCGAGCTTTGTGACAATCATGCCGGTAAGCCCGAAAGCCTTGTCGAACGCCTTTGCCTGCTCTATGCTGTTGGAGCCGAGGGAACCGTCTATGACGATTATCGAATTATGCGGGGCATCTGGATCGTTTTTTGACAAGACCCTGCGTATTTTTGCCAGTTCCGCCATTAGATTCTCCTTCGTATGCAATCTTCCGGCAGTGTCGAGTATGAGCCATTTGAAGCCGCGGGCTTTTGCGCTGTGCCAAGCGTCCCAGGCCGTTGCGGCGGAGTCGCCGCCCTGTCTGCTCTCGACCAAATCCACCCCGATGCGCCCGGCCCATTCTTTTAATTGCGCGTTGGCCGCCGCGCGGAATGTGTCGCACGAGCCTATGAGAACGTCTTCGCCGAATTTTTTGCGTATCATATACGCCAGTTTTGCGGCTGTTGTCGTCTTCCCCGCCCCGTTTACCCCCACGAGACAAATTACAGTGGGGAATCCTTCCGCCGCCCGTTTAAAATCGCCATTTGCCCCCGATAGTATCTTTTCGAGAACCGCGGCCCCTATTTCCGCGACGTCCTTTCCGCGCAACTCCCTGTTTCTGGCGTACTCGTCCTTGACAGATTTCATTATTTCAGAAGTCGTCTCGTAGCCGAAGTCCGATCCCAACAGGGAATCTTCAAGCTCCCCTATGTCGTCGGGGGACAGCTTTTTTGAGAATAGGGACGCAATTCCGCCGAGGGCTCCGGCAGCCGTTCCCTTGAGGGCGTCTTTAAATTTCTTTAATGCGGAAAACACTTACTTTTGGGCGGTTCGCGGAGGGCGCGACAACCCTCCTTTTATATTGTCGAGAATGCCGTTCACGAATCTGCGGGACTCCGCTCCGGCAAAAGTTTTTGCAATGTCTATAGCCTCGTTAATGGATACCACAGGGGGTATGTCCGGGCGATGCAGCAGCTCAAAGACTGCAAGCCTAAGTATGGCGAGCTCCACTTTTGCGATTCTGTCCATGCTCCAATTGCGGGTGCTCGAAGCGATTGCCGCATCTATTTCAGGCAGATTGTTCAAGCAGCCCGATATGAGTTCCTCGGCGAACGCGTAATACTGGCGCGGTTTTTCACGGGTTTCAAAGAACACGGACAAAGCGTCTTCGAGGGGTTCGTCCCCATTTGCCTGGCGCATATATAGGAACTGCATCGCTGCAATGCGATTCTCCCTGCGTCCGGATATTTTGTTTTGATCTTGGCTCATATATTGGAATTGATAATGTCGGAAACTGAATTGGCGTTTTCAAGCTCCAGAGGGAAATTGCAGGCCATTTCGAGAGCGCTTTCGGCAAATTCAACGCCTCTTTGTATTTTTCCAACGGTTCTGGCCTCGGCTTGTTCCGTTGTATTGGCGACTATTATACCGTTTACAACACAAATTCCGAATTTCAACGATATAGACTGCAAGGCTTGGGCGGTGCTGTGGGCTATCACCATGTGGTGCGGCGTCTCGCCGGCTATTACGACCCCCAATGCGATTATCACGTCATACGATGCTTTCTCCGCCAATTTTAAACACGCAAACGGAAGCTCCGCAGATCCGGGCACGCGGACAATTTTTATATTTTCGGGCTCAACACCGTTCTCAATGAGGGTTGAACGGGCGTCTTTTACCATTGCATCGACAAAGTCGCAGTTGAATCGGGAGGCGGCTATTGCAAAACGTTTATTCCCCGCCCCGTGTATCTCGCGCATTTCCGCCTTTAACAAGCTCATATCAGAGTCCTATTTCTTCGGTTATTTCCAGGCCGTAGCCTTCAGAAAGGGAATGTTTGCCCACATGCGTAGTGAGCAGCTTTATCTTTTTGAATCCGAGCTCGCGCAATATTTGCGCTCCCATTCCGTAATCCCGCATATTCGGCGCAACCGCCTCGCCTTCGGGAACTTTTATTCCGGAATCCGCCTGGCTTATGTATATAAGCGCCCCACAACCTTCTTTGGCGATTATTCGCATGGCTCTATCGAACGATTCCGCCCCGGTGATTTTATACGAGGAATCGGCGAAAATATCGCTCAAAACATTTTCCGAATGTACGCGCGCGAGCGTCGGCGCGGAGGTGATTTGGCCTTTTACAAGGGCGTAATGGGTTTTGCCGTCGCTCGATCTCATTCCCACAAACTTGAAATCGCCGTAGGCGGTGTTTATGGGGCGCTCAAAAATCCGCTTTATGAGAGAGTCGGTCTTCAGCCTGTACTCAATGAGAGACGCCACGCTCATCATCTTCATTCCGTGCAGTTTTTTAAACTTCACCAAATCGGGAATTCGGGCCATCGTTCCGTCGGCGTTCATTATTTCGCAGATGGCTGCGCATGGAAATAGCCCTGCCAAACGCGCCAAATCCACAGCGGCCTCCGTGTGCCCCGCCCTCTCAAGCACGCCTCCCTTGTGCGCGCGCAGAGGATTCACATGCCCCGGCGTGACGAAATCCGAAGCCCCTTTTGAGGGATCCGCCATAAGGCGTATTGTGCGGGCCCTATCCGCTGCGCTTATACCGGTGGTGACCCCCTGGGCTGCGTCAACCGTAACGGTAAAAGCCGTGCCTTTAGCGTCGCGGTTTAGGCGGACCATATCGTCGATTCCCAACTGCGCGAGCCTCTCGGATATAGTCGGAACGCAGAGCAATCCGCGGGCGTGCGTGACCATTGTGTTCACCGCATCTGCACTTATCTTTTCGGCAGCCACAATCATATCGCCTTCATTTTCGCGCGACTCGTCGTCGGCGACTATTACGATACCTCCCGCCGCGAACTCGCGAATGCAGTCTTCCACGCTGTCAAAAATATCTTCCTTTTCCATTTTCAAGAGAATATAAGATATGCAAAAGAGGGTTTAATGCCAGAAAAATTCAATCTCCCGCCGCGAGAAGTTTTTTTATTTCCGCGGCGCCGAGGCGTTTACAAGTCCCTTCCGGTATGCGCTTTAGTTCAAATGCCCCGATTCTAAAGCGTTTGAGTTCCTTGACAAAATACCCGACGGCCTCAAACATTCTGCGTATTTCGCGTTTTCTGCCCTGTTGAAGCCATACCTCAAGCCTGCGGTCTGAATCTGGTATTTTTGAAGACGGATTAAAAAATATCTTATGGGCCCTGAGTGTTTCGCCTTCGTTGACTACCCCGCGCAACAGGGAGGGAATTACTTCAGGATCAAATTTGCGGTTTAAGAGAATCCTGTAGCGCTTTATGATTCCGGACGAAGGATGCGTTATTTTATTGGCCAGATCGCCGTCGTTGGTGAGTATTGTAAGACCCTGGGAATTTTTATCGAGGCGTCCGCAACAAAAGAGTTTCATATTGTTATACGGAGCCGGCAAAATATCGAACACCGTCTTGCCGCCGTCGAAAGGATCTTCGTTTGTGCAGAGGTATCCCTTTGGTTTATTCATCGCCAGCACAACTTTTTCGGAGACTATTCCCTTAAGGATTTTCCCGTCAACCATTACTTTGTCGCCTTCGGCGATGTCCATTCCCAGATGCGCGATTTCGCCGTTGACGGTTACCGCAGCGTCCAATATTTTTCTTTCGGCTTCGCGGCGCGAGCATACACCGCATTGCGAAATGTATTTATTTATTCTCATTAGAGCCTTTCCCGCGTCTTCACGGCGCTTAAGTATCCCTATAATATAAGGCTCTAGAGGAGGGAATTTGCAAGATTAAACTGGCTCCTGCTAATGGTACAAGCGGAATCTGGAGCTTGATTTTTTGAAATTGGCGCAATAAGCCTGCCATTTTTTCATAAACAATTCCACTTGGGCATATTGTCCTCTCCTATGCAATTCGTCCCACCACTCTTGAGAGCCGACATGCTTGTTGAACAGGAGTTCGTTGGACGCCTTCATTCCGCGAAATACGTTTCCTCCGTTAAACTCGCAAGCCATTTGCATTAAATGAAAATTCAATTCCGTGGGCCGCCAGGCGTTCCAATTAGAGATTAGAACATACACGCCGCGGATTTCCTTGCCGGAATTTGTTTTTGTTTTTGTTATTTTGTAGTCGAGTCCGCGTATATTGCGGCGGCGCAGAGCCTCCCACACTTGTTCCGGACGTTTTCCGGCAAAAGTCAGGAGACGGAACGGGTAGCGTGTGCCGTACCCGTGCTGAAAACCGCCGTGCTGGCAGCCGAGACCCGTCATGGGATATCCCATAGCCGCTCCAATCGAAGGTATTGCCGGGCTTGTGGGAACCCATTTAAGCCCCGTATCGGACCATAACATTGAACGCTGCCAACCGCGCATTGGTATTACTTTCAAGTCTCCGCGATAACGGGCCCTGTCGGATATTTCCATGGCGCCTGTGGTACCTTTTGCGAGCTTTGCGAGTTCTCCAATGGTGAGGCCGTGCACATAGGGAACTTGAAACATTCCCACATAGCTTTTAAATTTTTTATCGAGAGGCGGGCCGTCAACCTTTGTGCCGCCAAGAGGATTCGGCCTGTCTAAAATGACCACTTGTTTCCCGCACTCAAAGCAAGCCTCCATAGTGCGCAGCATACAGCTTATGTATGTGTATGAGCGCGAGCCAATATCCTGCAAATCCACCACCATAGCGTCTATTTTGGAGAGCATTTGCGTGGTCGGCTTGCGATATTTTCCGTAGAGCGAGTAAACCGGCAATCCGGTGCGTTTATCTACTTTGTCGAGAACGGGGACTTCCGCTTTTTCGTTTCCGTATATACCGTGTTCGGGGCCGAACAGGGCGGTAAGGCGGACGCCTTTATTCCTCGCCGACCTAAGCACGTCTATGGAACTGCGCCCGTTGCGGTTTACTCCAGCCGGATGGGTTAGCAACCCCACTCTCATACCGGATATAGGGGAAAATCCCATGCTTTCAAGAACGTCTATTCCCAGTTCGACTTTAGTTTTTGCGGGAGAGGCGGAAGATTTTGAGGCTGCGAGCAAAGAATCGGAAAATCCCGCCCCTGCGAGTCCCGCCGCCATAATCCTCAAAAAATCCCCACGATTCATAATCCTAAAAAGTCTAAACGAAAAAAATTCTGTATAAAGTTTTTCACTTTGCAATTACAGAATGTTTACCCGACCAAATTTTATAAGACAACGCCGTCAGAAAAGCTCCAATCAGGCTTAAGAGAAAGCCTCCGACAATTACGCAAGCCCCCACATACTCGAGGTTTTGAGCCGACACGAGACTTTTCACGGTTTCCATATCTGCGCCTGATACGAATGCCTCCATAATTTTGCCCTCTATGTTTGGGGAATCGAAAAATCTTCCCAACAATAGATTTCCCAAGAAATATTGTCCCGCCAAGAAGAATGGAATTGTCAGGGGATTTGTAATCCACTGAAGCGCCATGGCGACGAGACAGTTTGCTTTTAATAGAAAACAGAATACAAAAGCCAAAATCATCTGCAATCCATAGACGGGAATAAAAGCGATGAACCAGCCTATGTATATGGCTCTAATCATATTGCTATCGCGCAGGCTCCAAAGGTAGTCGCGCTTTCTCGCCGACGCCGCAAACCATTTCAGAATTGGATACTTATGCAAATTATAACGCCTCGGCATAGGTCTTAGAATCCGTTTGAGATACCGTATACGCCTGTATCGAGCCTGTTTCTGAGCTTCGGTTTCCATAAATTTTGCCGATTATCCGCTTTTATTTTTAAAGTATTCGCTGATAAAATACTCCTTTCAACACAAAAGTTTAAGACAATACCTTAGACAAAAAAGTGCAATTTTGTCCCACAATGTTATCGATTTGTCCCACTCTTGGGGATAGCAAAGCCAGGCTATAAATATAATTAGATGATAATCAACAACATCATTACAATAGAAAAAACGGGCATAGAATCTGTTAGCAATATATCGCAATGAGCTAAGATAAATTAAACGTAAAAATCTTGAGACTCTTAACAATCAAATATGGACGGATATGAAAACATACCTTACCCCAAAGGCTCCCAAAACTAAAAAGCCCAAAATCTTAACAACGAGGCAAAGGGAGCTTTTTGTAAAATATTATCCGGTCATATCTAAGGTCGTAAATTCCATGAGGGCAAAGCTACCCTCGCACGCGGATATAGACGAACTGCATTCGGCCGGAGTTTCAGGCCTCGCCGACGCGGTGTCAAAACTCGATCCGTCGCGCAAGAAATCGTTCGACGGTTATGTTGCCACAAGAGTAAGGGGGGCAATAATAGACGAACTTAGAGACCTCGACTACATGTCCCGCTCTGCGCGCTGCGACGCTAAAAACCTCGACAAGTTGCGCGAATCGCTCGAACAAAAGCTTGGCAGGAGCCCCACCGACGAAGAGCTGCGCAAAGCCATGGGCGTATCGCAGAAGCAGTTTGATAAAGTGTTGCGCCGCACTCAGGCGTGCTCTTTCATCTCGATAAACGACACTCCCAATTCGTGCGATTCCGACGCTGCCGCTCCAAGTTTTTCTGAATCCATACCGGACGAGAATTCCCCGACCGCCGTTGAAGAAATAGAGAAGCGAGAGCTCTTCGAGGACGTGAAGCGCAATATAGCCGCCCTGCCGGAGAGGCAGCGCAGAATACTTGAAGGCTATTATTTTCAAGAAAAGAAGCTTGCGGAAATAGCGAGGGAATTCGGCCTTACCGAAGCCCGCATATGCCAGATACACTCGCAGGCGTTAAATTCCCTGCGCCCGAAATTCGGGAATTGAGGATTCGGGGCTTTGCGGAATGCAAAGCCCCTTTATTGCATATCGGAGCATGAAGAAATCCATTCGCCCACTCTAAAAAATTCTTAGCGGGAAAAATGGCTTTGACAATATTCCCGCGATTTCATTATCGATATAAGCATGGAACTGTACATCGGCTTGACCGTAGTGGCTTTTCTCGTATTGATTTGCCTGCTCTCAAGCAAGATTTCAAGTCATCTCAATCTTCCGAGCCTTTTGCTTTTTCTGGCGGTTGGAATGCTGGCGGGAAGCGAAGGAATAGGCGGCATATATTTCGACAACGCAAAGGTCGCCAACTATGTGGGATCTGTGGCGATGGCATTCATACTGTTTTCCGGAGGATTCGACACCAAATGGGCCTCCGTAAAATCTATAGCCATAACCGGAAGCATACTGTCAAGTTTGGGGGTGCTGCTCACCGCTCTTTTCGTGGGAATATTCGCATGGATTTTTCTGGGCGCATTGATGCCGGAATCCACGATTTCCCTGTCGTGGTGCCTTCTATTGGGAGCCATAATATCTTCCACCGACGCCGCGGCGGTATTTTCAATATTGCGTTCGAGAAGCGTAAGCCTGCGCGGAAAATTGCAGCCTCTGCTCGAATTTGAATCCGGAAGCAACGACCCGATGGCGGCGTTTCTCACCGTATTCATGGTGGGAATAGTCGGCTTTGAAAGCTCCTCCGGGGCTCCCATGCCGCTGGCAGATTATTGGATAATATTTCCAAGTTTTCTCATAAAGATGTCGGTGGGGCTCGGTTTGGGACTTATATTCGGGTGGGCGGCCTCCGCCATATACAACAAAATAGACTTCGACTACAACGGCCTCTACTATGTTTTGGGAATTGCGGTCGTGTGCTTTGCTTACGCCGTGCCGGAACTTGTCAACGGAAACGGATTCATGTCGGTTTACGTCGCAGGCATGGTCATGGGCAACAGGAGGTTTGTATTTCACAACGGAGTGGGCAGATTTTACGACGGCATAGCATGGATAATGCAAGTTTTGCTCTTTACCCTGTTGGGGCTGCTCGCATTTCCATCGCAAATCTGGCACGCAAAATGGCTCGGCCTCGGAGTGGCCCTGTTTTTAATGCTGGTAGCCCGCCCGCTTGCTGTCATGATATGCATGTGGAGAAGCCGTTTCAATATAGGCGAGAGGTTTTTGGTTTCGTGGGTGGGCCTTCGCGGCGGGGCTCCCATTATGTTGGCGACCTTTCCCCTAATGGCGAACGTGGAAATGGCTATGCTTCTTTTCGACATAGTATTTTTCATAGTGATAACGTCGGTCGCAATCCAGGGTATGACAATAATGCCCCTTGCAAAATTGCTGGGGCTTGACGCCCCCATGCGCAAGACGCCCCGAACTCCGCTTTCGATAGAAGAGACTGGCGACGACTCCACCGATTCCGTGGAATTCACCCTCCCTTCGGAGATGCACGACACCCGTCTATGCGAGCTGGAGTTTCCGCCCGACGCCCTGATTCTCCTCATCAGGCGCGACGAAAAATTTATAGTGCCACGCGGGGAGACAAAGCTTAAAAGCGGCGACATTCTGACCGTAATGGGCAACAAAGCAACCATCGAACAGATTCGGCACATTTTGACTTCAAATACATAAGGCCCCGCTACGGCGGCATAAAAATGGATAGCCGCGCAAGGCTTGATTTCTTGCGGTTGTTTGATTTTTATTGAAAAGTATCGAAAACTTTGATTTTTCCGAATCCGTCAAAGGAGAATTATGCTAAAGTTTATACATTTGTTTTTTATTGGAACCTTATTTGCGGGCATCAACCTGAGTGCGGAAACGCCGTCGCACGACTATAAAGTGGAGATGGTTGACGGAGTGCCGATAATAATGATGGACGGCAAACCAATACGCGCCCGAATGTTGTACGGCACGCCGCGCGGGAGCTCGCTTACTCCGGTGACCCCAAAGTGGAAGGATTATTCATTTGAGTTTGAATCGCCTATAGACTGTCCGAAGTGCGCCATACACATAAGATTCAATCTTATGGATTTGAAATTGTACATAAGCAAAATCGAGGTGAAAAACCTGACGGATGGGAAAGTCGAGAAATCGCTCGACTTGTCTTCGGCAACGCTCGATCCGGATATGACATTCTGGTGCCTCGGCAAGGCGACAAAGAAACTCCCGTTTTCCATGAAGGTTGTCGACGACTCCGGGACTCCCGCAGTTCTGGCCGACATAAAGCCCGGAACTGGCGATGAGATGGAAGGCATACATCTGCTCTTCATGGGGCTCACCGCCAAAAAAGGGAATAAATACCAAGTCAACATGACGGTCAGGTCTGATAAGGACGCCCTGCTCGACGTGGGATTCCGCAAACAATTTGACGACCATATGTTGCTTGGCGCGCTCGGGGAAAAGACCCTCGAGCTTCAGACAAAAATTGCCGCCGATGCAGGAGTCGATTTTGTGACATTCCCAGTGGAGCCCTCGTGGACAGAAGAGGGTGAAGAGCCGGATTTTGAAGAGCTCGCAAAAATATACGATTCCATCATAAAAGTGAATCCGAATGCCAAGTTGATACCCCGCATACGTTTTTATCCCCCGGATGAGTGGAGGAAGAAACACCCGGACGACATGTTGCGCTATTTTGACGGAGAGATAGATTCATATTTTCCGTCCATATCCTCAAAGACTTATAGGGACGCCTGCGTACGCGCGTTGAAATTGTTGATAGAATTTTCCGAGAAGAACTACGCTGCCAATATGGCGGGATACCACCCCACCGGCGGAAATTCGCACGAGTGGTTTTACGGCAATACATGGAGAAAAAAATTGAGCGGATATGACGCCCGAACGGTCGAAGCGTGGAGAAAATGGCTCGGCAAAAAATACGGAACTGACGAAGTACTAAAAGCGGCCTGGAACAATCCCGCCGCCACAATAGAGGGAGCAGAGATCCCTGCCGCGCAAAGGCGCGATGCCGTAGGCAGCCTTGTTGATCCCAAAAACGAGGCCGACATCGCTGACTTCAACATATTCCTGCAAGACGAGATGACAGACATCGTAAAACTGCTCGCAGACGAGACTCGAAAAGCTGTTCCGAACCGTCTGGTTGTATTTTTCTACGGCTACGGCATTGAATTTTCTCCAGTTTACAACGGTCCGGCATTCTCCGGGCACTATGGGCTCTGGAAAGTTTTAAAGATGGATTCCATAGACGTTCTCTGCGGCCCAATTTCCTACTCCGACAGAATGTTCGGAGGCGGTAAGACCACAATGGGAGCCACCGAGACAATAATGCGTTCCGGCAAAATATGGCTCGACGAGGACGACACTTCAACCTATTTGGCGCCAAAGACGCCATATCCGGGTTCTGAAAAAGGCCTCGACACCCAGGAAAAAACAATAAAAGTCTTGCGCCGAAATCTCGCCCAAGAGCTCGTGAGAAATCTCGCTTGCTGGTGGATGGACTTAGGCGGAAACGGTTGGTTTGCCGATCCAAAACTATGGGAACAGATGTCGGCGCTGGCCCCGATAGAAGCTGAGCTTGCAAAGAATCCATCGCCCTACCAGCCAGATGTGGCAATAATATTCGACGAGACATCATTGTGCATGGTTGGGGGCAAAGGACAATCAAGGGACACAAGCCATACTTTGTTAAACGGGGCAAGAGTAGCCTTGAACCGCTCCGCAGTTCCCTTTGGGCATTACCTCGCAAAAGATTTAATATCAAAGAGGATTAAATCAAAACTCAAGATTTTCTCCGGCATTTATGCGCTGAACGAAAAAGATAGAAAGAAGATAAAAAGCCGCGCGGCTGGCTCATTTAATATTTGGGCATGGCTGCCCGGATACATAGATCTCGACAAGCGCGAATTCTCCCTTGAATCGGTAAAGGAGCTTACCGGATTCGATGTAGTCCAGGCGAAGAAAGGCACAAAAGCGTTTGTTGACAGCACGCCCGAGGGCCTCGGAATCGGATTGCCCGCAAGATTCGGCTCCCAAGCCGAAATAATGCTGCTTGCTCCCGTTCCGCAAGAGGGCGATAAAATTCTGGCAAAGTTCAATGACGGGACGCCCGCTATTATAGAGCGCGGCAAGAACATATTCTGCGCCATACCCACAATGCCTTCCGAACTCATGCGCTACGCCGCCAAGCGCGCGGGTGCGCATGTATATACCGACGCCCCCGCAGCGGTATATGCCAACGGAAAGTACGTCTCCATATGCGCCACCGCAGACGGCCCATACGAGATTGATTTGGGCGACACTTACAAAATCCGCGAAGTATTCGACGGACAGGACTTGGGAGTCTCCCGAAAGATAAATTTCGAGATGAAAAAGGGCGACATCAAATTCCTAAGGCTTGACCCCCCGTCTGAATAAAAATTCGATTTACAAAAAACCGGAGGATTAACCCTCCGGTTTTCTTATAACTTAACAATTTTTCAACGCCTGCGCCATACGGCAAAAGCAAAGGATATAAAGCTTATCAAAACAGCATAAGACATCGGCTCCGGAATTTGCGGAACACTGGCAATTATCAAATTTATATCGTCGGCATATTTGGAAAGATTTTGCGATACAGTCATCGAAAAATCTTCAAATGCTGAAGTGTCAACACCCGACGGTTTGCCGTCTTCCCCATACTTGAGAACGGCATACGAATAATCTCCAAAATTGGCTGCGTCGGGAGACTGGGTGACATTTGTATTTACCCCTATTAGATACCACTGCCCATTATACTCTACAAACATGCCGCTTCCAGAATCGCCTCTTTGGGCTTGGGCAATGCCGACATCTGTGACAGCCATAGTAGCAAATATATCGTTAGCATCTTTTGTCGAGCTGTAAATCGTACCCGAAACCCGAATACACGGTTCCCTGAACTCCGTTTGATTCCACCGTAGAATCAAAGAGGCCGCTTGAATCGGAGCGCCCGCTTCCTGCTCCGACAATAGAAACTTGAGTGCCATCGTTGTAAACTAATGAATATCCGGTAAGAGGGCTATACCTTGACGAGAATGTTCCGCCTTTTATCGAATCGCAGACAGTCGAACTCACCGCAACAGATTTTAGAGTCCCTTCCAACGACGACAGATCCGACACATAAAACATTTTTAAATCTACGCCGTAATTGGAATTGAGGGACGAGTCCACATAGGAGACTTTAGCCGAAGTCCCGTTTTGGGTGACATACATGGAAGTTGTAATGCCCACATGGTTTGCCGTAATGAACCACCCTCCTCCAAGGTAAACCGCAGACGCCGAATTTATGCTCACAACAGAGGCCTCCGCCGCAGTAGTGGAGGAATCGTATTTTACTGCGGAGTCTTCATTGCCCTGCCCATAAACAATAATTGCTTCCGCGGAATTTACAAAAAATATAGGCGCAAACAAAAAAACTGAAATTAAATGAAATAAGTCTCTCATATGTACCAACTAATATTAGTCAGACGGATTTTTTAGCATGTCAAATAAAAAATTTTTGATATATTTTCTGTTGTTTAAGAGCGACTTTGAAGTCGCTCAGTAAAACAAGAGACATATGTACCAAGTGCTTTTGTATTCCTACCAATTAAATCTTTTTGTAAACAATAATATTGTAATGCTCCTAATGAATCGTTATTTTCCCAAATTATTCAACAAACAGGGAGTATATAAATGAAGCATATATTTGCGATATTTACACTGCTAACGGCAATCCCCCTAATGGGGCAAAATGCTAAATGGGTAAGTGCAAATGAAGAAAGCGTAGATTCGCCAAACACATGGGTGGCGTTCCG
The DNA here is from genome assembly GCA_944389885.1 of uncultured Opitutales bacterium. GTDB lineage: Bacteria > Verrucomicrobiota > Verrucomicrobiia > Opitutales > Intestinicryptomonadaceae > Merdousia. Next base: position 21,284 of record CALXNZ010000006.1, read on the forward strand.
CAAGGATTTTGATGTAGGCAAGGTGCCGTCGAGTGCAAACGCGAAAATCGCCGTTGACAGCAAATATTGGCTATGGATAAACGGGAAATTAGCGGTATTCGAGGGCGGGCTGAAACGCGGGCCAAATCCTAAGGACGGATATTTTGACGAAGTGGACATAGCCCCTTTCCTGAAAGAGGGACAAAATAAGCTGGCAATACTCGTCTGGTATTTTGGCAAAGACGGATTCTCGCACAAAAGTAGCGGAAAGCTTGGACTATTTTTTGACTCCGACGCATTGAATCTCAAGAGCGATTCAACTTGGGTGTCAAAAATACACCCTGCTTATATTGACGCCGGAGAACCGCGGCCAAACTTCCGCCTATCCGAAAGCAATGTTCATTTCGACGCCAACAAAGACATGGAAGGCTGGCAGACCGTCCCCGACGCGGTAAAAAAATTCGGATTTAGAGAATCCAAAGAGCTCGGAGAATGGGGCTGTTCCCCATGGAATGACCACCAGAAACGTCCGATTCCCATGTGGAAAGAGTTTGAAATACGCTCCGCAAAACTCGAGCGCATACCCGGAGAAAAGACGGACACAGTAAAAGCATACCTTCCGTATAATATGCAGATGACTCCGATAATAACCCTCACCGATTCCAGCGGCGGCAGTCTCGTGGATATAAGAACCGACCACACTGTCGCCGGAGGGCAGACAAACATAAGGGCCCAATACACCACAAAAAAGGGAACTCAAACTTACGAATCGCTCGGTTGGATGAACGGGCAAATCATTCTGCTCGAAGTTCCCAAAAACGTAAAGATAGACGAGGTAAAATACAGGGAAACCGGATACGATACAAATCCCGACGGCGAATTTTTCTGCGACGACGACTTTTACATGCGCTTCTGGAAGAAGGGCTTGAATACTCTCTACATAAATATGCGCGACAACTACTTTGACTGCCCCGACCGCGAGCGCGCTCAATGGTGGGGGGACGCCGTCGTATTGATGGGCGAGAGCTTTTATACATATTCCGCATCGACACACGCCATTATGCGCAAAGCAATAAGAGAATTGGTATCGTGGCAGAAAGACGACGGCGTATTATATTCTCCAATACCCGGGAATTTTAAGAGCGAACTTCCCGGACAAATGCTCGCCAGCATCGGCAGATACGGCTTCTGGAATTATTATATGAATACCGGCGATATTGAGACCATAAAATACGCCTATCCCGCAATAAAAAAATACCTTTCGCTATGGGAACTTGACAACACAGGCTTGACAGTTCTCCGCAAGGGAGGCTGGACCTGGGGCGACTGGGGCGACAACAGGGACATGCGCCTGATATTCGCCGGCTGGCACTATATAGCCCTTTCCGCCGCCGCCGATATGGCCGATATACTCGGGTTTCCCCAAGATGCTAAATCTTATAGAAGTACAATGGAAAAGGTGAAGTCGGGATACAACAAATGCTGGAACGGATTCTCCTACCGGCACCCGGAATACAACGGCTCTACGGACGACCGCGTACAGGCTCTCGCCGTCATATCGGGAATAGCCGACAAAGATTTGTACGAATCCATATTCAAGCTTTTCAAAACGCAGATGCACGCAAGTCCCTACATGGAAAAATATGTAATGGAGGCCCTGTTCAAAATCGGCCATGGAGACTACGCCATGGAACGCACAAAGCAGCGTTTCGCCAATATGGTAAATGACAAATTCCACACAACCCTATTTGAGGGCTGGGAAATAGGGGGATTTGGAGGAGGCTCCACAAACCATGCGTGGAGCGGCGGGGCAATTACCGTAATCTCCCAATACTTGTGCGGGCTATACCCGTTAGAGCCCGCGTGGAAAACTTTCCGCATAGAGCCGACTCCCGTAAAATTCAAAGAGGCGGCAATATCAATACCGACCGTATCCGGCACAGTTAAATCTTCGTACAGCCTAAAAGACGGAAAATTTTCCATGAAAGTTTCCGTGCCGTCGGGGACAACCGCAATGCTATATCTGCCGACATTCGTCGGCTCAAAGAGCATTTCCGTAAATGGCGACAAAGAACTCTCAAAATACGGGGCAGACAAATTTAAGCACCCAACAAAACGCTCTCTAAAACTGCCCGCCGGCGAATATTCTATAAATGTAGAATAAAAAAGGGGGCGCCCCATCGGGAAGCGCCCCAAAAATAAATCGAACAACAGCCTACGCCACGCGCTCCACAACCACAATGGGGGCGTTTGGACGCCGCGGAGCAAGCCTGTAAGCGTTCCTCAAATAATCTATTGCCGAATCGAGATTGGATTCGTCGTTATAGTTTATCATAAGAAGGGGCTCTCCCTGTTTTACCTGGGTGCCAACCTTCTTTATATCGGTCACGCCCACATAAGGATCGATTTTACCGCTCTTTGTAGTCGAAAGGATTTGAACGGCTCTGGCAATCATGCCCGCATTGATATTGTGCACATAGCCGCGCTTGGGAGCGGGCAGCTTGCGCTGATGCTTTGGCATTGGATATTTCGACGGATCTTCAAGCCAGGGAGCCGAACCGCCCTGCGCTTTCACCATCTCCAGAAACTTCTTATACGCATCTCCATTCTCAATCACGCGCTCCACCGACTGCTTGGCCGACAATGTCGAACCCGCGACCCCCGCCAGCCTCAGAATCTCCATGCCGAGTTTGAGCACGAGTTCTTTCATGTCGTCGGTGCCGCCGCCGCGCAAGAAATCGAGGGCCTCCATAACCTCCAATCCCATTCCCACGCAGTTTCCAAGCGGCTGGTTCATATCGGTGACAAGGGCCACGCAGCGGTGCTTCATAACCCTCGCTACCCTTGTAATTGTTCGGGCAAGCTGTTTGGCCTGTTCCAAATCTCTTATGAAAGAACCGTTGCCCCATTTCACGTCAACTACAAGTCCGTCGGCGCCGACAGCAAATTTCTTGCTGAGAACGCTCGCCGTTATAAGCGGAAGGCTCGGAATTGTTGCGGTGGATTGGCGCATTTTGTAGATTTTATCGTCCACCGGGGAAATTTTGCTGTCATGGGCACAAATTGCGCAACCTACCTTATCGAGCTGTTTAAAGAAATCTCCGAGCGAAAGAACGTTTTTGAAATTGGGAATTGACGAAAGCTTATCTTGGAGTGAAACCACGAAATCTTCGTCCGCGCTGGTCATACCCGGAATGACCACGCCGCATGCCGCGCCCACCGCCGCCAATATCATCGAAGTTTTATCCCCTACTCCTCCCGTGGAATATTTTGCAACTTTTGGACGCGTAATCGGCGAGAGATCGAGAATTTCTCCGTTGACAATCATTTCGTCGGCGAACACCGCGGTTTCCTGCGCAGACATATCCTTGAAGAATATTGCCATTATCAAGGCCGCAAGCTGGTAGTCCGGCATTTCGTCGTCGAGTATGGAATCGACAATATTGCGGACTTCGTCTTCCGTAAACTCGTGCCCTTCGCGCTTCTTCTCAATCAGATACGCATAAGACGAATTGATTGACGACTTTCCAATGATTTTTCTGATTGCCATAAGAATGAAACTTTCCTTGGAGTTAAAAAATGCGCCGCAAACCAACGTTGCATTTCAACGCTCAACCCAGCCCACCTCTATTATGTAATCTGAACTTTTTGGATAGAAAGTCGAGCAAAAAAATCCATCTACCGCCGTAAATATCGAACTACGGCCTATTTTTCATTTTTGGAACAAGACGTCGCAAACCGCCCATAAGGGAGTCCCGGCAAAACGCACAGAAAGAACTATCTATAATATGCGTCTTTTATCTTGGATACTATGGAATCCACGTCGAGCCCGAATTCCTTTCGGAGAGTCGCCACATCGCTGCCATGCGGAATGAACTGATCCGGCCAGCCTATTGCGCACAGGTGCGCTTTAGACTGGGCTTTTAACATAAGCTCACCGCAAGCCGAACCGAATCCTCCGCTGACGGAGTGGTCTTCTATTGTCACTATAAGTTTATTGGAATCGGCATGTTTAAGCAGCAATTCTTCGTCTAAGGGCTTGGCGAATCGGGGATTTACAACTCCGACCTTCACGCCGAGTTCCCGCGAAAGTATTTCCGCCGCCTCTCTTGCCGGCCGCAACATATTCCCAAAGCCCCATATTACGATACTGCCGTCCGAAGCTTCCAACTCGACCGCCTTTCCAATAGGTATAAACTCCGGCTCCTCCTTCATGGGAACCCCTTCCGCCTTGCCGCGCGGATAGCGTATAAAGCAGGGTTTTCCGGAATATATCGCGGTATTGAGCATATCAGCAAGCTCGTCTTCGTTAGACGGCTGCATTATGACGGCATTCGGAAGCGGCCTGAGGAAAGAGATGTCGAACACGCCGTGATGCGTTGCCCCGTCATTGGGGCTCAATCCGGCCCTATCCATACAAAAAGTTGCGGGAAGATTTTGCAGGCAGACATCGTGCATGGCGCAATCATAGGCGCGCTGCATGAAGCTTGAATATATAGCAGTCACCGGTTTCATTCCCTGGGAAGCGAGCCCGGCTGCGAATACGGCGGCGTGCTCCTCGGCTATGCCCACGTCAAAAAACTGCTTTGGAAGCTCGTTTTTCAAATATGACAGCCCTGTTCCGGAGGCCATTGCCGCGGTAATTCCCAAAATCTTGGAGTCTTTTTTGGCGAGCTTAAGCAGGGTTTTACCCATCGCGTCTTGATAATTCGGAATAGACTTGTCCGCATTTGACGTAGATTCCCCTGTGATAATATCGTACGGGGTGGCGCCGTGGAATTTTTCCGGATTGCGCATTGCCACTTCCAAACCCTTGCCCTTCTTTGTTATCACATGCAGCAATATCGGGCGGGTGGAACTCTTGCAATAGTTGAGATATTTCTCAAGAAGGGGTATATCGTGCCCGTCTATTGGGCCGAGATAAAGAAACCCGAAATATTCAAAAAGCGACGAGGGCAGGATAAAGCTCTTTGCGTCGCTGGCTGTCTTTTCGGTGAACTTAGTGACAGCCTCTCCCATTGGCAGTTTTTTTAGGAAGGCGTTTATGTCGGAATAGAGTTTATTGCAAGCGGGATTGGTGATGACTTCGTTGAGATATTTTGCTATTGCCCCGACATTCTTGGCAATCGACATTTCGTTGTCGTTTAGGACTAATATAAATTTCTTTGTGGCGGAGGCTATATTATTAAAAGCCTCGTATGTGATGCCGTTGGTCAGGGCGGCGTCTCCCAAAACGGCCACGACATTTTCTGAGCCGCCATTTTTATCGCGGGCCACTGCCAAGCCCAAAGCGGCCGAAGCCGCAGTTCCGGCATGTCCGGCCCCGAAAGCGTCGTGCGGGCTCTCCTTGCGATTGCAGAATCCGCTTATGCCGCCGGTTTGGCGCAAGCCCTTAAATATTTCGTTATTGCGCCCGGTCAGAAGCTTATGCGTATAGCACTGGTGTGAAACATCAAAGAGGATTTTGTCTTTAGGCGTTTCAAAAACTCTGTGCAGGGCTATTGTCAACTCCACTATTCCAAGATTGGGGCTTACATGTCCTCCTTTTTGGGAGGTGACGCTTATGATTTCCTGTCTTATCTCATAAGCCAAATCGTCGAGCTTGTCCGCCGGCAACTTTTTGAGATCGGCGGGAGAATGTATGTTGCTTAATAATGACATTTCCGTTTTTGAAATTTATTCCCCATCGTTTTCGCCGAAATCCGAACATGCGTCGGGATCGAGCTTTTTGATTTTGAGTTCCGCTGCATCGAGCCTGGCGCGGCAAAAATCCAGACACTCTTTTGCCTGCCCGAATTTTGACACAAGCTCGTCCAAGGGAACGTCCGGGCTTTCAAGTTCGCGCAAAATACCTTCAAGCTTTTTCAGGGAGCTTTCGAAAGTATCTGCCCCATCTTTTTTTGAATTTGAACCCATTATGTTTGAAACGCTAAGCAATCGCCGTTCTTTTGCCAAGAAAAATTTATGTATTTCGCACGCGCCTCAGAATTCCAGAATGGGCGTTTCTTGAAGCGGCCAAAGCCGCCCCTATAATTCCAGCCCTATTTTCAAGTTTGGCTATCTCGATGTCGCAATTTACGTCGAGATATTTTAGGAATTTTTCGCTTTTGGAGGCGACGCCACCGCCTATTATTATTAAATCCGGCCAACAAAGCGAATACAGATACTGCAGATACTTGTTAAACCTCTGCGCCCAGGCCTTCCAAGTGAGATCCCCCCGTTTACGGGCGGCGTCGGAACAAAGCTTCTCGGCGGATATATTTTTTCCGGTCAGCTTATCGCGCATTCTCAAATGCCCAAATTCCAGGTTCGGCACGAGAACTCCGTCGGTAAACATGCTCACCCCTATTCCCGTCCCCACGGTCAGCATCACGACAACCCCGTTTGAAACGCGCCCCGCCCCGTAAGTAGTCTCAGCCAGACCCGCGGCATCTGCATCGTTGAGCACCCATGCCTCGCAACCGCAAGCTAATCCTATTTGCTCAGCGAGATTCACTCCTATAAAATTTTTGCCGCCAAGATTTGCTGCGGTCTCGATTATCTGCGAGCGTATCACTCCGGGAAACCCGCAACCTATAAGCCCCTTCCATTTAAATTCGTCCACTATCTGCCCTATGGCGTCCAAAATACTCTGAGGGGTGTGGCTCGACGGAGTCGGTATGCGCAAACGGTCGCCTTTAAAGTCGCCCTTTTTCAAATCGACAATCGCCCCCTTCACGCCGGATCCGCCTATGTCTATGCCTAAAACAAGATCTTTTTTCATAACTATCCTATTGAAAATACCTTAAAAACTCCAATCACGAACGCCTTATAAGTGAATAGAAAGTATCTACATCTTCGATTATGCGCTTTTTTACATATTCATTTGAGGGCGTTTCGGTTATATAGCTCGTCCTTCCGAAAATCGCCAGAAGGGTCGCCCCTATAAAATTCTCCGGCAACTCTTTTACTTCGCCGCGCACGATGGAGTTGTGGATAACCTCCCGGGCCTTGGCGAATTCTTCCAACGCGACTCTGTTGAAACGCGGCTGGCACTGTATCAGCGCAGAATATAGAGTATTATATTGCAACATGCCTATTTCCGTTCCGTCGAGGTTTGTTATGTCCAAAACCGCAGATTTTGCATGTTCCAGAAATTCGCGCAAAGTCATATTGGAGTAGTCGGCCCCGCGAAAATACCTGTCGTAAAAATATTCCCTGCACGCGGCAAAAAACAGCTCGTTTTTACTCTTAAAATATCTGTAAAGCAGCCCGCGCGACATTCCAAGCAGGCTTTGTATGTCGCTTACCAGTACTCTATCGTAGCCTTTTTCCAACAGGAGCAGAAAGGTAGCTTTTAATATTTTATCTTTTGTCCCCGCTTCAGCCATATTTTCGATGCTCGCATATTTTTCTCCGGGCGCAAGAATTTTCAGCCCTATATGCCACTACAATCAACACGTTTAGAAACTCTCAATCGCCGAAAATGAACGTTCGTTCATTTTTTGCTTGACGAATGAACGCTCGTTCATTGACTTTCTGCTTTCTTTACGGACATGAAAATCAAACATACACTTACAGTTGCCACATTTGCTTTCTGCGCATCGACATATGGCGCAGGATATCAGATAATAGAACAGGGAGCTGCCAATATGGGAACGGCTATGGCGGGATCAACCGCAAACGCCAATAATGACACTTCTTGCGCATTCTGGAATCCGTCCGCAGCGGCATTCATTTCTCTCGAAGAGGGCGAAACCCGCGTGGACAACACCGTTTCCGTGGTAATGCCGACACTTGTTTTTGAAGATGCCGGTTCTTACAGCGCCCTCGGCGGTCCTGTAAAAAACAATGGCGTGTGCTCGTCGAACAATGTGCTTCCGAATTTTTCCATGGTTCATAAATTTACGGACGATATTTTGGGAACTTTTTCTTTTACAGCACCTTACGGGCTCGAATCCAATTACGAGAGCGATTGGGTAGGAAGGGCGTACGCCAGAAGAAGCTATCTTTTCACTATGGATTTCAATCCGTCCATAGTATATAAAGTGACAGACTGGTTTTCAATTAGCGGCGGAGTAAGCGCCCAATATGCTTATTGTACTCTCACTTCAAACTTAATGGGAAATGAAATAGACTTTACCGGAGAGAATTGGTCAGTTGGAGGAAACGTAGGATTTACCATTCAATATGCGGAAGACGGTAGATTTGGATTTAACTGGAGAAGCGCCGTAGATTACACCCTTGAGGGACACGCCCATGCAAACGACATGACATTGGCGGCCATAACCGCCGACATGCACATGCCCAATACCTTTACAATGGGCATATACCAGCGCCTTCGCGGGGATTTTAAGGAATTTGCCGTAATGGCGGAATACGCCTACAATATGTGGTCTTGCTTTGAGAGCCTTGAAATCAAAGGATACCCGGTTGATCCCGTAGAGATGGATTGGAAGGACACGTCGAGGGTCGCCATAGGGTTCCATTATTATCCAAAATATTTTGAGGATAAAATGACCATACGCATAGGTTCCTCGTTCGACGAATCTCCCGTGCGTTCTCCAACCGCTAAAACTGCAAGAATACCATGCTGCGACAGAGTATGGTTGTCGGGGGGCATAGGGTACGATTTCGACATATGCACGGTGGACTTGAGCTATACATACATATTCCTTGTCGGCAACGACGAAATAAACAGGAAGGAAACCGGCGGCTTAATCAAGGGAAACTATTGGGGACATATACATGTGGTTTCCGTACAAGTCGGATTTAAATTCTAAGCGTTTAATTTAATTGCTAATTAAAAAAGGAGCCTTTTATCAGGCTCTTTTTTTTACGCATTTATAAATCGAATACAAGAAAGCCGCTTTCCAGACATCATTCGGCGCATAAGAACATAGGAAGAGCGATTGGCGCATGTAATAAAAAAGAGGGACGTGCGGCAAGCGCACGCCCCATTTTAGACAAACCTTACAAACCAAAAAATTTAATTGATTTCGTTGAGTGATTCTTCAGCCACCCTCGAATACATTCCAAAAGATTCGTTTTCGCTCATGGCTTTGAATATGGACTTTGCCGCCTCGATATTTCCCGAAGACTTTTCCAAAAGGCCTAATAGATATCCTGCCTGGGCTCTGTAAGCCGGAGAAATTTCAGCGTCGTCATATACGGCTTTAAGCTGCGCTTTTCCCTTAGCGGGATCCACCATAGCCACACTCGCTGCGGCCCCGAGCTTTGCCCGCCCAAAGAGCACCGTTCCCGAGAGTTCTCGAGCGCAGGAATCGTAGAGAGAGGCCGCCTTTGCATAATCTCCGGACGAATAAGCGGCATCTGCAACTTGAATTTGGACGGCTCCCGCAAGCGGAGTGCCCGCATTCGACTTTGCAAATTCCAAGAGCTGCGAATCGGACGACACCGCCTCGTAAGCCGACGCCAGAGACGCCGCCCTTGAGGCTTTGTACATTTTAAAGCCCTGCACTCCGATTATAACGGCGAGAACAAGTATAACCGAAAACACAATGAAGTTTTTATTGCGCGTCCAATAGAGCCAAACTTTATCCTCAAATTCGACCCCTTCAAGATCCTCGTCCAATACTACGGTTTTGCGCTCGTCCGCGGAGGGAGATATTGACGACATATCGACGTCAATTTTATTTTTTGCGGCGTGCGGTCCTTTCCTAAAATTATTCTCTGCCATAGATTACGTTTAATAAAGAGAGGCAGAAAACCATAATTTTGCCGCCTATTCAAGACAAAATTTGAGCGTGCTTCCGAAATCTCGCCCCCAAAGAATGCTTGCAAAAAAAGCTCACTGAAGATTTCATGTCAGCGATGGAAATTAAGAAAGCTATTGTCATAGGCGGGGGGATCAGCGGGCTCTGCGCCGCTTTTGAATTAAAGCGCGGCGGCGCCGACGTCACGCTCCTGGAAAAATCCGACAGGGTCGGCGGAGTCATAGGGACGCACTGCGAAGACGGGTTTAAAGCCGAGAGCGGCACCAACACCGTGATGGTCAACAACCAGAACATATTCGACCTCTTTGATTCAATAGGGCTTTCCGACGAAATTGCAAGAGCCCTGCCAAGCGCAAAAAAGCGCTTCTTTGTCAAATGCGGCAAACCTATGGCAGTTCCGATGTCACCGTTCTCCTTTCTGTTTTCGAGGCTGTTTTCGCTGGGCGGAAAAGTGCGCATACTGCGCGAGCCTTTTGTAAAAAAGGAAGATCCGGAATCAGAACCGAGCGTTGCGGAGTTTGCAGTGCATAGATTTGGCCAAGAGGGGCTCGACTACGGCCTCGATCCTTTCATGGCGGGAGTTTACGGAGGGGACCCTGAAAAATTGTCGATAAAATACGCCTTTCCCCCGTTCTGGAATCTCGTGCAAAAATACGGTTCCGTCATCGGCGGAGGAATAAAGTCAATGAAGGAAAAATCCGCATTAGGAAACTATTTTAAGCCTGTGTTGATATCCTTCAAAAACGGAATGAAAACCCTCACCGATAAATTGGGAGAAATTCTGGGAGATTCCGTGAAAATATCAGCAAAAGTCATATCGGTTGACGCAAGCAAGGGGGGTTGGCAGGTATCGTGGGGAACTCCTGAAGGAGATTTCTGCGAAGAGTTCGACGCCCTTGTACTGGCCGTGCCCGCACACGCGCTGGCGGAACTCCCGCTTTGCGGAAATCTCGCATCGGCCCTAAAGCCTCTGTCTGAAATAAGGTACGCCCCGGTAGCGACGCTTACGCTCGGATTCAAGAAATCGGATATTCCCCATCCCCTCGACGGATTCGGGGCCCTCATACCTAAGAAAGAAAATCTCTCCATATTGGGCTCATTGTTTGTATCGTCGATATTCGATGGAAGAGCGCCTTCTGACCACATAACGCTTACAAATTATGTTGGGGGAGAGCGCAACCCCGAGCTGGCAGGATTGCCGGAGGGGAAAATCACGGAAATAGTGCTGGCCGACCTTCGCAAGATATTGGGATTAAAAGGCGTCCCCGTATTTAGAAAACTGTACTCATGGAAGCACGCCATAGCCCAATACAATCTCGGATACGGAAAAATTCTCGATACCGCCGACCTTGCCGAAAAAGAAATTCCAAACTTTGCAATAATAGGCTCTTTTCGCGGAGGAGTAGGCGTTGGAAATTGCATTGAAAACGGATTGACCGCCGGGAAAAGAATTCTCGATAAACTCTCTAAAGAATAGTTTGTGACAACCGCATTTATAATCGTGGCGCTCGGCGCCCCAAAAGATTTTGAGGGGCGATCCGTAAAAAAATTTCTGCGCGAATTTCTGTCCGATAAACGGGTGGTACCGCTCCCATATGTTCCGCGTAGAATAATAGCAGAACTTGCCGCCCAACTGCGCTGGAGAAAATATTCGCGCGATATGCGAATGATAGCGGTCGATGGAGAGCCGTCTGTAAGGCACTATGCAAAGAATATCCTCGCATCTTTGCGCGAGGCGATGCCAAACGACATTGTAGAGGTAGCCTTTCGCTATCCAAACCTTTCCGACGCAGTGGAAAGAGCTCGCTCAAGAGGGGCAAAAAAATTCTGTTTTCTGCCGCTTTGTCCGCATAATTCGCGCTCAATAACGCAATCGGCGCGCGCGGCGGCATTGGAGACCATGCGCCCCGGCGATGTCTTTGAATTTTGCCAATCCTACTGCTCGCACCCTATGTACATAGACGCCGTAGCCGATTCTGTCCGCGGGGCTTGCAAAAGCGGGACTGAAGCTGTGCTTGCGTGTTTTCACTCTATTCCCCTATCCCAAACTGAAAATTCTCCGTACGTCAAAGAATGCATGCGCACGGCTGAGGAACTCGGTAAACGTGACGGGATTCCGCATGTCGAAGTAGCCTGGCAATCGCAGATGGACAAGGGCAAATGGCTGGGGCCTAATGTGGAGGAGATGCTGGGGTCGATGGCAGGAAGGGGAATAAAGCGCATATGTGCGGTCTGCCCGGGATTCTTCTGCGACTGCACCGAAACCCTTATAGAAATAAACGAAAGCGCGAGGCTCTTTGCCAAAAATCTTGGAATGGAATTGTTATATGCGCCATGCCTAAACGATTCTCCCGCGCATGCCGAACTCTTAAAGGCAATTTTTGAGGAGATGCGATGATAGTCATAATTTTGATAATACTATCGAGCCTATTATACGCCGGAGCGTTTGTATGCGCGGCAATAGACAAAAAGAATGCGTTTAATATTTCGATATGGCTCGCATGGGTCGCATTTCTATCACAGGGGGCGGCATTGGCCATAAGGCAAATAGAATGCGGGACGGTTTTTGCGACTTCATACGACCTGCTTGAGACATTTGTTTTCGCGTTCGTGGCATGCGTATTGTTTTGCCGCTCATTTTTGGGAATCAAATTTCTTGAATTTTTCTCGATGCTTCCGATATCAATACTGACAATACTGCCGGTATTTTGTCCGGTATTTGCAGACGCCCTTTCAGACAGGGCTGTTTCAAAAATAGGAAGCGAGGCCGCAACAATGCACGGAATTCTCGCGGCGTTTTCGTATGCGGCAATGGGAATGGCGTGCCTATTTGCCTGCATGTATTTAATACAAAAAAGGCTCTTGCAAAAAAAGATGTCCAATAAATTCGGGGCCTTAATTCCTTCGATAGGCTTGCTTTACAAGGCGCTTAGGGCGTCGGCAACATCCGCTTTCGTCTTTATGTTCGCGTCCATTCTATTTGCGGTAGCGGCGATAAAACCCGAATCTGCGGACGCAACGCAGATATTTAAATTCTCCATAGGATTCGCGGTTTTCGCCATACAGGGGGCCTTGTGCTTCGCAGTGAAGCGCAGAATATTTTCGGAAGGTAAAGCGGCGCCTATAACGCTTGCGGCAACGGCAATTTGCCTCCTGCTGCTTCTGGCCATGGAGCTTAAGAAATTCATAATATGAAAAAAGACGAATTATTCGACGACATATTGTCCATAATGCGCGGGGAAGATTATTCCCCCCTCACAATACAGCAATTATGCGACAAACTAAAGCTCCCGCGCAAACGCCTGCCGCGCGTGCGCAAGGCGGTGGAAGCCCTGGTCAGGCACGGGGATATAGCGAAAGTAAAAGGCGACAGATTTGGATTGCCTGCGGATCTGGATTTAATCAGCGGTATAATAGACTTCAGACAGACGGGCTGGGCGTTCCTCACTCCTTCTGACGGTTCAAGCAGCCTCGAGATACGGCCGGAGGACACCGGCGTGGCCCTCAACGGAGACAAAGTTCTCGCCCGCGTGCTTGCGCCCTCGCCCGCGCGCGATAAAAACAAGAAATACCGCAGAAAAAATTCCTACGATAAGAAAAAAGAGTATGTGGAACAATATCAGCCGAAGCGCAGGGCAAAAGTCATACGCATACTTGAGCGCGGCAACTCAAAAGTCATAGGCACCCTGCGCCGCTCGTATAATTTTTGGCATGTGGTTCCGGACAATCCCAGATTCTATTACGACGTAATCGTTGCCGACCCGGCGCACAGCGGAGTGTTCCCAAGACCCTCGGAAAACGACAAAGTTGTGGTTTCCCTAAACGAATGGACACAACGCCACATGAATCCGACAGGAACCATAACAGAGAATCTCGGGGTAAGCCATACTCCGATGGCTGAATACAAGGCAATTCTTTCAAAATACCGCCTCAATCCCGAATTTCCGCCAAGCGTAGATGCTGAAGCCAATAGGCTTCCCGATTCCGTGCAGAAGCGCGACATTATCGGCAGAAAGGATTTGCGCGGGGAGTTCATATTTACAATAGACCCAGAGGACGCAAAGGACTTCGACGACGCCGTTTCAATAAGGCGGCTCGGAGAGTCCGAATGGGAAGTAGGCGTGCATATTGCCGACGTATCATATTACGTCCGCGGAGGTGGAATTTTAGACAAGGAAGCTATGCGGCGCGGAAATTCGACATATCTTGTCGGGACGGTAATTCCTATGCTTCCGTTTAAGCTTTCCAATGGGCTGTGTTCGCTGGTTGAGAATGAGGACAGGCTCGTGAAAAGCGTGTTTCTTACAATAGACGCCGACGGAATATGTAAGGGCGCGCATTTTGCCAACTCTGTAATGCGCAGCGCTAAGCGCCTGAGTTATGAGCAGGCCTACGCGCTTCTAAAAGAAGAAGATTTAGACAGGATAAAGGCCGTAAAGCCCCCGGCCGAATACGATACAAAATACACCGGCAGGCCTCTCGATTCCCTTTCGGACAGCGAACTTTTACATCTGCGCGACAGCGTGCGGGAAATGTGGAAAGTCGCATCGGCATTGCGCAGAAGGCGTATGAAGAACGGGAGCCTGGATCTCGACATTCCCGAGATAAAGATTTTGTGCGATAAAGACGGATACGCCGACAGAGTGGAAAAAGTTGCCTCCGACGAGAGCCATCAACTCATAGAGGAATTTATGCTTGCGGCGAACGAGTCGGTAGCCAAAGAGCTTTTCGGGGCCAGAATACCTTTCATATCGCGTGTGCACGACACTCCCGATATCGAAAAACTGAACGAGCTGCGCGAAGAGCTTGATTCATTCGGAATAACCTGCGGCGATTTGTCTTCAAGAAAAGAAATCATGCGCGTGTTGCAGGCTATAAACCAGCACCCGCAAAGCTATCTGCTAAAGACAAAATTCCTGCGCAGCATGAAGCGCGCCGAATACAGGGCGGAAGCCGACGGACACTTTGGGTTAAACAAACAATATTACGCCCACTTCACATCTCCGATACGTAGGTACGCCGATCTGGTCACGCACCGCTGTCTCGATTTTCTAATGCAAAAACGCGGAATAGAGTCTGCGCGCAGGCTTCCCGTGCAGATTCCGACGCTATCCGCCATGGCGGGAGCCGCCGCGCACGTTTCGGAAACGGAAATGAATTCCACGGAAGCCGAACGCGATTCTAAGAAAGTTAAGCTGCTCGAATATTTTGAACGCGCGATTGAAAGCGGAGAAACCTTTGAAGGATTCATCACCGCAGTGGCAAACCACGGATTCTTTGTTGAGCTCACAGAATCTATGGCGTCCGGATTTGTCCACAGCCACGATTTGCGGGACGATTTCTACAAACTCTCCGCCGACACGAGAAAATTTGTCGGGCGCAGAACCGGAAAAACCTATGCAGTAGGAGACAAGATCAGAGTGCGCATAGAATCCGTCGACAGATTCAAGCGCCAAATAGATTTCTCCGTTGCGGAACATTAAAATATATGGCCTACTTCATTAGGTTACTTATTTTTTGCGCCTTAGCGTCAGCAAGCTCTATAAGCCATGCAGCGGGCGAAAGGGTGCGGGTGTCGGATTTCGGGGCTATTCCTAACGACGGCAAATGCGATATGGAAGCCGTGGCAAAAGCCGTAAAATACGCAAAGAAAATCTCCGCAAAGAAAATAGTTTTCGACGCCGGGGTCTATGAATTTAACGTTGGAGATCCCGAAAAGAAGACGGCCATAGTGCTTGACGGCATGGAAAATCTTGAGGTGTGCGGGGCGACTGATAGGGACGGCAATCCCGGAACCGTCCTGATGCGCAAATACAAATTCCGAAACGCCATAAGGGGAATGCCAATACTATACGCGGCAAATTGTCCGGAGCTCACCGTAAGGAATCTCGTGTTCGACAACAATCCGCGCTACATGACTTGCGGGGAAATAGTCGCGAACGACGGGAAATCCGTCACTGTAAAAATCCTTGAGGGAAATCCATGTCCCGACGGAACTCTGCTCTACTGCGCAAATCTATGGGACGCAAAGACGCATAATCTCAAGAAGAAGCCCAGCCTCACATTCGGCGGAGCAAACGTTGAAAGGCGCGCGGCCGAACTTACCGCAACGCGGACGGGCGCCCCGCAAGACAGGCTATTGCGCATACCTTCGCCTGACATCGCCGCAAATTCGGAGGTCGGAGACATTCTAAGCTGGAACTTCGGCTGGGAGGGGCTGCAAGTTCATTTTTTAAAATGCCGCAATCTTAGGGTCGAAAATATCACGACCCACAGCGCAATCGGATTTTGCATGCAGTCGTCATTTTGCCGCAACGTGAGGGGGACGCGCGTAAGGTTCAAAAGAGACGGAAACCAAATGCACGTTGGGTCGCGCGACGCATGGAAACTGTACTGCTGCAGCGGCACCGCGATAATCCGCGAATGCTATTTCGAGGGAGTGCGCTGGGACGGGCAAAACGTCCACGGGAGATTCGCCATACCGTTTGAGAAAATCGACGAACGAAGCGCAGTGTTCTCGTCGCATTTTCTCGGCTGCGAGGCGAAAATATTTATACCCGGGACAAAGGTCGGATTCTGGAAAGACAGGGACACGGAAGTTCGCCTCACGATAAAATCCGCGGAGGATTTGCCTCCAAGAGAAAGCGGTAAAAAGCGCTCAAAAGTGGAGTTTGTGGAGGAAATTCCAAGTTTTGCGGATAAAAAAACAGTATGCAATCTGTACGGCATAAACATCGACTCCTATATTCTGCTCGACTCGGAATTCCGCAATATAGCCGGAACAGCCAGCCTTATAAGGAACGACAACGCCACAATATCCGGGTGCAAGTTCGACCACATAATGTATCCTGCCATATGCGTAGGCGGGGCCTTGTTTGAGGACGAAGGCGTAAGCTGCGCAAACACCCATATCGCCGACAATTCATTCGACACCTGCGGGTGGTCGCCGCGCCACGACGGCCGCGGGGCCATAGCCCTCCGCTTGCAGTACAACAATAGGATTCCCCAAGCCAGAACTCCGTACATAATGGGCGCCCACATTTCCGGAAACACAATAGCCAACTGTGATATAGGCATAGACGCCGCAGACGTCCGCAATCTCCACATCTCCGGCAACAAATTCATAAATACGCCCGTGCCCATATTGCACAAAAACAATCCCGACGCCCAAATATCGCCTTTGGATTGCAACAACCCATAACAAACGAAACAGACATGAACAAAAGCATTGCATTTACGATTATATCGATATTCGCATCGTCCATAACATACTCCGGCATTGTCGAATCAATAGACGGCGCATATGCAAACGCCGAAAAATCGGCAGAAAAATTTAACGCCGCATACGCGGAAATTTCCGCCGCAAAGCAGGCGTTTATGGAAGGCGAATTCGCGGTGGAAAATGTGGCAAATATGATGTCGGAGTCCGAAGAGAGAAACCTCATCTTAAAAAACCGTCTAACTGCACTGCGCGGAAGGCTGCTATCTGAATCTTCAATATTTGAAAAGAACCTGGCCGAATACAAAGATGTAGAAGCCTCGCAAAAGGAATTGGCAAAAATTCTTCCCGCGGGGGAAAGGCGCATAGAATATGCGAACGGCCTGATAAAAGAGATTCGCAAAATCAGCCTTGAAAATCCCGGCGAAGCCCACTCCGACCGCAAATATGCCGAATCTATCTCGTCGGCTTACGAAAGCCAAAGAGATTCATTGCAGTCTATTATGGCAGAATTTCCAAAATTGTCCGCGGAATTTGCGGTATGCCAACCTCAAATAGAGGGTATAGATACGTTTTTCAAGACGACAAAAAAGCATTTAGAACAGGCGGAAATTCTGCAGGCGGAAAGCAAAGAAAAATTGGACAAGCTGTCCGCAGACTTGGATTCAATTTTAAAAACCATAGATTCCGCCAGGAGCGAGTTTCTGAAGGAGAGCTCCGATCTCGAGAGCGTGCGCAACAATTTTCACGATGAATATCTGCGGCTTTCAATATTTGTATTAAACGAGCTCCCGAAATCCGACAAATGGGCAAATTCGGTGTTTGAAAATGCAAGGGCTGTAAACCTCCCGGAAGTCAGCGTAAATCTCGCCTCCTCCACAAAATGGGAGAAATCCAAAGTTAAGAAAGAGGGCCTGGCCGCGGGCGCAATATCCAATGCAGACGCCCGCCTCCAAAAGTTCTCCACCCAACTCAATGGGCCAGTTAAGCCATTGGATTCAAGAAACGCGCAAGCCGGCGTGCGCGCAGAGATATTAAAGCTTACCAACGCCATAAGCGCATTGACGAGGGAACTCGAGGCCGCAAAAGAAATATTCAGCGTGAAATTTTCAGAAATGCGCAATGCGATGGCGCGCATAAGCACGCAGAGCCAGACATCTTCAGCAATTTTATCCGACTCAATAACCAGGCTATCCGACGCCCAGCGCCTAAATTCGGAACTAACAATACTTGCCGGCCGCATAGATGTCGCAAAAGCCCAGAGCGCGGCAATGCTTCAAAAGCTGAAAGAATCTCTCTCAAAAGCAAAAGCCTTGACTGCAGAGGCAAAAAAATATTCGGAAGAAATGCAAAAATGCCGCGAGGCCGCGTCCAAAGAAATCTAAACTTCTTCGCTTGAGATTCTGTAGAATCCTTTGAAACTAAACATAATCCTCATGGCAGGCTTTATCTGCTCCTTGCAAAACCTGCCTTAAGTTTGCCGAACAACAATCAGAGCGGCTCGATTCCGTCGAACAAATATTTGTCGATAAAATCGCGGCGCGCTTTTTTTATTTCCGCCCCGCTCATAGAAGGAGTTTTACTTTTATCGCGGCTCTTGAAGCTATGCCACGCGTTGGCGATTTCTATATATTGAACCTTCGCCCCTAATTTTTTTGCCTTGTCGTAAAAAATGCGAGCGCTTTCCACATCGACAAGCGTGTCATCGTCGCCTTGAATTACCATGACGGGAACGCTATTTGCGCTTAAATAAGTTATGGGGCTTATATCTTCGGCTTCTTTTCTGTTTTCCGCGGGATTACCCCCCAATATTCTCTCCATGCCCTTCTCGTTGGCAGTGAGATCTTTGGCTTTAGGATTTACAAAAGTGACGATTGGAGCCAATCCCACGGCGCAAACAAATTGCGGGTTTTCGCCTTTTAGAGATTTGTCTCCCTCAAATACCGCATTGGGGGCAAGGGCTTCCATTAACGCCAGATGGCCTCCGGCAGAATGTCCGTACACCGCCATACGGGAAGCGTCCAATCCAAATTTTTTCGCGTTTTTTACCAGGAATCTGGCTGCGTCCTTAGAGTCTATTATGCAGTCGCGCACGGTGCTCTTTACCGGCCCGGTTGTAAGCCTGTAAGATATCGTAGCGCAAGCGACGCCCCGTTGCGTGTAATATCCGATGTCGTCGCCCAAATGGTACCTGTCTCCGGAATGCCAGCCTCCGCCGTGTATAAACATCACGAGCGGAGCCCCTTTCTTATAGCGTTTTTCGGGAAGCACTAAATCCAAAGACAACTCCAATCCGTCCACCTTTTTATAAACTATATCTCTTTGCACATTGAAATTTTTATACTGTGCCGTACCCCTATCGTATGCCTCTTTTGCTTTATCAACCGCTCCATTTCCAGCCGCAAAGCACGGCATATGCATGGAGATTAAAATTATTAGAAATATTCCAAACGCCTTTTTCATATTATATAATAATAAAATGCTCTCCCACGGCATTGCAATAAAAAGCCAGAATATCTTGAAATTAATTCTCCCCTTAAATGTTTGCGTAAACATCATACTTGCAAGGCAAATAAAAAGGCGACTTGATAGTCGCCCTTTGCTCGATTTGAAATATTTCCGCATTCGTTTCTTAGGCCTTATTCATGCGGGCAAGAGTTCCCAATACGGCCTTCTGCACATGGAGCCTATTCTCTGCCTGGTCAAATATTATGCTGCGATTCCCTTCCAGCACATCTGCGGAAACTTCCTCGCCGGCATGGGCGGGCAGGCAGTGCATAAATACGGCGTCTTTTGAGGCGAGTTTAAATAATTTTGAGTTTACCTGATAAGGAGACATCGCTTTTATGCGGGCGGCTTTTTCGTCTTCTTTGCCCATGCTTACCCAGACGTCGGTATATAGAACGTCCGCGTCTTTTGCAGCTTCTTCCGGATTGGAAGTGAAGGAATAATTCTTTGGAATTCCTGCGTCCTTAAAGAGCTTGTCTAAAACCGGTTTCGGCTTGAACTCCTCCGGGCCGCAGAGGACTACGTTCACGCCGAACATGCTCCCGGTCAAGGCCAAAGAGTAGGCCATATTGCACGCAGTATCCCCAAAGAACACAAGTTTGCGCCCCTTTACAGAATCTATATCGGATTCCCCTCCGCCGAAATATTCAGACATGGTAAATATATCCGTATAACTTTGGCAGGGATGCAAAAGATCCGTAAGGGCGTTTACCACTGGAAGCCCCGAATATTTTGCGAAGTCCTCAACTATGTCCTGCCCAAAAGTTCTTATTACGATTCCGTGAAGATAGCGCCCCATAATGCGGGCGGTATCAGGAACGGTTTCTCCGCGGGATATTTGCAAGTCCGACGAATTTATAACCATGGGATGCCCGCCAAGTTCGTAAACCCCAACCTCGAAAGAAAGGCGTGTGCGCGTGCTCTTTTTAAAGAAAACCAAGCCCCAGCTTTGTCCCTTTAAAATATCCGTGACTCCGGCAGAACGCAATTTTTTATAACGGGCGGCAAGCTCGAAAACGCCTGCGGCTTCGGCGGGGGTAAAATCTGTATCTTTTAAAAATGATCTTGGCATTGTTAGAGTCCCTTCATTGTTTTATCGAAAATTTTCAAGGCTTTATCTATATCCGACTTTTTTATATTAAGAGGCGGCAGAAAACGCAGGGCGTTTGATCCAGCGGGAATCAGGACAAGCCCGTTGGCGCGCAATTTGGAGCAAACTTCCGCGTTGGAAAGCGGCTCTTTAAAGAGCACGGCCCTCATCAAGCCGAGCCCTCTGGCAAGTTTTATTTTATCGGGATATTTCTTTGCGATTTCGTCGAGGCCTTTTCCCAAATAAGCCCCGAGTTTTTTTGCGTTTGCCGCAAGCGAACAGCGGTCGAGCTCGTCAAGAGTCGCCAATGCCGCCGCGCAAGCCAGAGGATTTCCCCCGAAAGTTGTCCCGTGGGTTCCCGGAGTAAGAAGATCCGCGCAAGTCTTTGAGAGCCATACGGCCCCTATGGGGAATCCGCCTCCCAAGCCCTTCGCCATGGATACTCCGTCGGCCTTTACCTTGTAGAGCTGCGACGCCAAGAAAGCCCCACACCTGCCAAATCCGCATTGGACTTCGTCGAACAGCAACAAGGCGTTGTACTTATCGCATAGCTTGCGCAGGCCCTTTAAAAATTCCGGTGTAGCGGGGGTGACACCGCTCTCTCCCTGCACGGGTTCCACGAGTACTGCCGCGACATCGTCGCCCATAAGCTTCTCAAAACTTTCGAGGTCGTTGAAATTGCCGTATGAGAACCCGTCCAATAGGGGCGAAAAGCCCTTTTGGACTTTGTGTTGGGCAGTGGCTGCCAAAGCTCCGAGAGTGCGGCCGTGAAAGCAATCAACCGCCGTCAATACCCTATATTTACGGCCTTCCTCCCCCGTCACCCGCATGCCGTGCAGACGGGCCACTTTCAGGAGAGCCTCGTTTGCCTCCGTGCCGCTATTGCAGATGAACGCGCGCCCCATTCCCACGGAACGCACTATTTTTTCCAAGAGATCCGCTTGCTGAGACGTGAGATAGAGATTGCTGCAATGCGCCATTTTCGAGGCCTGGGCGGCGACGGCTTTTACCCAACGAGGATTCGCATGCCCTATGCTGTTTACTGCGATACCCGCTCCGAAATCCAAATATTTTTTCCCGTCGGCTCCGTATAAAACGCAGCCTTTGCCCCCCACCACTTCAAAGTCACGCACGCCGAAGTTTGGGGTGGCGTACTTTGCGTATTTCTCTTTTACGGTCATTTTCATAATTAGATGGAATCGTTTACTATTTCTGTTCCTATGCCCTGGTCTGTGAATATCTCCAAAAGCAGGCTATGCGGCATATATCCGTCTATAAAGTGAACCCTGCGCACGCCATTCCTGAGGGCTTCTACGCCGCTATCAACCTTGGGCGTCATGCCTCCGCCTATCACTCCGCTCTCTTTTAGGGAATCCACCTGGCTCAATTTGAGATGCGATATCAATGTGGACGGATCCTTGGTATCGCGCATCAATCCCGCTACATCGCATAGAAACACGAGCCTGCGCGCCTGCAAAGCCCTTGCAACCGCCGCAGCAGCAACGTCCGCATTGGTATTGTAAACGAGCCCATTGTCGTCCAATGCTATCGGCGACACCACCGGAGTTTTGCCGTGCGCGAGAACGTCGAGAATATCGGCCGCATTCACCCTATAAACCTCTCCGACGAATCCCAAATCCAAGATTTCGCCCGAAGGGCCTTTAGAATAGTGCTTTTTGCATACCAAAACATCGTTTCCTCTGACAGACTGGGCCGGACAACCGTGAGAATCCAATAGCTTGCATATTTCCGAATTAACTTCGCCATTGAGAACATTCTCTACTATTTTTATGGCGTTTGCGTCAGTGACGCGCAATCCGTTTAGGAATTTTGCCTGAAGCCCCGACGCACTCATAGCCCTATTTATGGCCTTGCCGCCCCCGTGGACCACCACCACCCTTATGCCGACAGATGCCAAAAAGGCTATGTCTTGAGCCACCATTCCGCGGACTTCGGGGTTTGGATCGTCCATAAACGCCCCGCCGTATTTCACCACGAAAACCGATCCCTTAAAGCGCTGTATGTACGGCAGAGCCTCTATAAGGATTCCCGCCTTTTTTGTAATTTCCACAAAAGTATCCATATCATTCAAAGGTTATTCGCCCTTATTGAAATCCACATAAGCCTCGGTAAGGTCGGTCGTCAGAAGGAAATCTTCAAACTCTCCCATATTGAGGTTCATATTTATAGTAAAAGTTTTATTGTTTACTATCTTGCGCCAAAGCTCCTTGTTGTGGCTCTGCGGACAGCCTTTTATTATAACGGGAGTTCCGTTATAATCGAGGTCTATCTTGGAAAAGTCTATGCCCGTGCGCGCGTATCCGGCCGAATCTGTGAGCCTGCCCCAATTCGGGTCTCCGCCATACCATGAAGCCTTCACCAATAGAGAATTCCCTATTGAACGGCATATCTTTTCGGCCTGCTCCGCGCTGCGCGCGCCTTTCACCTTAAGTTCGACAACCCTCGTAATTTTTTCGCCGTCTCCAACTATCTTCCTGGCAAGGGACATGCAAACAGACTTCAAGGCCTCCTCAAAAGCCTCCTCTAAATCTCCGCCGTCTATTTCTACGCCGCCCGCTCCGCCGCAAAGGCAGAGAACAGTATCGTTTGTGCTCATATCACCATCGACGGAAATCCTATTGAAAGTCTTGGTTACAGCCCTCCTTAAAATTTCTTTTAGACGAGGCTGTTCTATTGAGACGTCGCTGGCAATAAACGCAAGCATTGTAGCCATATTGGGCTCTATCATACCGGCGCCCTTGGCCATTCCGGCAACACAGAATTTCTTGCCGCCGCACTCGACTTTTGAAATGACCGTTTTTGGGCGGGTATCTGAAGTCATTATCGCATGGGCGGCCGCGGCGCTTGCGCTGTCGGAGTCGGAAAGATTTGAAAATGCAGTGTCGATTCCGCGCTCGAGCTTTTCCATGGGCATAAATTCGCCTATGCGGCCCGTAGAGCAGACAAGTATCTGGTTTTCGTCAACTCCGAACTTCCCCGCCAAGTACGCGCAAGTATCCCTTGCGTCTTTCAGGCCGCGCTCGCCGGTGCAGGCGTTCGCGTTCCCGCTGTTGGCGACTATCGCCTTTACTTTGCCGCAACGGGAGAGATGCTCCATATCCACATAAACTGGCGCCGCTTTAACATCGTTTGTCGTAAAAACCCCCGCTGCAGTCGCCGGAGTATCCGAGCATATCAGAGCCACATCAAGACGCTCCAAATCAGCGTTTCCGCGTATATTGCAGGCGACTCCCGCCACCTTGAACCCCTTTACAAGACCAAGCCCGGAGACGTCCTCCAATGTTTCAATTTTAAAATTCTTACTCATAATATCCCTAATAAAATATTTTAACTATTCCGACTAAAGCAATCCGGAAGTTTCTCCCAATCCGAAGATAAGATTCATAATCTGAACAGCCTGCCCGCTGGCTCCCTTCACAAGATTGTCTATAACGCTGCATATAACAAGATTTTTTGTCCGAGGATCGTAGGCTGCAGATATGTCGCAACGATTCGTTCCGCAAACGTGCAGAGTGTCCGGATAGATGCCGGATTCAAGCACGTTTACAAACGGTTTTTGCGCGTAGTAGCCGTTCCACACATCATAGACTTTTTCCACTCCTTCAAACTTAGCAGGAAGGGTGATTGTGGTATAAATACCTCTTGTCATCGGCGCCAAATGCGGGTTAAACTGCACCACTACGGTCTTTCCGGCAGCTATGGATAGCTCCTCCTCTATCTCCGAAAGATGCCTGTGCTTTATCAGCCCGTAAGCTTTGGCGCTCTCGTTTCTCTCGCAGAATGCGTAGTCTAAAGACGCCTTTTTGCCCGCTCCGGATACGCCGCTATAAGAATCTATCACGATTCTTTCCCCGTCTATAATCCCTTCGCGCAAAAGAGGCGTAAGAGGTATTTGTATGCTTGTGGGATAACATCCGGCACACGCTATGAGCTTTTCGTCACCATTTAGAGGGAACAACTCCGGAATTGTATATTTGCCCATTTCGAGCAAGTCCGGAGCCTTGTGTTCCTCGTTGTAATATTGCCTGTAAATATCGAGACTATGCAGGCGGAAATCCGCCGACAAATCTATAACCTTTCCGCCGGCTTCTATTATAGCCCTCGCGTATTCGGCGGCCGCGCCGTGCGGGAGCGCCAAGAACCACACGTCTATATCCGACATTTCTGCGCACTTGGCCGGATCGGAATTTACGAATTCCAATTCCGGATTCAATAGATGGCGCAAGCCCGGCATATTGTCCGCGACTTTAGTGCCCGCAAGGCTCCGGGAAGTGACGCAGGCAAGTTCCGCGCCCGAATGTTTGGACAGGAGCTTTACAAGTTCCACTCCGGCGTATCCAGACGCCCCGACAATCCCGACTCGTATTTTTCTCGACATTATTTTTACCCCGATTTTGAGATGATTTAAAAAGCACAAAAGCCCCTCCGCAGTCGCGGAAGGGCTCCAGATAAAAAACAAAACAGATTAACGCTTTGAGAACTGGAAACGCTTGCGCGCGCCCGGCTGGCCGGATTTCTTTCTTTCTTTCGCCCTCGGATCTCGAGTGATGAGACCGGCCTTTTTCAAGGCAGGGCGGAGAGACGCGTCCATTTTTTCAAGGGCGCGGGCCAATCCGTGGCTTATGGCGCCAGCCTGTCCAACTGGGCCGCCGCCTTTCACATTTATATCCGCATCTATCGCAGAGGCCATATCGACCGTCTGGAGTGGGCGAAGCGCAGTACTTGCCAACTGTTCGGTATAGCAGTATTCGCTTATGGGCTTGTCGTTTACGGTGATCTTGCCGCTGCCTCTTGCAAGGCGCACGCGCGCCACAGAAGTTTTACGACGTCCTACTGAAACAAATATTTCGGCACTCATGATTAGAATTTAAAGGGTTGTGGATTCTGGGCCGCATGCGGATGTTCGGGCCCCGCGTAAACGTGGAGCTTTTTAAACATTGCCTCGGCCAATTTATTTTTTGGAAGCATTCCTTTTACCGCAGCCTCTATTATATACTGGGGTTTGCGCGCGCGAAATTCCGAAAGCTTTACATATTTTTCCCCGCCCACATAGCCGGTGTAGAACATGTATTCTTTCTTGTTTTCCTTATTGCCGGTGACGCGCACCTTTTCGGCGTTTACCACTATTACATTGTCGCCGCAATCCACATTGGGCGTATAGCACGGCTTATGGCGGCCGCGAAGCACATTGGCTATTTTTACGGCGAGACGTCCCAAGATTTGGTCGCTGGCGTCCACCACATACCACTGTCTCTGCTCGGGTTTTTTGGCTGTTGTTGTTTTCATTTGACTATCTTTCAGGCGGATATTTTCCGCCTCGTACACTTTTTATAAACTTTTGGAGCTTATCGCCAAAACGTCAACTGGCCGCGTTTCGGGACAAACGCGCAGACGCTCAAGTTTACACTCCCGCTTTTTTGAGTGACAAGAACAAACCAGATTGTTCTTTTAAACTACCATGTCAACATTTTATTTGTTTTTTATTTTACAATATTTAAGCCAAATAAAATGCTTTTCATTTTGCAGTTTCCGCGCGCAAAGACTTGCCCAGCTGCTGGGCTATAATCGAAACTATGACAAGCTGCAAGGCGTGGTATATCATCGTAGGCAACAATATGACCCCCAACACTGTGGAATTACCGAATATCACTCTCGACATTATTGTGCCGTGCACCAAAGACTTTTTCGACCCGCAAAACAAAACCGCTATGGTGTCGGGACGATTCAACCCTATCGCCCTGCAAATGGCGAGAATTATGCCGAACACCAGAAAGAACAGCGCCAAAAGACCCGCGAACAGCCATATAAGATTCAGCAGAGGAAACCCGTCGAACATTCCGTCGTGGAAGGAATCGCAAAAAGACGTATAAACTATCAATATTATAACGCTCTGATCGAAGTTGCGAAGCGCTTTCTTGTGGGCCACTGCGAAGGAGTTAAAGCGGTCGTTTAGAAGCAATCCGGCCACTATGGGGACTATCACTTGCAAAACGAGCTTGAAAACTATGTCTCCCATGCCCGCCGATCCTTCTATATTGTCGAGATACATGCCCATCCAAAGAGGCGTGATAAACACGCCCAGCAGGCTTGAAACCGACGCGTTGAATATGGCCACGGGAATATTTCCCCCAGCCAAGGAAACCATCACCACCGAAGACGACACAGTCGATGGAAGCGCCGCCAAAAAAAACACGCCCATCCAAAGATAGTAATGCGGATTATCCGAAGATATCCCCCCCGCGTACATGGCCAGCAACACTATAATCGGAAACAAGACAAACGTCGAAAAGTGGACGAGCGCATGCAGTTTTATATTAACCAATCCCGCCACGAGTTCGCGTTTGTCTATACGCAGCCCGTAGAAGAAGAAAATGAAAGCCATGCCCAAGTTTGCGACGTCGCCGAGGCAAAACGGCTCGCGCTTCATGCCGATTTCAGGATCGAGCCACGCAAGAAAAATCGAGGCGAGCAAAATTACTATAAAAGGCTCGAGCCCGACGCGCCCGAGCGCCTTCAACACGGCATTCATTGCATATTTCCCCCGTTTTTACTTCCCGGAGGGGGATTTTGAATCCCCGGACTTTGACGCGTCAACGAGACCTATCCAATCCGACATAATCCGCAGAGCCTCGCGCAACTGCACATCGAAATCCGGAACATCTTCGTCGTCGTCCCCGCCGCCGAGAGATTCAAATTTAGAGTTCTTGCGGGTTTTAGATTTTACAGAAGATTTGTCGTCCGATTTTTTTTCTTTGCCCCCGCCCGCGGCTTCTTTTTCGGAATCCTTAAGAGCTTTTTCTTTTGCGGCAGTTTCTTTGGCGCTTTCAAGAAGAATCTCCTCCTTTTTAAAATTGTTTACGGCCAACTCTTTCTGCCTTGATTTCATCTTATCGTTAAAGTCTTCGTCGGCTTTAAGTTCCGCCTCGCGCTCTTTGAGATTCAAGCTCCAGTCTTTTTTATCCTGCAATTTCTTAACCCAATTTATGCGCTCGTTCCACACTTTAAATTCTTCAAGCTTGGATTGGCGTTCCTTGGACAGCTCGGTCAGCTTTTTCATAAGGGCGTCGGCCTCTCCCTTCGGCAGGCCGTATCCCCAAAGCTCCGAGATTCCGTCAGGACTGATACTGTCCCACTTGAGGGCGTAATCCTTATATTCCTCGCCTATCTCCATATAATCGTAAACCGAAGGCAGAATTATGTCGGAATGAACTCCCTTTACCTGAATAGAAGCCCCGCTTGGAGCGTACCACTTCTGAATTGTGACTTTTGCGGCGGACTTCTGCTCGGGATCAAAGTTTTCCAAATGATAAACCGCCTGCACGGTGCCTTTGCCGTGAGTGCTCTTGTCTCCGACTATAATCGCGCGCTGGTGGTCCTGCAAAGCTCCCGCCACAATCTCCGCCGCAGAAGCCGACAAGCGGCTCACTAAAATTATCAATGGCTTATCCCATACCAACTTAGGATTTTCATCATGCAATTTATTAGTATTGCCGGAGGCGTCCCTGACTTGCACTACGGGCCCCGTCTTTATAAACAATCCGGCCAAATCAACGGCCTCGTTTAAGAAACCACCGCCATTGCGACGCAAATCAAGAATAAGGCCCTGCGCCCCCATTTTATTCAGCTTCACCAACAGCTCTTCCACGTCTTTTGTCGTGCTGAAGCCTTTAGCATGCCCTTCCGACACGCCGCCCTCTCCGTAGAAGGCCGGCAAATCTATTACTCCTATCGGAACGGTTTTATCTCCCACCGGAACAGTATATATTTCGGCTCTTGCAAGTTTTGTGGTCAATTTTATTTCGCGGCGCACGAGCGTGACAATCTTGCGCGCCGACGGATTTGAAGCCGGCTCTATTAAAAGCCTAACTTTTGTACCCTCCTCGCCGCGTATCATCTTCACGGTCTTGCGCAATTTCATTCCTATAACATCTACCATAGGACCTGTCTCTTGCCCAACCGCCACAATCTTATCGCCAGGCTTCAGCTGCTTGCACTCCTCCGCGGGGCCCCCTGCCATCAATTCCGCAAGCGTACAATAACCGTCCTTATCCTGAAGGAGAGCTCCTATTCCCACAAGGGCGTTGCGGACGGATATGTCGAACTCCTCGAGATAATACTCCGACAGAAATGCGGAATGGGGATCGTAAAGGCGCGACAATGTATTCAAGTAAATCTCTTGAATTTCAATAGGATCCGTCTTGCGATAGTTGTCCACTATGCGCTCATAGCGCTTTAAGACCTCCGCCTTAGCTTCGGCCAAGCGCTCCTCGAAAGTTTTCGGCTCTTCTTTGCGTTCCTCATCGAGTTCCTTGACTTCTTGGGCTACCGACTCGCCGGATTCGGGTATGTCTTTTTTCAGGGGTTTACCTTGAGGATCAAGAGCTTTTTCGACCTCGAGCTCGTCTTCGGAAGTCGCCTCGTCTTCATGGCCTATCATCTGGTTTATTATATCGTATTCCAGGCGCTTATTCCACAGGGCGTCGGCTTCGGCATTGTCCTTGGGCCAATCCTCCTTGCTGCGATCCGGACGAAAGGTCTCGGCGTTTTCAAGGTCAAACGGCTCATTCATGCGTTTCTTTATCCACGCTATGCGGGCCTCGGCCCTCTCGAGAAATTTTTCGTAAATGGAGTAGGCCGGCAAGAGAGTTCCCTGCCTCAACATTATGTCCACAGAAGGCGCAAAGAAATCCTGATAGCGCTGGACATCTTCGGCCGTAAAAAACAACTTGAAGAAATCCAAATTTTGCATGTATTCGCGCAAAAATTCGCGGGCGTCGAGTTCGGAAACCGGCGTCTTCAAGTAGTGCCCACGCTCCATGAGGAACACCAGATAGCGGGTCTCGTTGCGCATTTTCGGCGTGGTCTGCAAGGACATCGGCGAAGTCTTTGCCGACGCGGGAGCCTGAACTTCAGGCTCCGCCCACGCGCAAAACCCGAACACGGCCGCAGCCGCGAACACCAATATCCTAAACATAGCTTTTTTGATATTATCCACCATATGTAATATATAAAAGCATTTCATTCCGACATTGCCGGATAATCAAATAAAAAATACTTTTCGTGTTTTTTGACAAGTATTACCGGCCAGCGTTCCGAAAAAGCTTGAAGCGGGCCTTCTTATCTCCACTATCCCAAATATCTATGCAAAAGCCCAATATCCTAAAACGATTATATGATTGGACTGTATCCTGGGCCGACAAGCCCGGCGGTACTTGCGCCTTAACCTGTCTTTCCTTTGCGGAATCGTCTTTTTTCCCCATACCGCCCGACGTACTTCTAATACCTATGGTTTTTGGCGCGCCCGCTAAATGGTTCAGGATTGTCGTCATATGCACTGTTGCGTCGGTCCTCGGCGGCGTATTCGGTTGGTTTATCGGGCATTTAGGGTGGAATCTTCTTCAGGATTTCTTTTTCATGTATGTTCCGGGATTTTCCCACGAGGCTTTTGAAAGCGTCGAAAAGCTCTATCAAGAAAATGCCCTTCTTGCCATTTTTGGAGCTGCGTTTACTCCCATTCCATACAAAATATTCACCATAGCTGCCGGCGTATGCGACGTTTCAATATGGTCCCTTGTAATAGGTTCGATACTTGGCAGGGGGGGGCGATTTTTTCTTGTAGGGCTGACTATACGCATAGTGGGACCGAAAGCAAAGCCTTTCATAGAAAAATATTTTAATACTTTGGCCACAATATTTTTTATACTCCTTGTAGCGGGATTTGTATTGATAAAATATCTCATGTAGGGCCGCGATAAACATTCCAGAAAAAAGGCGCCTCCATTATAGAAGCGCCTTTTTTCTGAAATAAGATGCCGTCTCCTCTATTTGGAACCGGCGCGGATTTTCTTATATTTGTATTTTATAGCCTTTATTGCGCGCGGAGAATATTTTATTGGCGACCAGAAAACATAGGTCAAAAATATAATAGCAAAGCTGTATTCCTTTAGGTAAACAATCAAAATTAGGCAGACTATGAGGGCAACAAAAGACCTAAACCGCATGCTTGTTGTCCAATTTATATGCTTGAACGACGGATACGGAATATTGCTTACCATGAGCCATGCTATGAGAATCATTAAAGGTATTAGCAACGGAGTATAGGCTCCGAGATCAAAGCTCAACATTGTAAGCGCTATAGACGCAACTGCCCCAGCTGCCGCGGGAGCCGGAAGGCCGCAGAAATCTCCAGTTTCGTATTTTTCATGGCCCATTATGTAGGGATTTGTAAGCACATTAAAGCGCGCCAGCCGTATTGCGGCGCACAACATGAACACGAATCCTATCAGCCACCCTGTATTTTTCAGAAGGCTGCGATACGTCTCCGACATCGACTCCGCAGGCTGAAGTATTAGGAAGAAGGTCAGAAGCCCTGGGGCAACCCCGAATGAAATAGAGTCGGACAAGGAGTCGAATTCCTTGCCGAATAACGACATTTTGCCGCTTGCGCGGGCAACGCGCCCGTCGAGGGCGTCGCAGAAGAAGGACGCGAGTATGCATATTATGGCCAAGAGGTAATATGCCGTGCTCGAGTCCTTCGGAGCATTTCCCGAAGTCAAGAGAGTCGCAAGGGATTTCATTGTTCCTTCGGTTTGTTCGGCCGGATGGAATCTGGCCTGTATGCACAATATTATGGAGAGAAATCCAAAAAATAGATTTCCCGTGGTAAAAACGTTGGGCAGAATGTATATCTTACTTGCCTGATGTACGTTTTCCCAAAGATTGGAATCTTCGCCTTTGTTCATTTCTTGAGGGATTCTAAATATTTCCAGAAATTATCCTCCTGTTCAAACATGGTCTCCTCGCGGTAGGGCAGCTTGAATCTGAATACGAAATCCGCGAGAGTATGTTGGTGAAGCAAATAGTGCGCATGCAGAGTATGTCCGTCGGGCAATATTTCAAAATATATGCGGTATTCTCCTGTTCGCAACCTATAATATACTTTTCCGGCTCTATGTATGCGCCCTATATTGGGAAGGTTTCCCTCCAATTCCGCGGACGTTATGGAGCTAAACGCCTCCATTATGGCAAGCTGGGAAAGTTTATCCAGCTTGTTTAGTTCCGCCATGCTTTGGTCGCTGAATGTCACCTGGTACATAATAAATTGTATGTACGCTAACCCGTCTAAAACTATCTTCAAACAAAAAAAGAAGCGAAACTTTTGTGGAAAACGAGCGTTTTGAAGAAGCATAACCCCAATTAAACCAGATATGAAAAAATTACTAACATTCGCAATAGCCGCAAGCCTCTGCGCATTTTCCTTTGCCCAAGAAGGGCCAAAGGGCGAAGGCGGACGACCAAAAAAACACGAAGACTTCTCTAAAATGATGTCTGGAATGGACGTTGGAACACGAGTTCAACTTCTTAAAAAATACGATAAGGACGGCGACGGCAGGCTCGACAAGAAAGAGCGCGCGGAAGCCATGAAGGCAATCAAGGGAAAAGTGGCCGACCTTGAAGAAATCAAAGCCAAGCATGCCGAGCATGTAATAAAGAAATTCGATGCCGACGGCGACGGCAAGCTCGACAAAAAAGAGCTTATAGGATTCCTCGACGACCAGCGCAAGATGATGGACAAGGCCCGCGAAAACATGATGCGCCGCCGCGGGAACTTCAATCCGCCGAAGGAGATTCTTGCAAAATACGACAAGGACGGCGACGGCAAGCTCAGCGCCGAGGAGCGCAAAGCCATGTTTAAAGACGCCGCCGAGCGCCGGGCCGCCCTCATGAAGAAGTACGACGCCGACGGCGACGGCAAGCTCAATGACGAGGAGCGTTTAAAGCTCACCCAGGATCCGGAAATCCAGAACATGTTTAAACGCATGTTAAACACGAACCGGACCCCTCGGGGAGGCGGAGACAACCCTCCTCCTCCTCCCCCGCCTCCGAACGATTAACGCGGCGACTTTTCTGTTTGATTTTTGGGCGCGGAATTCCGCGCCCTATTTTTTTCTCAAATAGACGTCATTTCGTTCTTGAATATCGAAACTCTTTTCATAAGAGTCGCCCCATTATGAAAAAAATTCTCGTCATAGGCAGCATGAATACGGATATGGTTGTAAAATGCAGCCGCATTCCCTCTCCGGGAGAAACCCTATTAGGAGGGGTCTTCTCAAAATTCTTCGGGGGGAAAGGCGCAAACCAGGCCATTGCCGCGCGTAAAATATTTCCGCAGACATCATTTTGCGCCGGAGTAGGAGCCGATGATTCATCGGAATACTTAGCCTATCTCAAAAAACAAGGCCTCGACATATCCCTCGTAAGAAAATTTAAGAAGGCGAATTCCGGAGTGGCCTTAATCACGGTTGCAGCAGACGGCGAGAACTCGATAGCAGTAGCCCCGGGAGCAAACCTCATGTTATCGCCCGCAGACATCGGGAAAATAGATTTTTCTAAGTTTTCGCATGTAGTGATGCAGCTTGAGACACCCATTGCGACAGTGGCGGCGGCCTTGAAAGCCGCTAAAAAAGCCGCATGCATAACAATACTCACTCCGGCTCCGGCTCAAATACTGCCTTTAAATATTCTCAAAGACATCGACTATCTCATTCCAAACGAACACGAAATTCTGCTCCTGCAAAAAGAAAAATTCACGGACGCGTCCGCCGCGGCAAAATCGCTCTTAGACCGCGGGGTAAAGAATGTTTTAATAACCCTGGGCAAACGCGGAAGCAAAATAATAAACGCCGGCGGCGAGAAAATATATTCCGTCTATAAAGTCAAAACTGTTGACACGGTAGGAGCCGGAGACTGTTTTGCCGGATCTTTCGCGGCTGGACTTTGCATCTATAACAACGATTCTGACAAGGCCGCAAAATTGGCGTCCGCCGCGGCATCGCTGGCAGTGACAAAGATGGGAGCCCAAAGCTACCATTCCCTCGCGCAGGTCAAAAAGCTCATGGCCACAAAGAGAGTCTCTAAGATATCTTAACAAAAATCCATAACGCCTGTAAGATATAAGCATGAGCAATGCCGCACTCTGCCATGCGGATAAGGATATAAAAAAAGGCGGTTCTCCAAAATTGGGGAACCGTCTTCTTTATGGCATGGAATAGCTCTTATAAAAGAATCCGCACTATTTTTTGAGGCCTTTATATTTTAAGAGCAGATTGTAGTTCACATTCTCCGCCGGAGGTGTCTTTATTCTGCCGACTCCGTCTTTTACCAAGAATTTTACTGGATTTCCATTGGCGTCCAACACGGTTTTAAGCCCTTCCGGAACTGGGAAGAGAACTTCGTATCCGGGGTGGGCGTATATGAAGATATCGTATTCATTTCCCTTATCCTCTAAGAGAAAATACCCCCTGTATCCTTTTTCGGATTTATATTCCCTAAATCCCCCGGCCCAGACATTTTTTCCCTCGAGGTAAAAGCTATTATCCAAGAGCGTGGTGGTATCGTCCAACTTAAGTTCTTCCTCGCCGACGTTGGCCACTACGGAAATATCTCCGTATTTGGCTTTCACAACGCTGTCTCCCGTAGAATCCAAGCTCTTCCACGAGTGCTCAAAAGCGGTCATGTCTTTGCCGAGATATTTTGAAACCGCCGCTTTCTGAAGGGCATCGAGCCAATAAATCCATGCCTTGACTTGCGGCCTTTCGGATCCTATGGACGGTATGTAAATTAGCGAGAATCCGTGCGCGAGAGTCCAGACGAGCTTCGTTTGGGTATCTACGCTTGTCCCCAAATCGTGATGGGTCAGGGAAAGTTTGTCGTGGAACATCGCCCCGCACATATTGTACAAGGTAAAGGAATCTTTGGGCCATTCCTCCCACATCATTCTGCGATACCATGAGGCGCTTCCTACCCACCCAAAACTAAAACCGCAAAATTGGACTTCGTAATCGCAGATTCCCCACCAGCCGTCCTCTGTGGAGAGGGGCGCCAACTTGGAATCAGAACGCACGGTTGAAATCATGCCTTCAGCGTAGGAATTGGGACTCGGCGCGGCTTTATTGAAGTCCATGCGGGCGTATCTGGCTCCGCATTGATCCTGGAAGAGAATGTCAACGGGATAATCCTCGGTAAATTCCTTTGCGAGCTTTTCGTTGGCGGCCCTGACTGCGGGGTGCCACATGCATATTGTCCAACCGTCGTTCTTTGCGTATTTTTCGTAGAAGTGTTTTCCGTTTATATCCACCGACAACGGATCTTCCCCGTTGGCAATAAACGTGGGGCCGCGCGGATTGTCGCACCACCACGTGTTGTTGGTGTACGGCATAAACAGAGAGCCGCGGGCGCGCACTTCCTTTATGAAATCTTTGAAATCCTCGGCCGAACCGAATTCCGGGCGCGGCGGCAGATGGTCGGGATACTGCTTGTCGAAGCCGCCCAAGAGGTAGTTGGACAGGTGTATTACCGCCGGCACGGGCATAAATTCCACTATGCGTTTTGTCTCCTCGAGGTCGCGGGCGTTGACCTTTATGAGCAGGCTATCCTTAAATTTTTTGGCTATATTTTTTGGAAGTTTTTCATCGAGGCTTTTCTTTACGCCGTTATGGCGGCAGAATAACTGCGCTGAATCTATTACGTCTTTGCCGAAGCTCATGCGAACCGGCGGCAGTTTTGCGACATCTCCCGCCTTGACATAAACCACAAATGGCCTGTCTATAAATCCGCCTTCCTTAGAGCCGCCCAATTCAAAACGCGAGGGAAGCACATACTCTTCGGGAGTCCACTCCTTCCACGTAATGGGTTGTACGCTGTATAAAGCCACTTTTGCGCCCTTCATGTCAAAGTGGAAGAAATCGGCCTGAGCGGCCGGCACGCGGCCGTCAACGCTTAGGTAGTCGGAACGCTCCAAAGCGTTGTGGAAACAGATTCCCCCGCATTCAAACCAATATCCGCCGTCTTGCACGAATTTCTTTATATCGTCGGCAAATTCGAGCATGCTCTTGTCGTTTATTGTAGGACAAAATTCCTTATACGGATTGATTATTGCCATCACTTCCGGATCTGAGAGGGCCTTCACATAGGAATCGTTGTCGCTAATATATACGGGCTTTTCTTTTATAATCTCAAACTGGTTGCGCCAGCCGCCCATTTCGGAATCTACTCCCTGCGTATTGAAATTAAGAATCGCGATCTTCCTGCGCGGACTTTTCGCAGCCTTATTGGTTGCGCGAATATGCTCAATTACGGCGCACCAGTAGCGCGCGATATGCAGACGGTCGTAAGTCTTGCCTCCTACGCGAAATATCGCGCCCTTGCCTCCAAGGGTTGAGCCTCCAAGAAATACGCCCCTGTCGGATTCCGCCAGAACGATATCGGCCTGCCCTTTTCCAAATGGACGGCTGGGCTCGAATTTTTCGGCCGCAAGCTTTTTTGTCCAATAGTCTCCAAGCCATTTTTTTGCATCTGGCCCGACTTTCACATTTGTAATTTCGCTTTTGGGATGGAGGTTTATGCAGTCTCCACCGAAGATCTTTCTATACGCTCCGCCTCCTAACATCTTGCCGCGTTTGAAAACCGGCATTCCCATATTCGACCTATTTTTAAAAAACGACGAATTGAGAGTCATGCCGGAATTTCTCGGATTGTTATTTTGCAGGCTTATACCCGAAACTGCATCAGGAGAAAAGTTTATGCGGGCAGGCACCGCAAACTCCAAGATATCCCTCGACTTCGGAGTGACGGTGGCTATAAAATCCACATACTTGGAGCGCGGTGAAACCGTAACTTGAACGTCCATATCTTCGCCTGTATATATAAACGCGAGTTTTCCCGCCCGTTCCGATACAGAACAAGTTAGCATGGACGAATCTATTTTACCGCCGTCGCGCAAGGTTGCGCTCCACAACACCCCGTCGGCATTTGAAAATGTAGTTTCCTTGCCGTCTTGAGTTAGAGATTTTATCGCTCCGGACTTCTTATCCAAAACCAATTTATAATTCCCTCCGCTCACCTCGTAAGTATCTCCCACTTCTTTCACATCGGAAGCCTTACAAGCCACCTGGGAAAACAAAACAAAGCACATTAAAATCCAAAAGACCGTTTTTCTCATAAGATAATGTATTTTGAGTTATTACTGATAACGAAATAGTAAAGTAAATAGAAACTCTCGGCATGTAAACTATTAATTTCAAATTTATTCTTCTTTTGTTTTTAAAGTTAATATATTACTTTAGAACGACTTATGTTTAAATTTCCGAAACCGCGCAATCGATTGCATAGCCTATTTTAGAAAACATGTGAAAACCTGCTATAGTAATGACACTTCTTTGTTGAAAAGTAATCAATAAGGCGGATAATCAAAATTTATGGATAGGTATGCCGTCATCATCGCAGGCGGGGCCGGTGAACGTTTCTGGCCCCTGAGTAGGATAGCAAAACCGAAGCACCTCTGGAATATTGCCGGCGGAAGAGATTGTTTATTGGAGCAAACCCTGCAAAGAGTCGGTAAAATAGTGCGGCCTGATAGGATTGTCATAATAACCAACTCCGAACAAGTTGACGGGATTTGCGCAAGCTGCCCGAACGTCTCCAAAGAAATGATAATTGCAGAACCCATAGGCAGAGACACGACCGCCGCTATAGGATTGGCCGCTATCTTAATCCGCCGCAAATCTCCGGAAGCCTCGTTTGCCGTATTTCCCTCGGACCATGTCATAGAAAACGTTTCCGGATTTTCCGACACCCTTGAATGCGCATTTGCGTTAGCGGAATCCGGCGACAATCTTGTCACCATAGGCATACCCGCCGCGGCTCCATCAACTGCGTTCGGCTACATAAAGCGCGGCGAAAAAAAGGATACGGAACTTGGCGAGATTTTTAAAGTTGACAGATTTTTTGAAAAACCGTCGTACGACAGGGCTGTT
This sequence comes from uncultured Opitutales bacterium, assembly GCA_944389885.1. Taxonomy (GTDB): domain Bacteria; phylum Verrucomicrobiota; class Verrucomicrobiia; order Opitutales; family Intestinicryptomonadaceae; genus Merdousia. The sequence continues at coordinate 58,631 of CALXNZ010000006.1, forward strand.
TCGTATGTGGAATCCGGAAAATTTTACTGGAATGCCGGAGTGTTCGTATGGAAGGCCGACACAATTTTAAAAGCCATAAAATCCGCGGTTCCTGCGATATACGCTTCACTCGAAAAAATATCTTCCGCCCTCGACGCAAACGTTCCTCTTGGGGAAACCCTCAAAGAAAATTATCCGGAAATTGAAAAGATAAGCATAGATTTCTCTGTAATGGAACGCGCTAATAACGCATGGGTAGTTCCCGCGCGATTTGATTGGGACGACGTCGGCTCATGGAGCGCCATAGAGCGGCACTACCCTAAAGACGCATCTTCCAACGTATCGGTCGGAGAGCTTTTCAGCGCACAATCGCAAGACTGCGTCGTATTCGACGCCGCCGGGCGCGCCACCGTTCTTTTGGGAGTTAAAGACATCATAGTAGTGCACGCCAAAGACGCTACATTGGTATGCCGTAAAGATTGCGCCGAAAGGCTCAAGGATTTGGTGCGCACGCTCCCGCCAAAGTATCGATAATATTTTGGCACAAAAAAATGCCCCTTAGAAAAAAGGGGCATTTTTTATTCTTTGCGCCTTAAATCACTTTTGGGTTCGGAAAGCCTCTACTCTTTCTATGAGTTCCTTGGGGGATCTTACTACATAACCCATGAGTTTAAAGCGTTTGCCGTTTTCGGGATTTATAAAGATTATAGTTGGAAAAGCCTCAAGCTGATATTCTTCAGCAAGGCTCTCGTGCTTGGCTTTAAAATCCTTTGACTTCGGGCCGCTGCCGCGGGCCCAGTCGGAAAATACAACCTTTAGATTCTTTTCGGCGTATTTTGCAAAATCTTCGGTATCTATTACATAGCGATGCAACATCTTACACGGAGGGCACCAATCAGAACCCAAAAAATAAAGCATTAAAAGCTTCTTTTCTTTTTTAGCCTCGGCGAGGGCTTTATCAAAGTCCTCGGTCACTTTAAGCTCTACTCTCTTGGCTTCCTGTTTTACCTCCGATGCAACCTGCGAATAGGCGGGCAACATAAGCGCCGTCAAAGCTGCAAAGGTCGCCAATATGCGTGGCAATTTTGTATTCATGTCTTTCCTTTTATTGAAATGGAGGCATTGGCCGCACTGTCGGCCCAACACCTGTTTATACGACAAATTATATCAGACAAATGTTCCAATCATTATAAATACTTATATGAAAAATCGAAATACCCGCTATTTCTTAGAGTCAAAAAACGACAAATTCCATGAATTGCGCCATCTGATTACAGGCATATCGCCTTCCCACTCAACAGGCAGCATTATATAGCGTCCGTCCATAGCGTCGTAAGGGTGCCATCTGTCGCCAAAATATATGAAAGCGTCCGCTTTCCCCTGTACGGGAATAACGTATGTGCTTTGGGAGCGAAACGTAGTATCCGCCTTTGCCGCCCTATAAGTACTCGACTCCACCTGCCCTTCCCCGCGGCACGGATTGCCGAGTTCCCGCCATTCGCCCATTATATTGTCGGAAACCGATACGCGGCCGGGATTTGGATTCCACCCCGTGCAGTGGGACGAAAACATATAATATTTTCCCTTAGTTTTAAATATTGCCGGAGCCTCGTGAAAGCCGCCAATCAGATTGCGGGTATATTTGCCGGTGAATCCGAGAAAATCGTCGTTGAGCTCCGATACATAAAGCGTTCCATTGCCCTCCGACGCCGAAATTATATAGGCTTTCCCGTCATCGTCCAAAAACGCGGTAAAGTCGCGGCAAGTCTGCCCTATCTTAAAATGCTTTGCAAACAGATCGTCAACCGTACCGTTTTTGACGGAGTTGCCCAACTCCGATATATTGTCAAAATTCTTATTTTGGGCAACGAGCTTCTTCAGCGATTCCGAAGCGTTTACGGGGAATTTATTGGCGTGGAGGCGCGTGCTGCCCACAAACTTGTAAGGCCCGGTAATTTTGTCCGCAACTGCAAAACCTATATTAGCCGCGGAATAATCGTTCTTTTCTTTGCGGATATCGTCGATATTCAAAGATTTTTTTGTAGGACCCTGCCGAAATTCAAGATGGAAAAACATCACATATTTTTTTGTTTTGGGATTGTAGAGAACTTTAGGGCGCTCCAACACGGTGCCGATTATTACCTTAGATTCGGGATCCCTACTCATTTTAAAAGCAATACCCTCGTCCTTCCAATTATAGAGATCGTCGGACGAGTAGCAATGCACGCCCACCAGAGCCTTGTTTCCAAGGGCTCCACCCAATTTATGTTCCCCAAACATGTAGTATCTGCCGTTGTCGTGGAGGAAACCCGCTCCGTGGGCGTTTATATGGCGCCCGTTATTGTCCAACCAAAGCTTTCCGGGAGTAAAATTTGAATATTTCTTCACGGAAATGGAATTAAATCCGCCTTCGGGACAAGAAGAATTTTGTCCGGCACAAGCCCCCAATACTGCGCATGTTATAAGCGCGCCCATCAATAACAACAATCTCTTTGCCATATTTGAATACCTAATTAAAAGGCCCTTCCTTGTAAAGCATAAAATACCTCTTTTTTGGGTTTACAAAACGCATACAGATTGGAAAATATATAATTATGACAAAAGAGCAATTCGACGCTGAATTTAAACAAAAACTTAATTCCGTAGAAGCCGCCATAGAAAAATATCTCCCTCCGGCAGATACGCGGCCGTCAATCGTCCACAAGGCTATGCGATACAGCATGGAGGCCGGCGGCAAGAGACTGCGCCCCATCTTAATGCTGGCCGCCCACGACATGTTTCCGTCCGATGTCGATCCCTTGCCGGCGTGCGTCGCCATAGAGTGCCTGCACACATACTCTCTCATTCACGACGACCTGCCCTGTATGGACAACTCGGATTTGCGCCGCGGCAAGCCCACTTGCCATAAGATGTTCGACGAGACTATGGCGCTTTTGGCCGGAGACGGTTTGTTGACATACGCATTCTGGCTGCTTGGCGAATACTACCAAAATGTTCCCGCCATATCGAACGGCCTTGTGCGCGACCTCGCATTTGGGGCGGGTTCGCAAGGCATGGTTGGCGGGCAGGTGGAAGACGTCCTGGGAGAGCGCGAGGGCAAGATGACTCCCGACAAGCTCAACTTTATACACGAAAATAAGACCGCCGCCCTGATAACAGCCGCCGTCACGATGGGAATTCGCATGGCGGGGGCAATCGGAGACGAAAAACTCGATATCGCAAGAAAGATAGGCCGCAATATAGGATTGGCATTTCAAGTGATAGACGATATTCTCGATGTCGTAAGCGACGACGCAACTATGGGAAAAACCACCGGATTGGACGCCGCCAACGAGAAGACAACCTACGTTTCGCTATACGGCATAGAAAAGTCCAGGGAAATCGCCGCGGAACTCTCAGACAACGCTATAAAACTGTGCGATTCCCTGAGCCCGAATTGCGAATTTATGAAAGCTCTAATCGGCAGAATGTTAAATAGAATCAACTGACGCCGCATTGATATTGCAGTAAATTTAACAAATATTAAGGAAAGATAAGAAAAATGATAGTCCAACCCAAAGTAAAAGGCTTTTTATGCGTCACAGCGCACCCAGAAGGATGCGCCCAAAATGTCGCCGAACAAATAGAATATGTGGAGAGTTCAGGCAAAATAAAAGAGGGCTGCAAAAGCGCCCTCATAATAGGAGCTTCCACAGGATACGGTTTGGCGAGCCGCATATGCGCGGCGTTTGGCTGCGAAGCCTCCACCGTGGGAGTGTTTTTTGAGCGCCCCGCAGACTCCGCCAAAGAGCGCCCCGCAAGCGCGGGCTGGTACAATACGGCGGCATTTTCCGCGGAGGCAAAAAAGAGGGGCCTCTACGCGGCAAACATCAACGGCGACGCGTTTTCGGACGCGATAAAAGAGCAAGCCATAGAAGCCATAAAAAAGAGTCCGCAAGGCAAAGTAGATCTTATCGTATATTCCCTCGCCTCCCCGCGCAGAACAGACCCGAAGACTGGACAAGTATATAAAAGCGTCCTCAAAACTGTAGGAGCGGAATTTTCCAGCAAAACTCTCGACACCGACAAAGGAGAGGTATTTTCCACTACAATCCCGTGCGCCACAGAACAGGAAGTATTCGACACCGTAAAAACCATGGGCGGCGACGATTGGGAACTTTGGATAAAAGCCCTCGAAAATGCCGGCGTTCTGGCGGAAGGCTGCACCTCGGTGGCATATTCTTACATAGGGCCGAAACTCACCTATCCTATCTACCGCGAGGGCACGATAGGCTTGGCAAAAAAAGATCTCGAAAAAGCCGCCGACCGCATAGACTCTATATTAAAGCTGCATAGGGGAAAGGCGTTCGTATCGGTCAACAAGGCTCTTGTCACCCAGGCCAGCAGCGCGATTCCCGTAGTGCCGCTATACCTTTCAATACTGTACAAGGTGATGAAGGAAAAGGGCATTCACGAAGACTGCATCAGGCAAATATACAGACTTTTCTCAAAACAGTTGTACAACGGAAATTTTCTCGATTTCGACGATTGCGGAAGGGTTCGCATAGACGACCTCGAACAGAGGCGGGACGTACAAGACGCCATAATGGAAATCTGGCCGAAAGTAGACTCGCAAAATCTGCGCCAACTCACGGATTTCGATTCCTATAAGAGCGAATTTCTCAAATTGTTCGGGTTCGGACTCCCCAAAGTGGATTACGGCAAAGATTCAAAACTTGACGCCGAAATTTGAAGACATTCGACCGCATAAAATTTGCGCTCATACCAGCAGATAAAAATTCTTAAAAGAGAGGCGGCCTTATATCTTCGGGGCCGTCTCTTTTATTTTTTAACATTCGCAGGCGGAGTCCGCCGGGTTATTTTGCCAGCAAATTCAAATGCGCATCTCTTTTCCTAAAGAGCAAAGCGAATATATTGCAGAATTATTAGGAGCATAAGTTTTTACTTCTTTTCGACAAATCTAATATAACGTCTGGAATTTTGCGCAACCAAATCGACAGTGGCCGGACAAAATTCTGCGATTAAGCCCCATAGATATTTATCGAAGACCAACATGCCGCCCCGGAATCCAAACATTCTAAATCCGTAATGTCTTTATGTTTTTTTATCTCCCCGAGAGCGTATTTAAACTCAAAATTCCCCTCCGCGTTTTTATTGTATAAGCGCGTTAGCCCGACACGGGCAGGTTCGCATTTCTTAAAAGGAGCTTCTCGCGAATATTCTTCCGGGTAATTTACATTTAGAACTTCGCCGTCGGCAAACGACTTTTTAGACAAATTTTCTAAAACGAACTCCGCCGCGTGCGCGGACGCGGCTTTTACTATATTTTCCAGCCCCCCGCAAACCCTTGAATGGCGCAATCTGTACGCCTCGTAATATTTGTTTGCAAGACTCAAAGAAAAGGCAAATGCAGGATAACCCCACGCGGCTCCCTCCGCCGCAGCCGCAAAAGTTCCGCTGCTCCATAAAAGCGGCCAAGCAACATTTTGCCCTATATTCAAACCCGACACAACGGCCGCAGGAGGGCGGTTCAAAATATGCGAGAGCGCTATGTTCACACAATCTGACGGAGTTCCGCTGACCGTATATCGCTCTACGCCGTCCAAATCAGGTTTCTTGCCTACTTCAACTTTTCCGTGCCTGTTATAGGCTCGCCCTATCCAACTCTGTTCCTTTGAAGGAACCACTGTACACACCTCCGCCCGCGCCGACAACGCCGCCGCGAAAACAGGCAAAAACGGCGAATCTATGCCGTCGTCATTTACCAGCAGCAGAAGTGGCGGCATTTTCGGATTTTAACGGTTCGCCTTTAAGAAACTTGTTTATGCTACGCGCGGCAATCTTTGCCTGCCCCATGGCGCTGATTACAGTAGCCGCCCCGCTCACTGCGTCCCCGCCCGCAAATACCGACGGTATTGAAGTCTGCAATGTTTCGGGGTCGCATTCCAAAGTCCCCTTCTTGGTCAAATTCAAGCCGTGCGCGGTCATGGAAATAAGGGGATTCGGCCTGTTGCCTATGGCTATCACCACGGCATCGCAAGGAATCTGGAATTCGCTTCCGGGAATTTCTTTCACGCTTTTGCGCCCGGAAGAATCGGCTTCTCCCAACTCCATCTTAACGCATTCAAGCCCGATGACTTTACCATTTTCGTCGGCAATCACGCGCTTTGGATTCGTAAGCAGATTGAAGACTACTCCTTCTTGTTCGGCGTGATGGACTTCTTCGGCCCTCGCGGGCATTTGTTCGCGCGCCCTCCGATATACGAGAGTAGATTTCGCCCCTATGCGCAAAGCCGTGCGCGACGCGTCCATTGCAACGTTTCCGCCGCCTACGGTTATTATGTTTTTGGCGTTCACGGGAGTCGTTCCGCTCTCAGGAAAGTCGTAGGCTTTCATCAAATTGAAGCGGGTGAGAAATTCATTCGCCGAAAACACGCCCACGCTGTTCTCTCCGGGAATATTTAAGAACATTGGCAACCCTGCCCCTGAACCTATGAATACGGCATCGAATTTTTCAAGGAGGTCGTCGAGCGTTTCCATTTTGCCTATTACGTAGTTAAGGTGTATTTTTACACCGAGCTTCTTGAGCTGTTCGACTTCGTAATTGACAATTTCTTTCGGGAGGCGGAATTGGGGAATCCCATACATGAGAACTCCCCCGGGCAAGTGTAAAGCCTCAAATATCTCTACGGAATGTCCGGCTTTCGCCAAATCGGCGGCTGCGGTTATGCCCGCGGGCCCGCAGCCTATTACCGCCACTTTCTTCCCGGTAGAAGGCTCTACGTCGGGTAGCTTTTCGAGATTATTAAGGCGCACATAATCCGCCGCAAAGCGTTCGAGAGTGCCTATGGCAACCGGATCTCCGCGCAACCCGAGCACGCAACTGCCCTCGCATTGCGACTCCTGCGGACAAACCCTTCCGCACACAGCCGGCAGCGCCGTCTGCATCTTGAGCTTTTCCGCCGCAGCTTTGGGATCGCCCTTTGAAATCTCCGCTATAAATTCCGGAATCCTTATATTCACGGGACACGCGGCCATACAACGCGGCTTGGGGCATTGCAGGCAGCGACTTGCCTCGTCCATCGCCATTTCCAGCGATACTCCGTAGGGCACTTCCTCAAAATTGGTCGCACGCCTAAGAGGATTTTGTTCGGGCATTTTTAGGCGCGGCAATCCCGACGCCTTCAACTTTCTAACCTTTTCTTCAGCCATTTTAGGTCCCAATTAAATTTATTTGTGACAGCCCAAGCTGCGGGGCATCGCCTCAACCTCCAGAAGCCTGTAAGCATTTCGGCGATCCGCCAGTTCCGCAAAATCGACTTTGCGTATATCAAAGAACGGCCCGTCCACACATGCAAACTTGGTCTCAGATCCAACGCTTACCCTACACGCCCCGCACATGCCCGTTCCGTCAACCATTATAGGATTGAGCGCGCACAGCGCAGGCTTGCTTTCGTCGGCCGGCGCGGCCTTAGCGCACTGCCCCATCATGAATACGCAACCTATTGCGATTACGCCGTCATACGAAGCCCCCTCTTTGGCAATATAGTCGGAACAACCGCCTTTTTCGCCTTCGGTCCCGTCGCGCGTCTTTAAAACGAGCTTTTTGCATACGCCCTTCAATTCCTTCTTAAAGAAGAGCATATAGGAAGAGGACGCCTCTATCACACATGTCGTCTCGACTCCCTTTTCCGCAAGGGCGCGGGCGACGGGCATTATCGCCCCTATTCCATAACAACCTCCCGCCAACAGGACTTTCTGCCCGGGCTTAAATATGGACAAATCCACGGGCGTTCCCAGCGGCCCGCTGACCACAAACAGCCTATCGCCGGCCTTTAGGGCTCCGATTTCCGCGCTCGAACGCCCCACTTCCTCTATTATAAATTTTACCCAGCCTTCTTCCGCATTCCAATCTATAAGAGTGAAAGGCGACCTTTCCGAATTGCGGTAGGCCATAATAATGGCGAATTGTCCGGCCCTCGCGTGGCGGGCTATGTCGGGAGCCTTTACTTTCAGGGCGTGAAAATTCGGAACTAAAGTTTTGTTCTCAAGGATTTCAAAGCCCTCGCCTTCTGCCGGTTTCCACGATTTTTTGGAGGCCGACGGCTTCTTGCCAAGCTTCTCCAAATCCGGGATGTAATCGGCGAGATTGTGCCCGAGAAAATACGACGGAAGGGCGTCTCTGTACTTGGCGGGAGAGCGGAACTCCGAAGAAAGTTTTTCAGGCTCGAAATCAAATTCACCCAGATTGATGTCGAGGGGCTTCAGAATATCGGCGATATAACCGCTCATAGGCCTTTGCTCGAGGCTTGTTTTCACGGAGGCCTGCACGCTTATTTTACGGCCTTCCGCATTGAAAAGGCTTCCCGCGGTTTCTCCGAAAATGAGAACGGGCAAAACCACCTCCGCAAAATTCTGCGCGGGCGTCTTTACAAAGTCCGCCACTATCAAGCCCTTAGCTTTGCTGGCCAATTCTTCGTCTAAATAGTTTCCGAAAGAAAGAACAGCCTCGTACTTCCCAGAATTTATATTCTCGACTATATCCGGCGGCAAATCGGCGGCGGACGCATCGTAGTCCATTTCCACCAACTCAGCACCGAAATGTTTTGCCAGGGCCCTCATCGCCTTGCGGGTCTCGTAATATGCGGATTTCGACCCTATAACCAATATTTTGCCGCGGGCGTTCTCCAAAATTTCAGAAACCCTCTTTACGGCGGCTTCCCCGCCTTGCGGAATCTGCTCGCGACCTTCTTTTACCTGCGACCTCAAAAGGCGGGTGCGGGTATTTACCAACTGCGTAAATACGAATCTTCCTCCCGCGCAAATCGCATCTTCTTTTTTAATTGAGGGAGCCCGGGTTCCTATTATTTTGCCGTCCTTTATCTTGAGAATCAATTTGCAATGCTGCGGACACATTGAGCAAAGCGTTTCGGCGGCTCTTTCAGGAGCCCCAAACCACTTCGACCACCTGTCTGTAAGGCAGCCTGTCGGACATTCGTCCACGCAAGCCCCGCAAAAGAGACATTCTTCTTCATTCCAAGCCTTGCCGAATTCAGACGACACTTTTGCAAATTTTCCGCGGTTTGCTATGCTTATTGCCGGATTTGTATGAAGTTTTTCGCAAGTGCGCACGCATCTGCCGCAAAGCACGCAAAGGTTGTGGTCTTTGTCTATGAAAGGATCGTTGCGCTCCACCTTCTCGGGATAGTAAAGGAGCGGCAAATCTATGTCCCTTTCAAAATTTCCCATCGCTACATGACGCAACTCGCATATCGGCCTGTTTGAGCAGGTGCCGCAACGCGTCGCCGAACCCGCCCGGGAGGGCTGCTTTTTTACAGATTCGCAATCTTCGCGCGAATCGCATGAAAAACACGGCGACGGGTGCCCACTCATCATGAGTTCAAGCGTGCGTTTGCGTTGAATCTGCAACTGTTCGGTATCGGTATGGACAACCATTCCGTCGGTAGCGGGCGTAGTGCAAGATGTAGGAGTACCGCGAACTCCGTCTATTTGCACTACGCAAAGCCTGCACGCCCCGTAGGGCGAAAGTTCCTCGTGCGCGCACAGCGACGGTATAAAAATGCCGGCCTTGCGCGCGGCCTGCAAAACGGTCGAGCCCTGTTCGACTTCAACCTCCACTCCGTCTATGGTAAGTTTTAAAGTACTCATTTTATTGCCTCACTATTGCTCCGAATTTGCACGCCTGATAACACGCCCCGCAAGAAATGCACTTTTGCGCGTCTATGGAATACGGGCTTCCCGGTTTGCCGCTTGCCGCTCCCGTTGGACACGCCCTCGCGCACATTCCGCAAGCCCGGCATTTGTCGGCCGCCACACTAAAGTGTACCATTTCAGGACAAACCAGAGCCGGGCAACGCTTGGCGTTGATATGCTCAATATATTCATCCTTGAAATACCTAAGAGTTGTCACTATTGGGTTTGGCGCCGTCTGCCCCAGTCCGCACAGTGCCGACTGCTTCATTGTAAAGGCTATTTTTTGCAGGCGCTCTATGTCTTCCGGCTCCCCTTTTCCCGAACATATTTTCTCGAGAATTTTATGGGCGTGCTGGGTTCCCATACGGCATGGCACACATTTACCGCAAGATTCGCTTTCCGTAAAACTCACAAAATATTTTGCGACCTCCACCATGCAGGAGTCTTCGTTCATTACAACCATTCCGCCCGATCCTATTATCGAGCCGGCCGCCGCAAGATTTTCGTAATCCACGGGCAGATCAAAGTGCTCCGCCGTCAGACAGCCTCCCGACGGGCCTCCGGTTTGCACGGCTTTGAAGTGCTTGCCGTCGGCGCAGCCCCCTCCTATCTTATTTATTATATCGCCGAGCTTTGTGCCAAGCTCCACTTCTATCAGTCCCGTGCGCGCAATTTTGCCGGCCAGCGAAAAGGTCTTTGTCCCCTTGCTTTTTTCGGAGCCGAGACTGTTATACATGGCCGCGCCCTCGCGCATGATAGAGCTCACCGCCGCAAGCGTTTCCACGTTGTTTATATTAGTAGGCTTCTTAAAAAGCCCGCTCACCGCAGGGAAAGGCGGCTTAGGCCGCGGCATAGCCCTAACGCCCTCTATGCTCGCCATAAGAGACGTTTCCTCGCCGCATACAAAAGCCCCGGAACCTTTTTTTATTTTTATATCAAATTTAAATCCGTTGGGCAGTTCGCTTTTGAGCAATCCCGCTTCTTCGGCCTGCTTTATCGCCAAAGTCAATCTCTCGATTGCCAAAGGATATTCAGAGCGGCAGTAAATATAGGCGTGGTTTGAACCCGTGGCGTATCCGGCTATAATTATGCCCTCTATTACACTGTGGGGATCGCCTTCCAAAACCGAGCGGTCCATAAAGGCCCCGGGGTCTCCTTCGTCGGCGTTACATATTATATATTTTGTGTCGGAATTTGACTTCCTGGCGAAACTCCATTTCATTCCGGTCGGGAATCCGGCTCCGCCCCTGCCGCGCAATCCGCTATCTAAAACCTCTTTTATGACTTCCTCCGGCGACATAGACAATGCCCTTTCGAGGCCTTCGTATCCTCCGCGAGCCAAATAATGCTCAAAACTTGTCGGATCTATAATGCCGCAATTTCTCAGAACTATGCGCTTTTGTAGCGACACCATTGGGTGTTCGCCAAAGGGCTTTATTCCCATGTATTCGGCGTCGGACATTACCGCTTCGGCCTTTGACTGCACAGGTTTCCCGCCCACTATATGTTCATCAATCAATTTCTTGACATCGGCAGGCTTTACTTTCGAGTAAAGCACCGACGGCTCTCCGGGACGCTTTATTTCCACAAGAGGTTCTGCATAGCAGAGGCCTATGCAACCTGTTTGGCGGATTTCCACGCTGTCGGCCAGCCCGGTTTCAGCCAATTTTTTGGCGAACTCTTTTTCGACGTCCAAAGCGCCTGCGGCTCGGCCGCAAGTCGCCGCTCCTATGAGAATTCTCGTTTTGGCGCCGTCTGAAAATTCCTTCCAAACTTTTTGGGCGTCCCGCCTTCTCGATTTTAAAATTTCCATATGTCAGTCAAGCGAGTTCAAGATTTTTTCCAATTCCGGCAGCGTTATTCGCGCATGCACTTTTTCGTCAACAACTATTGCCGGAGCAAGAGCGCAAGCCCCGAGGCATGCTACCCTTTCCAAACTTATTCTGCCGTCGGGGGTTGTCTGCCCCTCTTTTATTTTAAGGCGTTCCTCGAGCGCCGACAACAGCGACCCGGAACCGCGCACATGGCATGCTGTTCCCTTGCAAACTTTTATGGTATGCCTTCCCGGCTTTGTGAATTTGAATTGCGCGTAAAAACTCACTACGGAATACAAGTCGGCCTTTGATATTGAAAAGTATTCGGCGGCCTCTTTCACGGCTTCGGGCGATATATAACCTTCCGACTCTTGAATATCCTGCATTGCGCTGACGAGATTTTCTCTGGCGTTTGCGTATTTGCCAAGAATTTCCTTATACTTTGAACTCATATTGGTTTCCTTGTGTAAGCACTTTTTGCACTGTTCATATTCACACTCTGTACATTGCCATACAGCGCAGTTTTTTTAGAGCAAAAATTTATTTCCATCAGTCTCTTTCATTTTGCATATCTTTTGCAACCATTTTCACAATTTTTTTTTCTTTTTTAATCGGAGATTTTTTTAACCAGAAAAGCCTTGGACTCTTTTAATCAATCGTATGACCTATTTTTGAGTTCCTTTTAAAAGCCCTTCGTTAGATCGCCTCGCTAAAACGCAAAATTTATATGTACAAATTTGTATCTTTTTACTGTTGGAAACTTGTGGAAAAGGTGTTTTTTTATTGAAGATTTAAATGTGGAAATCTTTTCAACAAATATTTCCACAAGCTTTTCAACATGCTTAATCAACAAATTTTTTATTATTTATATATTATTAATAAATAACTTACAAATTTCTCAACAAATCTACATTCAATAATAAGAATAAAATTTAAAAAAAATATAATATCTATTTTAAAAAACCCGCTCCAAGACAAAAGCTCCGCAACCGTCTGCATTCAAGCTTGGAAAAAATGTACCGCCTTCAAGCATCTTAAAATTTTTATTTTCCGCGAGGAACCTCTCCACATTTTCTTCATTTTCACTGGGATCTATGGAACATGTAGAATAGACGAGCCTTCCACCTTCCTTGACAAATTTTGCGGCTATGCCCAATAATTTGAATTGAGCCGAAGAACACTTCTCGATGTCTGAAGGCGTTATCCTATATCTTGCGTCGGGCCTCCGTCTTAAAACTCCCGTATTGGAACATGGAGCGTCGAGAAACACTCCGTCAAAATAAATTGGAAGGCCTTTTAAATTAAGCACATCTTTTAAATTTTCCTTAAAAAGATCGCAGCTTATAGCTGCGCTTTTCAGGTAGCTTATCTTTTCCAAATTCAGTTTTAAATTTCTCATTCTCGATTCCAAATCAATCGAAACCAGAAGCCCTAATTCATTTGACGGCAGGGTTTCGCAAGCGCCGTTTGCTTGAATAAAATTCTTTAGAATTAGATCCGCTATAGCTAAAGATTTTCCTCCCGGAGAGGCGCACAAATCTAAATAATTTCCAAAAGGCTTAGGATTTAGCATCTTCGGAGCCCGCATTGTGGAAGGATCTTGTATGTGGGCGTATTCGGAATTCAAAAGTTCAACTGCGCACTCCCACATTCCTGCCTTAATCTTGTAAAATCCGTCAAAATCAATCTTCTCGAGGGAATCGGAAAATTTTTTAAAAAATTGCCCGGCTTTCGGAGTGCTCGCCATTCTCACAAATACTTCCGATGGAATTTGATTGGTCTGCAGAATTTCCAAAGTTTTTTCTATTCCGAAATTTTCTCTCCAACGCTTGAGCAGCCATTCCGGATGGCTGAATTGTATGGAGATTTTAGCGTCGTAGGACAGCCCGGAAAAATCCGGACTTTCAAAAAAAACGCAACACTTTCTCAATACGGCGTTTGCAAATCCGACCTCGGGTTTTGAAAATGCGGTTTTGGCAAATTCGACCCAATTATGTATGGCTTTTGCCCGCTTTTGGGCATCGGCATAAAATATTTCCGAACAAGCCGCCAACAAAAAAGCTTTCATTTTAGGCTTCGGAGTTTTCGTGCAAAATCTTCGCAAGACAAATTCAAATAGGAGCTTATTGCGTAAAAGAGTTAAAAAGATAAATTGACAAGTGCGCCTAAAAGTTCTCTTATTATGAGATAGCTCAAATTGCGTCGACAGGATTTCCTCCGATTTCCGTGGATGTCGGTCGTAGGCTTCAACCATATCAATCGCGGCACTGTGGTAAACGAAATCGTTTTGCATTGCGGCAATCGTGATAGGCTGGAAAACGCAAAATTCAAGACTAATTAAATATGAATTCCGAATCCATAAACAAGGTAATCAAAAAGCACCCCAAACTTGCGTCGAAGCGCGAAAAGCTCGAGCAGATGCAAGACGGAGCATATTGTATGCACGGCAGCTGGGGGTTCGGCAGAATAAAATCTTACGATGAAAATTCCGGCAAATTGGTGATAGACTTTGAAGGAATGCCAGGCCATATGATGGATCCGGCATTCTGCGCCGACAAGCTTGAAATTTTGCAGCCGGATAATCTCTTAGTGCGCTATAGAACCGACAGGGAAGCTCTCGAAAAAGAGATGAAAGAGTCCCCCGCGGAATTTGTGGAGAAATATCTCGACAAGAAATCCGATAAGTCCGCAAGCGTAATAGAATTGGAAAATCTATTTAAACAGCTTTTCGGCTACAAGTTTGTAAACACCGAAAATCTGCCGGAAAAAGAATTTGAAAAACAAAACAAAGCCGCCGAGAAGTCATACAGGGCATGGTGGAACAAGACTAAGGAGGCCCTCTTTAGGGACCAGCGTGTGGCGTGTCCCAAAAATAAGAGCGAATCATATGTCTTGCGCGGCGAAGGCGAGGAAATAAGGCCGGAGCGCGAAGTTTTGCGCGAATACTTTTTAAATAGAGAACCGAAGAAAAAAATATTGTTGGCGGAAAAACTCTATAAGACTGCCACGGCAGATTCGGTGGAGGAGATAAAAGCCGACCTCCCAAAAATTAAAGACGAGCTTACAGAAGCTATTAAAAATGCTCGCTCCCTCAATGATGCCGACAGGTTGCACGGGATTTGGGTCCGCAACAACTTGGTTCGTTATCTGTATCCGGGCGAGGAAGACAAGGTCGAGGAAATAGCTCCGAGGAGTAAGGATATCATAGCCGCCGCCGTGGAGCGCGATCCTAAAGACGGGCTCAACAACCTTGCGAAAAATCTTCCTACGTCCTATCTTGAGAGATTTCTCGACTTGCTCACGCGAATATTTTCGGAGGATTGGCGCGACAGAATTCTCGATTTGCTCAAAAACAGCGAAGGCAGATTTACAAAAGAATGTGTGGACTACCTGTTAAGCTGGGATGTTTCGAGGGAATCGCACTTTGTCAAAGGCTCCGAGATACCCGACGACGGCAAAGGTTCCTCACGCCAGCTGATAAAGAACAGCTTTAAGCGTTGGCTGGAAGAACAAACTTTGCGCGGGCCGGTAATTCTTTGGATAGTGAAATCGCGCAACGAGGGAAAATATTCCGATATGCTTCAAGATCTCATAGGGCAGGATTTGATGAGTGCCCTGCTGGCCGCCATAGACGACGAAGCCCTCCAGCGCGAAACCGTTATAACAACCGCGCGCATACCTCTTGCGGACGCCTTGAGCGAAGACAGAGAGCTCGTTCACGATATGCTGAAAGATTCCACGGCCGAAACGGCTCGCGACCTCGCCCAAACACTTCTTTTAAATCAGGGCTTTGAGGATTTGACAAAGAAATCCATACTTGCGCGCTTTATAAAAATGTTCCCGTCGGTACAGACTCTCGTCGCGTCGAAGTCCGACGAGAAAGAAGAGAGGCTGTTCGTGTCCTCTTGGAGTTTGGAAGCCCGCCGCGCCGAACTCGAGGATATCATCAAAAATCAGTTGCCGGAGAGCAAGAAAGCTATCGAAGCCGCCCGCGAACTTGGAGACTTGCGCGAAAATTCGGAATACAAAATGGCCCGCGAACACGACGAGACCCTTACGGCCCGTCGGGCCCTTTTGGAAAGGGAAATGGGAGCCGTTCAAGTCATCAACTTTTCGGATACGCCGGTTGACAAGGTTGGCATAGGTTCCGTCGTGGACTTGACAAACGATGCCGGAGAATCACTTACGGCTACAATTCTTGGAGCATGGGATTCCGATACCGCGAAGAACGTGTTTTCCTATAAAACACCCCTTGCTCAAGCCCTGCTTGAACACAGAGTTGGAGAGACCGTGAAAACCGACATAAACGGGCACGTAATAAACTGGAAAATTCAGAATATAAAACGCTTTATAGATCTTCAGCAGAAGGCTTAGAGCTTTTTATTTCCATTTCAAATATAGCGGCGGAACGCTCCGGATTAGTCGTCACCACGACCCGTAAAGCTTCCGCCGTTATTTTTTTGCCTGCGTGGACTATATTGTACTTGTCCGGCAAAGTTTGATAAGAATCCGTAATATAAACGGGAAAATCCAGCCATTTGCCTCCGCTCAAATATTGCAGGCGCCACGATTTTGGCATGTCGGCGTGCCATGCGCATTTCGCCCAGTAAATTTGCACGCTCTCGACCAATTCGGGAGTTTTGAAGTATATGTCTATTAAATAATCCGTTGGGGAACTTGAGCGCGGCGTCGACCAAAATGGCATTTCAAGAGATTTTGAGGAATCGGGAATTTTCCCGTCAAAGAGGGCTTCAACCCCGGACGAAGATTTATCGGCGACAACCTTTTCAAACCTGTCCGCGGCATTTGGAGAGATTCCGCGACTGTGGAGTTCGAGAATTTTTGGGTTGTCGGCAATCCAAACCTGCATGGATTTTTCGCCCCGGTTTCCCCATGCAAAATAGGGAATGAGCCGCAGATGCCTTTTCGATGGATTGTTCGGCGACAGAGCGGGGGTGTCTATGTAAACAATTCCATTCAAGGGGCCGTCGTTAAATTTACCGCATTTTAAGTCTGCCGACTTCGTTTCTTTTGGAATGAAGAAATCCATAACTTTGCTGTTGTCGGCTTCTTCGGCGCAATAGACAAATGGGCCGCGCGCGATGCAAAGGCGGTTTCTGTCGGCTTCTATGCGCGAATCCGCCCGGAGTATTCTGGGTTCCATGGGTAGTTGTAGGGCCACGGAGTCTCCGTCTTGCCAGAGTCTCCTTATTACGGCGAATCCGTTTTCAATCTTCGCGGATATAGGTTTGCCGTTCAGCAGAATCGAAAATTTGCGGGCGGGCTTTTCCGCAAAAGTGTAAATTTCCCCCGGCATAAAGGCCGAGCCCGTCCATTCGGGGATTCTAAGCCTCAGGGAAAATTCCGCGGGTTTTTTTAGGGAGAAAGTAATGTTTGTTTTTTCGCCAAACGGGTATTCCGACTTCTGGGATATTGCTACTTCCTCTCCGCCAAGTTTTATGGAGGTGGACGAGGTAGCGTAGAGGGTCAGCCATATCGAATCGTTGTCATAAGCGTACATGAATCCCGCGATTTGCATTATCAGACGCGATATATTGGGCGGGCAGCATGCGCACCCAAACCACGGAGAGCGTCCGGGTGTGCCCTGATTGAAAGCGCTGTTCCCGTCGAATTCAAGGGGATTTACATATAAAAATCTGTCGCCCTTTAGATTTATTCCGGCAAGGGCCCCGTTAAAGAGGGAAACTTCCATTACGTCGAGGTATTTTGCATGGCGATTGAGCAGAAACATGCGCCAGTTAAAAAATACGTTTGCCACGGCAGCGCAGGTCTCGTTGTAGGATGTTGCGTTTGGCAGATAGTATTTTCCGCCGAAAGATTCAATTGCGGAGATTGCGCCGAGCCCTCCCGTCACTGCGATTCTGGTTCCCACTATATCGTTCCAGATAGAATTTAAAGCGGCGTCGTATTCGGAGCTTCCCAATATGGCGTCGACGTCGGCCATTCCGGTGTACAAATAGAGGGCCCGGACGACATGGCCGGCGGGTTCGCGCTGTTGGGCCACGGGAAGATGTTGCTGGGCGTAATCGTCCGCCATGACGCCTTCCCCGCCGGGTTTGTATGTGATTCCGCGGATATCGAGAAACTTTTTTGCCATGTCGATATACGTCTTATCCCCGGTGAGATTGTATAATTTGCAAAGAGCAAGTTCGATTTCCTCGTGTCCGGGGGCCTGCATGACAGGTTTTCCCCCGTTGTAGTTTGAATCCCCCTCAAAAAAAACCTTATTTACATGGGCGGCGCTCTTCTTTGAAACGTCCAGCCATTTACTTTTTCCGGTGGCCTTAAAATAGGCGACCGCGCCCTCGTACATATGCCCTACATTGTACAATTCGTGCGAGTGCACAAGGTTGGAGTATGGAGTTTTCCCATATTTGGACTCATTGTTTTGAACTTTGCAAATGTGGGTTTCATAACAGTATCCGTCGGGCTGTTGGGCGGCCGCAATCACGTCTATTATTTGGTCCAATTTCTTTTCCAATTCGGGGTTTGGGCGAATCATAAGCGAATACGAGGCGCTCTCCATTATCTTAAACAAGTCGGAGGCCCAGAATGGATGCGGAGTGGCCCTGCTGTTTTTATCCCCCTTAAGGTAGGCGGCGGTGCGCCTTAGCGAATCCACGGTGGGTTCTGTGTTCTGCAAGGCGAAAGGTATAGTGACAGAACTTTGCGCATCAAGGCGCGGCAGCCAAAAGTCGTCGGAAAGTTTTACTTTATCAAATCCCACTTCAGATGGCCTTTTCAGCGGGGAGCCAAGAGTGGAAATATGGCATGCGCCCAATGCAAAGCAGAGATAAACAAAAAATTTTACAAACATATTTATTGAATATCAATATGAAGAAATATTGTCAAGTTGCTTGGCGAGCTTTTGTCTTGAAATAAATATTATATAATTTATTAAATTATTGCATTGAATTTTAGAAATTTCATAATTCCTATTGTTTTGATACCGCTTTTATTTTCTTGCTTAAAGAAAAATGATGAAGTGGAGGCGGATTCCGTATCGAACGGGAATCTGCCGCAGTCCGTGTCGCTCAAAATTAAGACGCTTTCGGAGAAATATTTCGGCAATAATCCTTTGACGGCAAAATTGTGGAGAGAGGAGCAGGAAAAAGCCTATCTCGAAATAGCCGCGAGCGTATTCGACATTCCGGCGGCCGTTTACATCGAAATTCTCGGAATGGCCGAAGCGGAATTTCCCGAGGATTATAAGATTCAAAAGACCTTCATATTGCGTCAAGTGTCGGCATACAAGAAAATCGAGGCCCGAAAGGCGGAAGTTCCGCTTGCGCAGTTTGATTTTGCAAAAGATAAGGCAAAATCTGCCTATCCCCACGACTATGTAGAACAGCTTAAAGTTTTTGGAAAATGGGAGGAAGTATATAAAGCCAGGCAAAAAGTCTCCGACGGAATGTCTGCGGACGAGCGCAAAAACTTTGAGAAAACTTCGGATTTCGGTTTGGACGCGGATAAAACTCTCGCCCATCTAAAGGGGGAAATAGAAGCTCGCAATAAGATGGAATCGGCAGAGCTTCCCTCGCAGATTTCTTCCAATGAAGCAAAAAATATGCGCGAGTATTGCGCGCGGAAGCATCCCGGCAATTATTCCGCCCAAATGACGGAATACAATATGATGCTTGCCCGCTTGCGCTCCGATTCTTCCCTGACGCCAACTTCCGTGCTGTCGATCAATGCGGAAGTGCACACCAACGAACGCCTGCGAACCCCTGAGAGCGAAACGGAACACAAGCTTGCCGATGTTGCCGAAAACGCGTTTCGCAACAGCGTTTTCACAAAGCGCGGAAAAGAGAACGATATTATGTTGGCCGTTCTGGCTAACATGAAGGGGAAAACTGTTGTGATATGTTCGCGCGGGTTTGTGGATACCCTGCCTGTGGTTCTCTCAAACAGTTCGGGCAAAATAAAATGTTCGCGGGCATACGTTTCAAAAGAGTTTCCCACCGTAATTCTAATACCCGACGAGGAGCCGAAAAATTTTAAGCCAATGGAGATAGCCTCTCCGTCCGACACCGCCGATTTGCCGGGAAGGCCAATGTTTGCCATAGGCCCGCGCAGGGGAGGAATAGAGGCCGGAATGGTCGAAATATTTTCGGAAGACATGCTCTATATAAATCTTCGCAGCGGATACAGCCCGAATGTCCGCCATTATACGGTCACACGCGTCGCCAACAGAACGGGTACGAGATTTATGGCGAGCACTACCGAGTATATACCATTCGGAGAAAATTCGTTGCTTATAGATCCGGAATCCGGGAAATTGGTATCTTTCGCCCTTAGGATTTACTCCCCCGGAATATTGGAGGAAACAGGGCGCACCGGTTCGATAATAGGCTATGAGCGCTCCGAATTTCCCGATTTCAATACTATAGTAAGGCAATTTGACGGCAATACCCGCAGCGCTAAACCATTTAGCTCGATTCGCTACGCCCGCATCAGCGCGATGGAAAGCTGGGAAAAGTTCGATATCAGAGTTCTTGAAGAACAGAAGACCGCTTTGAGAAAGTTTACGGACGCCAACAACGATTTTCTAAAATTCTTTATGGAAAATTCCTTCCAAGACGCGTTAAAGTCGAGGAGGCTCGGAAACATCGCCGAAAAATTCAGAAAAGAGCTCCTTGAAAAAAGGCTTTCGCGCGCCACCTACGAGCGCGTTTACAGAAATTACATGATAGACGTCCAATTCGCAATGCGGCGAGAAATGATACAATATCCCAATGCTAATAAATTCTATTCAATTTACAGGGGAGAAATGCAGTATCAAATAAATTTAAGACAAGCTATGTTTAAATACATATCTGAGCTTGTAAAAGACGAAAATATATTAAATATTATCCATCCAGATTTAAAAACGAGGTATCAATCCCAAACCTACGAAGAATGAAAAATCTACTTTTAATATTATTGTTTATTATCCTTGGCGCATGGTATTGCTATGACAAATATTGGCGGGAAGCCGAACCTGCCGACGGGAAATCTCCGCGCAAGGAATCTGTGGCAGCTGCGGATTCGGAATACGGAAAGCTTGTTGCGAATCTCGAAAAAAGAGCCGCGGAACTTTTTCCCACAAAAATAGGCGAAAGAAAAAAATGGATAGATGACCAACTTGACGCTTATTCAGTGTTGGAAAAAATGTGCTCCAAACTTCCCTCCGCCATGTCGAAGACCCTGCTCGCCGCCGCGGCTGAAAAATTCCCGGACGATTTCGACAAACAAATTCCTTTTGTTTCGGAACAGTCGAAGGCCGCCGCCGCAATCGCTTCGGAAATCGCCTCGGTGGAGCTTTCCGACGACGCTTCCAAGAAACTAATCGAAAGATTGGATTCCACGTTTAAAGGCGATTATGTGCGCGAACTTGAACACCTCTCAAAAATACTTGAAGCGGAGGAATCTTTTAAGCGTTTCGGCGCCGGGCTTTCCCAACAGGATATAGACGTAATTCGCGATAAAATCGGAGACTTGGCGGTTATTTCGCCGGACAAAGCAATAACGGAATTTCAAAATTTGGCCCGCATTAGAAACAATTATTTGGCGCGCACGATTCCTCCGCAGTACGGCGATTTGCGCAAAGGCATAGAGGAAAAATTTCCGGGGGACTTTGTCGCGCAGTCTCAAGAATTAGACAGGCGGGTTCGGGCGGCGTCGCTTGGGGCGTCTGCGAGCGCCCTTGAGGCGGCATCTTACGGGGCCACGTCTTCGGTGTCGAAGCGGGCGGCGGACGTGTTTAGAAAATACATATACATTTACGGCGATTCAAAACTGAGCTATTGCGGAATGTTTGCAAAAGTTAAGTCTAAGACGGTTCTCGTGTTTCCGGCGAGCATTCTCGTGCAAATCGGGGAGCCGGATTTTAACCTCGAATTCGACGAGCGCTCGGCGACCCCTGCAAATACTTATTTGTCAAAAGATTGCGGAGCGGCTTTTATGATGATAGACGAGAGCGAGGGGGATTCGGATTCAGTGCCGTTCGTGCCCGACTCAGAGTATGGTGCGTCTTCGCGGTGCGAGGTTCAAATTGCGGTTTTGAGTGCGAACACGATGGAACCCATAAGCTTAGACGGCGTTCTCAAGGACGGTAAAATTAAAGTAAAAGAGGGCGAAGCTGCAAGGGCGCGCGGATTGGGGTTGGTCTTGGACGTGTCCGACAATAGAATTTTAGGTTTCGCCTGCATATCCCTTGGCGGAGGTTCCAAATTCTACGAAAAGCTTAAAGATTATGGAGCCATTGATATAGGCGGGAAATCGATGATGAAAGTGGAGCATGCGGCCAACCTGGAAAAAATATCAAAACTCGCCTACAAGGAGAATCCGAATACGGTCGAGGTCGAATTCTTCAGGCCTGACGCCCTGTTAAATTCTGAAAAATTCAACGGAAAATCTTTTGCTGCGCAGTTGCAGGCTATTAAGAGCCTGGCAAAGAATAATAACAATATGTTGCGCTTCATATACGGCAATGAGTTTGGCATGCTCAAGGATTCTAAGAAGGATTTTCCATTGGTCGAAAAATACGACAAGGTATTCATGCGCAGAATGTCGGAGCGAACTTTTATCAACGAGTATATGCGATATTTCTCAGAAATGCTCTCTGTGTTCAAACGCGATTTGCAAGGCGTTTCGGAAGTCGAATACTATGTCTTGAAGGAGCCGTATTCCTATCAAGAAAAACTCGCCCAAGCGGCGATATCCTCTATGAGCGATTCCGTCGGCGACTTGTCGAATCGCTCGGGTATATTGCATACCGATCTTGCGGAATGCCTAAGCGGAGACTCCTTCGTGCCGCCGAGAACTTTTACGCGGTCAAAGAGATCTGTTGAGCCTGCTTCCGACGTCAGAATTAGAATGGCGAATTAGCCGCTGCCGCTTTTACAAATGCGCGCGGCGGGATTTTTTTCAAAAAGGAAATTCTGGAGCAACTATGCCTCCAGAATTGATTCCTTCGTTTATCTCCTGCGATGTGTCCAAAGTGCTTGCAGGGGGGTCTTGTCCCGCGGAGAGCCTTGAGTGTCTGAAAAAAGATGTTCCCCGGAATAAACACAGCAATTAGCTTCTGTCTATTCCCCCAATACGGCAGGGCAATTTGGCAAGTCCTTATTTTTATTTATGGCGAATTTTATTCGCTTGCAAATACGGGCTATCTTGCGGGAGGCCTAATGTTGCGCAACATGTTTTTTGCTTTCCCGCCGCGCATGGCTTTCATGAATTTGCGCGTTTGCTCGAATTGTTTCAGAAGTTCGTTTACGTCGCGCACTTCGACTCCCGCTCCCTTTGCTATGCGCAGGCGCCTGCGGGCGTTCATCAGGTTTGGATTCCTGCGCTCCTGCGGGGTCATGGAAAGTATTATGGCTTCGGTTCGCGCCATTTTCTTCTCCTCTTTTTCCCCTATATTGATGCCGCTCATGCCGGGTATCATTTTAACTATTCCGCCAAGAGGGCCCAGGCGCTTTATCTGTTTGTGCTGCTCCAGGAAATCTTCAAAATTGAAATCCGCCCGCCGCAGCTTTTCGGCCATTTTTTCGGCCTCGGCCATATCTATATTTTCCTGCGCCTTTTCAACGAGCGACACAATGTCTCCCATGCCGAGTATCCGCTGCGCCATTCTATCGGCGTGGAATGTCTCAAAGTTGTCGAGCTTTTCCCCGTCTCCGGCAAATTTTATCGGCGCTCCGGAAACAGCTTTTATCGAAAGCGCCGCCCCTCCCCTCGCGTCGCCGTCGAGCTTCGTCATTACCACTCCCGTGATATGAACGGCTTCGTTAAAGGCCTTTGCCACGTTTACGGCCTCTTGCCCGAGAGCCGCGTCCGCGACGAGCAGAATTTCATCGGGATTGGTTTCTGAGCGAAGTTTGATTATTTCGTCTATTAGGGCGGTATCTATTTGAAGCCTGCCGGCGGTGTCGTAAATTACGGTGTCCGCTCCGGCCGATAGCGCGGTTTCGCCAAGTTCCTTTCCGAGTCGCGGAACGTCTTTGCGGGTCTTGTCGGAATATACGGGAATCCCTATCTGTTTTCCAAGAGTTTCAAGCTGGTCTATTGCCGCGGGGCGGTAAACGTCGCATGCCACGAGCGCAGGCTTTCTGCCCCGCTTTTTTAAAAGGGCGGCAAGCTTGGCTGCGGAAGTCGTTTTACCGGAGCCGTGAAGGCCTACAAGCATTATTTTTAGAGGCCTTGCGTCCGATAGCTCTGTGCTGCCCTCCCCCAATAAATCTTTGAGCTCGTCGTGTATTATCTTTACCACTTGCTGTCCGGGAGTGACGGACTTTATGACCTCAAGGCCTACACATTTGTCTTTTACGCGGCCTACAAATTCCCTTGCGACTTTAAAATGGACATCGGCCGACAGAAGCGCCCTGCGTATTTCTTCGAGCGCTTCTGCCATGTTTGCCTCGGTGAGCTTTCCGAGTCCGCGCAAATTGCGCAGGGCCTTGGACAGGCTTTGGGTGATTCCTTCTAACATTGAGTTTGTGTTTTTGAGTATTGGGGCGGCATTAGCCGATGTAGTCTCCGCCGTACCACTTCTTCAGGACTTCCGGAACTTTTACTCTGCCGTCCGAATCCGCGTTGTTTTCCAGAATAGCGGCCAATACGCGCGGTATGGCCAAGCCGGAACCGTTGAGCGTATGTACATATGTGGATTTCCCTCCGCCGGCGGGCTTGTATCTTATATTTGCGCGGCGGGCTTGGAAGTCTGTAAAGCAGGAGCACGACGACACCTCGAGCCAACGCTGTTGACCGGCTGCCCATACTTCAAGATCGAACTGCTTTGCATGCGGGAACCCTATATCTCCAGTGCATATGGCGAGAACCCTATATGGAAGTTCCAACTTTTGCAGTATGCCTTCGGCGTCTTTGCGGAGTTTTTCCAATTCCTCCATGCTATTGTCGGGGTGCACCCATTTTACCAATTCTACTTTGTCGAATTGATGCAGGCGGTTCAATCCGCGCACGTCTTTTCCCCAGCTTCCCGCTTCCCTGCGAAAACACGGAGTATAAGCGCAAGCGTAAACGGGAAGTTGCGATTCCTCGAAAGTTTCGTCCCTATAAAAGTTCGTGACAGGAACTTCTGCCGTTGGAATCATATAATAATCGTCTTGGGCGTCGTGGTACATCTGCCCTTCTTTATCCGGAAGCTGCCCCGTGGCCGTGGCGCTCGCGGCATTGACCATTATCGGGCACATCAACTCTGTGTAGCCGTTATTTTTTGCCTCCTCCAAGAACAGGGACAACAGCGAGCGCACAAGGCGGGCCATGTCTCCCACATAAAACGGGAATCCGGCTCCCGTGACTTTTACGCCGCGCTTGAAATCCAGCATTTTCTCGAAGAATGGAAGTTCCCAGTGCGGCTTTGCGTTTGCGAATTTTTGGGTGTCTCCCCAAGTGTACACCGTGACATTGTCTTTATCGGATTTCCCTATCGGAACGGAATCGTCGGGCATATTGGGAATGGATAGCAGCATTTGCTTCCACTCCGCCTCGATTTCCGCGCTCTTTGCCTCAAGTTCCTTTACCTTTGCCGATACTGCCTTTAATTCTGCAACCTTTTCCTTAAATTCCGGCGATCCTTTCGGAAGTTCCGCCATGGCCTTGCTCGCCGCATTCTGAGCGGCGCGGGCGGCTTCTGATTCCGATACGGCTTTCCGGCGGACAGCGTCGAACGCTATTATTGCGTCTATGTCGCAATCGAATTTTTTTAGGGCTATTTTAGCCTTAAGCTTTTCGGGATTTTCCCTTAAAATCTTTATGTCTATCATAAATGTTATCCGTTCCTATTTATCAGTGGAAATTTGTTTCTTTGCGCGCGCCGATTTGTATTCTTTCATTAGGTCGGCAAGTTCAAGGGAAAGGTCTGCCTCGATAATTCCTATTCCGCTTTCTATCGCCGCAGGAAAGTCCTTTTGCGGCCACACGCTTATCATGCAGCGCACACGATTTTTCTTCATAAATTCATATACCTCGCGGTTCTCGTCGTTTATGGAAAATCCTATGAATACTATGAAGTTTTTCCACGGGATTCCGGACGCTTTATATTCTTCGAGCTGTTTCTTGTTGCGTATATGGGCAGAAAACATCTGGTTCTTGTTCCTGTCATAATACCAGCGGGCATGGGCGGCGCTGTGGGAGGTTATCATTATGTTTGTCGCCCCAAGTTTTTCCTGAAGCGCCAATATGTCCTCGTACGGAACTCCCTTGTTGTCCAAATTCAACACGCATTTGCCGCGGCTCCATTTTATGACTTCCTCGAGGGTTTGCACTTTGTACTCGGTCGGGACTCCGTATCCGTCTTTTAAGTTCAATTCGCGCAATTCGGCGAAGGTCAGGTCCGACATCTTCCCCTTGCCGGTTGTGGTGCGCTCCAAGGTGGCGTCGTGAAAGAGGACTATTACGCCGTCTTTGGTCTTTACAGGATCTATCTCCAAAAACGTTGGCGTCTTTTTCATCAACTCTTCAAAAGACGACGTATGGTTTTCCGGATATCCGTGCATCTTTCCCCCGCGATGTCCGCTGATTATAGGAAGCGCGCCGGCCTTATATTTAAAAAAGGCTCTGGCATCATCGAGAGTTTTTACATCATAGACCCAAAGACCGTCGTCGTTCTTTTTTATGTCGAGCGCGTTTGCGGTTGAGCAGATTGCGCAGCAAATTGCGAAAAATATGGAAATTGTCTTAAACTTCATCATGGCATTAGGAATCATGCAGTTAATCCAAAAAACTCGCGGGCATTGTGGGTGGTTATAGCCGCCAATTTATCCGGTGCAAGCACAAAAAGTTCGGCGGCAAATTTGACTGTGAACGGCACATAGGCGGGCTCGTTGCGTTCGCCGCGCTTCGGTTCCGGACTCAAATAAGGGCAGTCGCTTTCAAACATGAGCTTAGATGTTCCCTGGGCGAGCATTGCTTCCCTCATTTCATCCGCCCCCTTGTAGGTTATCACTCCGGTGAAGGACGCCCGACCTCCAAGTGAGTTTATCTTCTTCAATTCCTCCACGGTTCCCCCGTAGCAATGGAATACGACGTTCGATAAATCCACTCCTGCTGCGATAATTTCTTCCGTACATTCGCCCACGGCGTTTCGCGCGTGTACGCATATTTTCAATCTATGCTTTGCGGCTATCTCAAGTTGGCGCCTGAATAATTCCAGTTGCGCTATTTTTACACGTTCAGCCTGAATGGCGTCTTTTGGAAGACGGTAAAAATCCAAGCCAATTTCTCCCATTGCGCATGGGGAATTCGGCGAGTCTTCCAAGAATAAATTCTCCAGCTTTGGCATGAGATCCAGGTCCGACGCGGAAAGTTCAGAAGGGTGTATGCCTGCCTGCCAATTTACAAATCCTCGGCTGTCTTTGGATATGGATTCGTACATGTCCCATTCTTCGGGCTTTGTGGAGCATGCGATTATTCCCCCTATCCCGGCGTCCTTTGCGCGTTTTAAGACTTGCGGCAAGGTTCCGTTTTTAAGGAATGTATCCAAGTGTGCATGGGTATCAAAAATCATTATGCCAAAATGTTAATACGCCATTTTGCGAAAGCCACAAAAAAGATTTATACCGATGCGGGTATATATTCTTGAAAAGATTTCCAGCTGCTTTTTAATCGGGCAAAAAAGGGAGGTGTATTTATGAAAAATATGTTGAGCTTGTTAATTCTCGCATTTCTTGCGGGGTGCGCGGGTTATAATTCCGAACTTGGGGATTCCGACAATATCGGAAATATAGAGCCTCCAAATTCAGGCGATGTCTCTCAAACTTATCCGTATGGAATAACCGCGAAAACCCCTCCGTATCTCGTATCTACAGGGCCCGTGGCAAACTCTCCATCGCGCTATCGCATAAATCTCAGGGTGTTTCAAGGTTGCCCCCAAATTGAGATAGCCGACAACGGCAGATTGTGGGCCGCGTGGATTGCCAGCAATGAGGTTGCCGAAAGGGCTTTTCTACACGATGCAAATGGCAAAATGATTAAACCCTCCAAAGACGCGCCCTCGCATTACGGGCAGTTTGCGGTTATTGCAACCAGTTCCGACGGCGGAAAAACTTGGGAGGAGCTGTTTGCTTTCGATCCGCGCGAGCAACTTGGCGCGACTTCAAGCGATATTCTTCTTTGGAAAGACAAGCTGGGAAAAATCAGGGTTGTTGTTGTGCGGAACATGTATGTGAACGATGGCGAACTCGGCAATACCACCTCTTGGGAATTTACAATGCAAAAGCCCGAAAATAAAAATCCCGAATTTAGCAAGCCGAGACTTTTGGGCAGGTACAATATGGCCGTTATAAAACCATTGCTTTTTGAGGACGGCTCAATATTGCGTCCGGGCGATTTGTATTGGGAATTTGCCAGCCCCGATAGGGCAAAATTCGTAAAAGAAAATTCCGAAGGAGAAATCGAGTTTGTATCGCACCTGCATTGTCCGGGAATTTCCTTCGCGGAGCAGGCGGTTTTTCAGCGCAAGGATTCTTCTCTGCTGTCTTTGGTCCGCATGATAGGCGATGTCCCCAAAGTCTTTAAATCGGAGGACGGCGGCAGGTCCTGGTCGGACTTGGGGCAGTTCTCCATGAAAGTCGGAGTGGATACAAAAACCGTTTGGGGGCGCCTAAAATCAGGAAATATAATAATGGTGGCCAACGATGTGTCTAAAGAGGAGTCTAAAAAAATCCATTCCAGGTCTAAGATGACCGCATTCCTGTCGGAAGACGACGGAAAAACCTTTCCCTATAAACTATTGTTAGACGAGCGTTCTTCCGTGAGTTATCCCTCCTTCTCCGAAGGTCCCGACGGATTCATTTATATAGCTTATGACAACGGAAGGGGCGAAAAGGGAAAACACGAAATTCTCATGGCTAAAATTACCGAGGCGGACATTAAGGCGGGCGCCCTTAAAACGCCGGGTAGCCTGTTAAAAGGAGAAATTTCGAGTCCTTCAAAGTACGGCGGCGGAATCAGGGACGGCGATAAACTTTAATCGCAGCGGGACGTCGCCCCGCCCGCGCTTATGCTTGTGTCCGCTTCTGTTGAAGGCCTCGGAGCAGGCAGGCGTATTTTGCTATTCGACAAAAAAATCCGCCCGGTTGGGCGGATTTTTGTTTATTTGTATTAGGCTTTTAATACAAGCTCGTATTTCCCCGGAACCGGAACCGGTTTAAGCGGAACTTTGACGCCCCATGCCATTTTCTCCGGCACGAGATTTTCCGCGGAGCGGGAAAGCATCCAGTCATACTTAAACTTCTTTCCGCTGTATGCGCTCAGTCGGCCCGCTATAGCCAATAGCGTAGAGTTCACAAGAGGCTCTATCATATTCATTCTTCCGCCGTTGCGTACCGACTGCAAGAATACCTTGTGCTCGTTAACCATGCACTCGGAGGCCTTTTTATTGTCGAATTTCCAGACGGGGTTTCCCTTTAGGTCCGTTATGGAGATGTTCCCGTAGAGATTGGAATACATTATGCCTTTTGTTCCCACAATGCGCTCGCCGACTTCGTCCGCGGCTTTGGGGTCTTGTTGGCAATAGCTCGCCAAGCGGAGGCCGTTGCCCATGTCAAAGTCTATCGCGAAATGGCTGAATCTGTCGCCATACATGGGTACGGGCAAATCCGTGCTCCTGCCGCCGAATCCGCGGAGCTCAACCGGGAAGTGGTTGTCGCCGAGAGCCCACATTATTACGTCCAAATTGTGTACGTGCTGTTCCACGATATGGTCTCCGGAAGTCCATATAAACGAGAACCAGTTGCGGACTTGGTATTCTATGCTGTCAAATTCCAATCCTTTCAGAACGCCGCTCTTTTCCATTGCGTCGTGCTGATAGTGCCCTACATATCCGGAGCTGTTCCAGTAGGCCTGTGTGGAGAGAATTTCGCCGAGAGCGCCGTCTTGTACGCGCTTTATCATTTCTTTATATCCGTCGTGGTAGCGGCGCTGAGTTCCGCAGATAACGGTGAGGCCTTTTTCCTTAGCCTGTTTGGCAAGCTCCAACATTTCGCGGGCCTGGGTTATGTCTATGCAGGCGGGCTTCTCAAGGAACGCATGCTTTCCGGCGGCAACTATTTTTGCATAGTGCGGAGTGCGGAAAACAGGGGGAGTGGCTTCTATTACGGCATCGACATCTTCGCGCAGCAGGGCGTCCACGCAATCCCACCCTGAAAACTTTTTTACCGTTGCCGGATCCAAAATTTCGTTCGAGCGCCCGGGGTAATTCTTGTCGAGATGTTGCTTTACCCTATTTATTGACGGCTGCAATTTATCTTCAAATAGGTCGGCAAAGGCCACCACCTTGACATTTTGATCTCCGTCCAGCATGTTTATAAGGGCTCCCGTGCCTCTTCCGCCGCAACCTATGAGACCTATTTTTACCTTGTCGGATCCTTTTACCTGCGCGAAACTAAAGCGCGGCATTGCCGCCGCCGCTCCAATAACTGCGCCCATTTTTACGAATTTCCTTCTTTCCATAATATATCCTTGTGCGTACTTGTTTATAATTAAATACTCTCAGAAGCGCCGTTGCTATCGACGCCCTTTTTCTGAATTTAAATGTTATTATTTCACATTTCTGCGTCAAGCGTTTTTGCGGCGCGGATTAGTTTCCCCCCTTGAATAGTGCGTAATCCATGCTGCCTATTTTCTTTCCCCTATATTCAAAAGGAGCGGCGGAGTAATTTGTGACGACCTCGCTCCCGTCTGAATAGACCGTCTTGAATACGTCTTTGGCTATCTCCCCATGAAAATCCATAAATTCGTATTGCAGATATTTTAGCGGCTGATATTCATCGTAAGCTTTCTTGACGGGCTCAAAATTTTCCGTTGAAGCCAGGCTCCAGTAAAATGTCGGGCGGCCTCCGAATTCTACAAGCTTTAACCTGCGCTCGGGCTCGTCAAAAGACGAGCAGGGCTTCCAGCATTTCTCCCTGTCGCGAGGGTAAGTGTAATCTATCGTGGACGCGAAAGGATTGCTCAGTATTATCCCGTGATAGACTAACTGCCATATGGGCGCTATCCTGTCCATTAAAGGCGTCTCTCTGCCTATATAAGCAGGGTAGGCGCTCGTGTACAAAACGTAGTCCAAGGTATTTGCCACATGGTCGCATGGCCCTTCCGAAGAAAATCCTCCAAAATAGCTTCGCGTTATTTTCCCTATTTTATTCATGTAGTCGGCAGTGTCCCTCCGCGTGCAAAAATGGTTCAGATTAAAACATTGATACGGAACTATGCACGAGGTGACGTCTATGTGAAAAGTCCCTTTGAATCCCAGCTCTAACAATCTTCCGTAGCCTTCTTTTATATGCTTATTATAAAAAACCCTAAAACAGTTTAAGTATGCCCTGCCTCCCATGCTCAATCCGTGGTGCGGATAGGTGCCGTCCTTGTTTACGGCCAAATCCTCCTTGTCGAACTTGGGGGATATTGTATAACTCTCAGTGTGCAGCGTGTGCGGGACTATCTGGTATTCCAAATCTTTTGCGCAGGCGGTTGCCTCCATGCATTTTGCGTCTCCTCCAAGCTCGGATTCGGCTATGTAATAAACGGGATTGCGGCCGTTCGAGCGCCAGTTCCAGTTCACAAGGCATATTTCGGCCTTCTCTATTCCCATGGCTTTAAACTTCTTCATCGTCGCCATTACGTTGTCGAAGTCCCTAAATTTCTTTAGAGGGGGCTCGTCCTCTTCCCTAAAATGTTCGCCCCTGCATATTCCTAAATCGGAATCCCTCATGAAAGAAGCCATCATTAGCCGAATGAATATTGAATCCGCAGTATAGGCGAGTTGCGGATTTCCCCTGACCCGTTCCCTTAAAGGCCTGACCTCTCCCCTTTCGAGCTGGTATTTGCGGTATTCTTTGGCCATGCTCGAGTAATTTGCAGCATCGCCCTCAAAATGGATAAAATCTATTATTATATCTTCGTATGGAATCGTCCCTATGTCTTTTATGTGAAAACGCGGATATATCTTATACTTGCCTTCCTTTACTTCCACCCGCATCGAGAATTCGTATTTCAAGCCTTTTATTATTGCCACGAACGCTTTGTTGCCCTTCTTCATTCCGAAAATAGGCATTGGGTTGCGGCGCTCGTCTATCTCTCCCTCGTCGGCCTTGAATGACCCTATTCTGCCGTCCGACAATACCCAATAGCCATTGTCCCCCTTTGCCGCGCATGCGTCCTGGCTTATAATGTCTATATATTCCACGGGATTCGCGTTGCGCCAGGCAAATACGTTTTCGTCGAGTTTGCGGGCCGGAATCTTTAGCCTATATGAGTTTGCCCCGAGCTTTTCCAGCTTTACCGATTCTTCTTTTATCGTTCCGTCGGAGAACTTTTTTATGATTTTTACGCTATCGCTTGCGGCTTCAGACAAGGTCGCCGCAAAAAGCGACAATATAATCGTAGATACCAATTTTAGCATTTTGTTTCTCTTCCCAGCATATCTTGAAGTCCTTATAGCCCCCCGAAAAATATTTCTATAAGACCTGGCTTTCCGCTTAGCTATCGCTAAATCGCATGCCATTAAAGCGCGCAAGCGTCCGCCATTTCTAAAAACATGGGCATCTGCTAAGAGCGCTTTGTCTTGGCAAGCTTTTTGGCTATTGAATAACGGGCTATGGATTCAAGCCTGCGTATCTCTTCCTCGTCAATATTAGATTTTGCAAGCTCCAATTCCATGGCTTCCAAAGCGGCTCTGTGCTCTTTCTCGACTTCTTCGAGATTCACATTCTCCACGTTTATTGCGGCCTCGCTTAGGACCGATATGACGTCGCCCATAATTCTGGCATGCCCGTCGGCGATTGCGAGGCTCTCTGTCTTGCCGTTAGCCGATACGGAGATTTCTCCGGCTCTCAATATGGTTATGAGCGGAATGTGTCCCGGAAGCACTCCTATTTCCCCGCTCTCTGTCGGAAGCGTCACCGAATCCACGGATTCGCCGTGCCAGGCAACGCCGTCGGGGGTTACTATTTCCAATGTTAGCGGCATGGGATTATTTATTTGTTTCGGCGGACTTTATGACCTCGTCTATAGTCCCCTTTAAATAGAAGTCGTTTTCGTTGATGTGGTCGAGCTCGCCGTCGAGTATCATCTTAAATCCGCGCACTGTTTCCGACACGGGAACGTAAACGCCGGGCACTCCGTTGAACACTTCGGAAACGTGCAGCGGGTGGGATAGGTATTTCTGCACTTTGCGGGCCCGTGCAACCGTGAGTTTGTCTTCGTCGGAAAGCTCGTCTATGCCGAGTATGGCTATGATGTCCTGCAAGTCTTTATATTTTTGCAGGACTTCCTGTACTCCTCTGGCCACCTTAAAATGCTCTTCGCCCACTATCGATGGCGACAGCGCGCTTGAAGTCGAGGCCAAGGGGTCTATGGCAGGATATATTCCCAGCGCCGCTATGGAACGATCCAGCACTATTGTGGAATCGAGGTGGGCGAATGTATTTGCCGGCGCCGGGTCTGTAAGGTCGTCGGCCGGCACATATATCGCCTGAAAGGATGTTATTGAGCCCTTCTTTGTTGATGTGATTCTCTCTTGCAGCTCTCCCATTTCCTGCGCGAGCGTGGGTTGATAGCCGACTGCCGACGGAGAACGTCCCAGCAGCGCGGAAACTTCGCTGCCGGCCTGCGAAAATCTAAATATATTGTCTATGAAAAGCAGTACGTCCTGGCTTTGGGCGTCGCGGAAATACTCCGCCATAGTCAATGCGGTGAGCGCGACTCTCATTCTGGCTCCGGGAGGTTCGTTCATTTGTCCGTAAACAAGCGCGACCTTTGATTTTTCCGGGACCTTTTCGTCGATAACTCCCGATTCGGTCATCTCGTGGTAAAGATCGTTTCCCTCGCGGGAACGTTCTCCCACTCCCGCAAACACCGAAAATCCTCCGTGCGCCTTGGCTATGTTGTGAATTAGCTCCATGATTACGACCGTCTTGCCCACACCGGCTCCGCCGAACGCCCCGACCTTTCCGCCTTTTAAAAATGGGCATATTAGGTCTATCGGTTTTATGCCAGTCTCGAGAATTTCGGCTTTTGTGCTCTGGTCGAGAAGGGTCGGCGCCGGCCTGTGGATCGGCAAACGCTCCTTACATTCAACTTTGCCCTTGTTGTCAACGGCTTCTCCCACAACATTAAAAATTCTTCCCAGCGTACAATTCCCAACAGGAACGCGTATGGGGTGTCCCGTATCTTTGGCCTTGGCCCCGCGCTTGAGTCCCTCGGTCGAGGTCATGGCTACGGTGCGCACAACTCCTTCGCCAAGGTGCTGTTGGACTTCAAGTATTATGTTAGCGCCGTCTTCAGCCGTTGAAGTGCGGGTTTCCAACGCATTGTAAATAGACGGTATGTTTGCGGGGTCGAACTTGACGTCCACTACCGCTCCTATTACTTGGGTGATTGTTCCTATGTTTTCGATGTCTGCCATTGTATATATTCTTTAAGTTCAATCGTCCGTTTCCTGCGCGGATGCGGCTGCAAGTTCTTGTATCTCGGTGGTTATCGCCGACTGGCGGGCCTTGTTGTATTCCAGCGACAGCGCGTCAACGAGCGAATCCGCATTGTCGCTGGCTCCCTTCATGGCAACCATTCTCGCGGATTGTTCCGAAGCTTTGGCGTCCAAGGCTATATGGTGCAATGTCTGGCGCAGAAAGTACTTCGGAAGTTCGTCCATTATCGCTTTTGCGGACGGCTCAAAACTAAATTTCCTATTGTCTTTCGGATTTGGGCTCTTATTGAGCTTATAGACGTTTTTCAGCCTGTCTATATACCAGTCAAGATTATCCATAGGCGCAAGTTTAACCAACGTGGGCTCCTGCTTTAAGGTATTTATGTAAAGGCTGTACAATACCTCTATGCTTCCCACTTTGCCGTCCGCGGCAGCTTTTAATGCGTAATCGGCTATCTTGCGCGTCTCGGAAAACGTGGGATTGTCTCCAAGCCTGAATCCGGCAAGCGTTTCGCGCCCTGTCCGCGCGAGAAACCTCAGCGCCTTATTGCCCACCGTTATAAACTTAACGTCGCCTTCTATGCTTGTTAATTTCTTAAATAAATTGGTGTTTA
The DNA here is from genome assembly GCA_944389885.1 of uncultured Opitutales bacterium. Taxonomy (GTDB): domain Bacteria; phylum Verrucomicrobiota; class Verrucomicrobiia; order Opitutales; family Intestinicryptomonadaceae; genus Merdousia. The sequence continues at coordinate 93,199 of CALXNZ010000006.1, forward strand.
ACGCCCCGCACAATCCCTTGTCGGTTGAGAATACTATTACCAGTCTCGCCGGACAATTTGGATTTGAGAACATAGCCTTGTTGAAGGACAGCCCCGTCTCGTCGGAAACTATATCGGTGATATCGGCCAAAAGCGCCGCATACGCCCTCCCGGATTCCGCATTCCGCTGGGCCTTCTTCATCTTTGAGGCGGCGACAAGCTCCATGGCATGGGTTATTTGCCCCGTGCTCTTTATCGCCTTTATGCGGTTCCGAATTTCGCGCATTCCCTTCATGGCGGATATCCTTTAGGCAAATCGTTTGCGCCAAGCGTCGCAGGCAGATTTCAGTTCCGCGGCGAGCGCATCGTCAATCTTTTGGCTCTTGGATATATTGTCGAGCACGCTCTGGCAAGACTCTCCGGCATAGCTGCGCAAACTCGATACGGCCTCGGATATTCTCTTTACATCTATATCGTTGAAATAGTTGTTTTGGAGCGCCCACAAAATCAGAATCTCGGTAGCCGCGGGAATGGGGTCGTCGTTTTTCTGCTTGAGAACCTGTACGAGCCTGTCGCCCTTGTCTATTATCGATTTCGTGCGCGGATCGAGATCCGATCCAAATTGGGCGAAGGCCGCAAGTTCTTTGTACTGCGAATATTCTCCCTTGAGTTTCCCGGCTACTTGTTTAAATGCCTTCATTTGGGCGGACGACCCGACTCGCGATACCGATATCCCTACGTTGATTGCCGGCCTCACCCCTTGGTTGAAGAGGTCTGTGTCTAAGAATATTTGGCCGTCGGTTATTGAGATTACGTTGGTGGGAATATACGCGCTCACGTCGCCAGCCTGCGTCTCGATTATCGGAAGCGCCGTAAGGGATCCGTTTCCGTTTTCTTCGTTCAGGCGGGCGGCGCGTTCGAGAAGTCTTGAGTGCAGGTAAAATACATCTCCCGGGTATGCTTCGCGTCCGGAAGGTCTTTTCAGCAATAGCGATACTTGCCTGTATGCGGCGGCGTGCTTTGAGAGGTCGTCGTAAACTATCAGGGCGTCCATACCGTTTTGCATGAACCATTCTCCCATGGCGCAGCCGGAATAAGGGGCTATGTAGAGGTCGGCCGCGCTCGACGATGCCGATGCGGCCACTATTATAGTGTACGGCATAGCCCCTTGTGATTCCAATAGTTGTATTGTGCGGGCTATATTTGAATTCTTTTGCCCTATGGCAACGTATATCGAATACACCGGACGAAATCCCGGTTCGGATTCGTGCCGCTTATTTATTCGCGCCTGGTTTATTATAGTGTCGAGGGCTATGGAGGTCTTGCCTGTGGAACGGTCGCCTATTATCAATTCGCGCTGTCCGCGCCCTATTGGTATCATGGCGTCAACCTCAAGTATTCCCGTTTGCAGAGGCTGGTTTACGGATTTGCGGGGAAGTATGCCGGGGGCGATTCTTTCCACCGGATAGTTTTCTTCGGAGTTTATTTCTCCTTTCCCGTCGAGCGGACGTCCCAGTACATCTACAACCCTGCCGAGCAGTCCCATTCCAACGGGAACGCTCAGAAGTCTGCCCGTAGTTTTTCCGGTGTCTCCAGCTTTTAATCCGGATGCGTCTCCCAAAAGCACTACGCCCACTTCGTCTTCGCCAAGGTTTAGCGCTATGCCGAAGAGCCCGTTGTCAAATTCTATCATCTCGTTGTACATGGCGTTCGCGAGGCCGTTCAGACGGGCAACTCCGTCCGCCACCGAAATTATTGTACCCACGTTCTCGCGCCGGTTAAGGCTCTCGATTTTCTCTATGCGGGCGTTAATTTGCTTTAGTATGTCGTCCATCGTAAAAATTCTTAGCGTAGTTGTGTCAGGTCAAGGGCTGCGGAACGTTCCCATATTAAATCTCCGCATTTTATTCTAACCCCGCCCAGGAGTTCCGGATTTTCCCTAATCTCAAACTTTATTCCGCGTCGACCAGTGGCATCTTCGACAAATTTCTCCAGCTTTTGAATAGTCTCCTCTTTTAGTGGCCCGGAACATTCAATCAGGGCGGACTGTCCCAGCGCAACAGGTTTCAACAGCTTGCGAATCCCGCGCAAAATCCGAATTTTACGTTCCAGAGAGTATTTGGAATCGCATATGTAGTCGCATACGGCTTCAAGGCGGGCGGCGTCTATATTGGCGTCTCCGTTCAAGGTCTCCTCCGACAGGGCCTTTGCTTCAAGTTTGGAATTCACTCTTTGTCTTTCCCGTTCGTTTTAGCCAGCTCGTCCGCGGCTTCGGCGGCGAGGGCGGCCCGCTGTTCGGGCGTGAGTATCCTGCCTATGAGTTTTGTTGCGGTTTCAGCCACGAGTTCGGAGAGCTCGCTTTTCAGCTCTTCCTTCATGCGCGCCTTGTCCATCTCGAGTTGTGAAGCGTTGAGAGCCCTTATTTCAGCGGCTTTTGCCGACGCCTCTTCAGAGGCCGCGGCTATGGAGCGCTTGGCGCTATCCCTGGCCTCCGACAGAACTTTTGCGGCTTCGGCGGCGGCCTCGTCCAATTTAGACTTGGCCGTTTGCTGGGCGGTTTCAAGATTCTTCCGCGCTTCTTCCGCGTCCTTGAGCCCCTGCTCTATCTTTTGTTGGCGTTCTGCGGAAACTTTTATAACCGGTTTGAATACAAAATAATAGAGCGCCACCGCAACTATAGCAAAGGATATTCCTTGGCTTACAAGCAACTGCCACTCTATGCCAAATTGCGTCAGAAACTCAAGCGGATTGGAACCGTCGTTTCCCGCCGCTGCCAGTATGTTCGTCATGGGAATCGGAAATTATTTGCCGAGGAAGAGCGAATAAAATGCCACCGCTTCCGCAAGCGCCATACCGAGAATTCCGAGCACCATGATTTTTCCGAACGCTCCCGGATTCCGTCCGACCGCGTCCACCGCTTTAGCTCCTACGAATCCCACGCCGAGCGCAGCTCCAAGGCAGCCGAGAGCTCCCTGTATACTGCCGTTCATAGCTTGATTTGCCACTTCTGCGATTATTTCTGTCATATTTTTATGATTTTGGTTGTTGTTGTGAAATATTTTATTCTTCGCCTTCTGTATTGGTTATAAGGCCTATGTAAACCGCCGTGAGGAGGCTGAATAGAAAGGCTTGAATCAGGCCTATTAACATTTCCAAGAGGTAAAACGGTATCGGTATCACCCACGATACAAAGCGCGGCAGGCTTATTGCCATATGGTGCATGTTTTCCAGTAGAATTTCCCCTCCGAAAGTGTTTCCAAACAGTCGGAACGATAGCGAAATCAGGCGCATCAATATTGAAATCAGGTCTATGCAGCCCACGGCGAAAAATATTACAAAGAGTCCCAAATATATTGGAAGGGCTATCTCGTTCTTATCAGCCTTATTCCCGAATGTCTCATGCAGAAATGCTCTCAATCCCGCGTAGCGCAGCACAAAGTATATCCATGCGGCAAAGGATATTATCGCCAAGGCAAGAGTCGTATTTAAATCGGTGTCGGCGGGGCGTATGAAGGGGACGAATTTTACATATTCGTTGGCTGCGCCCTCTTTGGGGACAAATCCCTCCGGACATTCCGTTCCCGAGGCTAATTGTTCCATTCCTATCGAGCCCACCCCGGGAAGGAGTCCCGACCAGTTCATGATTAAGATATAAGCGAAGAATCCGAGCAGGAGCGGGAACGCGCCTTTAAAGGCTTTTTTGCCGAGAAGCGGCTCCATTATTGAGCGCAAATTTTCGACTATCGCCTCTATTACGAGTTGACCCTTGCTTGGCACGAGCTTTGCGCCTCCGCAGAGCATTGCCCTAAAAAGCGCTATTATTATAATCGCGAAAATCCAAGTGGTCAGCATGGAGTTTGTTATGCCGAACCCGCCAACCTCGAAAAGGTAGTCGGCCTTTGTTTGCGCTGCGAAAACCGGAGATGCCGCCGATATTGCCGCGGCAACCAGTATGGTTTTATTTAGCCCTCTCAACGACATTTTAAATTTTGTTGATTTCCGACTTTTACTTGTTTCTGTCAAGGTTTTTTAAAGTTTTTACGCGATTTTTGCCGGATAATTACAAAAAAAGCGCCCAAAAGGGCGCTTTTTTCAAATTTTTCCAGTCTTACTTTCTTCTTTTCAGCACAATCAACGCCAGTGCCGCAATTCCAAAGAACGCAGCAAATATAGATGGTTCGGGAATTACATAGTACGAAGTGTATCCCGCATAGCTCGAGTCTATTTGCAGCTCAATAGTATCTTCCGCGGTTAGGACTTTCGATAAGATTTCCTGACCTTCATAACCTTCAAATTCAAATATGGAGAGATCCGAAACGGGTGTTTTAAACAATATGAGGTCTTCAGTATAATCGAAATCTTTGAATATAGTTGTAGATGAAGCAAACTGCTGTTGCAAGCTTCCTACCGCATATACGACCATTCCGCCATTTTCTGCTTTATCCCCAAATGACACAGTGAGAACCAGATCTGTCTGTTCAAAATAGAATCCTGAACTTATATGGAAATTATAGCCGTTTAGATTTATGGTCGAACCGCTACCTGAACCTATATAGGCGTTCCCTGTTATTTTATAATTGCCCCCGAGATTTAATACTCCGCTGTTTAATTTGGTAAACCCTGTCACCAAATTCCCGTTATTCTCGAAAGTAGTCCCATTGAGATGGAATAGCGAAGTATAGGGATTGCTTTCCGACGCCTTTAAGACTACCCTGCCTCCGGAAAATACGATATAGTTGTCTGAAGTATTGCTCGCATAGTCTACCACAAAATCGTTTAGGGTCAAGGTCTTGCCGCTGGCTATATTGAATGTCAATAAATTGCGCAAATCAAACGAGGCGGGGTTGTCGAAAACCGCGACAATTTTACTGTTTATTGTAAAATTGTCATTGATCTTGAATACGACTTTGTCTTCCTTTGTGTTGCTGGTATAGTTGTATGTGATTGTGCCTCCAGTGATGCCGGCATAATTGTTTTCGGAGCCTGCATTCACCGTCACGGTGGAGGGATCTGATACATCGTCGATTTCAAGAAAGTCGGAACCGCCCCCTATTATTGTGGTGGGCAATGTCGCCGAGAATCCCGGCAATCCCGCCGCCAAAAGTCCAAGAAGCGTTATCTGTTTTAGAGTTTTCATGTTTATGAGTTTTTAATATTTAGGCTTTTAAGTCAAAAAATTATTTTCTTTTTCTGGCGGCAACCGCAATAGATATAAAGCCAAAAAGCGCCGCAAATATCGAGGGTTCGGGAATATATGTCGCCGAAAGGTAATATCCCGTTCCTCCGTCCGACACCAATGTGAAGTCCACCCAGTCCCCGTTGAGCGACGATACCAATTTTAAGTCGTCACCGTCGACCCAAGTGTCAAAATGTATGGTGTTCAGTTTGAAGCCGTCTATTATTATCATGCCGTTTGTCGTGGCATTGAGAGTGCCGTTTGAAAGCGATGTCAGATTTAATTCGGTGACGGCGTCGTTTAGCGTTATTATATATGAGTTATATTGCTTATCGGTAGAGAATGTAAAACTGTTAAAATCTTGATTGGCGTTTAATACTATAGACATGCTCCCATAATTGCCTTCGGTTGTTATTATTCTATTTTGAAATACTATTCCTTCCTGCCCTACTGTATCGCTCTTGGAAAACGGATTTGACGAGTCGAATACGATTTCCGTATATAGGGCGTCGTTCTTAATGATTCCCGAGGCCAATTTCAACGCGCCCTCGCCGGATTTTATAGTTACTGCCGCCCCTCCTATTTGAAAGATTGCGGAAGAATCGGTGGAATTTAAATACGCATTCTCTCCCAAAAGCAGCGAGCTATTGTTTATATACAGCGAAGCCGCACTTATGCTGCCTGAAAGGTTTAATTTGCCGTCTATTGTGACATCGCAGCCGCAATATGTACGAAAATAAGTAGCGTTTACCTCTCCGCCTTTGTTGAGCACAAAGTTTGCCTTATTTGTGGTGTTGTGCGAGAATCCGGTACTCATCACGATATTTGCCGCATTGAGGGTTCCGTTTACGGTCAGTGTTTCTCCGCCTGTTCCCAGCGTCACACTCTGGGCGACATTTAACGTTCCCCCGTTTGATACTGTGGCGTCGGATTCTCCGCCCGTCATATCCAAGGCTTGAATGTCGGCCTTTCCCGCTACGTTAAAAGAGGTGTTTTTATAGAGGTAAACATTTCCTGCGGTAAGCGTTCCGTCCTCGCCGACATTTGCGGTAATGGAACGCAGGGATCGCGCGCCGCTTGTGGCGTCGGTGTAAAGTGTGAGATTTTTTAACTGGCCGTCTTCGCCTTTGATATTGGTCGTGCCGTTGAAATTGATTATGCCTGTTGAGTCGGAATATATTTTGGTTCCGGAAAGCGTGGTATTCTGTTTCAGGTTGAGAGTGTTGTTCGCGTCGAAAGTTATTGTTTTTGTGACGGTATCGGTTTCAACTTCGCCTTTTGTTCCGGCAGCCGTTATCAAGATTTCTCTTTGGTTTACGGGATCGTCTATATTTATAGTTCCGCCGGAAAAGACGATTTCGGAATTCGGGCTTTGTCCCGCCTTAAAAGATACGGTGTTTAAGGTTATGGCATAGAAATAATCGGCGCTTGTAAGCGTCGAACCAAAACTTGCGGTTGAGGAATAGTCCACGTTTGTGCCGTCGAGATTTAGCGTGGCGTCGAATCCTCCGGGAACTGTTTGGTAAAGGTCAATCGTACAGATTCCCCCCACCGTGCAAGACATGCTTGGGTTTGAAAGTATGCGCCCTATAGTATAGTTGCCGTCAACGGCAATTCCCTTTTGTTGCCAGTAAAGGCTTAGGCCTATTTCGTTTGAATTTGGATAGCCTGTTTGTTGCCCATCTGACGTATACCATATCCCCTCCGACCAGTTAGTTGAAGTGGTCGCAACATTTGTAAGATACCACGCGGTGACATCCGCATGCAGTGTTGTAAAAAGTATGGAAAAAACTGCCGGCAAGACTTTTGCAATCGATTGAGTTGTCATGTAGCACTCTCCTTTCAGGGGTATGGTTGGTATTCTTTTACTTATTTTCCAATACTAAACTTACAATGTCAATGGTTTAATTAAACTATTTTTCTGATATATTTTTATTTATAACAGTATGTTTATGAACAAATTGACGAATATTTCAACCGTTTTACCCTCCCGGATTGGGAAAGATTTTCCAACGTTTTGAAATGGATAGCTCCATTTTTTCTAATTTTGTTATTTGTTTATTATAAACCAATAACACTTTTTTAGAAAAATGTTTTATAAATTTAGCTTTCATTAAATATAGATAATTTATAATATTAAAACGATAGTTGGGCGCTTTTTTTGCAAACGCACGATGGCATTATTTCCTTCAATTTTCTTGCGCACGTTTGCATGGAAAAATTTAGTTTGAAAAGGGTAGGCCTCATTGTGAACCTTCTGATGTTCGTATTGCAATTAGTTGGATTTTCGATACTTGAGTCTGCTTGTTGCCGCGCGTTGTCCGTATTGAAGCGCGGCGCGAATTTAATAAATTTTGCAATGCCCAAATCGGGTAAATCTTGGAGAGTAAGCCTTTCGAATTTTTTAAGCGTGGGGAACCGTTTCGCTTTTTGGAATATGGCAGCTGCGGGATAACCTTGCTTGCGGTAGGTCTCGCATGGCAAATCCATTGTATGGAAAAGGCATAAAGTTTGGAGCTGCGGCAAAAATCCCCTTCCCGCCTTGGAATATTTTTATGGTTGATATGTTCTGCGGAAAATTGAAAATACTTTCTCTATGTTGAATTTGGATAAGGCAAATCCATATGATGTAATAGTGTGCGGAGCCGGACACGCCGGCTGCGAGGCCGCCCTGGCCGCAGCCAGAATGGGGGCGCGCTGCCTGCTGGTGACTGCAAATCTCGACACTATCGCTCAAATGAGCTGCAATCCCTCCATAGGCGGCATTGCCAAAGGGCATATTGTGCGCGAAATAGACGCCCTCGGCGGCGAGATGGCCGTGAATGCCGACGCCACCGCAATACAATTTAGGGTGCTCAACTCCTCCAAAGGGCCCGCCGTGCGCGCCCCGCGGGCTCAATGCGACAAGAAAGCCTACCAATTCAGAATGAAGGCCGTTTTGGAGCGCGAGCCCGGCCTTGAGGTATTCCAGGCGGAAACTGTGGCTCTAATCGCCTCTGAAGGGAGGATTGTCGGCGTAGAGACAAATGTCGGGGCGGTATTGCACGCGAAAACCGTGGTTTTAGCCTCCGGGACATTTTTGGGCGGGCTTTTGCATGTAGGGGCCTCAACGACCGGCGGCGGACGCATGGGGGATTTCGCCTCAAATAGGCTCTCTGACAGCCTGAGGGCTTGCGGCATAATCCTCGAGCGCCTGAAAACGGGCACTCCGGCGCGCATATCTGGCAAGTCCATAGACTTTTCCAAGTGCGAAATCCAGCCCGGAGATGAGACTCCGGTATTTTTCGGATTCTACGATACCCGCGACGCTTCCGACGTGTCTAAAAGGGCCCTCCCGCGTTTTAGGGATTTCCCCCTGCCCTGCCCCGCCTGGGGCGACCCCGATTCGGATTTTTCAAAAAAAATGTTCCACGTGGAACATTGTCTGGGCTTCGGCGATTTCGAAGGTTTCGGCCGCAGCCAGCTGCCGTGCTACGAGACGCGCACCACCGACGCTTCCGCCGACCTGTTGCGCGCCAATCTAAAGCGCAGCGCGATGTACGGCGGCATGATAAGGGGTGTTGGCCCGCGCTACTGCCCGAGCATCGAGGATAAAATTGTGCGCTTTTCCGAGAAGGAGTCGCACAGGCTGTTTTTGGAGCCGGAGGGGCGCTTTACCGACGAGTGGTATATAAACGGGCTTTCGACTTCCATGCCCATAGATGTGCAAACGGAGCTTATAAGGACGGTCCCTGGGCTGGAGAATGCGGAAATGCTGAGGCCGGCGTACGCGGTCGAGTACGATTACGCCCCTCCCACGCAGCTTTATCCTACGCTCGAGTCCAAAATTTTGGAGGGGCTTTTTTGCGCCGGGCAAATCAACGGCACCAGCGGGTATGAGGAGGCCGCCGGGCAGGGGCTCGTGGCCGGGGTAAACGCAGCCGCTAAAACTCTTGGACTTGAGTCGCTTGTGATGAAGCGGCACGAGAGCTATATAGGAGTCCTGATTGACGACCTTGTCACGAAGGGGACTTCCGAGCCGTACAGAATGTTTACGAGCCGCGCGGAGTACCGCCTTATGTTGAACCACGAGAGCGCGGAGTGCCGCCTTTGGAAGTATTCTGCGCGCTATGGCCTGTTGGGCGAGGGCAGGAGCGCCAATATAAAGGCTAAAATCGGGGAGATAGATTCGTGGGTTGAGCGCCTGGAGGGCGGAAGCGAAGCCGCCGAACTCAGGCGCAACGGACCTGCTTGGGCGGAAAATCTGCCGGCGGATTTTCGCGGATTGTCCGCATCTTCCCGCGACGAGATTCTTTATAGAGTGATATACAAGGGCTATCTTGAGCGCGATGCGCGCCAGATTAGAAAGATGGGGGGCTTGGATAACATAAGAATTCCGGCGGATTTTGACTTCAAGGGCTTGAAGGGCTTGCGCCTTGAGGCGGCGCAAAAGCTCGACGCCTTTAGGCCTGCAACATTGGGGCAGGCGTCCAGAATTTCCGGAGTGTCTCCCGCCGACATAGGGGTTCTTTCCGTTTTTGTGAAGGCGGCGGCCCGCCAAAAGGGCGAAAGCCCTGGTGAATGATTTTTTTGCTTCATTTTGGGAAAAGTGTCTTTTGCCGAAAAAAACGGCCTTTTACAACCCCTCGTGCGGGCGTTTTTATCCGTTTGGGCATACCTGCGTATGGGATTGGGGCTAAAATGTCAAAAACGGGCAAAATTTCGCCAAATTCGCCGTTTTGCGATTTTTGCCTTTTTAATGCCTCCGCGCCCATATGTCTTCCGCGAAGGAACTGGGCGTTTTGTTCCACGTGGAACATTTTTTAGGAGTTTTTATCGCGAGGTGTTTTGCCGCGCGAGCTCTTGGAATTTTGCGCTTTTGCCCGCCGACGGATTCGCAAACAAAAATTTCCCGCAAATAGAGTTGTCGTTATGCGCGTTTTATGGGGGAAATGTGTGCGCGGCTATTTTGAATATTTTTTTACTGCGCCTATGCGGAGGAATTTTTGATAAAGCGGCGCGTTGAGGCCTGTAGCTCTCCCGCCGTGCGGTATTCCGGATTTCGCATATTGCCGCATTTGCGGCGCGCTCCGTCCCCGCAAGACGCCCGGCGCTTCCGAAAACTTTTTAAGAGCGGCCGCGGAAATGTCAGCGGCCCCTCCATACGAGCCGCTCGCCCCAAATCGGCGGTATCGCAAGGGTATTAGTGCATTCCATACAGCGTTTGATGCCGCTTGCCATACTCCATCTGTATTGATCCCAGCTGAGTTCGTAGAGATGGGATACGAGAGTCCATTTCGGGGAAATATTTCTTGTGACAGTTGGCAAATCCATTTCTCCCTGCACGTGGGCGATTAACACGTCGATTGGGTTGGAAGGGTTTAGCTGTTCCGGCCTATGGGTATCTCCTATATGGAGTATTGTGCAATGGTTTGTCTTGGGCCCGCAGTCTATTTCAAAATTCAGAATATAATTCTTCTCTGCGGGAGGGTGGTCGCAGGGGCGGGCCTTTACCGATATTTCCCCAAAGGTAAAATCTCCGCCTTTCGGGGAAATCCACCGGTTCTCCGCGAAGTTGCTGACATAGGGCTTTGATAGCTCCGCCATGGCGGCTATGTGTTGCGCGGAGTAGTGGTCGAGGTGTTTGTGCGTGCTGAGGGCGAAGTCCAGCAGAGGGGCGAGCTTTTCGGCGTGGCGGTGGTGTATGTCTATGCCGAAGCACGCGGTGGGAGTTTTTATGACGTATCCCATGCCGTATAAATGCCAAAAATGAACTTCGCCGAACTTCGGAGTTGTCCGGGAGGCTTCGCGGATTATCTTAGACAATGCCTCGTTTGAGATTCTCAAAACTTCGTACCGGCTTTCCATTTCTTCTATTTCCGAAACGCTTTGGGAATTTATATACTTCTTGTATTTGGAATGGTGCAGGAAATCGGCGGAAGCCTGTATCGGGAGGGCGAGCCATAAGCGTTCCTTGAGCGGCAATTCGGTGCCGTAGTCTCCGCCGCCCTTTGGATAAGTTTTCCGTTCGGGTTCGGCGCTTTGCGCGCGATTGGCCAATGTCAATGCGGCGCCTAACGCTCCCATCTTGTTTATGAATTCTCTTCTTTTCATGGCTCTCCGATTCTGTCCTTTGGAAATTTAAATTCTGCGGGCTATCGCGAATGCGTTTACATTTTTATATCCCGCACCCTTTATTATTTTGGCGCATTCGGACAATGTCACCGATGTGGTTATTACGTCGTCAACGACTATGATTTTGCCGTCCTTCGGAATTTTGGAAATAGCGGATTTATCTGCGATGGCAAATGCCCCGCGCATATTCTCCGCCCGCTCATCACGGTCGAGAGTTGTTTGGGTCTTCGTCTTCCGAATGCGCTTTAACATAGGTTTTACCTTTATATTGCACTCGGGAAAAGTCTTTGCCAGCATTCGCGCGATAAGGTCGCTTTGATTGTACTTTCTCCTTATTATGCGCGAGCGGTGGAGCGGCACGGGAACTAATATAGCGTCTTGCAGGAATTCGCGTATGCCGCGGGACTTTTTTACGAGAATCGACATGTCCCTCATTATATAAGTGCCCGTGCGGTATTTTAGCTCTATTATCATTTCGCGCACCGCCCCGTCAAATGCGGCCACTGCAAAGCACCTGTTGAAATCAGGCGGAAATCTCATGCAGTTCGGGCATCCCACAATGTCGGGTTGGTTTGCGTCTCCGACCGGTTCCGCGCATATAAGGCAGCGCGCGCCGTTTAAAAGCTTTATGCTTCTGGCGCATTTCGGGCATATGTTTTCAAATTCCCCCTTCGGATTTATCTTGCCGCAAAGTATGCATTTTCTCGGCAAAATAAAGTCGAGAATTTTGTCGTACAGGCGTCTAAAAGGGTTTTTCTTTGAAGGACTCATTTTGAGTTGATGTTATAAACTCCCCCTTTCTTTTCAAGTATAATGGAAAAGAGTTTTGAGTGCGGCAATCTAAAACAGGCCCGCCGGATTGCCATGTTTTATTGTAATTATATTATAATATTATTTATTAGATTCGATTTTTATTTAGTTGCTGCGTTTTGTGCCGGCGGGGAAGGGCGGCGGAGCTGTTTTGATGGAATAATTTAATATTGTGGCGGGCAGTGGCATGCGTGTGGTGGATATAGTGCATTTGAATGGGGATATATGCAATGGCTGTGGTATGTGCGTGGTGAAAATGGCGTTGGTTTAATAAATCCATAGTGAAGTCAGTAAGATTGGGGAATCGGGAATGCCTATATATAAAAAGAGTGAAAAAAAAGCTTGCAAATGTAGTTAGGAAGGTATGGAGTGGGGAGAAAATTAACCA